>CAZMFB010000039.1:0-3370 GCA_964565475.1 uncultured Opitutaceae bacterium | reverse complement strand
AGGAACTCGGCGTGCCGCACGACCGGCTCAACGTCCGCGGCGGCGCCATCTCGCTTGGCCACCCCATCGGCTGCTCCGGCGCCCGCATCCTCGTCACGCTGATCCACGCCCTGCAGGAACGCGGCCTCAAGCGCGGCCTCGCCGCCATCTGCATCGGCGGTGGCGAAGGCCTCGCCGCCTGCATCGAACTGGTGTGATGCTTTCGGACGTCTTCATCACCACGGATCGCACGGATGAATTCGGATTTCACGGATCAGTGATCCGAGCAATCAGCCCATATCCGTGCTATCCGTGGTAATAGAAACTCTCCAGCGCGCGGCATGAGCCAGATTCGCAAAACCACTATTCGCCCACTGCGCTCGAAAGCCGACCGCGCGTGGGCGGCTCGGCTGATGGCTTCATCCGAGCCGTGGATCACCCTGCGGCGCACCCATGCGACGGCCACCAAGTCGCTCAGCAACCCGAAGAAGGAATACCATCTCATCACGCATCGCGGCGAACGGGCGGGCTTCCTCATCCTCGACCTCAAGGGTCCGCTCGGCGGCTACATCCAGACCATCGGCGTCGCGCCGGAGTTTCGCGGACGCGGTCTCGGCACGGCGGCGTTGCGCTGGGCCGAGCGACGCATCTTCCAAAAACACCGCAATGTCCTGCTCTGCGTCTCGTCGTTCAACCGCCGGGCGCAGCGCCTCTATAAGCGGCTCGGCTACGAGACAGTCGGCCGCCTGCGCGACTACGTCGTCACCGGCCACGACGAAATCCTCCTCCGCAAAACCCTCGGGCCGCTCGTCGCAGCGCCGAAATCTTCGCATCAGCGCAACGGATGATTGAAACTTCGTGCGCTTCGTGTCCTTCGTGGTTGGTTTCATTTTCCCATGAGCAAAGTCTTCCCCTCCGCCGAGGCCGCGCTGGCCGGCCTCCTCCATGACAACATGACGGTCGCCGCCGGCGGCTTCGGCCTCTGCGGCATCCCGGAGAACCTCATCCTCGCGCTGCGCGACAGCGGCGTGAAGGGCATCACCATCGTCGGCAACAACGCCGGCGTGGACGACTTCGGCATGGGCCTCCTGCTCAAGACGCGCCAGATCAAGAAGGTCATGGCCTCCTACGTGGGTGAGAACAAGGAGTTCGAGCGCCAGGTGCTCGCCGGCGAACTCGAGCTCGAGCTCATCCCGCAGGGCACGCTGGCCGAGCGCCTCCGCGCGGGCGGCGCGGGCATCCCGGGCTTCTACACCCGCACCGCCTTCTCGACCAAGCTGGCTGAGGGCAAGGAGACGAAAATCTTCGACGGCAGGGAATACGTGCTCGAGCGCGGCATCCGCGCCGAGGTCGCGCTGGTCAAGGCGTGGAAGGGCGACAAGTCCGGCAATCTCGTCTTCCGCAAGACCGCGCGGAACTTCAACCCCATGATCGCCACCTGCGCCGCCGTCTGCGTCGCCGAGGTTGAGGAACTCGTCGAGGTCGGCTCGCTCGAGCCCGACCAGATCCACACGCCCGGCATCTACGTCGACCGCATCATCCAGGGCCCGAAATACGAGAAGCGCATCGAGTTCCGCACCGTGCAGGGCGCCGCCGCCTCGAAGAAGGAATCGCCCATCCGCGAGCTGATGGCGAAGCGCGCCGCACAGGAGTTGCGCGACGGCTACTACGTCAACCTCGGCATCGGCATCCCCACGCTCGTCGCCAACTTCATCCCCAAGGGCATGAACGTCACCCTCCAGTCCGAGAACGGCCTGCTCGGCATCGGCCCGTTCCCGGCCGAGGACAAGGTCGACCCCGACCTGATCAACGCGGGTAAGCAGACAATCTCCACCATCCCCGGCTCGGCCTTCTTCTCCAGCGCCGACTCGTTCGCGATGATCCGCGGCGGCCACATCGACCTCTCGATCCTCGGCGCGCTCGAGGTGGCCGACAACGGCGACATCGCGAACTGGATGGTCCCGGGCAAGATGGTGAAGGGCCCCGGCGGCGCGATGGACCTCGTGGCCGGCGTGAAGCGCGTCGTCGCCGTGATGGAGCACTGCGCCAAGGACGGCAGCCCGAAGATCCTCAGGCAGTGCACGCTCCCCATCACCGGCAAGGCCGTGGTGAACCTGATCATCACCGACCTCTGCGTCTTCGAGGTGAAGCCCGGCGGCGGCCTGCGACTGACCGAGCTGCACCCAGGGGTGAGTCTCGATGATGTGAAGGCCAAGACCGGCGCCCCGTTCGACGTTGCTTTGAGGTAGAGCGAGTCGTCCTGATGTCCTCGCCCTACACCCCTGCCGTGAACCGCTACGAAACCGGGCGCTATGCGCGCTGCGGACGTTCCGGCCTGATGCTCCCGCGCCTTTCGCTCGGGCTGTGGCACAACTTCGGCCACGGGGACCCGATCGACAACCAGCGCGCGATGCTGCGGCGCGCGTTCGACCTCGGCTGCACGCACTTCGACCTCGCCAACAACTACGGTCCGCCGCCGGGCAGCGCCGAGGAGAACTTCGGCCGACTGCTGCGCGAGGATTTCACCGCGCACCGCGATGAGCTTATCATCTCGACCAAGGCCGGCTACCGCATGGGGCCGGGCCCCTACGGCGAGTGGGGCTCGCGCAAATACCTGATGGCTTCGCTCGACCAGAGCCTGAAGCGGATGGGGCTCGCCTACGTCGACATCTTCTACTCGCACCGGCCGGATCCCGACACCCCGCTGGAGGAGACGATGGGCGCGCTGGCCGACGCCGTCCGCAGCGGCCGCGCTCTCTACGCCGGCATCTCCAGCTACGACACCGCCCGCACCCGCGAGGCCGCCGCGTTGCTGCGGCAGATGGGCGTGCCGCTGCTCATCCACCAACCGGTCTACAACATGCTCAACCGTTGGGTGGAGCCCGACCTGCTACCCGCGCTCGCCGAACTCGGCGTCGGCTGCATTCCGTTTTCCCCCCTTGCGCAGGGCCTGCTGAGCAACCGCTACCTCGGCGGCATCCCCGCCGACTCGCGTGCGGGCAAGCCCGCGGGTTTCCTGCGACCCGACCGCATCACGCCCGATGTGCTGGCCAAGGTGCGTGCGCTCGACGCCATCGCGCGCGCCCGCGGCTGCACCTTGGCCCAGCTCGCCATCCTCTGGATCTGGCGGCGGCCGGAAGTCACCACCGTGCTCATCGGCGCGAGCCGGGTGACGCAGATCGACGATCTCCACGGGGCGCTGTCCCAGCCCCCGCTGGCTGACAGGGAGTCGGCTGAGATCGACCGAATTCTCGGTTAAGCCGCCTTTCACCGACGGGAAAGTGCCTTTCGCCACGCCGCGCTTGCGGCCTGGGCCGGGATTCCGCTTGGCTGCCAGCTTATGAAATTACTCCGTCTTCCCCTTCTGGCCTGCGCCGTGGCCGCGGTTGCC
>CAZMFB010000038.1:1819-5639 GCA_964565475.1 uncultured Opitutaceae bacterium | reverse complement strand
GGCGCCGACCAGCAGAAGAAGGTCGGCGTGCTCTCCGGCGGCGAGCGCAACCGCGTGCTCCTGGCCCGTGTGCTCAAGAGCGGCGCCAACCTCATCCTGCTCGACGAGCCCACCAACGACCTCGACGTGAACTCCATCCGTGCGCTCGAGGAGGGCCTGGAGAACTTCGCCGGCTGCGCCGTCATCATCTCGCACGACCGGTGGTTCCTCGACCGCATCGCCACGCACATCATGGCCTTCGAGGGCGACAGCTATGTGCACTGGTTTCCCGGCAACTACACGGCCTACATGGAGGACTACCACCGCCGGAAGGGCAAGGATGCCGACCAGCCGCACCGCATCAAATACCGCAAGCTGACGCGGTCTTGAGGTTTGGCCGGGGGCTGGTTTGCTCCGGTGCACCCCATGAAACCCCGCTTCTTCTCCATGCTCGCGGCCGGCCTGCTGCCGCTGCTTTCCTTTGCCCAGACGGATCCGGCTGCCGCGCTCAAGCGCCTGCAGGACGAGCTGGCCGGGAAGGGAGGGGGCAATCCGGAGGGCTACATCATCCGTGCCGCCCGCGCCCTCGACGGGAAGGGTGGGGTCATTGCCCCGGTGATGGTGCGCATCACGGGCGACCGCATCGCGGAGATTGGGACATCGCTGGCCTCGCGGCCGGGCCCGACGGTGATCGACCTGGGTGGGGCGACCATCCTGCCCGGCCTGATCGACCTGCACACGCACCTGTGCGGGAGATACGGCGTGCATTGGGAGGATGAGCTCATCAAGACCACGCCGGCCTTTTCGGCGCTGTGGGGCGCCCGCAACGCCCGGGTGACCTTGCTGGCGGGTTTCACGACGGTGCGCGACATGGGCACGGCCTGGCCCTATGTGGATGTGGAGCTGCGGAACGCCATCAACTCCGGTGCCGTGCCCGGGCCCCGCATGATGGTCGCCGGGGCCTATGTTTCCTCCACCGGCGGCGCGGGCGACGCCTCCCAGTTCTCGCCCTACGTGCAGGTGCCGAGCGTGGACAACCTCGCCGACTCACCGGAGGAGGTCGTCAAGCAGGTGCGCAAGAACTTCAAGCACGGCGCCGATTTCATCAAGCTGCTCGCCACCGGGGCCGTGCTCTCCAAGGGGCAGGCCCCCGGCGCACAGCAGTTCTCCGACGAGGAGATCCTCGCCGCCGTCACCGAGGCCAACCGCTGGGGCCGGCAGGTCGCGGTGCATGCGCACGGCATCGGCGGCATCAAGACGTCCATCCGGGCCGGGGTCCGCACCATCGACCACGGGTCCTACCTCGACGACGAGGCCATCGCCCTGCTCAAGGCCTCGAACCGGAAGACCTTCTACGTGCCCACGCTCTACACCAGCACGGTCATCGCCCGGCAAGGTCGCGAGGCCGGCATTCCCGATTCCGAGATCATGCGCTCACGGATGATCAGCGACATCAAGGACCTCGGCTTCCGCCGCGCCGTGGCCGCCGGCATCCCCATCGGTTTCGCCACCGATTCCGCCGTCATCCCGCACGGTGAGAACGCCATGGAATTCCTCGAGCGCGCCCGCCTCGGGGAAAAGCCCATGGACGCCGTCATCTCCGCCACGAGCGTCAACGCCGAGATCCTGGGCTGGGCCGACCGCCTCGGCACGCTGGAGCAGGGAAAGCTCGCCGACCTCATCGCCGTGGCCGGGAATCCGCTCGACGATATCGCCGAACTCACCCGTGTCCGCTTCGTCATGAAGGGCGGCGTCATCCACCGCGACGAATTGGGCCGGAAATAAGGCCCTTTACTCGAAGCCGAAGAGACGGCCCATCTCGCGGCGGTCCTTCTTGGTCGGGCGGCCCTTGCCGCGTTCGCGCGCTAACATGTGCTCGAGACTGGCCTGCTTGGCGCGTTCGTATTCGGCCGGGGGCGTCAGATCGGTCATGAATTCCGGCAACTGCTTCGCGCCGACGCGGGAGCGTGGCACGCCGATGACCCTCAGAGTGCGTGTGACAATGCCGACCCTGGCCGTTACGACTTCGCCGGAGTGGACATCGCGCCCCGGCTTGGCGTCGAGGCCGTTCACCTGCACGCGGCCGTTGCGGCACTGCGCGGTGGCCTCGGCGCGCGTTTTGAACACGCGCACGCTCCAGAGCCATTTGTCGAGCCGGGCTTCTGCCATCGTCCCGCCAGGATGAGGGGAATGTGGAATGCCGGAAAGAAGGAACATGGTGGGATTGTGGCCTTCCAGTATTCCGGCTTTCCGCATTCATTGTTTCGCCCGGCTTGCGTCGGAATAAAAGCTGGCTAGCCATCTCCCAACTGCATGTCACGCCGTGTCGCCACCGCTTTTCTCCTGCTGACGTCAGTCATGTCCGCCCAACCCACTTCAGCTCCCAGCACTGATTCCGCCATGTCCGCCCAACCCGTCTCCCCCTCCAAGACTCAAACCGCCACGCTCGGCGCCGGCTGCTTCTGGTGCGTGGAGGCCGTCTTCGAGCGCCTGCCCGGGGTGAAGAAGGTCATCAGCGGCTACACCGGCGGCCGGGTGGACAACCCGACCTACAAGCAGATCTGCACGGGCACCACCGGGCACGCCGAGGTGGCGCGGATTGAGTTCGATCCTGCCGTCATCAGTTTCGAGAAAATCCTCGAGGTCTTCTTCGAGTCGCACGACCCGACCACGCTCAACCGCCAGGGCGCGGACGAGGGCGACCAATACCGCTCGGCCATCTTCTTCGCCGACGAAGAGCAGAAACAGGCCGCCCTCCGCGCCAAGGCCGCGGCACAGAAAAACTGGGACGACCCCATCGTCACGGAGATCACGCCGCTCGGGAAATTCTACCCGGCGGAGGACTACCACCAGAATTACTTCAAGGAAAACCCCGACCAGGGCTACTGCACCTTCGTCATCAAGCCGAAGATCAAGAAGCTCGTGGAAAAGGGCGTCATCCGGTCCGAGCGCGTGGCGAACTGAGCCACGGGCCGCGCATTGCGCCGTTGCGTTTGCCGACCGGATGGCAAGCCTGCCCGGCGTGAGTGAATCCTCCTCCTTCGCGCCCTATCTGGCCGCCTCGGCGGTGAGCGTCAGCTTTGTGCGCGGGCGCAACGCCGTGCTGGTGCGGGGGGAGCTGGGCACGCTGTTCGTCGACTACTTCCTGCACCTGCAGGACCACGTGCAACCGCGGGATGCCGCCCGGGAGAGGCTGCTGGCGGAGGCGCTGGCCCTGTTCACGCTGCATTGTGCGGCCCGGCCGCGCCTCGAGCACATCGCGTGGACCATCAACCTCCAGTCACCCCGCACCAACCTCTTCCTGGTCGGCGACAATGAGGACAGCACCGTGGTGGGCCGCTATTTTTCGGACAACGTCAGGGAGGCCCCGCACAACGTCTTTTATTGCGACACCGTGCCCCGGCGCGGCGCCGAGGCGCGGCGCAGCGTGGTGCAATTCGACGGGGCCGACGTGGTCCGGGCGGTCGAGACCTTCTACCGGGACAGCGAGCAGCGTCCCGCGCGCTACTTCGAGCTCGGCAAGGACGAGCATGCGCTGCTGGTCGCGCACCCGGATTGTGACCTGCCGTGGTTCCAGGGCATCACCGGGGAGGGCGTGCTCAACCTCGCGCAGACCGAGACCCTGACGCTGATCGAACGGCGCGCCTACCGCTGGGCCTGCGGCTGCACGCAGGAGAAGATCCTCGGGGTCATCGCCCCGGCCTACCGGAGCGATGCGGAGGGGTTGTTTGGCCAGGAAGAGCTGATCCGGGTGCAATGCCCGCGTTGCGCCGCGGTGCACACGCTCACGCGTGAGGCGATGGAGGCCTACATCGCGGAGGCGGACCGCCAGAAGGCATGA
>CAZMFB010000038.1:0-1719 GCA_964565475.1 uncultured Opitutaceae bacterium | reverse complement strand
AAGCGCATCGCGGTGTTCGGCCCGGAATCCACCGGCAAGACGGAGTTGGCCCGCAGGCTGGCCGCGCATTTTCACGCGCCGCTGGTTGAGGAATACGCCCGCGAGCGCTGGGACGCGCAGGGCGCACTCGGTCTGGAGGACATGCTGCCGATCGCGAAGGAACAGTGGCGGCGCGAGGACGAGGCTGTTTCCAAGTGTAATATAATAGATGACACTCGGCCGGGGCTCGTGATCTGCGACACCGACGCGCTCACGACGATGCTGTGGAGCGACCTGCTTTACGGAACCACCCCCGACGAGCTGCGCCGCGGTGCGGAGAAACGCTGTCGGAATTACGCGCTCTACCTGCTGTGCGACATCGACGCGCCGTTCACACCGGACCCGCAGCGCTGTTTCCCCGACGAAGAAGACCGCCGCAAGTGCCTCCGCATCTGGCACGGCGCTCTGGAGCGGCGCAGCCTGTCCTACGTCTGGATCCGCGGCGACTGGGCGGCGCGTGAGCGCGCGGCCATCGCAGCGGTGGGCCAGCTTCTGGTTCAGCCGAGAAACCGCGCCACGAGCGAGTCGTAGTGGATGGCGAAGTAGAGCAGGGTGGCGAGGTTGGCGAACGCGAGGATGGGCGCGAGCCAGAGCAGCAGGACAAGCACCGAGCCGCTGTGGAGATAGATGATGGCACAGGGCAGCAGGAGGCCGATGCAGAGGTCAGTCAGCACCTGGCGTCCCCAGTGCCGGCCCAGCACGACCCGGAATCCGGCGAAGAGATTCTCCCGTGAACTGCAGAGCATGGTGTAGCCGGTGAATCCAAGGAACAGAGCCCATACTAGGACCTTACCGATGGCGTGCGGGGTGTCGAAGCGCAGCAGGTGATCGTGCCAGTTGACGGCGAGAGCGAATGCAACGAAGGCGAAGTAGACCGCCCAAGAGGTGGTTCGCGCAAAGTTGCGCGCGAGCTGGTGGGATGGCCTTTCGTTCATGGCGCAGTGCCTATTCATGGCGAGGCGCATCGACAAGGGATTTGGGGAGGGCGGCGAGAAGCTCCGCGAAGCGCTCCGGTTGTTCGAGGTCCGGGAAGTGGCCGCAGTCGGCGAAACGGATGACTTCGGCGTGAGGCACGATCTCGCGCAGGGATTCGGGGTCGGTGTGCCGGTGCGAACGGTCCTTGGGCCCCCAGATCAACGTGCAAGGAGTGCGAGTTCCGCGCAGGGCATGCACGTTCTCGCGGGCCAAACCTTGGGTGATACCAGCGAGGCACCAGCACGCGCCGTGGTCGAAGGCGCGCCCCGCGATGCTGCGGAATGGCTGGCGCGGGGTGTATTGCGGGAGCGCGGAGTCATACCATCCGTGGGCGGACCCTCTCCGGACCAGCCAGAATCCCGCCTGGCCGATGACGGGTAGGCTGACGGGCCAGGGAATCACACGTCGTTTCCAAGCATGCATGGCCGTCATCGATGGGGTCTGGGAAAGGACAATGCGGGTGATGCGCTGCGGCGCCACCTGCGCGGTGCGGAGGGCGTAGAATCCGTTTGCGCAACTGAAGGCCAGCGTTGCCTGCCGGATGCCCAGCGCGTCCAGCACGGCGAGCACGGCCTCCGCGCCGTCGTCGAGCGAGTGCGTGTAGCGCGGCGACGGCAGCGAGTGGCCGAAGCCGGGAAAATCGAAGCAGACGACGCGCCACTTCGGGGCGAGCAGACGTATCAGCGTCTCGTAGTGTTCGATGAC
>CAZMFB010000037.1:0-7317 GCA_964565475.1 uncultured Opitutaceae bacterium | reverse complement strand
CGCTCCCGCTTCACCCTCAACACCCGGCTCGACTACTACGACCGCCCCACCCTCGAGGGCATCGTCCGCCGCTCCTGCGGCCTGCTCAAGGTTGATCTCGACGACGGCGGCGCCCGCGAGATCGCCACCCGCGCCCGCGGCACGCCCCGCATCGCCAACAACCTCGTCAACTTCGTCCGCGACTACGCGCAGGAGAAGGCCAGGGGCAGGATCACCCAGCCCGTCGCCGCCGCCGCGCTCGAACTCCTGGAAATCGACGCCGCCGGCCTCGACGAGATGGACAAGCGCGTCCTCCGCCTCATGGCCGGAAACTACAAGGGCGGCCCCGTCGGCCTCGGCACCATCGCCATCGCCGTCGGCGAGGAAGCCGACACCCTCGAGGAGGTCCACGAGCCCTTCCTCATCCAGGAAGGCTACCTCGCCCGCACCGCCCAGGGCCGCCTCCTCACCCCCAAGGGCTACGCCGCCGTCGGTCTCAAGCCCGCCTCTGACGCCCAGCAATCGCTTCTGTAGGGCGGGGTCGCCGAACCCCGCCGTCTCCACGGCGCCAACATCCGCCCACCCGAGCTTCTCCAAGAATCACCAGAAACCCTACGCCTTCGGACTGAAGTCCGTGTATCGGACCCTGCTTTGAACCGTGACCGACGAGCCGCCACTGCTTTCTGACTACAAGGATCGACGCGCCGGACTGACGGCGATGGGGGTGCTCCAGATTCTCATCGGCGTGGGCTATACCCTGATGGCTCCTGTGTCACTCCTTGCGACGAAAATTGCTCCCGCAAATGCAGCCGGTTCACCAAGCACAATGCTCGCGCTGACCGGCGCGATAGGGATGGTCGGGTTCGGAGTAACCACGATTATTCTCGGAATTGGCTCCTACCGGGCGTGCAGGTGGGCCCGGAGCATCTGGTATGCGTTGGGTTGGATCGGGCTCTGCGCCGGTTTGGCCAGCCTGCCCCTGTTGGGCGCCATAACTCGCGAACTGGAAAAGTCCTTCGCGGCCCAAGGTGTTGAAGTGCCACCTGGCGTGATCCTCGTCAGCCAGATCATGACAATCGGGATCGGCGGGGCCATGTATGTGCTAATCCCTGTCCTCTTGATCCGGTTCTATGGCAGCCCGCATGTCATTCGGACCTGCGAGGCTCGCGACCCCGTCGAACGCTGGACCGACCGTGTGCCGACTGGGCTGCTTCCGATGATTCTTATGCTGGGCGTCGGAGCCGCTTATTCAGTAATCAACGCGTTACTTCCGGGGTTTGGATCCGTGTTTCCACTCTTCGGGTTCTTTGTGACCAACTTGGCCGCCCGTCTCTTGTGGATTTCGATGGCAGCGCTCATGGGCTGGGCCGCCTTTGGATTCTACCACCGAAGTATCCGCGCGTGGATCGGCACGCTGGTAGCTATGCCCGTATTTGTCGTTTCATTTTGGATGACCCTTCGCGATGGCGGGCTGATTGAATACTACCGTATGAGCGGGCTCCCGGATTCAGATCTGCAGATCCTCGAAGCCAGTCCCTTGATGCACGGAGGTTTCTCGACTGTGCTGTTCGCCATCGGCCCGGCTTTCTACTTGGTCTATCTGATCTGGCTGCGGCGCTTTTTCGTCGCACGAGCACGGCGCGGCGGTCATTTGGAGTGACCGCCGGCCGGCCCGCCATTTGCAGTGGCGGGATTCAACCGCGATTTGGAGTCGCGGCCGTCAGGCCCGTTGCTCCTTCCCCGCGCCCTGCGCGAACCAATCCACGTTGCGGGTGAAGAACATCACGGCGCCGAGCGCCACGAACAGCGCCGCCGTGCCCGCGAGCAGCGCGTAGTGCTCCATCCGCAGAATCACGAAGAGCACGCCGTGCTCCGCGGCCAGCAGCCCCGCCACGAGGCCGGCCCGCGCCGCGCTCTTCAGGATGGAGACACAATACAGCACGATCAGCAGCGAGGAGGCCAGCGCCGCGCCCGCGTAGGCCGCTCCCGGCGGCAGCACCTCGCCCAGCGCCAGCAGCGCGAGGTAGAACAGGCACAGCGCCGCGCCGACGAGCGCATAGTGGATCATGTGCAGCCGCAGTGCGGTCAGCGTCTCGAACAGGAAGAACGCCGTGAAGACCAGCGCCAGCACGAGCGGGCTGTATTTGAGCGCCCGCTCCACCATCCGGTAGCCCTCGGCCGCCGCTGTGCCCTCCGCCGCAGCCAGCTGCTCGATCTCGGGCAGCCCGCGCTGCTTCGCCCGCTCCTGCCGCAGTTCGTTCACCAGCAGGAGCGGCACCTGCAGGACCAGCAGCAGCCCGACGATGAAGAGCAGGTTCAGCGTCACGTTGAGGCGGCGGCCCAGCCGGGTCAGGGCGAGGGCGAAGTCGAGACGGGGAGGTTCCGGTGTTTCCACGCCCCCACTCTGCCAGTCCTCCGTGAAGGCATGATGAAGGCAGCGTGAAATCGCGGGTAACCCATTCCATTAACACAGAGGCCGCGGAGGGCACAGAGATGGCCTCTGCGCTCTCTGTGTTCTCTGTGTTCTCTGTGTTCAAAATCAGGAGCTTTCTGGCACCCGCAACGTCGCGCGGGCCCCACCGGAAGCGCGGTTCTCCAGCCCGGCCTCGCCGCCATGCAGGTGCGCGATTTCGCGCACGAGGCTGAGTCCGATGCCCGTGCTCTTCCGTTCCGTGCCCGGCCGCGGCAGCGAGTAGAACCGGTCGAACACCTGCGGCAGCGCGTAAGCGGGCACACCGGGGCCCTGGTCCTCGACAAAGAATTCCACCCGGCCGTCGTGCCGCAACGCGCCCGCCGTCACGACCGATCCGGCCGGCGCGAACTCGGCGGCGTTTTGCAGCAGATTGCCCAGCGCCTGCGCCAACAGGTAGCGGTCGCCCGCCACCCGCGCGCCGCACGGCGCCGCCAGTTTCAATTCCACCCGGGCCGCGGCATGGGCCGGTCCCAGCGCCCGCGCCGCTTCGCCCAGCACCTCATCCGCGGCCAGAGCCTCGCGCGCGGCGAGCACGCGACGCGACTCGACCGCGCTCAGCTCGAGCAACCGCTCCACGATGCGCTGGATGCGCGCCGACTCGCCCCGGATGTTTTCCAGGAATTTCCGCCGTTGCTCCTCCGGCATGTTTTCGTCGAGCAGCTCCGCCGCGCCGCGGATGGCGGCCAGCGGCGCCTTGACCTCGTGCGCCAGCGCGCGGGTGTAGCGCTCGGCGTGCTGCCGCCCCTCCAGCGCCTGCCGCATCTCCTCGAAGGCCCGGCCCAGCGCCGCGATCTCCTGCGCGCGCGATTGCGGCGGCGCCACTGCGCGCCCGTCACGCACGCCCTCGGCATAGGCGGTCAGGCGCTCCAGCGAGTGCGTCAGCCGCGCCGCGATCCACCAGCCGGCGGCGACCATCACGAGGGCGACCGCCCCGGCCATCCACCCCAGCCGCCATCGCGCCTGCCGGATGCCGTCGGCCACCGTCGCCAGCGGCCGGCCGACGCCGACCCAGCCGACCAGCTCTTCGCGGAAACGCACCGGCGCGAACACCCTCAGTTCGTTGCCGACCTCGGCGACGTTGGGCACGGAGTAATTCTCGGAGGCCAGCCGGCCGCCACCGAACATCGTGCGGACGTAGGTCTGGCCGACATCTCGGCCCGCGCTGTCAAAGACGACCCGGTCGTTCGCATCGCAGGCGAAGACCCGCAGCACCTCCGTGCCCGGCGGCAGGTGGCGCAGCTTCTGCACCCAGTTCTCGCCCGCAACGGCGGGCGTGGCCGAGGCGGCCAGATAGGATGCCGTGTCGCCGAGCGTGCGCCGCATCGACTCGACATAGCGCAGCCGCACGTCGCGCAGCACCAGCGCCATCACGGTGGCAAAGCCGACGGCGGAGGCGCCGACATAGACCGCGAAGATGGCCGTGCGGATTCTCACGTCTCCTCGCGCAGCGAATAGCCCAACCCGCGGTGCGTGACGATCGGGTCAGCCTCCGGCGCGACGGCGCGGAGCTTGGCCCGCAACAGCTTGATGTGCGCGTCCACCGTGCGGTCGAGCGCGGCCCCGGGGTCGTCCCACGCCGCGTGCATGAGCTGGTCGCGACTGAACACCAGGCCCGGCGCAACCACGAGTGCGGCGAGCAGCCGGTATTCGTTGCGCGTCAGGTCGAGCGGATGACCCCGGTAGCTGATGCGGCAGCGCTGGGCGTCATGGGTCCAGGCCCCCGCCGGCTTGGTGTCCTCTCCGCGTCTGACCTGGCCGCGGCGCAGCACGGCACGCACGCGGGCCGTGACCTCGCGCGGGCTGAACGGCTTGGCCACGTAGTCGTCGGCCCCGAGCTCGAGCCCCACGATCTTGTCCACTTCGGCGCTGCGCGCGGTCAGGAATATCACCGGCGTTTCGTGCCGCTTGCGCAGTTCGCGGCAGACCTCAAGGCCGCTCATGTCCGGCAGGCCGACATCGAGCACGACGAGCGCGATCGGCTGTGCCGCCAGCACCGCCAGCGCCTCGCGTCCGGTGGTTTTCCACACCGGCTCGAAACCGTCGGTGCGCAGCGCGTAGACCAGCGTGTCGGCAATGGCGCGCTCGTCCTCGACGATGAGCACGGTCGGGCGGGAAGTCGGCATGCCCGCAGTTGTGCCGGTCCGTGCCTCCGAGGCAAGTCAGCCGATGTCGCCCCACAGCGGGCGGAGCACGATGTCCTCGACGACGGTGGCGCGGCCGAGTTTCCACACGCTGACGATGGCCTGCGCAATGTCCTCGGCGCGCATCATCCTCTCGCCGGAAAAACCGCTCTTCTCCCACGACGGGGTCCACACCGCGCCGGGATAGACGCCGCAGACGCGCACACCCTTGTCCTTCAGCTCGGCGCGCATGACCTTGGTCAGGCCCGTGACGCCGAACTTCGCGGCGCAATACGCCGTCCCTCCGCCGTAGGCCTGAAGGCCCGCGATGGAGGACATGTTGAACACGTCGCCGCGCCGGCGCTTGACCATCGCGGGGACGAAGGCGCGCGAGACGAGGAACATGCTGCGGAGATTGTCGGCGATCTGCGCGTCGAACATTCCCGCCGTCATCTCGAGGAAGGGCGCGCCGAGGAACTTGCCGGCGTTGTTCACGAGCACGTCGGGCGGGCCGAACCGTTTCAGGACGGCGCGGGCCATCGCGGCGACCGCGGCGGCGTCGGCCACGTCGCAGGGAAAGTCCTCCGCCGTCGCGCCCAGTTTCGTGCAGGCCTTGGCCACCGCGCGCAGGTTCTTCTCGTTGCGGGCCACCAGCGCGAGCCGCGCGCCCCTGGTCTCCCGGGCGAAGGCCTTGGCGATGGCCGCGCCGATGCCCTGCGACGCGCCGGTGATGACGATGACGGGCTTGCTTTTCCCCGCGGATGGCGCGGATGAGCGCGGATTACTCATGTTGCTCACGGACGATTCGCTTCCATTGCAGCTTTGCGTGCTTGAAATTCAGCAGAAGGGCAAGCTGGAGCTTGGTGATGGCGAGATAGCCGATCATCTGCCGGACATGGGTTTCGGTAAAGGACTCGGTGACCTTGGGATCGGCAATCACCAGTCCGTCGACGATCGTGTCCGGGACCAATGTTCCGAACAATTCACCGGAATAATGGACGGGAAACGACTTCTGCTGGTCGACCTTGTGGCCGCGTTTCCGCAACTCGATCACGAGGGCGCGCTCGTAGAGTTTCTCATCTAGCCCTGGCCCAAGCTCATTTAGCACCGCCATGGCCGCCCCGATGATCTCCCCGCTTAGCTTCTCGTGAATCATAGGGGGGTGTCTTTATCCGCGTTACTCCGCGTCATCCGCGGAAAATTTTCCTCAGCATAGCAACGACCCGAAATCCATGAAGTCGGCGGTGAAGCCGCCCTTCACGCCCTTGCAGATCACGCTCACGGCATCGTGCGAGTGCAGCGACTCGAGGTGCGAGCAGGCGATGCGGAAGTCGCGGATGCGGCGGTCGGCGTCGAATTCCTTGTAGAGCAGGCGCGCGGCGTCCTCGACGAACTTGAGGTAGGCGCCGTTCAGTTCGGCGAAGGCCTGCTCGTCCTCGCGTTTCACCATCACCTGCGTCTCGGTCTGCAGGGCGCGCAGGCAGTGGGCATGAATGTCCTCGATCCAGATCTTCTTCCCCTCGGTTTCCTCCAGGGTGATGCGGGCCTTGCTGCGCTGCGAGTGGGGCACGGTGTAGGCGCCGCGCCGGTCGCGGGCGTGCTCGGACAGTTCGGCCGAGCAGGGGCAGGCCGACGAGTAGACGAAATCGAAGTGGATGAAGCGCCGGTAGCGGCCTTCGTGCGTCATCACGCCCTCGAAGGCCGTCTCGTAATACTGCCAGCCCTCGAGCCCGCTGCGCAGGCTGGGCCGGAGCATCGGATAGGAGAACTTCACCTTCAGACGGGCGTCCTTCGTGTCCACGTTGCGCAGGTAGCTTTTCAGGATCTTGCCCATCCACTCGCCGGTGGTGACGCCGTCCTTGTGCTCGTAGAACGAGCGCATGATGCGGCTCATGTTGATGCCCTTCAGCTCGGCCTCGAGCGACACGGTGCCGGTCACGCTGGTCTCGAGCGTCACGATCTTGCCGGCCTTGGTGCGGTAACGCAGGGGCAGGCGGAAATTATGGATGCCCACCTGCTGGATGGGCACGTTCGCGCCCTGGATGGCGTCATGCGCGGCCTCCATCATGTCGGGCAGCGTGGCGCGGTAGGCGGGCGACGAGCGGAACTTGGCGTCGTAGCCGCGCCGGACGCGGGCGGGCGCACCGTCGGCAGAACGGTGCAGATACATCGGTTTGGATTTGCTCATGCCGTTTTTGGGTCGGACGGCCAGGCGGTTGGGACGATAACCGTAGCCCCGGGGTCGGGGTTAGCTGGCCGCAAATTTCAAGTGGGGTCGGGCCCGCGGAAGTCCACGAAGTTGCGCGGGGTCTCGTAGAGACGGACGTTGTGGAGCGTGCCGCCGCGGATGTGCGGGGCGATCTGCTGCCAGAACGCGATGGCGAGGTTCTCGGTGGACGGGATGATGCCGCGCAGGAAGGGCACCTCGTCGTTGAGGTTGCGGTGGTCGCACGGATCGACGACGGCCGTGTGGAGGATGCGCTTCAGCTCACCGAGGTCGATGACATAGCCGGTGACCGGGTCGGGTTCGCCGCGCACGGTGACCTCGAGCACGTAGTTGTGGCCGTGCCAGTGGGGGTTGGTGCAGAGGCCGTATTGCCGCCGGTTCCAGGCGAGGCTCTTGGTCGGGTTGTAGAGCCGGTGCGCCGAGTTGAAATGCACCTGCCGCGTCACGTAGACGGTGCCGCGCAGCACGCGGGGCGCCCTCGGTTTCCGGCTGGCGGTCTTCTTCGACATGGGAGGGTC
>CAZMFB010000036.1:0-9642 GCA_964565475.1 uncultured Opitutaceae bacterium | reverse complement strand
CGACGACGGCGGTGCCGATGAGCACGGGCTTGGCGGTGGCCTTGAAGGTGTTGCCCGCGCCGTCGCACTTCTCGAGGAAGTATTTGGCCTTCGCGAAGACGGGGGTGAAGCCGAACTTGGACTTGATATCCTCGACGATGCCGGGGCGGCCCTCGATCTGCGAGAGCTCGTAGACGGACTGGGCGTTGTCGGTCACCGGGCCGAAGGAGTCGACGGCGATGGTGACGGGGCCCATGCCGAGGAAGCCGAAGGCGACGAGGCCGAAGGCGAAGATGGGCGCGGCGAAGGCGAGGGACGCCGGCATGATGGCGACGAACTCGGGGTGCTGGCCGACGAGGTGGGCCGCGAACATGAGGGCGAGGATGAGCAGGCCCTTCCAGAACGAGGAGAAGTTGCCCGCGACGAGGCCGGAGAGGATGTTGAGCGAGGCGCCGCCGTGGCGGGAGGCCGTGACGACCTCCTGCACGTGCTTCGAGTGCGGGCTGGTGAAGATCTTGGTGAACTCGGGGATGAGCGCGCCGGCCACCGTGCCGCAGGAGATGACGGTCGAGAGGATCCACCAGAGGTTGGGGAAGACCTGCTCGACGCCGCCGTGCGTGATGGTGAGGCTGGAGAGGAGGACGTAGCTGGCGGCGTAGGTGAACGCGATGGAGACGCCCGAGGTGATGAACACGAGGTTGGTCAGCGGCTGCTCGAAGTCGAAGTCGTCGCGCAGGCCATACTTGGTGTTCGTGATGGTGTTGTTCAGCCAGTAGGAGATGAGCGAGGTGAAGACCATCAGCGCGCGCATGACGAAGAGCCACACGATGAGCTTGCCGCAGAGCACGGCGTATTCGCTGCCGGTGAGGGCGATGGCGAGGAAGGTGACGAGCGCGACGCCCGTGACGCCGTAGGTCTCGAAGCCGTCGGCCGAGGGCCCGACGGAGTCGCCGGCGTTGTCCCCGGTGCAGTCGGCGATGACGCCGGGGTTCTTGGGGTCGTCCTCGGGGAGCTTGAAGACGATCTTCATCAGGTCGGAGCCGATGTCGGCGATCTTGGTGAAGATGCCGCCGCAGATGCGGAGGATGGAGGCGCCGAGGGACTCGCCGATGGCGAAGCCGAGGAAGCACACGCCGACGAGCGCGGGCGGCACCCAGAGGAGGATGCCGGTCATGACGAGCAGCTCGACGGAGACGAGCATGAGGCCGACGGACATGCCGGCCTGGAGCGGGATCTGGACGACGGCGAGGGGCTTGCCGGCGAGGGCGGCGAAGGACGCGCGGCTGTTGGCGCGGGTGTTGATGAGGATGCCGAACCAGGCCACGCCGTAGGAGCCGAGGATGCCGAGCACGGTGAAGGCGAGCACCATGACGAAGAGGCTGCTGCCGCGCGCGTAGTCGATCTGGTGCGTGACCGCGTCGCGGCCGAGCGAGCCGAAGCAGTAATACGCGATGCACACCGCCATGAGGGCGCCGATGATGGCGAGGAACTTGCCCTGGGTGAGCAGGTAGGTCTTGCAGGTCTCCCAGATGATGTCGGAGACCGCGCGCATGGAGTCATGCACAGGGAGGTTCCGCACCTTGAAATACTCGACGAGGCCGAAGGCGGCGCCGACGAGGCAGGCGAAGATGGAGAGGTAGAGCAACGTGTGGCCGTTGACGGCGTTGCCGAACACGTTGAAGTTGATGGCGTTCAGGTCGGGGATGCGGATGTTCGCATCGCCGGCGAGGGCCGGGGTGGCGAGCGCTGCCAGCGTGAGAAGCAGGACGCCCAGTTTGGTGGTGGTGTGCCGGGTCAACATAACAGGGTTGAGGAACGGGGGTTTGTGAAGCCGGCGAACTTGGCAACCGCCTTATGACGAAGCCAGTTTTTTCTCTGGAAAAATCTCCCGCAGCGTTGACCTGTTAGCGGGCTTAATCCTCGCTGCCTTGCCCCTTAATCCCGGACCGATGCCGCTGCTCACCATCAAGGACTTGGCCAAGACCTACCGCCGCCCGGACGGCTCGCCGCACCGCGTGGTGGACGTGGCGGAGTTCGCGCTCGGGGCGGGGGAGCAGCGGGCCCTGCGCGGCGAAAGCGGCTCCGGCAAGACCACGTTCCTGCACCTCATCGCCGGCATCCTCGCCGCCGACGCCGGGAGCATCACCCTCGACGGCCGCGAGCTGACCGCGCTCGGCGAGGCCGCGCGCGACCGCGTGCGCGCCGAGGCCATCGGCTACATCTTCCAGACCTTCAACCTGCTCCAGGGCCACACCGTGCTCGAGAACGTCGAGCTCGGCATGGCCTTCGGCCGCGGCGTGGATCCCGCCCGCGCCGGGGCGCTGCTCAAGCGCGTCGGCCTCGCCGACAAGCTCGCGCATTTCCCCCGCCAGCTCTCGACCGGCCAGCAGCAGCGCGTGGCCGTGGCCCGCGCGCTCGCGCACCGGCCCAAGCTCGTGCTGGCCGACGAGCCCACCGGCAACCTCGATACGCGCAACGCCCGTGAGGCGCTCGCGCTCATCCGCGAGGTCTGCCGCGAGGAGGGCGCCGCCCTGCTCCTCGTCAGCCACGACGAGGCCGTGCTCGCGCAATTCGAGAACGTCCGGGATTTCGCCGCGCTCAACCGCGCGCTGCAAACGACCTGAAATTCACACCAAGGACGCAAAGCCCGCAAAGTCCCGCCACGATGAATCACACCGGCCGGTCCACCTCTTCGCGCTCTTTGCGAACTTCGTGTTGAAACCATGATTTTCAACCTCATCTACCGCAGCCTCCGCCAGCACGCGCTCTCCACGCTCGTGACCGCGGGCGGCATCGCGCTCGCCGCCGGGCTGCTGCTGACGGTCTGGGTGGTGAAGACGCAGGCGCAGGCGGTGTTCGCCGCGACCAATTCCGGCTACGACGCCGTGCTCGGCGCGCGCGGCTCCAAGCTCCAGCTCGTCCTCAACGCCATCTTCCACCTCGAGGCCTCCCCCGGGAACCTCAACCCGCAGGACCTCGACGCCGTGCGCCGCAACCCCATGGTGGGCCCCGCCATCAAGGCCGCCGTGCCCATCGCCGTCGGCGACAACTACCGCGGCTGGCGCATCGTCGGCACGACGCCGCAGTTCTTCGACGTCGAGTATCTGCCCGGGAAAAAATACGCCTTCGCCGCCGGGCAGCTCTTCAAGGCGGACGCGCGCGAGGCGGTGGTCGGGTCCTTCGCGGCGCGGCAGCTCGGCTGGAAGGTCGGCGACACGTTCTCGCCGTATCACGGCCTCGCCTTCGACCCGCGGGCGCAGCACGAGGAGGTGTTCACCGTCGCCGGCATCCTCGCGCCGACCAACTCGCCCGTCGACCGCGTCCTCTGGATCCCGCTGCAGGGCGTGCAGACGATGGGCGGGCACGACCCGCGCGCCGCGGCCGACGTGAGCGCCGTGCTCATCCAGCTGCGGGCGCCCACCGCCGGGCTCATGCTCGACACGATGATCAACAAGCAGGGCAACCGCCTGACCTTCGCCTATCCCATCGGCGCCATCGTGGCCGACCTGTTCAACAAGATCGGCTGGTTCGACCGCGTGCTCACGCTCATCGCGTGGCTCGTCGCCGTCGTGGCGGCCGGCTCGGTGCTCGTCGGCATCTACAGCTCGATGAGCGCGCGGGCGCGCGACCTCGCCATCCTGCGCGCCCTCGGGGCGCGGCGGCGCACGGTCTTCGGCGCCGTCATCGGCGAGGCCGCGGCCATCGGCCTGCTGGGCTCGCTGGCGGGCTTCGCGGTGTTCGCGGGGCTGTCGGCCGGCATCGCCGCCCTCATCCAGGCGCAGACCGGCGTCGTGCTCGAGCCGCTGCGCTGGAACGACGTCTTCTGGTGGGCGCCGGCCGTGCTGACGGCGCTCGCCGTGCTCGGCGGCACCGTGCCCGCCGTCAAGGCCTACCGCGTGCCCGTGGCCGAGACCATCGCGCCCGTCTCGTGACGACTTGTTGTCCCGGCCGGGCGCACCCATTTCCTGAAACCATGAAAAACATCCTTCCCCGTCTTGCCCTCGTGTTGCCCCTGCTGCTCGCCGGTTGCGGCCGGAAAAACGACGAACACGCGCCCCGTGCGGCCCCGTCGGGCGGCCACAGCCACGCCGCGCCGCACGGCGGCCAACTCGTCGAGATCGGCGCGCACCAATACAATCTCGAATTCGTCCGCGATCCCGTGGCCGGCAAACTGACCGCCTACGCGCTCGACGGCCACGCGGAAAATTTCGTGCGCCTGGCCCAGCCGCAGATCGAGCTGTCCATCATGCGGGGCGACATCGGGACGACGCTCGTCCTCAAGGCCGTCGCCAATCCCGCCACTGGCGAGACGGTGGGCGACACGGCCCAGTTCGAGGGCACGGCGGAGTGGCTGCAGGGCAGCATTCCCTTTGACGCCACGGTGCAGAGCGTTACCTTCCGCGGCACCACATTCACCAACGTGCGCTTCGCCTGGAAACAGGTGGATGCGCGCGCCGCCGACCATGAAAAGCATCCCCGCACCCGCCACACGCCCTGAGCGCACCGCGACCGCCGTCGCGGCGCTGTTGCTGCTGGCCGGGCCCGCGGCCGCGCAATGGGACTGGCTCAACCCCGGCGCGAACCCGGCCCTCAACCCGGCGTTGACCGACCACACGCTCTGCTGCGGTCCGCGCGGCGCCGTCAACCCGGACGCCACCGGCCCGAACCTGCTGTTCGCCGCCCTGAACGCGGCCACCCTCGAGTCCACCGGCGGCGGTTCCGGCCGGCGGCCCGTCTCGACCTCCACCGGCGAGGCCGAGGCGAAGAAGATCGACGGCGGCTTCCTGCTTGTCGGCTTCGACAAGCTGGCCTCGTTCAACTTCGAGCCGCCCGGCTACGACGCCTCGGGCAACCCGCAGCCCTCCGAGGGCGACAAGCAGATCCCCGAGCGCATCAAGAAGCTCAACGACCAGCCCGTGGCCGTGACCGGCTTCATGCTCCCGGTGAAGATGGACGGCGGCCTCGTGAAGGAGTTCCTCCTCGTGAAGGACCCGATGATGTGCTGCTACGGCATGATGCCGCGGATCAACGAGTGGGTCGTGGTCAAGATGGCCGGCGCCGGCGTGAAACCGCTGATGGACGTGCCCATCACCTTCGCCGGCAAGCTGAAGGTCGGCGAGATGTTCGAGAACGGCTACCTCACGGGCATCTACCTCCTCGAGGGCGAGAAGCAGGTCGAGGTGAAGGGGTAACACCGGCGGATAGCGGGTCCGGGCCGGTGGATTGTCGTGGGAGGGCGGATAATGACGCCCATGCCTGCCATTGCTGAACACGCACCGGACCTCGAACCGGGTTTGTCATCGAACGGGCCGTCCCCAGCATCGGTCACGCCCGCCATGTCGGAACCACCGTCCAGTCCGCCTGATTTCGCGCGTTTCTACCAGGCCACCGTCGGCCCGTTGCGCCGCTACCTGCGCCGGCTGACCGGCAACGACGCCGACGCCGAGGAACTGGCGCACGACGCCTACTCGCGCGTCTACCCGGCCATGCAGGAAAAACGCGTCCAGCAGCCCGAGGCCTTCCTCTACACCACGGCCCGCCACCTTGCGGCCAACCAGCTCAAGCGCCGCGCCATCTCGCCCATCGCCGGCGCGGCCGACACCACCGAGTTCGCCGCCTCGCCCGCGCCCGGTGTCGTGCAGCAGGTCATCGCCCGCCAGGAACTCGAGCGCCTGCAGGCCGCCATCAGCGCCCTGCCGCCCGGCTGCCGTCAGGTGCTCATCCTCCGCAAGCTCGAGCTGCTTTCCCACAAGGAGATCGCCGCGCGCCTCGGCCTCGCCGTCAGCACCGTCGAAAAACAACACCTCCGCGCCCTCCGCCTGCTCCGCGCCGCGCTGCAGCCCGGCGCCCCCTCCGAGGAGAACCCGACATGAAGATCACGAACCATTCCTTCGCCGACCGCGACGAGCAGGCCGCCTACTGGGCCATGCGCCTCGACGGCTCCGAACTCACCGCCGCCGACCGCGCCCGCCTCGACGCGTGGATCACCGCCGACCCGGCCCACCGCGCCGCGCTCGCGGGGTATTGCCAGCTTTCCGCCGACCTCGAACAGCAAATGCCGTTGCTGGAAGGCATCAGGGACGAGACGGCGGAGACTCACACAGCGCTGCATGCTGCCCAGCCGTCCCCTTGGCTGCGCCGGCCGCTATGGGCCGGCGTGGCGCTGACCGCGGCTGCGGCAGTCGCGCTGTTCTTCTGGCCCGGTCCGGCGCCGGCCGAGCGCAACACCCTCGCCACCGCCGTGGCCGAGCGCCGCAGCCTCGCGCTCGCCGAAGGCAGCTCCGTCGAGCTCAACGCCCGCACCTCCCTCGCCATCACGCTGGAACGTGATGTGCGCCGCGTGCGGCTGGAGACCGGCGAGGCCTTCTTTGCCGTGGCGAAGGATCCCGTCCGCCCCTTCGTCGTCGAGACACCCGCGGGCACGGTGCGCGTCACCGGCACGCAGTTCTGCGTGCGCACGGATGCCAACGGGATGCTGGCCGTCACGGTCGCCGAGGGCTCGGTGGAGGCCACCGCCACGTCCCGGCCGCCCGTGACCCTGGTGGAGCGGCAACAACTCACGGCCGGCCCCGCCGAGGGCATCACGACCCGTTTTCTCACGCCCGAGGCACTGGACGACGCGCTGGCCTGGCGCCGCGGCCAGGCGGTCTTCCGGTCCCTGCCGCTCGGCGAGGCCATGGCGCACTTCGCCCGCTACCACGGGCGCGAGCTTTCGGCCGCCGGTCCCGCTGCCGACCGGAAGATCGGCGGCACCTACCGCCTCGACGACCTCGACGGCTTCCTGCGCGACATCCAGGACGCCTTCCCGGTGCGCGTGGAGACGGACGCGCGGACCGGCGCTGTCCGCGTCTTCCCCCGCGATTGACCCCCGTGGTGCCTTCGCTCCGACAATTTCTCCGGCTCGCCGCCGCGCTGCTGCTCGCCGCCGGCCTTGGGGCCGAGCCGGTGAAATTCGACCTGCCCGCGCAACCCGCCGCCGAGGCGCTCATCGCCTTCGGCAAGCAGACCGGTATCGATGTCATCTTTCCCGCCGACGAGCTCTCCCGGGTCCGCACCCCGGCGTTGCAGGGGGACTACGAGCCGGCGGAAGCGCTCCAGCGCCTCCTGCGCGACACGGGGTTCGCCGTGCGCCGCAACGGCGGCGGCAAATACGTCGTCACCGCGGCCCGGCGGCCCACCGGCACCCTGCGCGGCCGGTTGCTCGCGCCCGACGGCACCGGCGCCGCCGGCGCCGAGGTCGTGCTGCTGCGCACGCGCGAGAAGACCATGACGGGCCCCGGCGGCGAGTATGAGTTCTCCTCCGTGCCGCCCGGCACGCACCAGCTTGTGGCCGGCGCCGCGGGCTGGCAGCAGCTGCGCCTCGATCGCGTCGGCGTCGTCGCCAACGAACTGACCGAGGTTGCGCCGCAGAAATTCCAGGCCGAGGAGCTGGCGCGCCTCGACCCCATCGTCGTCGAGGCCCGGTCCGCCCGCATGAAGCTGCTCGATGACAGCGCCTCGCTCCTCGGCCAGCGCCGGGCGACCGGCAACCTCGACCTGTTGCGCACCGAGAACGACGCGCTGCCCTTCGCCGTGCACACGCGCGAGCAGATCACACGCAGCGGCGTGGTGTCGCTGAATGACTTTCTCCAGCGCGCCGTGCTCGAGGGCGACACCTCGCCGACCCCCGAGCAGTCGCTTGGCAGCGCGGGTCCGGTGGCGGGCAGCCGCAACCTCAATCTCCGCAGCTACGGCGCCACCGAGACCGTCGTGCTCATCAACGGCCGCCGCCTGCCCGAGATCCTCACCAGCGACAGCGAGGTGCAGCCGCCCGACGTGAACTTCATCCCGCTCAACCTCGTCCAGCAGGTCGAGGTGCTCCCGCTTTCCGCCTCCGCGCTCTACAGCGGCAGCCCGGTCGGCGGCGTCATCAACATCGTGTTGCGTCCCGATGTGACCGCCACCGAGATCACCGCCACCTACACCAACGCCCTGGGCGGATTCGACGCACCGCAGTCCTCGCTCTCGCTTCAGCACGGCCAGTCGCTGCTCGACGGCCGGTTGCGCCTGAGGCTCAGCGCCAATTTCAGCCGCAGCGAGCCGCCGACCGAGACCGAACTCGGCCACCGGCGCCGGCACGACGCCACGCGTCCGCTGGTCGAACTCAATCCCCACCGCGCCACGCCGAACATCCGCAGTGCCGACGGCACCCCGCTGCTGGCGGGCAGCACGGCCACGTTCACCTCGGTCGCCCCCGGGGCGGCGGGGACGGGGGTCATCGGCGCCTTCGCCGGGCGGGCCGGCGTGCGCAACCCCGACTTTTTTGACGGGCCCGGCGGCCTCGCCGCCGCGCCTACGAGCGTGGACTCGCCCTACGGCCGCCGCGAACGCCGCGCTGCGTGGTTCGGCTCCGTGACCTACGATCCTTTTCCGTGGCTGCAGCTCGGGATCGACGTGACCACCTCGCGCACCGTGATCAACCGCGGCCATGGCGTCGTGGCCGCGGACCTGTTCATGCCGGCCACCGCGCCGTTGAATCCATTCGGACAGGACATCGAGATCTCGCTCAACGAGCAGGCCACGGCGCTGGGCGAGAACTACAACGAGACGCGCATCGATTTCACCTCCGGCGTCGCCGGCGTGCTGCTCCGCCTGCCGCATGATTGGCAGGCCTCGCTCGACGCCCAGTATGCGCACAACGTCGTGCGTTTCCGTGGCCTGGCCGGCGCCGACCGCGACCGTTGGGAGGCGCTCCTCGCGCAAGGGGCCTACAATCCGTTGCGCGACACGCAGGTGCACGCCGCCCCGGCGCGTTTCCACGACGAGGTGCTTGTCTACCGGGGCGGGCGCAACCGCTTCCTTGAAACCGGAGATTACCAGACGCTTGATGCTGCCGCGCGTCTCGTGAACCAGGCGCTGCCGCTCCCGACGGGCCGCGGCGTGTTGCAGCTCGGCGCCGACTACCGCTGGCAGAAGCTCGCGGCCTTCCAGGACGAGTTCCGTTACGGCGATGGCACGGTCGCGGTGAACGCCGCCGCCCGCAGCGGACGCACCCTCGAGCGCTACAGCTTTTTCACGGAACTTCGCGGGGCGCTCTGGCCCCGCGGGAGGCTCCCCCGGTGGATGCACGAACTCGAGGCGGACGTGGCCGTGCGCTACGTGGCCTCGGCCCTCGCCCGCGAGTCCAATGTCGCCCCGACCTTCAGCCTGAAGGCGGCTTTCGCCGGCGGCCTCTCGTTCCGCTGCAGCGTGAGCACCTCGAACCGGTTCCCGACCCCGCAGCTGAGCAAGGTCGTCGTGGCGCCGGGCGGCCCCGACATCGGCATCAACCGCGAGGAGATCTTCGATCCGCGGCGCAACGAGACCTACGAGACCCGCTCCGACGAACTGCTCAATCCTGCGATCTCGGCTGAGGAGGCCGTGACGCAGACCGCCGGGCTCATCTTTGAGCGGGGCGAGCGCCACCGCGTGCGCGCGACGCTCGATTTCGTCGATACGCGCAAGACCAACGAGCTGCTGATGCTCGACACGCAGGCCATGGTGAACGGCGAGGCACTGTTTCCCGGCCGGGTCGTCCGCTCCGCGCCCGCCCCGGGCGACCCCCGTCCCGTCGGGCGCATCACGCAGGTCTATCCGGGCAGCGTGAATGCCTCGTGGCGCCACTCGCAGAATTGGAACGCCGCG
>CAZMFB010000035.1:0-11788 GCA_964565475.1 uncultured Opitutaceae bacterium | reverse complement strand
GCTCGCCATCGTCACCCTCGGCCTCGGCATCGGCGCCAACACCTCGATGTTCAGCCTCGCGAACGGCGTCATGCTCAAGCCCCTGCCCTACGCCGACGCCGGCCGCCTCCAACAAATCTACCGGGTCACGCCCCAGCATCCGAAAGGCGGCCTGTCGCCCGCCGATTACCTCGAACTCAGGCAGGCCCGTGAAGCTTACGGAGATTTCTCCGCGTTGAACTTTGAGCGGGTCAGTCTTTCCGATCCCGGCCAGCCGGCCGAGCTCGCCTACTCCGGACGCTCCACCACCAACCTCTTTGCCCTTCTGGGTGTCGTGCCCGAGTTCGGGCGGGACTTCCTGCCCGGGGAGGACACGCCCGGACGCCACCGCGTCGCCATCCTCAGTCAACGGACCTGGCGCACCCGCTACCAAGCCACGCCCGACATCATCGGCCGCCGGGTGCGCATCGACGGTGAGTGGCACGAGGTCATCGGCGTGCTGCCCGCCGCCTTCAACGACTGGCGCCACCTCGGTAATATCGACTTTTTCCGTCCCCTCGCCTTCACCCCGGAATTCTCCACCGACCGCAAGTCAGCCCATCTCCAGGTCTTCGGTCGCCTCGGTCCCGGCATCACACCCGCGGGGGCGGAGGCGTTCATCGCGGACTTCGGGGCCCGTCGCGCCCGGGAGTATCCCGCCGAGCACACCGGCAGCTCCTGGCGAACACTCTCAATGCAATCCACCGTGGTCGGCTCGAGCGGGGGCGTCATCCTGCCCATGCTCATCGGCCTGTCAGGCTTCGTCCTCCTCATCGCCTGCTCCAATCTGGCCAACCTGCTGCTCGCCCGCACCATGACTCGGGCCCGCGAATTCGCCGTGCGCGCCGCGCTGGGCGCAACTCGCCTGCAGCTGCTGCGGCCGCTCTTCGCGGAGGCGGTCGTGCTTTCCCTCGCCGGCGGTGTGCTCGCCATCGCCGTGGCCTACCTCTTCCGCGACTGGGCGGCTCTGCGCTCGACCGGCGACAACGGCGAGTTCGTCTGGTTCGACGTCGACTGGGCCGTCATGGGCTGGGCCTTCGTGGCCTCGCTCGTCACTGCCCTCGCCTTCGGGCTCGCGCCCGCGCTCTTTGCCCTGCGGCTCGACTTGAACGACACGCTCAAGTCCGGCGCGCGCGGGCAGACCGGCGGCCGCGGCCAGCAACGCTTCCGCTCGGCGCTCATCGTCGGGCAATTTTCGCTCTCGATGATCCTGCTCACCGCCGCCGCGCTCTTCATCCGCGGCCTGCACGATCTCCACCACCGCCGCTCCGGCTGGGAATCCGCATCGGTCGTCACCGGCCACTTGTCCCTGCCGGCCGGGGCCTACGGCGATGACGGGAAAATCCACGCCTTCCACCGGCTTGCGCTCGAACGCCTCGCCGCCCTGCCCGGCGTGGAGCTGGCGGCGTTCGCCCGAGCCGCGCCGTTCTACCACTGGACCGACGTGCGGAAATTCCACGTCGAGGGACGCGAACGCCCCGCGCCCGGCCGCGAAACCGCCGCGATGGTGAACTCCGTCAGCCCCGCCTACCTCGAAGCCTTCGCCATGCGACTCGTCGCCGGGCGCGCCTTCCTCGCCCGCGACGACGCGACCGCCCCGCGCGTCTACCTCCTCGGTCAGTCGACCGCACGCGCCTGGTTCGGCGAACAGGATCCGGTCGGCCGCCGCCTCGTCCAGCTCGCGGACGGCCGCGAGATCGCCTCCGGCGAGATCGTAGGCGTCGTCGCGGATTTCCAGACCGTAGACCCCGACCCGAACCCCGTCGTGCATCACGTTTACCAGCCGCTAGCGCAGGAGGCCCTGCGCAACGTCGAGCTGGCCGTGCGCGCCGCGCCCGGTGTCCAGCCCGCGACGCTCGTGCCGGCCATCCGCGAAACCCTCGCCGCACTCGATCCCGACCTCCCCGTGCGCCGGCTGCAATCCGCCGACCGCAACATCGACCGCACGCTCTACCAACTCGGTGTGCTCCGCGATATGCTCGGCGCCTTCGGCGTCCTCGGCCTCGCGCTCGCCTCACTCGGCATCTACGGCGTCATCACCCGCACCACGGCGCAACGCAGCGGGGAATTCGCCATCCGCCTCGCGCTCGGGGCCGGCCTCGGCGACATCACGCGCCTGGTCTTCGGCGCCGGCGTGCGCCAGGCGCTGCTCGGCTCCGCGCTCGGCCTGATCGGGGCCTTTGGCGTCGCGCGGCTGCTCGGTTCGGTTTACCCGGGCATCCGCACCGACAGTCCCGGCATTCTGATTCTAACCACCCTCGTTCTCGTGGGGGTCGCCTTGCTCGCCTGCTGGCTGCCGGCGCGCCGCGCCGGAAAAATCGACGCCATCGCCGCCCTCCGCGCCGAATGACCGGAGAGTGCCCCTCGCCATGAATCTCCTCCGTCGTCTTCGCTCCCTCTTCCGCCGTCGCGACCTCGAGGCCGAGATGACCGAGGAAATGCGCCAGCACCTCGAACAGCGCGCCGTCGACTTCGCCGCCGACGGCCTGCCGCCCGACGAGGCCCGCCTCGCCGCACAACGCCGCTTCGGCAACGTCGCCGCCATCCAGGAGCGCGCCCGCGACACCTTCGGCTGGGGGGCTCTCGAACGTTTCGCGCAGGATCTGCGCTTCGCCGCGCGCCAGCTCATCCGCTCCCCCGGCTTTGCGCTCCTCGCCATCCTCACGCTCGGCCTCGGCATCGGCGCCAACACCGCAATGTTCGGGATGATCCAGACGATCCTGTTCAAACCGTTGCCCTACCCCGAGAGCGGTCGGCTCGTGCGGATCTACCGCGCCACGGCGCAAAACCGCCAGGGCCACATCGCCCCCGCCGACTACCTCGATTTCCGCCGCGCGGCCCCCGATCTCGGCGCAGTCGCCGCCTACCTGCCCGCCAACGCCAGCCTCTCGGACCCCGGCAACCCGGCGGAGATGGCCTACGCCGCCCGCGTCGGCGCGAATCTTTTCGACCTGCTCGGGCTCGCCCCACAGCACGGCCGCTCCTTCCGCCCCGAGGAGGAATCCCCCGGCCTCGATCGCGTCGTCATCCTCAGCCAGCGCGTTTGGCAGCGGCGCTACGGCGGCGATCCGTCGGTCGTCGGTCGCACCATCCGGGTCGACGGCGAGCCGCACCAGGTCGTCGGCGTGATGCCCGCCGCGTTCAACGAATGGCGCCACCTCGGCATGATCGACTTCTTCCGACCGCTCGCTCTCGCTCCCGGGCAGGCGGAGGACCGGCGCAATCCGCAGCTGCGCGTTCTCATCCGGCCTGCCGAGGAGCGCTCCTCCGCGGAGGTCGCGGGCCTCGTCGCCGAATTCGGAGCGCGGCTGGCGCAGGAATTTCCCGAGACCAACGCCGGCAGCTCATGGCGCGCGGCGCCGTTGCCGGACACCATCACGGGCAAGAGCGCCCGTCCGATGTTCAACATGATGCTCGCCCTCTCGCTGCTGGTCCTGCTCATCGCGTGCTCCAACCTCGCGAACCTGCTCCTCGCCCGCACCATGGCCCGCGCCCGGGAGTTCGCCGTGCGCGGAGCGCTGGGCGCCTCCCGCCTGCAACTGCTGCGTCCGCTGATCGCCGAGTCCCTCCTGCTCTCCCTGCTCGGCGGCGTCGTGGCGGTGTTCTTCGCCCTCTGGTTCCGCGACTACATGGCCGTGCGCTCGATGGGAGACAACGGCGAAGGGGTCGTCATGGAGATCGGATGGCCGCTTTTCGGCTGGGCGTTGCTGGCCGCGTTCGTCACCGCGCTTGCTTTCGGTCTGGCGCCGGCGCTCTTCGCGCTGCGCCTCGACCTCAACGGCACCCTGAAGAGCGGCGGCCGCGGCACCGTGGGCGGGCGCGGCCACCAGCGCTTCCGCCAGGCCCTCATCGTCGGCCAGTTCGCCGTCGCGATGACCCTGCTCGCCGCCGCCGGCGTTTTCATCCGCGGCCTCAACGAACTCAACGGGCGCCGCACCGGCTGGATCTCGGAAAACCTCGTCACCGGCACGATCCTGCTGCCGCCGGGCACCTACGTCGACGCGGAGAAACTCGCCGCCTTCCACCGGCTCGCGCTCGAACGGCTCGCCGCCCTCCCCGGCGTCGCCGCCGCCAGCATTTCCACCTCCACGCCGTTCAACAACTGGACGGATGTCCGCCGGTTCGTCGTCGCCGGCCGCGACGCCCCGCCCCGCGGCCAGGAACCCGCCGCCGGGGTCAACCTCGTGAGCCCGGACTACTTCGCCGTCTATAGCACGCGCCTGCTCGCCGGCCGCGCCTTCGATGCGCGCGACCAAACCGGCTCGCCTCCCGCTTACATCGTGAGTGAATCGACCGCCCGCGCGCTCTTCGGCGCGGCGGACCCCGTCGGCCAACGCCTCGCCCCCGTCACGGACGGCAAGCCGGTGTGGGGCGAGGTCGTCGGAGTCGTCGCCGACGTCGAGCCCGCCATCAATGTCCCGAACGCGATCACAAATCAGATCTACCAGCCCATCGCCCAGGAACCGCGCGCGCAAAACGAAATCGCCGTCCGCACCGGCGCCGTCGCTCCGCTCGCGGTCCTCGTCGGCATCCGCGAGACGTTCGCGCAGCTCGACCCCGACCTACCCGTCCGCCAGCTCCAGCACGCCGACCGCACTGTCGAACGTGCGAACTATCAGGTCGCGGTCGGTCGCGACATTTTCGCCGGCATGGCCGGGCTCGGCTTGGGCCTCGCCGCCCTCGGCATCTATGGCGTCATCGCCCGCACAATGACACAGCGCACCGGCGAATTCGCCGTGCGGCTCGCCCTCGGCGCCAGCCTCGGCCAGATCATCCGCCTCGTCCTCGCCTCGGGCGTGAAGCTGGCTTGCGTCGGCGCGCTGCTCGGTTGGGCCGGCGGACTCGCCATCTGCTCCCTGCTCGCCAAGGCCAATCCCGCCATGCGCATGAACAGCGCCCCGGTCCTGGTTGGCGCCACCCTCCTCCTCGTCTCCGTCGCCCTGCTCGCCTGCTGGCTGCCAGCCCGCCGGGCCGGGAAAATCAACGCCCTCGCCGCCCTCCGCGCCGAGTGACACCCGACCCCGCGGCCTTCCGATGTCCACCTCTACATCCCTGAAAGCAACGGCGCGGCAGGCGGGTTTCGTCTACCTGCTCATCTTGGTGCTCGCTCCGCTGAACGAGTTTTTCCTCAAGGCCAGATTCATCGTCAAAGGCGATGCGCCCGCCACCGCGCAACGCATCGCCGCGGAACCGGTGCTCTACCGCCTGGGAGTGCTTTCCGACTTGGCCTCCCACGTCGCCTTCCTGCTCCTCGCCCTCCTGCTCTATCACCTGTTCCGCGACGTTGCCCGCCAGCAGGCGCGCTGCCTCGTCGCGCTCGTCGCGATGTCGGTTTCCATCGGCATGATCGCCCTCGTCTGCCGCATGGCCCCGCTGATCCTGCTCGATCCGGCCAACTCCTTCCCGGTCTTCAGCCCAGCGGAGCGCGACGCTCTCGCGTGGTTGTTTCTCCGTCTCGGCTCCACCGCCACCGTGCTCGCGACGTTTTTCTGGGGCTTCTGGCTGCTGCCCTTCGGCGGTCTTGTCATTAAGTCTCGTTTTTATCCCAAGCTCCTCGGGGTGTTGCTGATCGTCGGCGGCGTGACGTATGCGGTGTTGGGATTCACCAATCTGGTCTTCCCCGCCTACGGGCCGCTCGTCTTCAAGTTCGGCATGCCTTTCTACGCGATCGGGGAATTGGCCATCATCTTCTGGCTCCTCTTCGCCACAGCGCGCATTCCGGAGACTCCTGCCGCCAACGCCGCCACTGACCTCCGCGCCGAGTAGCTCCACCCGCCCCTCGCGATGAACCTCCACCGCCGTCTCCGTTCCCTTTTCCGCCGCCACGAGGTCGAGGCCGAGATGGCCGAGGAGATGCTCCAGCACCTCGAGCAACGCGCCGCCGACCTCGCCGCCGACGGCCTGCCGCCCGACGAGGCCCGCCTCGCCGCCCAGCGCCGCTTCGGCAACACCGTCACGCTGCAAGAACAGGCCCGCGACTCCTTCGGCTGGCGCTGGCTGGACGATTTCGCGCGGGACCTGCGCCTCGCCCTCCGCCTGCTGGCCAAATCCCCCGGCTTCACCGCCGCGGCGGTGGTCGTGCTCGCGCTCGGCATCGGCGTGAACACCGCGATGTTCAGCGTCGTCCACGCCATTGGGTTCAGCGCCCGCCCATTTCCCGAGGCGGGGCGCGTCGTCCAGCTCTACTCTCAGAGCACGGTTGACGCGGCCGAGTTCCGGCCGTTCTCCCACCCGGTTTACGTTGAGCTGCGCACGCGCAGCGAACTGTTTGCCGGGCTCCTCGCCCACACGCCCGCCACCGTGGGCATCGGCGAGGGAACCGAGATCCGGCGCGCCCTCGCCAGCTTCGTCAGCGCCGACTACTTCGACGTGTTGCGGGTGTCCTTGTCGCGCGGGCGAGGTTTCTCCGCCGCCGAAGGACAACCCGGGGCCGACCGGCCCGTCGTCATCGTCAGCCACACCCACTGGCAAAGGACCGGCGGCCGGGCCGACATCGTGGGCTCGACGATCCGCGCGAACGACCGCCTCTACACCGTGGTCGGCGTCGCGCCCGAAGGGTTTTCCGGGACGGAAATGCTGACCGGCCCCGATTTCTATTTCCCCCTCGGCGTCTACGACACGCTCGTCCGCGGCCGGCCCGGCGGCGGCGACAGCCGTCTGGCACAGGCCGACGCGCGCGTCCTGCACCTCGTCGCCCGGTTGCAGTCCGACGTCGGCCCCGACACGGCCCAGGCGGCCCTGAAATTTCTCGGCGAGGGTCTGGTGCGCCGGTTCCCCGCGGAACAGAAGGAACAGACCCTCCGCCACGGCCCGCTGCCGCGCCTCAAGACCAGCGCGTATCCGGAAAGCGAACTGGGCCTCGCGCTGGCCAGCGTCGTCCTGCTCGGTCTTTCCACCGCCGTGCTGTCGGTGGTCTGCCTGAACCTGGCCGGCCTGCAGCTCGCCCGCGGGCACGCGCGCCGCAAGGAGTTCGCCGTCCGCCTCGCGCTCGGCGGCGGGCGGGGCCGGATCATCCGCCAGTTGCTCACGGAGGGCTTTGTGCTCGCGTCCATCGGCGGCGGCCTCGGCCTGTTTTGCGCGGATTGGCTGGTTCGTGCGATCGCCACCGCCGCGACCTCGCAACTGCCCGTCTCGGTCGTCCTGACCGGCTCGACGACGGGCGCGGCCGCGCTCGCCACCCTCGGCTTCGCCGGACTGGCAACGCTGTTTTTCGTCGTGGGCCCGGCCCTGCGGCTCTCGCGCACCGACGTGCTCACCGGGTTGAAGGAGAATTCGGCCGAGGACGGCGGCGGCGCCCGCCGCCGCTGGATGCCGCGCCATCCCCTCCAGGTGGCGCAGGTCTCACTCACCCTCGCGCTGCTGATCTGCGGCGGCCTCTTCATCCGGATGGCCGACGGCGCGTTCAACCGCGATCCCGGCTACGAGGCCGATCACACGCTCATCGCGGAGGCGAACGCCAAGCTGGCAAGCTACGACGAGACGCGCACGCGCCAGATCTATCGCGCGATCGAGGAACGGCTGGCCGCGATTCCCGGCGTGCGTTCCGCCAGCATCGGGGTGATCGCCCCGTTCGGCCGCGACGCCGGCGGCGCCGAAGTGCAGCGCGCCACGGCCGCCGGCGAAGACGAGCGGACCGCCGTGCGCATGAACAGCATCGGCGCCGACTATTTCGCCACTCTGGGCATCTCCCTGCTCCGCGGCAGAGCGTTCACCGCCGGCGAGACCGGCGGTGGCGACGCGCCGCCCGGCGCCATCATCGACGCCACCCTGGCCCGGAAACTCTGGCCCGACGCGGATGCGCTCGGCCAGAGCATCCAATTCGCCTCGTATCCCGGTCTGCCCAAGTCGCGCCCGATGGAAATCGTCGGCATCGTCTCGTCCACGCGCTCCGACATCTGGGACGAGGAACCGCTCGGAGCGATTTTCCTGCCGTTCGCCCAGCACTTCGCCTACGGCGTCCACTTCCACGTCCGCCCCGCGGTCGCGACCGCCGCTGCGGCCCACGGTCTGCGGGAGCAGGTGCGCGAAGCCATCCAGGCTGCCGCCCCCGGCGTCCCCGTCTTCAGTCTCCGCACGTTCCGCGCCCACCGCGAATCCTCGGTCGAGATCTGGTCGCTGCACCTCGTCACGCGGCTCGTCTATTTCTTCGGCGCCGCCACCCTGCTGATCGCGGCGGTCGGCATCTACGGCGTCAAAGCCTACGCGGTGGCCCGGCGCACGCGCGAAATCGGCATCCGGCTCGCGCTCGGGGCGGATCCGGCCAGCATCCGGGCCATGATCCTGCGCGAGGGCCTGACGCTGGCGTTCACCGGTCTCGCCGCCGGTCTGCTGCTGGGCGTCGGCGCCGGCCGTGTCTTGGGCAGCACACTCAACGACCTGGCGTCGTTCGATCCACTCGCCTTCGGCATTCCCGCGGCGGCGCTCCTGGCGGCCACGCTGCTCGCCTGCTCCCTCCCCGCCCGGCGGGCCACCCAAGTCAGCCCGCTCACGGCCCTCCGCGCCGAGTGAGCCGCATCGCCGTTCCGCCGCATTTGCAAAAATCGCTTCCCATGCAACCTGCCCATACCTCCGAGTATCTGCATGGCGTCGCCCCGCAGGAGCAGGATCGCCTGTCGCTGCTGAACGACCTGCTCAACGCCGGTTCGCTGCGCGAACTCGACCTGCGCGGGGGCGAACGGATCCTCGACCTCGGCTGCGGCCTCGGACAGCTCGCGCGGGCCATGGCGCGCGCTGCGGGCGTCCGCGTCGTGGGGGTCGAGCGCAGCGCCGAGCAGATTGCCGCCGCCGGGCGGCAGGCCGCCGAGGCCGGCGAATCCGCCCTGGTCGAATTCCGCCTCGGCGACGCCTTGCAAGCTCCGCTGCGCGACGACGAATGGGGCGCGTTCGACGTCGCACACACCCGCTTCCTCCTCGAGCACCTCCGCGACCCCTTGCCGGTGGTCCGGGCGATGGTCCGCGCCGTGCGACCCGGCGGACGCATCGTGCTCGAAGACGACGATCACGACGTGATGCGGCTCGAACCGGAGCCGCCCGGGTTCGCCCGCTTGTGGCAGGCCTACCAGGCGAGCTACGTCCATCTCGGCAACGACCCGGCCGTCGGACGCCGGTTGGTCGCCCTGCTGGCGGACGCGGGTGCAATCCCGGTTCGCAACTCATGCGTGTTCTTCGGGAGCTGCACGGGCGCTCCGACCTTTCCCCACTACGTCGCCAATCTGATCGGCGTCATCGAAGGCGCGCGCCCCGTCATCCTCCAGGCCGGACTGCTCGGCGCCACTGACTTCGATCGCGCCGTGGCGGCGCTGCACGACTGGAGCCGCGCCCGGACGGCGGCGCTCTGGTATGCAGTCGCGTGGGCCGAGGGCCGGCGGCCCACCTGAGTGTTTCCCACGCCTCCCTCTCCTTCCCCAACGCTTCACCGCAACCCGATCACCCCCCATCCCTCCACCCGCCATGCGCCCCGCCCTCCTCATCGCCGCCATTCTGCTCCTCTGGTCCGCCAACCCCGCCTGGGCCGCTGCCTCAGCCGCCCAGGATGCCGCCGCGCTCGGCGCCAAGCTCGTCGCCGAAGGCAACGCCGACGGCGCCGTCGCCGCCTACGAAAAAGCCGTCGCCCTCGACCCGGACAACAGCGGCCTGCACCTCCGGCTCGCCGGGGCCTACGGCCTCGCCGCGGAAAAAGCGGGCATGTTCTCCAAGATGAGCTGGGCCAAGAAAGCCCGCCTCGCTTACGAGAAGGCCGTCCAACTCGACCCCCAGAACCTCGCCGCCCGCGAGAACCTGATGTCGTTCTACCAGATGGCGCCCGCCATGATGGGCGGCGGCATCGACAAGGCCCGCGAACAGGCCGCCGCCATCCGCCAGCTCGACGCCGTGCGCGGCCACGTCGCCTTCGGCATGATCGCGCAGGCGGAGAAAAACTACTCCGCCGCGGCGACCGAATTCGAAGCCGCCCTGCTCGCCGCGCCGGACGACTACGGCGCCCTCTTCCAGCTCGGCCGCACCGCCGCCCTGAGCGGCGAGCGCCTCGACCGCGGCATCGCGGCCCTCACCCGCTGCCTCGCCCTGACCCCGCCCCCCGGCGCGCCCCGCCACGAGGCCGCCCACTGGCGCCTCGGCATCATCCACGAGAAGCGCGGCGACCCGGCCGCCGCCCGCGCCGCCTACAAGGCCGCGCTCCAGATCAACCCGAAGTTCCAGCAGGCCATCGACGCCCTCATCAAACTCGGTTGAGCGCTTCACCCCGCCTCCTCCACTTTACCATGCCCACCCACCGCCCCGTCACCCAGCCCGACACCGCGCCCTCCCACGACGCCAGCTCGCCTCTCCGCCTCGCCCGGTTCGTCGGCGTGTTTTATCTGCTCACCATCCTGCTCGGCATCTTCGCCCAGGCCTTCGTCAGCGAGCGTCTGGTGGTCGTCGGCAATGCCAACGCGACCGCCGCCAACATCCTCCAACACGAATCCCTCTACCGCGCCGGCTTCGCCGCCTATCTCGTCGAGATGGCCTGCCAGCTCACGATGATCCTCCTCTTCTACCGCCTCCTCCGGCCGGTGGATCGCACGGCCTCGCTGCTCGCCGCGAGCTTCGGCCTGGTCGGATGCGTCGTCAAACTCGTCGGCCGGGTGTTCTTCTGCTCACCCCTGCTGCTGCTGGGCGGGGCCAAATACCTCAGCGTGTTCCCCGACGAGCAGTTGCGGGCCATGGCGCTCCTCTTTCTCTGGATCAACTACCTCGCCGAAACCGTGGCCGTGGTTTTCTTCGGACTCTTTGCGATCGTGCAGGGTTACCTCGTTTTTCGATCCACGTTTCTGCCGCGGGCGCTGGGCATCCTGAGCTGCGTGGGCGGGTTCGGCTGGCTGACCTACCTCTACGAGCCCCTCGCCCGGCAACTGTTCCCTCTGATCGTTGGTCTCGCCCTCCTCGGCGCCGGGGCGACGGTATTCTGGCTCCTGATTTTCGGCGTCGACGAAACAAAATGGCGGTCGCTCGCCGGCGAACCCGATCGCCCGGCGTCGTCAACACCCGCCAATTCCACGTCCGCCTGACCGGCCGCGCCACGCACTTGAAAATGTCCACCCTGCCTCCCGTGGCACTCGTCCCTCGCCTCCTCGTCACCGTCGACATCGTCTTCTACGCGATCGCCGTCCCGCTCCTCGAGGTCAACGACTCCCACGTCTTCAACCCCGCGTGGGTCCCGCACGCGCGCGTGCACGAAGTCTGGCAGTTGATCGCCAACACCAGTCTGGGGCTCTTCGCCGCGTGGCGCCTCTGGCGGAATCGCGACCTCCGCACCGCCACCGTCGTCAACGGCATAGTCATGCTCTCCTTCCTCGCGGCCTACGCGCTCCGCGACACCTATGGCGGCTCGATGGTCGTCGAAGGCCGCGGCGAACTCCGGCTGCTCGGCTTGAACATCGCCGTAGCCGGCTTCGGGCTCGCGCTGCTTTGCAATGCCGGGGCCCTTGCGCTGCACGCCCGCAGTCGCGCCACCGCCAGCTCGGACATCACCGGATCCCAATAACCCGAGGCGAACTTCCCATGCACCTCGGTGCACGGCTCGATCATCTGCTGACGCGCTTTTCCGCCTGGCAGCGCGGCCCCGCGGTCGAAGGACCGCTCCCCACCCGCTGGATCACGACCCCGGCGGGTCGCTTGCGGGTCTTCGACTCGGGAGTGCCCAAACCCTGCGTCGTATTCACACCCGACGGCCCCAACGTCATCGAACACTACGAGACGCTGATACGTCTGCTCGCCCCGAAGTGGCGCGTCG
>CAZMFB010000034.1:0-13219 GCA_964565475.1 uncultured Opitutaceae bacterium | reverse complement strand
CGCGCTCGTCGTTGCCGCCGCCGAGGCCGGCGCCGCGCTGGCGGCCCACGGCGTCAATCTCGTCGATGAAAATGAGGCACGGGGCGTTCTTGCGGCCTTGCTCGAACATGTCGCGCACGCGGCTCGCGCCGACGCCGACGAACATCTCCACGAAGTCCGAGCCGCTGATGGAAAAGAACGGCACATCGGCCTCGCCGGCGATGGCCTTGGCGAGGAGCGTCTTGCCCGTGCCCGGGGGGCCGAACATGAGGATGCCCTTCGGGATCCGGCCGCCGATCTTCTGGAATTTCTTGGGGTCCTTCAGGAAGTCCACCACCTCGCTGACCTCCTCCTTGGCCTCGTCGCAGCCCGCGACGTCGGCGAAGGTGATGCGGTCCTTCTCGCGCGTGAGCAGCTTGGCGCGGCTCTTGCCGAAGCTCATGGCGCCGCGGCCCGCCTGCTTGAGCTGCCGCACGAACAGGAAATAGAGCAGGCCGATCACGATGATGAACGGCAGCATGTTGGTGAGCAGCGTCATCATCACCGTCGTCGCCGGGCGCTCGATGAACGCCATGGTCTTCTGCAGGCGCTCGACGTTGCCATCGGTCAGCCGGCCGGCCGCCGTGAAATCGCGGGTCATGCCCTGTTCGCCCTGCAGGATGGGCTCCTTGGTCTTGCCGATGATCACATACCAGTCGCGTCCGCCGGTGGCGTCGCTCTGGATCATGCCCTCGGCGATCTCGCCCTTCTCGGCCATCTCCACGACCTGCTGCACCAGCAGCTTCTTCGGCGCGGGTTGCCGGGCGGGGTTGAGGTAATAAAGCAGGGCGACCGCCGCCAGCACCGCCAGGATGACGATGATGAATTTCGGCTGAAAACCCTCGGGGGAGACGTTCTTCAGCGGGCGGCGTTTCTTGGGTGTATCTTCGTCGGACATCAGGTCTTGGGAGTGGCCGGCCAACGTGGTGGTTCCCGGAGGATAAGTCAAATTAAGCCATGTCACACCCCGGCCCTGTCTTCTACGGCCTGCCCCGCCGAAGTTTAGGTCATTTTTTCAAACTCCAGCCAACCCCGCCGGATGACCGCAAATCCTCTCCGCCCCAGGCTGAACCGCGTCGCCCGGCCACGCTCGACCGCCGCCAGCAGCTGCTCGAATCCCTGCCGGGACAGATCGCTGCCGTGCGGCTGCGCCAGCAACCAGCGGTGCAAGGCCCGCCGCTGCACCGCGCGGGGCGCATCCGCCAGCGGCGCCAGATGCAAACGCTGCCTGCGATCCAATTTCGCGACCTTGGCGGTCCATTCCTCCAGTGCCGCATCGTCTTCTTCCAGCCGCTCGCGAGTCAGCGCCGCCCCGGCCACCGCGTCGCGCCCGGCGGCGCGCATCCAGGCCGGCAGCACGGACCGGCGCACGCGGTTCCGGAAATGATCCCCGCCCGCATTGGTCGCGTCTTCCCGCCACGGGACCCCGGCCGCACGCAGCGCGGACGTGATCTGCGCCTTCTTCAAGGTCAGGAACGGACGCAGGAAGACGCGGCCCGTCCCCTGCTCCTGCACCGGACGCGGCGCGGCCAGTCCGGCCGGCCCGCTGCCGCGCGCGAGGCGCATCAGCATCGTCTCCGCGATGTCGTCCTGCTGGTGCGCCTGCCACAGCACGCGGATTCTCCGCCGGGCCATCTCGCGGCGGAAAAACTCCAGCCGGGCCGCGCGCGCCTCCGCCTCGCTGGCGCCTGGGCGCGCCGTGCGCCAGCGGCCCGCGGCGAACTTTACCCCCAGTGCGGCGCAGACCTTGGCGCAGAATCGCTCGTCGCCATCCGCCGCGCGCCCGCGCAGCCGGTGGTTGAAATGCAGCGCGACGAGACGGGCCCGCTGTTCCGGGAAGCTGCCCCGCAGCGCCAGCAGCAGGGCCAGCGAGTCCGCCCCGCCCGACAGGGCCACGCCCCACGTCCCGCGTCCGCGGGCCGCCGCCATCCACCCCTGCACGCCCGGATGCCAGTCGCCGACGGACAGGTCGGCCGCCACCCGCACGGCCTTCGCGGGCCAGGAACGCGGCGGCTGCTCCCGTTGCTTCACTGAAATGACAGATGCTCCCTGCCGAAGTAGGGCACGAGGGTGGCGGGGATCTTCACCCGGCCGTCGGCCTGCAGGTTGTTCTCGAGCAAGGCGGCCAGCACGCGCGGCACGGCGAGGCCGGAGCCGTTCAGCGTGTGCACCAGCTCGGGCTTGCCCGTCTCCCTGCTCCGGAAACGGATCTGCGCGCGCCGGGCCTGGAACGACTCGAAGTTCGAGCAGCTCGACACCTCGAGCCAGCGCTTCTGCCCCGCGGCCCAGACCTCGAGGTCGTATTTCTTCGACTGCGCGAACCCGAGGTCGCCGCCGCACATCAGCAGCACGCGGTAGGGCAATTCGAGTTTCTGCAGCAGGCGCTCGGCGTCGGCGCGGAGCTTCTCCAGCTCGGCGTAGCTGGCCGAGGGATGGACCCACTTCAGCAGCTCGACCTTGTCGAACTGGTGCACGCGGTTGAGACCGCGGACATCCTTGCCGTAGCTGCCCGCCTCGCGACGGAAGCACGGCGTGTAGGCGCAGCGGCAGACCGGGAGCGCGGACTCCTCGAGGATCTCGTCGCGGAAGAAATTCGTGAGCGGCACCTCGGCCGTGGGCACGGCGAAGAGGCGGTCGGGCGTCGTCTCATACATCTGCCCCTCCTTGTCCGGCAGCTGGCCCGTGGCTGTGGCGCTGGCGGCGTTGACGAGGATCGGCGGCGCCACCTCCGTGTAGCCCGCCTTCGCGCCCTCATCGAGGAAGAACTGCAGCAGCGCGCGCACGATCCGGGCGCCGTCGCCGACGAAGAACGGGAAGCCCGCCCCGGTGACCTTGGCCCCGCGTGGGAAGTCGATGAGGCGGTCGAAGCCGGTGATCTCCCAGTGCGGGCGGGCCTGCGGCGAGGCCTTGGCCGGATCACCGTGCGTGGTGTGCACGGCGTTCTGCTCGGCGCCCCGGCCCTCGGGCACGGTGGCGTGCGGGAGGTTGGGCAGCTCGAGCATCGCGTGGTGCCACTTCTCCTCGATGGCCTTCAGCCCCTCCTCCTTGGCCTTCACCTCGGCCGACACGGCCTTCATCTCGCCGACCTTGCCGATGAATTCCGGCGAGCCCTTCTTCAGCGCGGCCATCTCGTTGTTGGCGGCCTTCTGCTTCGCGCGCAGTTGCTCGACCTCGCCCAGCAGCGTGCGCCGGGCCGTGTCGACGGCGATCACGGCGTCGAGGTCGACCGTGAGATGCTTCTTGGCGATGGCCGCGCGCACGAGGTCGGGTGATTCGCGGAGGAGCTTGGGATCGAGCATGGGAGGGGCAGGTTGAGGGCTTCGCCCCCGCAGTTGAACACAAAACTTGCCCGCGGCCTCAGGCCCGGCGCGCGAAGGGCGAGGCCGAGTGCCATTCGACACCCCGCGCCGTGGCGTCGAGGCGGCGGAACTTGGAAAAGACCTCCTTGGCCGGCAGGAGCCGCAGGTCGCCCACCGGGGCTTGGATGGCGAAATTCGTGGGGGCGTTGAGCGGATAGGGCCCGTAGAGCCGCGGGTCGGTGGGGCCGAAGATGCCGATCGTCTTGACGCCCTGCGCCGCCGCCAGGTGCATCGGGCCGCTGTCGTTTGAAAAGACCCAGTCTGCCTTGGCGATGAGCGCGGGGAGCGAGGCCAGGCTGGTGTTGCCGGTGAGGTTGAGGAACATGCCCTCGGGGAACGCCTCGCGGCAGGGGATGTGTTCGTTGCCCGCCCACACGACCTTGCGGCCCGCCTCGCGCACGAGCAGCGCCGTCAGCTGCGCGAAGCCGTTCCATTTCTTCTCCGCGCGCCGGCTGTCGGGAAAGATGAGCACCGGCCCGAGTCCGCGCCACGGGTCCATGAACGACAGGTTGAGTTTTTCCGCCTCCCGGAAGACGAGCCGGCCCTGCAGCTCCGCCCTGCCGCCCAGCGCCGCGAGGAAGGGCAGCAGGATTTCCACGGCATGCCGCGGCTCGGCGTAGGACGGCTGCCCGACCTTGTCGTCGTAGAACAGCGTCGCGCCCTCGCGCGCGTCGGCACGGCCGATCTTCCGACGGGCCTTGGTCCACTTCATCATCAGCCCGGTGCGCAGCAGGCCCTGCAGATCCATCGCCACGTCGTAGTCCCGGCACCGCACCTCGCGCATCAGCCGCAGGAAACCCTGCACCCCGTCGTGCCGCCGGAACACGAAGGTCTCGTCCACCACCGCTGCCGCCCGCACCAGCGGGGCGAACAGGTCGCGCACGATCCACGAAACCCGCCACTCCGGCTGCTGGGCCTTGAGGGACGCGATCACCTGCAGCCCGTGGACGATGTCGCCGAGCGAGGAGGGCTTGATGATGAGCAGTTCGGGCATGGCCGGACGGAGAAATGACTTTCAACCACCGCGCGCATGGTTTTCATCTCCGCTGCGTGCGAACGCAAATGCTATCCTCCCCGCGCCGGCAAAATCCGGGTGAAAACCGCCTCGCGCCCCGCGTGCCCGCCCCGCATGGTTAAGCTCCTGCTCCAGGCCTCGGGCTGGACCCTCGCGCGCACCCCGGAGCCCGCGCTGCGCCTGCTGGCGTGGGCGTTCAGCCGCCTGGTCTATTACGGCTACGGCGGCCGGCGCCGGCTCATCCACTCCAACCTCCACCACGCCTTCCCTGAACGGTCCGCCGCCTGGCGCGCCGCCACCGCCCGCGAATGCCTCCGGCGCTTCGTCGAGACCACCCTGTTGTCGCTCGCCACGCCCTTTCTCGCCCCGGACCGCCTGCGCCGCATCGTGCAGGCCGCGCCCTCGATGCAGGCCTTCTATGCCGCCCACCGCGCCCGGCCGCAGGCCGCCGTGCTCTGCTCGCCGCATCTCGCGCATTGGGAGGTGCAGACCGTCCATCCGCTGTTGCTCGAGGGCCCGTTCCCGGAGTTCGGCATCATCTTCCGCCCGCTCGACAACGCGGCCGCCGATGCCTGGGTGCAGCGGACGCGCTCCCGCTTCGGCCTGAAGCTGCTCTCGCGCAAGGGCGGTCTGCAGGAGGCGACGTGCATCCTCCGCCGCCAGGGCATCGTCGGCGTCCTGCCCGACCAGAACGCGGGTGACCAGGGCGCCCTGTCGCTCTTCTTCGGCCGCGTGTGCTCCACCACCGAGCTGCCGGGCATCCTCGCGGAGAAATACGGCGCGCAGGTCGGCATGATCTTCCCGCGCTACCTCGGCTTCTGGCGCGTCGAGCTGAACATCGAGCCCGTCGCCCACGACGGCCGCGTCGAGGGCATCACCGTCGCCGTCAACCGCTGGATCGAGGAACTGCTCACCCGCGACGACAACTTCTGCGCCTCGTGGCTGTGGGGCCACCAGCGCTGGAAAAATCAGGATGCGCCCCCGCGCCGCTTCCGGCTCGAGCAGAAACGCGACATCCTCGCCACCGACCTGCGGCTGCGCGACCTCCCCGCCCTGCCCCGCCGCACGCGCCTATGGATCCGCCTGCCCAACTGGCTCGGCGACATCGTCATGGCCCTGCCGCTGCTGCGCGCCCTCCGCGCCGGCCGGCCCGACGCCGAGATCACCCTGCTCGCCAAGCCGCCGTTCCTGCCGCTGCTGGGGCAATGGGGCGTGGCCGACCGCCTCATCCCCCTGCCGCCTTCCAGCGCCGGGTATTTTCATTTCTTCCGCGCCCTGCGCGAAGAGTTTCCCGACTGCTATCTGCTTTTCACCAATTCCCTGCGCGGCGACCTCGAGGCTTGGCTGACCCTCTGCCGGCAGCGATTCGGCCTCGGCCGCCCCGGCAAATGGCGCCCCCTGCTGACCCACCGCTACGACGTGCCCGCCGGTTTCGCGGAATCCGAACACCATCAGTTGGAACTCTGGACGGACTTCCTGAGGCACTTCGGCCTCGAGACCGCGCCGGACCGCACACCCCTTCCGTCCTCGGCCCTCCGCTCTCCGTCCTCGGCCATCGCCCTCATCTGCGGCTCCGAGAACAACCCCGGGAAACGCTGGCCGGTCGAACATTGGCGCGCGCTCATCACGGCCCTGCCCGCGGAACGCTTCGAGCTGCTCGGCACGGCCAACGACCGGCCGATCACCGACGCAGTGGCTGCCGGCTTCGGCGACCGCGTGCGCAACCGCGCCGGCGAGACCAACCTCCTGCAGTTCGCCGACGCCCTCACCGCCTGCCGGCTGCTCGTGACCAACGACACCGGCGGCATGCACCTCGCCAACGCCCTCGGCGTCCCCCTCGTCGCCCTCTTCGGCCCGACCAACCCTGTGCGCACGGGCCCGGTTTTCGCGGGCCGGGCCGTCATCCTCCAGCCGCCCGGCTGCCCGCGCACCGGCGGAGGTCGCCTCGCGGATCTTGCCCCCGCCACCGTCATCGCCGCCCTCAACACCGCCTGATGCCCCTGCTCGAAGTTACCGACCTCCGCACCAGCTTCCACACGCACAACGGGATCACCCGCGCGGTCGACGGCGTGAGCTTCGCCGTCGAGCGCGGCGAGACCCTCGGCATCGTCGGCGAGTCCGGCTCCGGCAAGTCCGTGACCTGCTACTCGCTCATGGGCCTCATCCCGCAGCCGCCGGGCCGCATCGAGGGCGGCCGCGCCGTGTTCGACGGCCTCGATCTCCTCCGCTGCCCTCCCGCGGAGGCCCGGGCCATCCGCGGCAAGCGCATCGCGATGGTCTTCCAGGACCCGATGACGTCGCTCAACCCCTACCTGCGCGTCTCGCAGCAGATCGTCGAGCCGCTCCTGATCCACGGCCTCTGCGACGCCCCTGAGGCGCGCCGCCGCGCCCTCGCCATGCTCGAGGCCGTCGGCATCAACGACGCCGCCCGCCGCCTCGACCAGTATCCGCACGAATTCTCCGGGGGCATGCGCCAGCGCGTCATGATCGCCATGGCCCTGATCACCCGGCCCGAACTGCTCATCGCCGACGAGCCGACCACCGCACTCGACGTGACCGTGCAGGCGCAGATCCTCGAGCTCATCAAAAAACTCCAGCGCGAGTTCGGCATGGCGGTGATCTTCATCACGCACGACCTCGGCGTTGTCTCCGGCCTCTGTGACCGCGTGCAGGTGATGTATGCCGGCCGCATCGTCGAGCGCGCCGGCACCGCCGACCTGTTCCGTGCGCCGCGGCATCCCTACACCCGCGCCCTCCAGCGCTCCATCCCCTCGCTGCAGGCCAAGGGTGCCACGCTTTATACCATTCCCGGTCTGCCGCCGGATCTCTCGCAACCCGTCGCGGGCTGCGCCTTCGCCCCGCGCTGCGAGTTCGCCGCCGACCGCTGCCGGCGCGAATCGCCGGCCTTGGTCGCCGCCGGCTCCGGCCACGAACACGCCTGCCTCCGCGCCCAGAAAGGCGAAATCTAATCTGGAAATCAGGAACTCATGAAACCGAACTGCACTTTGTCATCCTTCCTGATTTCCTGAGTTCCAGATAGATTCATGTCCGCGCCCCTCCTCCAGCTCAACGACGTCAAGACCCACTACCCGGTGGAGTCGGGCTTCCTGCTGCGCCGGCAGACGGGAGTCGTGAAGGCGGTCGACGGCGTCAGCCTCTCTCTCGCCGCCGGCGAGGTGCTCGGGCTGGTCGGTGAGTCGGGCTGCGGCAAGTCCACGCTCGCCCGCACCATCCTGCAGCTGGCGCCGACCACGGCCGGCACGGTCGTGCTCGCCGGCCGCAGCCTCACCGCCGCCGGCGCCGCCGAGCTGCTGGCCGCACGGCGCGACCTCCAGATGGTCTTCCAAGATCCCTTCGCCTCGCTCAACCCGCGCATGACCGTCTACGCCACCCTGGCCGAGCCGCTGCTCGTGCACGCCGTCTGCCCGCGCGCCGAGGTGCCCGCCCGCGTGGCGGAGCTGATGCAGCTCGTCGGCCTCGCGCCGCGCTTCATGCGCAAGTATCCGCACGAGTTCTCCGGCGGCCAGCGCCAGCGCATCGCCATCGCCCGCGCCCTCGCCCTGCGGCCCAAGCTCGTCATCGCCGACGAGCCCGTGTCGGCGCTCGACGTCTCCATCCAGGCGCAGATCCTCAACCTGCTCTCCGAGCTGGTGCGGAAGATGGGTCTGACGATGATCTTCATCGCCCACGACCTCTCGGTGGTGAAGCACATCTCCGACCGGATCGCGGTCATGTATCTCGGCAAGATCGTCGAGCTTGGGCCCGCGGCCGCCGTGATCGAGCGGCCCCGCCACCCCTACACCCGCGCGCTGGTCAGCGCCATCCCCGTGCCCGATCCCGAGGTGGAGCGCCGCCGTCAGCGCATCGTCCTGCCCGGCGATCCGCCCTCGCCGCTCAATCCGCCGGCGGGCTGCGCCTTCCACCCACGCTGCCCCCATGCGCAGGAGAAGTGCAGGGCCGCCGTGCCCGCGCTTGTTCCCGCCGGCCCCGGCCACGAGGCCGCCTGCGTGCGATTGGGGGAAATTTGAGCCCACCATGCCTCGTAAAATCAGAGAACTGATCGCCGATCTGGAACGAGCCGGATTTGTCAACGTGCCTGGAGGCAAGGGTTCCCATCGCAAGTTCCGGCATCCCCAACTTCCCGGGGCCGTAATTTTGAGTGGCAAAGCCGGGGCCGACGCGCATCACTACCAGGAGAAACAAGTCCGCCACGCCATCCAAGCCGCCAGCCAATGAAACCCGAGGACCGGTATCTGAAATTTGTCCGTTGGAGCGAAGAAGATCGCGCCTACGTCGGCTACTGCCCGGACCTGTTCCCGTGGGGCGGCGTGTGCCACGGCACGACGGAGGATTCCGCCTATCGGAAGCTAAGGCTGCTCGTCCGCGAGGAAGTGGCTCAGCTCGCGCGCAAGCGGCGGCTCTTGCCCAAGCCGAACACGCGCCCGATGCGCGACGCGGTGTTGGTCTGACCTGCGCGTTATTTCAGCCCCCCGATCTGCCGCAGCGCCTCGTAGCAGGCGATGCCGGCCGACGTGGAAAGGTTGAGGGACCGCAATTCCCCGTTGGCGTGCGGGATCTTCAGGCGGCGCTCCTCGCCCAGCTCGGCGTGCAGCCACTCCGGCGCGCCCTCCTCCTCGTTGCCGAACACCAGGCCGTCGCCGTCGCGGAAACCGGCGTCCCAGAACGAGCGCCGCGCATGCGTCGTGAACAGCCACAGCCGCGCCGGCGCCTGCGGGCTGGCCTTGAACGCCGCCCAGTCGGCGTGCTCGTGCACGTCGAGCGAGCGCCAGTAGTCCATGCCGGCGCGCTTCAGGTGCTTGTCGGTGATCTCGAACCCCAGCGGATGGATCAGGTGCAGCCGCGAGCGCGTGACCGCGCACATCCGGCCCACATTGCCGGTGTTGGGCGCGATCTGCGGCTGGAAGAGGACGAGGTGCAGCACCGTCCCAACGGATGTCCCGGCGCCCGGTTTTGTAAACGCCGGACTCGCCCGCCCGATGAATGCGTTTGACCAGCCCCGGCAACCGGGCCAACACCCAGACCGCATGACTGCGGCCGCCCCCTCGCAGAAATCCCCGCCGATGGACGACGGTCCGCGCTGCGTGGTCCTGCTCGACGACGAGAAGGCCTACCTCGAGCTGCTCGGCGAATCCCTGCGCGGCTCCCTGTCCTGCCCGGTGGTCGGCTTCACCAATCCGCAGCGCTGCCTCGACACGCTGCCCTGCCTCCGGGTCGGGATGATCATCACCGATTTCCAGATGCCGGGCCTCAACGGCGTCGAGTTCATCGAAAAGGCCCAGCGCCTCTGCCCCGAGGTTCCCATCCTCATGATCACGGCTTTCGCCGACGACATCCCCCGGCAGCAACTGGCGAAACTCCCCGCGCTGAAGGGCATCGTGAACAAACCCTTTCGCTGGCCGCAGCTCGCCGAGCACATCGCGAAGCACTGGCCCTCCACCACGACCGCGCCGTTCGCAGCGCCGGGCGCGTGACGGTTTCCATCTAGGTGGAACCCGGCCTCCGGACGGGTTCAGAGCGCGTCCGGAGATCGCGCTCCACCAGCAGACGTCTTCTAGCAATTGCGGCGCCCGGTGACGATTAGGCCGGTGTTGTCGGCGGAAACAATGAAGGCCCGGCTGGTCGCGCCGGCCCGGGAAAATTCCGCCGCCATCGCGGCCCCGACCCCGGCCGCCGTCGCGGAGTCCGCCACGCACAGCACGCTGGAACCGCTGCCGCTCAGCCAGCCGGTCAGCGCCCCGGCCTTTACGCCGGCCGCGATCGCCGCCGCCGCGCCGGGGATCTTCGGCAGCCGGTAGGGCTCGTGCAAAAAATCACCCACGGCCCCGCGCAGCTTCGAGTAGTCGCCGGTGGCGAAGGCCGCGGTCAGGAACGCCGCGCTGTTCGCGCTCCGGCTCGCATCGAGGTGCGGCACGGTTTCGGGCAGCAGACCGCGCGACTGCTTGGTGGACAGCTCGAGGTCGGGTGCGACGACGACGAATTTCAGCTCCGGGCGCACCTCGGCGCGGATGACGTCCGCCAGCGCGTTGGTCGCCGGGTCGCGGCGGGCCACGCAGAAACCGCCGAGCACGGCGGGCATGGCGTTGTCGGGGTGGCCCTCGATGCGCGCGACCAGCCGCACGAGGTCCAGCGGCGCGAGGCCGGTGCCGTGCAGCTCGTTCAGGCCGGCCAGCACGCCGGCGATCAGCGTGGCGCTGGAGCCGAGCCCGCGGGCGACCGGCACCTCCCCCTTCACCTCGAAGAACAGGCCGGTCGGCTCGACCCCGGTCTGTTCCGAAAACTCCCCGATCGTGCGCGCGACGGCGGGCACCCCGCGCACGTCGGTGCCGAAGGCCGGCTCGACCAGGCCGCGGGGCGCGGGTGCGAGCGTCACCTCGTTGTGGAGCTGCAGGGCCAGGCCGAGCGTGTCGAAGCCCGCGCCGAGGTTCGACGTGCTGGCCGGCACCCGCACCGAGACGGACCGGTCGGACAGGAGCGTGGCGCCGCTCATCGGCGGAACTTCACCGCGCGCCGCGCCTCGAGGTTCTGCTCGCGGCGCTTGATGTCCTCGCGCTTGTCGAACTGCTTCTTGCCCGTCGCGAGCGCGATCTCGACCTTCACCAGCGCCTGCTTGAAATACATGCGCAGCGCCACGATGGCCTTGCCCCCGGTCTCCGTGGCCTGGGCGATCTTGCGCAGCTCGTGCGCGTGGAGCAGCAGTTGCCGGGGACGGCGCGGGGCATGCTGGGAGAGGCCGCCGTGCGAATACTCCTCGATGTAGGCGCCGTAAAGCCAGAGGGCCCCCTTCTCCAGCCGCGCGAACGCATCGGTGACCTGCGCCTTGCCCGCGCGGATCGACTTCACCTCCGTGCCGACCAGCTTCACGCCCGCCTCGAACTTGTCGTGGATGAAGTAGTCCCGCAGCGCCTTGGGGTTGCGCAGCTCGGTGTAGCGGGCGGAATCGTTCGGCTTGGCGGCCATGGGTTTCGGCGGTCGTCCGGTCATTGCGAGGAGCGAAGCGACGAAGCAATCCAGCTGGATCGCCTCGGCCCGCAGGGCGGGCCTCGCGATGACAAGTCAGGCAGCAGGTTCAGGAAGAGTGCCGCCCTCGGCAAACAAAAGAAGCGAGGCCGGGACCTCGCTTCACGTCAGGGGGCGCGGGAGTGCGCGGCGCTTACTTGGTGGCGCCGGCGACCTCGTAGCTGATCTTGCCCTCGATGACCTCGCGCAGGGCGATGTCCTCGGGGCTCAGCTTCTCGAGCGACTCGACCAGGGGCCGGCTGCCGCGGCGCAGCTGCTTGACGCGGCGCGACACGACGTTGATCAGCATGTTGGGGTCGGAGATGACCTTCTGCGCGTCCTTGATGTATTCGTCTCTCATGGCGATGGCTCTTGGGAAAAGTGGAGCGGATACCCCTAGGTTGGGTGCCGGGCCGGTCAAGGGCTAATTTTTCCGCCCGCGGCCGCCGGTTTTTGGCTTTGCGAAATCACGCCCGGACAGGAACATAGCCGCATGTTCGTCGCGTGGACCACTGTCGGCAGCCGGAGCGAGGCCGAGCGCCTCGCCGAGGGGGCCGTGGGACAGCGTCTGGCGGCCTGCGCCCAGGTCGAGGGCCCGCTGACCTCGTTCTACCATTGGGAGGGGAAGATGGAGCGCAGCGAGGAATACCGCATCTGGTTTAAGTATGTGCCGGCCAATGCCTCCGCCCTTTCCGCCTGGGTGCACAACCACCATCCCTACGCCACCGCCCAGTGGGTGGAAATCGCCGCGGAAAACGTTTCTGAAAAATACTTGTCTTGGGTTTTGGCCAACTCTACATCCGCCCCCTTTCCCGAGTCGAAATCCACCTGAACCAACCCTTTCCCATGTCCCAGCACAGCAGCCTCAAGTCCTCCGGCGGCCTCGTCGTCAAACGCAACGTCCTCAAGCGCTTCGAGCGCGTCGACCTCCTCAAGAAGCGCGGCCAGTGGAAGGAAGGCGACCGCATCGTCGGCCTCCGCAAGACCAAGCCCGGCATCTGATCCCGGCTTCCCTTCCCCGCCTTGGGCAGGTTCGCACGCCGACCTGCCCTTTTTGTTAGCCCGCCGCGCATATGACCGAACCGACCGAACCCGCCGTCACCACCCCGGCCCCGAAGCCAAATCTGCTGAAGCGCCTCTACCAATGGGTGCTGCATTGGGCCGACACCCCGCACGGCCTGGTCGCGCTGTGTGCAATCTCGTTCGTCGAATCGTCGTTTTTCCCGATCCCGCCCGATGTCCTGCTGGTCGCGCTGTGCATGGGCGCGCCGAAGAAGGGCCTCAAGTTCGCCCTGTGGTGCTCGGTGTTCTCGGTGCTCGGCGGCGTGGCGGGCTACTACATCGGCTATCTCGCCGAACCCCTCGGCCGCTGGATCATCTTCGACCTGCTGCATTACGGCTCCGCGTGGGACAAGGTCGCCCAGCTCTACGGCGAAAACGCCTTCCTCGCGATCGTCACCGCGGCCTTCACGCCCGTGCCCTACAAGGTGTTCACCATCGCCGCCGGCGTCTTCCACGAACAAGTCGGCCTGTGGACGCTGGTCAGCGCCTCGATTCTCGGGCGTTCGGGGCGGTTTTTCCTCGTGGCCGGCACGATCTACTTTTTCGGCCCGCCCATCAAGCGGCTCCTCGACAAGTATCTGGAGGTTTTCACCGTCGTTTTCACCGTGCTGCTCGTCGGCGGCTTCGTGCTCGTGAAATATCTCCTGCGCTGAGCCACGCTGCGAAACGGCTTGAAAAGACTACGCGCCGGCGAAAGCTGCGACTCTCCCGCGAGTGTAGCACAATGGATAGTGTAGTGGCCTCCGAA
>CAZMFB010000033.1:0-13918 GCA_964565475.1 uncultured Opitutaceae bacterium | reverse complement strand
GCGGCCGGCTGGCCGGTGAAGCTGCGCCATTTCTCCAGCGGCACCAGGGCGAGGCCGATGATGACCACCTGCGAGACGACGAAGCCGGTCAGCCAGTAGAACGCGGCGTCCATGAAGCCGTAGCTGTGCAGGCCGACGCCGAGCATGTTGGTGCCGAACCAGCTCCAGCTCGTGACGACGTTGCCGAACACGGCCATGGCCATGAGGCCGCGCTGCTTCACCAGGCCGCCCCAGCGGGCGTGCAGGATGACGGCGTTCCAGATGACGATGAGGAGGGCGCCGTTCTCCTTCGGGTCCCAGCCCCAGAAGCGGCCCCAGCTCTGGTCGGCCCAGATGCCGCCGAGCACGGTGCCGACGAGGCTGAACAGCGTGGCGAAGCACACGATGCCGTAGACCATGCGGGTGAGGGCGTCGGCCGTGCCGCGGTCGAGCGAGCGCGTGAACAGCCCGCGGAAGATGTAGACGAGGGCGAGGAAGCCGGCGAGGTAGGTGGCGGAGTAGCCGAGGGTGATGACGACGACATGGGTCGCCAACCAGAAGTTGGAGTCGAGCACGGCGCGCATCATCTCCATGGTGTCGGTGGAGGTGAGCGAGAGGAAGTGCGCGATGATGAGGGTGGCGAAGCCGATGAAGCCGCCGGCGGCGCTGCCGATGCCGTTGCGGAAGTAGCGCTCCAGGATCAGGCACAGCGCCACGGCGCCCCAGCCGACGCCGAGGGCGGAGGAGTAGAGGTTGGTGACCGGCGCGTAGCCGCCGATCCACATGCGGGCGATGAGGCCGGCCGTGGTGGTGATGAAGGCGAGGAGGGTGAGCCAGAACGCGGCGCGGCCGAGCTCCTGCGGCCAGACCAGCCAGGAGGCGACGGCGAGGACGAAGGCGAGCACGTAGAGGTTGAGGCTGCTGTAGAACGGCGCGGCGGTGTTGAACCGGGCCTCGACGTCGCTCTTGCGCATGGCCTCGGGGTAGCGCTCGGCGATCTTGTCGTGGAAGATGGTGACGACCTCGTTGAACTGCTGGGCGTCGCCCTTCCGCCAGGCGTGGCCGAGCACGGCGTAGGCGAGGGCGGTGGGGTCGATGCGGCCGCTGCCGAAGGAGCCCATCAGGGCCTGGCCCATGGTCTGCCAGTGGGTGGGGTCGGGGTCGCCGGCGGCGGGCGGGACGGTGCGCAGGTAGCCCATCTGCTCGAGGTAGGTGAAGCGGTCGGCCATCTCGCGCATGGCCTTGACGGCCTCCTCGCTGTGCGGCTCGCCCTTGCGCTTGGCCTGGAGGGCGGTGAGGCCGGCGGGCAGGGCCCGGTCCATCGCCATGAGCTCGGTGAGAAAGTCGGTCGAGTCGGGCAGCTGGACGCTGTTCTTGAGCTGCAGGTAGAGGATGACGCGGTCGCGGACGCTGATGACCTGTTTCTGGAAGGGGTTGCGCAGCTGGGGCTCGGTCGGCTCGGCGAGGCGGGCCTGGCGGTCGAGCTCGGGCAGGCCGTCGCGGAGCTGGGCATAGGAGAAGCGCTTCTTGCCGGCGCCGTCCTCGACCTTGAGCTTCATGAGGTCGAGCACCTCGTGGTTCTCGATGAGGAAGTGCTGGTAGGTGTCGGCCTTGGCCGGGGCGAACATGACGTCGGCCAGCCACTCGACGGGCAGGAGGGTGCGGCCGTCGGGCGTGACGAGGCGCTGGCGGCCCTGGATCATCAGCAGCGAGGTGCGGGCGACGGTGTCGAGGGGCTTGATGCGGCCGTTGACGAGCACGGGCACGCGGCCGTAGCCGCGGAGGTCGAGCGGCGCGGTGGGGGTGCTGTCGCGCAGCGTGGAGGCGAGGTAGAGCGCGCCGAGGAGCAGGCAGGCGAGGGGAAGGAGGCGTTTCATCGTGGAGGGAGATTTATCACACCAAGGTCGCAAAGAGCGCAAAGAGTCAGGGTTGGTCGGCTCCGGGGAGGATGAGCCGGGTGATGCCGTTTTTCAGCAAGGGTTCATGATAGTTGATGATAAGGCCGAGCGGAGCATCCAACAGTTTCATGTAGGAAAGCAGCTTGGCTTTGTGGACAGGAAGCACCTCTTCGCAGGCCTTGTTCTCCACGATCAGACACTCTTCAACATAGACATCCAGGCGAAGTGGTTCTTCAAAAACCAAGCCCTTGTAGGCTACCGGCACGACCGTCTGATGCACCGCCTTGATGCCACGCAGACCCAGCTCGTGCATGAGGCAGCGCTCATAAATGCTCTCAATCAAACCAGGGCCCATAAGGCGATGCACTTCCAGGGCTGCCCCGATCACCTGGGAGCTAAGGTCGTGCGCCTTCTGGTATTTCGGATGCATCGTCTTTGCGGTCTTTGCGACCTTGGTGTGATCAAGCTGCTGTGCTGCGCCGGCGGATGAAGCCGCCGAGGCCGATGCCGAACTGGATGCAGAGACCGAGGCCCATCAGGATGCAGGCGACGTAGGGCAGGAGCCAGCCGGGGTTGCGGACCACCTGCAGGATGGTGGTGCGGTCGTTGTTGTCGAAGCCCGCCTGGTAGAAGGTGAGGCCGCCGTAGCGCAGGGGGTTGTTCATGAAGATGAGGACCTCGCGGTCGTCGCGGCCGTCGTCGCTCTTCACGCGCACGCGGCTGGAGAAGTTGCGGGGGATCTCGGTGCCGGGGTATTTGTCGTGGGAGAACTTGAGCAGGGTGACGGCGAAGGGCTTGTAGGAGCGCTGCGCGCGGAAGGTGAGCTGCCACTTGCGGCCCTGGTAATCGAAGCCCTGCGGGACGTTGAGCTGGGGCGAGACGAGCCAGGTGCCGAGCGGGCCTTCCAGGCCGATGACCTCGACGATGGCGCCGGGGACGTTGCGCTCGTCGGGCTTGTAGGTCATGCGCAGGGGCTGGAGGGCGAGGCGGGGGCCGACCCCGGCCGTGGCGGTGGGGAACTGGCCCTGCGCGGCGGGCGGGAGCGATTCGCGCATGACCAGGTTGGAGTTGGGGAAGTATTCCTTGATGCGCACCTGGAAGGGCAGCTTCGGGTGCTGCACGCTGCCGCGCCCGGCCAGCAGGTCCTCCGGCAGGGCGACGACGTCGTCATAGTCCGGTGCCGTGGTGTCGAGGAAGGCGAGCTCGTGGGTGCGGAAGGCCTCGGAGTATTTCCGGGTCTCGCCCTCGTCGAGGCGCATGAAGCTCTCGCGTTGGAGCAGGCCGGTGAGCAGCTCGCCGATGAGCAGGAGGATGAGGCCGGCGTGCGCGATCTGGATGCCGGATTTCTTCCAGCTGAGCTGGAAGCGGTAGACGTGCGCGGAGACGAGGTTGAGGAGGAGCAGGCCGCCGACGAAGTAGCCGCCGGGGAACACCGGCACGGCGATCTCGGTGCCGGGCAGCCGCCACATCACGAAGAAGGCGCGGAAATATTTCTCCTGCACGGCCCAGATGCCGAGGTTGACCTGGTCGAGCGTGGCGACGAAGACGAGGATCAGCGAGAACAGCAGCAGGGCGACGGTGAGCTTGAGCGACACGAAGAAGTCGCGGAACTGCTCGTAGAGGGTGGGGGCGGGCATGGTCAGGGGGCCTTGATGGTGCGCAGGAAGGCGAGGTAGGCGGCCTTTTCGCGGGCGACGAGGGCGTCGGGGCCGGTGAGCTTGAAGAACCACGAGTTGCCGCCGTAGGCCGTGATGCCGCCGAGCATGCGCGTGGGCACACCGCCCGAGGTGCCGAGGTAATCGACGACGATGAAGCTGAGCCCGTTGGCCTCGAAGCGCTCGAGGCCCTGGGTGACCTCGTCGGGCGCAAGGGCGGGCAAACCGACCTGGCCGCGCCAGCGGTTGAGGTTGGCGGGCAGGCCACCGGTGTCGCCGGGGAAGGCGGTGATGGCGAGGTCGGCCTCGCCCTCGGGGCCCTTGACGGCATAGCTGCCCTTGCGCATCGAGGAGACCATCTTCGGGGACCAGGCCGCGGGTGCGATCCAGGTCAGGCCATCGCCGGAGGCGGTGGGCACGGCGGTGTTGGCCATGTTGGCGTCGGCCGGTTGGGCGGTCGGTCCGATGGGGGGGTGCCCGGCCGGGAGCTCGCCCTGGGAGGCGGCCTGGGCTGCCGCGGGCAGGGGCGCGGGCGCGGGATCCTTGGGGGCGCGATACGAGGTGACCTCGCGGTCGCGGCAGCCGGCGGTGAGGAGGATGCCCAGCGCAAGGCTGGTGAGTGCGTGGCGTGGAGTGCGCATCGCCGCCAGTAGGAACCCAAGCCGCGGCAAAGTTCAACCCTAAGCGGCAGACAGGCCAGCCCAGGGGCAGCATTCGGCAATAAATGCATGGTGACGAATTGGCGTGCGCGGCATCGGGCGGGCATTAGACAACCTGCATGCGGATCACGCCGCTGGGCGACACGGCACTCATCATCGAAATCGGCGACCAGATCGACGAGGCGACCCACCATCGGGTGCAGGCGGCGACCCGGTTGCTTGACGCCGCGAATCTGCCGGGAGTCTGGGAGGCGGTGCCGGCCTACACCACGGTGACGCTGTTCTATGATCCCTTGAAGGCCGCGGAAGCGGGCGCACCCGGCGATCCGGCCGTCTGGCTGGGCGCCAAGGCGACCGAGGTGCTGGGCAAGCTCCCGCGTGCGGTCAGCCCCAAGGGCGGGCGCACGCTCGAGATACCCGTGTGCTACGGCGGCGAGTTCGGCCCGGACCTGGAGGATATTGCGAAACGAACCGGGCTCGCGGCCGACGAAATCGTGCGGCGGCATGGTGCGGTGGAGTTTCTCGTCTACGTCATCGGGTTCGCGCCGGGCTTCCCCTACATGGGCGGGTTGCCCCGGGAACTTGCCGTGCCGCGGCGCGAAACACCCCGGACCAAGGTGCCGCCGGGCTCCGTCGGCATCATCAACGACCAGACCTGCATCTACCCGCTGGCGACGCCGGGCGGCTGGAACCTGATCGGGCGCACGCCGGCGAGGATGTTTCGTCCGCAACAGGAGCCGCCGACCTTCCTGGAGGCGGGGGACCGGGTGCGATTCCGTGCGATCACGCCGGAGGAATTCCGGACCCTGGAGGCGGGCGCATGATCGAGGTGATCAAGCCGGGCCTGCTCACCACGGTGCAGGACCTCGGACGGCCCGGTTACCAACGCTATGGCGTCGTGGTCGGCGGGGCGGTGGACGGGTTTGCCGCGCGCGTGGCGAACCTGCTGGTGGGCAATGAGGCGAACGCGGCGCTGATCGAGATGGCGCTGATCGGGCCGGAACTGAAGTTCACGGCGGATGCGCTGGTGGCTTGGTGCGGGGCGGATTTCGAGGCGAAGGTCGCCGGGGGGTCGCTGCCGAAGGACCGTCCGGTGCGCGTGACCGCGGGCCAGGTGATTTCCTTCGGGCCGGCCCGGAAGGGTGCGATCGCGTGGCTGGCGGTGGCGGGCGGCATCGACGTGCCGCTGTTGATGCGCAGCCGCAGCACCTACCGGCGGGCCGGGGTGGGCGGGCACGAGGGGCGCGGGCTCATCCCGGGCGACAAGCTGAAGGTTTTCCCCCTGCCCGGGGCGGCGAAGGAAAAACTGGAGGGGTTGCGGCGTGCGGGCCGCCTCGCGCCGGGCTGGAGCATCCGGCCGGAAGTGCTGGGCACACCGCCTCCGGCGGGGGAGTTGCGCGCGATCCGGGGGCCGGAGTGGGAATGGTTCACACCGGCGGCCCAGGCCGCGGTCTTTGCGGAGCCGTTCCGGGTCACGAAGGATGCCGACCGCATGGGGGTGCGGCTCGAGGGCACGGCGTTGCGGCTCACCCATCCGCGCGAGATGATTTCCTCGGCCGTGAACGCCGGTGTCGTGCAGGTGCCGCCGGGCGGCCAACCCATCGTGCTTTCCGCCAGCCGGCAGACCATCGGAGGCTACCCGCGCATCGCGGCCGTGGCCGCCGTGGACTGGGGCGGGATCGCCCAGCTCAAACCCGGCGACACCGTGCGCTTCCGCGAGGTGTCCCTCGCCGCGGCGCATGACCTGCTCGCCCGCCGGGAGCGGGATCTCCAGCGCGTGCAGATGGGCCTGGCGCGACTGCCCCTGTGACGATGACGCACGTGGACTTGAACTGCGACCTCGGCGAGGGTGCCGGCCACGACGCCGGGCTGATGCCGCTGATCACGTCGGCCAACATCGCCTGTGGCGCGCACGCGGGCGACGAGGCGACGATGCGGGCCACGATCGCGCTCGCGCGGCAGCACGGTGTGGCGATCGGGGCACATCCGGGTTTCGCCGACCGGGAGAATTTCGGGCGCATCGAGAAGGCCCCCGACATGGACGAGTTCCACCAACTGGTGCTGACCCAGACGAAGGCGTTGCAGCGCCTCGCCACCGAGGCGGGTTCGAGGGTGACGCATGTGAAGCCGCACGGCGCGCTCTACAACATGGCGGCGCGCAACTCACTGCTCGCCGACGCCGTGGCCCACGCCGTCTATGAATGCGATCCGCGGCTGGTCCTCTTCGGCTTGGCCGGCAGCGCGCTGGTGCGGGCGGCGGAGCGGTGCGGGTTGGCGGCGGCGCACGAGGTTTTTGCCGACCGCACCTACGAGGCGGACGGCAGCCTGACGTCGCGCGGAAAGACGGGCGCGCTCATCACCGACGAGTCCGTGGCGGTGACGCAGGTGTTGCGGATGGTGCGTGAGGGCAGGGTGCGCGCGACCGACGGCTCCGACGTGGAAATCCGCGCGGACACGGTCTGCCTGCACGGCGACGGTGCGCACGCGGTGGCGTTCGCGCGGAGGATCAACCGGGAACTCCGGGAATCGGGAATCGAGGTCAGGGCGTTTGCCGCATGATGGACTGGAAGCTCATCGGTCTGGCGGTGGTCGTCGTGGGCTTCGCCCTGCGGCTGAACACCCTCGGGGTCATCTTTGCCGCGGGGGTGAGCACGGGGCTGGCTGCCGGTTTCTCGTGGATTGAGATCATGGAGATGGTCGGCCGGTTCTTCACGGACCAGCGCAACCTGACGCTGCCCGTGATCCTGATGGTGCCGGTGGTGGGGCTGCTCGAGCGGCACGGCCTGCAGCAGCGCGTGGCCGCGCTCATCCGGCAGGCGAAGGTGACCAGCGCCGGGCAGGTGCTGTGGCTCTACCAGTGCCTGCGCGAACTGACGAGCATGGTGGGCCTGAGCATCGGCAACCACGCCTCGATGGTGCGGCCGTTGATCGTGCCGATGGCGGAGGCCGCGGCGAAGGAGAAGGCGGGCGGAAAGCTCGCGCCCGCCGATTCGCAGACGATCCGGGCGCAGGCCGGTGCGGCGGAAAACACGGGAAATTTCTTCGCGGACGACATCTTCGTGGCAATCGGGGCGCTGCTCCTGATCAAGGGCTTCTTTGACACGGCGAAGATCGAGGTGTCGCTGCGGGACATCCAGCTCTGGAGCCTGCCCACGGCGCTGTGGGTGATGGCGGTGGGTTGGTGGCGGTTCCGCCGGCTCGATGCCAAGATCGGCCGCCAGCCGCCGGACAAGGAGGAGGCATGACCCTCCTTACACTCAACGTCTTCTTCGTCATCGCGGGCCTCATCCTCGCGGCCATGGCCGGGCAGATCGCACGCGATGCGACGCATCCGACGCGCTGGGGCTCGACAGTATTCTGGGGCCTGCTGGCGGCGATCATGATCGGCGGCAAGCAGGTGGAGCCGGTCGTGGTCGGCCACGCCGTGGCGGTGATGGTGGTGCTGGCTGCGGTCCGGCAGGTGGGGTTGCCGCGATCCGAGGAAGTGCCGGCGGAGGAATTGGAGCATCGCGCCGGCGCGCTGGGCAACCGCCTGCTCCGGCCGATCCTGCTCGTGCCGGTGGTGGCCATCCTCGGCGGCTATACGCTGGGAGGCGTGCAGGTGGGCGGAGTGGTGCTGGCCGAGGCCCGGACCGTCCCCGGCATCTCGCTCGGGTTGGGCTGCGTGCTGGCACTGGGGCTGGCGATGCGGACGACGGGGGAGCGAGCGGGGGTCGCGATCACGGAGGGCGGGAGGCTGATCCAGGCGATCAGCTGGACGCTGATCCTGCCGCAGATGCTGGCGGGGCTGGGCGGGATCTTTGCCCAGGCCGGGGTGGGGGAGGTCATCGCGCACTTCGTCGCGTGGGCCCTGCCGGTGCAGGATCCGCTGGTGGCCGTGGTGGCCTACTGCCTGGGCATGGCGCTGTTCACGATCCTGCTCGGCAATGCCTTCGCCGCGTTCCCGATCATGACGTTGGGTGTCGGCGTGCCGTTCATCATGCAGGCGCACGGCGGCAACGCGGCCATCATGGGCGCGCTCGGCATGCTGAGCGGCTATTGCGGCACGCTGCTGACCCCGATGGCGGCAAACTTCAACCTCGTGCCCGTGCGGTTGCTCGAGCTGCGTGACGACTGGGCCGTCATCCGCGCGCAGGCGCCGTTCGCGGCGGCGATCTGGATTTTCAACGTGGCGCTGATGGCGCTGTGCGTCTACCGGTTCTGACGATGAGAAACGTGCTGCTGACCGGATTCGAGCCGTTTGACGGGCAGGCCATCAATCCCTCCGAGGAGATCGCGCGCGAGATCAACGACGCCACGATCGCCCGGCACCGGGTGGTGGGCGCGCTGCTGCCCTGCGTGTTCGGGGCGGCGCTCAAGGAATTGAAACATCAGCTCAAGCTGCACGACCCGGCGGTGGTGATCTGCCTCGGCCAGGCCGGCGGCCGCTCCGAGATCACCCCCGAGCGCGTGGCGATCAACGTGGACGACGCCCGCATCGCCGACAACGCGGGCCAGCAGCCCGTGGACCGGCCGGTGGTGAAGGACGGGCCCGCGGCCTATTTCAGCACGCTGCCGATCAAGGCCATCGTGCAGGAGCTGCGGAAGCACGACATCCCCGCCGCGGTCTCGCAGACCGCGGGCACCTTTGTCTGCAACCACGTTTTCTACGGCCTGATGCACGAGCTGACCCTGCATCGTCCGGGCGTGCGCGGGGGCTTCATCCACGTGCCCTTTGTCCCGGAGCAGATGAAGGACCAGCCCAGCCTGCCGTTTGAAACGATGACGGCGGGTATCCGGCTGGCGATCACCGCGGCGGTGGAATACCGCCGCGACCTCAAGGTGGCGGCAGGCGCGACAAGCTAGGCCCGCATCCGGTGCCGGCGCCGCCACGCGAAGAGGCCGGCCAGTGTTCCGAACAGCAGCGCGCCGTAGGTCGAGGGCTCGGGCACATGCGGGCGGACCTGGTTGTCCCAGCCATCCCAGCCGGTCACGGAGGCACTGAAGCCGGAGAAGGTGATCTGGTTCATCGGGGCGCTGCCCATCGTGTCATAGACGGCACCGGTCCAATTGGAGGTGTAGAAGAAGTCGGCAGCTGCATTCCAGTTGATGATGTTGAGGGTGACGCCGCCGCTGATGGAGAAATTGGTGAGGTTGAGCGTGCTGGTGCCGGCGAAGTCGATGGTGCTGTTCGCGGTGATGGAGAGCGTGGAGATGGTGGTGCTGGCGCTGTTGAGCCGCAGGGTGCCGCCGGCGAGGGTGACGGCGCCGAAGGACTGGTTGAAGGCGAGATCGAGCGTGCCGGCGGAAATGGTGGTGGTGCCGGTGTAGGTCTTGTCGCTGGTGCCCAGGATCAGGGTGCCGGCGCCGAGCTTGTTCAGGCCGCTGGTGCCGGCGATGTCGCTGGCCACCGTCGCGGTGAGGCCGGAGCCGACGGTGAAATCGGGGGAGGCATCGTTGAAGTTGATGGTGCCGCCGCTGAAGGTGGGCGTGCCCTCCTCGATGAGGATGCTCGAGACGTTGCGCGTGCCGCTGACCGTGATGGTGTAGGAGCCGGTGGCATCGGTCCCCGCACTAAAGACCGCATCGCGGCCGTCGGTCCAAGCGACCGGAACGACGGTGCCGGCGGAGCTGCTGGACCAAACCTTGTTGCTGTTGGAGGTATCCCACGTGCCGCTGGGGCTGGTGCCTCCGGCCCCGGCGGTCTTGGCATTGATGTCCCAATAGAGAGTCTGCGCCGTCAGCATCAAGGGCATGAACATCAACAACCCAAGCCGACCGCACCTCGGGAAAAGGCGGGAGACTAGTGAGTTGTGGAACACGGGTTGCATCCGTAGGCGCAAGTATACCCCAAAAATGCCCTTCGGGAAGCCTGATCGCAGGCTATTTCAGATACCGGCGGTATTTTTACAGTGACTGCCGGAACTCTCCGAACGTGCTAGTTGTTGAAGCGGAACAGCGCGACGTCGCCGTCTTGAAAGACGTATTCCTTGCCCTCGAGGCGATATTTGCCGGCGTCGCGGGCGGCGGCGACGGAGCCGAGGCGCGCGAGGTCGGCGTAGCTGACAACCTCGGCCTTGATGAAGCCCTTCTCGAAATCGGTGTGGATGACACCGGCGGCCTGCGGGGCCTTCCAGCCATTCTTGATGGTCCAGGCGCGGACCTCCTTTTCACCCGCCGTGAAATAGGTCTGCAGGCCGAGCAGCGCGTAGGTGCCCTTGATGAGGGCGGACACACCGGAGTCGTCCACGCCGAGGTCCTTGAGGAAGGACTTGGCCTCCTCAGGGGAGAGGTCGATCAGCTCGGCCTCGATCTTGGCGCTGATGGGCACGTAGGCGGCGTCGTGGTGCGTGCGGACGTATTCGGCGACCTTCTGCACGAACTTGTTGTGTTCGGCGGTGGCGAGGTCGGACTCGGCGACGTTGCAGGCGAAGAGCACCGGCTTGGCCGTGAGCAACTGGAAGAGCTTCATCTGCGCCTTCTCATCGTCGGAGGCGGGCAGGAGATTTGCGGTCTTGCCGGTGTTGAGATGCGGCTCGAGTTTCTGGAGCAACCCCATCTCGGCGATGGCCTCCTTGTCGCCCGACTTGGCCTTCTTCTGCGTCTTCTCGATGCGCTTGGTCACGGCCTCGAGGTCGGCGAGCACCAGCTCGGTGGTGATGACCTCGATGTCGCGCACCGGGTCCACGCCGCCCATGGTGTGGACGACGTCGCTGTCCTCGAAGCAGCGGACGACCTGCACGATGGCGTCCACCTCGCGGATGTTGGCGAGGAACTGGTTGCCGAGCCCCTCGCCCTTGCTCGCGCCGGCGACGAGGCCGGCGATGTCCACGAACTCGATGGCGGCGGGGATGACGACGTTGGTCTTGGCGATCTTCTGGAGGACGTGGAGCCGGTCGTCGGGCACGGTCACGACGCCGACGTTCGGGTCGATGGTGCAGAACGGGTAGTTGGCGGCCTCGGCCTTGCGGGAGCGGGTGAGGGCGTTGAAGAGGGTGGACTTGCCTACGTTGGGTAGGCCGACGATGCCGGCTTTGAGCATAGAGCCGCGCAACGTCGCCACCGTCCCCCGGCCGGTCAATGAAAATGCCCTTCTACCGCGGGGATTCGCCGGGTCGGCCGCTGTCGTGGAGAGGTTTGCGCGGGCGACTTTTGGGGGCTTGACAAGCGCCCGGCGCTTTCGACCCTCTGTGCCCTTTTCCACTCGAACAACCGCTGTCCAATCAGCCGCACCCACATCCGCTAATGGCCCTCAAGATCCGCTTCTCCCGCTTCGGCACCAAGAACGAGCCGCATTACCGCGTCGTCGTCACCGAGGCCCGTTCCCGCCGCGACGGCGACGGCGTCGAGCAAATCGGCGCCTACAATCCGCGCGCCAAGGGCAACCCGCTGACCATCAAGCTCGACCGCTACGACTACTGGGTCTCGAAGGGTGCCAAGCCCTCCTCCAGCCTGCACGCCATGGTCAAGCGCGCGAAGCGCTCCGTTGCCGCCAAGGCCTGAGCGGTTTCACACCAAGGAAGCAAAGGACGCAAAGAGTTCGTCCGCTCCACGGGCCCCGGAATTCTCCGGGGCTTTTCATTTCGCTACTTGGCGATCTTTGCGAGCTTGGTGTAACAATTCCGCATGCGCATCGACGTCCTCACGCTCTTCCCGGCCATGCTCGACGGCTTCCTCGCCGAGAGCATGCTCGGCCGCGCGCGCGAGGCGAAGCTGCTCGAGGTGAACGTCCGCAACCTCCGCGACTGGGCCACCGACAAGCACAGGACGACCGACGACCGCCCCTTCGGCGGCGGCCCCGGGATGATCCTGAAGTGCGAACCGGTCTTCGCCGCCATCGAGGAGCTGCAGACCCCGGGCTGCCGGCGCATCTACCTCACGCCCGACGGCGTGCCGTTCACCGCCGCCCGGGCCGAGGCTCTCTCGCGCGAGAAGCACCTCATCTTTCTCAGCGGACACTACGAGGGGGTGGACCAACGAATCCGGGAAAAAGTCATCGATGAGGAGCTGAGCATCGGGGATTATGTGCTTACCAATGGCACACTTGCGGCAGCCGTCGTCATCGATGCGTTGGCCCGCCACATCCCCGGCGTGCTCGGCGAAGAAAAGTCGTTGACCGAGGAAAGCTTCGTTCGCAACTTGCTCGACTTTCCCAATTACACGCGTCCCGCCGTTTACCGCGGCATGTCCGTGCCGGAAGTGCTCCTCCAGGGCAACCATGGCGAAATCGAGAAGTGGCGGCGCGCGCAGCAGTTGGAAAAGACCCGCTCCGTCCGTCCCGATTTACTCAAAAAACAGCCATGAACCCGATTATCAAAGACATCACCGCCGCCCAGGTGAAGACCGCCAAGGTCGCCTTCAAGGTCGGCGACGCCGTCCGCGTCCACACCAAGGTGCGCGAGGGTGACAAGGAGCGCGTGCAGGTCTTCGCCGGCGTCGTCATCGCCCACAAGGGCAGCGGCATCCACGAGACGTTCACCGTCCGCCGCATCAGCTACGGCGAGGGCGTCGAGCGCGTCTTCCCCGTCAACTCGCCCAACATCGAGAAGGTCGAGGTCGAGCGCGAGTCCGAGCCCGGCAAGGCCCGCCTCTACTACCTCCGCGAGCGCACCGGCAAGGCCGCCATGGCCGTCAGGGAGAAGCGCGTCGAGGAAGCCGCCGCCAAGGCCTGAGTTTCCACGCCGAACCTGTCTTTCGCGCGAGCCCGCCGTGGCTCGCTTTTTTGTCGGCGGAAATTGGGCTTTGCAGGCCCGCGGTGCGGCGGGTTGAATCCGGTCTTCCCACCCCATGAAGCTGAACACCGAGATCCTCACCCACGCCTGCGCGCAAGCCCGCGGCCTCGCCATCGATGCCGTCCACCGGTGCTCCTCCGGCCACCTCGGCCTGCCGCTCGGCGCCACCGAGATCGGCGCCGTGCTCTACGGCCACGCCCTGCAGCACAACCCCGACGAGCCCCGCTGGCTCAACCGCGACCGCTTCGTCCTCTCCGCCGGCCACGGCTCGATGTTCCTCTACACCTGGCTCCACCTCAGCGGCTATGATCTGCCGCTCGAGGAGCTGAAGAACTTCCGCGTCCTGCACAGCAAGACACCCGGGCACCCGGAGTATCACGAGACGCCCGGCGTCGAATGCACCACCGGCCCGCTGGGGCAGGGCATCGGGAATTCCGTCGGCCTCGCCCTGTCCGGACAGATGGCCGCCGCGCGTTTCAACACGCCCGAGCACACCCTTTTCGACCATCATGTCATCTGCCTTGCCGGTGACGGCTGCATGCAGGAAGGCGTGGCCATGGAGGCCTGCGCCTTCGCGGGCCACCAGGGCCTCGACAACCTCATCCTCATCTACGACGCCAACGACGTCACGCTCGACGCCATGGCCGACAAGACGCAGAGCGAAAACACCGCCGCGCGCTTCAAGGCCATGGGCTGGGACGTGCAGACGCTTGCGGACGGCCACGACCTCACCGCCATCCTCAAGGCGGTCAACAAGGCCAGGAAAACCAAGACCGGCCACCCGCAGCTCATCATCGCCAAGACCCAGATCGCCCGTGGCATCCCCGAGGTTGCCGGCACTGCCAAGGGCCACGGCGAGGGCGGAGCCAAATTCGCCGACGCCGCCCGCGCCGGCCTCGGCCTCCCCGCCGACCAGCACTTCTTCGTCAGCGACGAGGTCCGCGCCTACTTCGCCGCCCACAAGGCCCGCCTCAAGCGCGCCTACAACAAGTGGAGGAAAACCTACGCCGCCTGGC
>CAZMFB010000032.1:0-14116 GCA_964565475.1 uncultured Opitutaceae bacterium | reverse complement strand
GCTCGACGACAAGAAGCGCGTCAAGGTCGACGGCCACCTCCGCACCAACGTGCCCGGCATCTGGGCCATCGGCGACGTCGTTGCCGGCCCCATGCTCGCCCACAAGGCCGAGGAGGACGGTGTCGCTGTCGCCGAGTGGATTGTCGGCAAGCACGGCCACATCAACTGGGACCTCGTCCCCGCCATCGTCTACACCGAGCCCGAGGTCGCCTCGGTCGGACTCGGCGAGGACGCCGCCAAGGCCGCCGGTCGCGCCGTCGCGGTCGGCAAGTTCAATTTCGCCGCCAATGGCCGCGCCATCGCCGCCGACGCCACCGACGGCTACGTCAAGATCATCGCCGACGCCAAGACCGACCGCATCCTCGGCTGCCAGATCCTCGGCAGGAACGCAGGCGAACTCATCAGCGAAGTCGTCACGCACATGGAATACGGCGGCAGCGCCGAGGACCTCGGCCGCACCATCCACGGCCACCCGACCATGAGCGAAGCCGTGAAGGAAGCCGGCCTGGCCGTCAGCAAGTCCGCCCTGCACGCGCTCTGATTTGTAGGGCGGGGTCGCCGAACCCCGCCTTCCTATTTCGTCGCTGCATTCTAGTCGTAGGTGGAGTGCGTGTCCGATGTCGCCTCCGGCTCGGTAGACCCAAACGCGCTTCAAGCGTCTTGAGGCCAAACCGCTCCACCTTGGGAGTAATACCATGTCAGTAAGATTTAGACTGTATCCTCGGAGAACACGGATTGGGTCTGCCTCAATCCGTCGGTATCCGTGCCATCCGTGGTCAAAAAGGCCTTAGAAAATCATAGTCTGCGCCCTTCGGAATACTCCGCGCTTCCTGGCTTGCAGCCTCGGCCATATCCGTGTCCATCCGTGCCCTCCGTGGTTAAAAAATTTCCCGACAAGAAACTCATCCTCTGGGACATCGACGGCACGCTCATCGTTTCGCACGGCGCGGGCGTCCGTGCCATGGAGCGCGCCCTGCGCGAGCACTTCGGCCGGCCGGGTGACCTCAGCCGGGTGGATTGGGCCGGCCGCACCGACACCTGGATCGCCGGCGAGGTCTTCGCCCAGGCCGGTATCCCCGATACACCCGAAAACCGGCAGGGATTCTTCGAGGCCTACTTCCGCCTGCTGCCTCTTGAGCTGGAAGCCGGCCCGAACGGCCGTGTCCTGCCCGGCGTGCTCGAGCTGCTCGACACCCTGCATCGCCGAGATGATGTCGCGCAGGGCCTGCTCACCGGCAACCTCCGCAAGGGCGCCGAGCTCAAGCTGACCCACTTCAACGTCTGGCACTACTTCGAGTTCGGCGCCTTCGCCGACGACAGCCCGCAGCGCAACGACCTCGGACCGCATGCCCTCCGCCGCGCCAAGGAACGGCACGCCCACGACTTCGAACCCGCCCGCACCTTCATCATCGGCGACACGCCGCGCGACATCGAGTGCGGCAAGGTCATCGGTGCCCGCACCATCGCCGTCGCCACCGGCAGGTTCCACGTCGCCGAGCTCGCCGCCCACGCTCCCACCGCGGCCTTTGCCGATTTCTCCGACGCCGCCGCCTTCCTCCGCGTGATCGACTCAATGTGAAGGAAGGTGGAGCGCGGCCTCCGGACGCGCGCGAAACCCGTCTGGCTGTCCGCCATAGCCACGCGAAGGAGCAAGACCGGATTTCTGCAATGTCATCGCGAGGCCGCGACTTGGCGGGGCCGCGGCGATCCATCTGGATTGCCTCGTCGTCCCACGAAGCGGGACTCCTCGTAATGACGCACTAGGCAAGATTATCCGTGATTATCCGCGCAATCCGTGGTCAGAATGCATCAATGAAGAAATTCACCATCGCCATCGGCTCCGACCACGCGGGCTTCGCCTACAAGGAGAAGATCAAGGCCATGCTGCTCAGCGAGGGCCACGTCGTGCGCGACTTCGGCACCACCTCCGAGGCCTCGTGTGACTATCCCGATTTCATCCGGCCCGTGGCCGAGGCCGTGGCGCGCGGCGAGTTTGAGCGCGGCATCGTGCTGGGTGGCTCAGGCAACGGCGAAGCCATCGTCGCCAACCGCGTGCGCGGGGTGCGCTGCGGTCTGTGCTGGAACGATCAGGTCGCCGTTTGGAACCGCTCGCACAACGACGCCAACTGCCTCTCGCTCGGCCAGCGCACCGTCACCGAGGAGGAGGCCCTGAAAATCGTGAAGGTCTGGCTCGAAACGCCTTTCGAAGGCGGCCGCCACATCCCGCGGATCCAGAAGATCGACCCGTGAGGTTGGTCCTTGGTATTCTTGCCCAAGGATATTGATAGTTTGACATCTAAATACATGCCAGCACGCTGACGATATGGGCACCAGGCATCGCGGCACGATCGAGGAGATCAATGCGCTCAACGCGTTCATCAAGCTGCAGCGTGCCGCCGAGTCGGTTTCAACCCGGGTGCATGAGATTCTCCCGGGCGGCCTGACCATCACGCAATTCGGCGTGCTGGAGGCTTTGCATCACATCGGTCCCTTGTGCCAGGGAGAGCTCGCCGAGAAACTCCTTCGCTCCGGGGGAAACCTGACCCTGGTCGTCGATAATCTGGAGAAATCCGGACTCGTGGAACGCGAGCGCGATCCGGCCGACCGCCGCTTCGTCGTCGTGAAGCTGACTATCAAGGGCAGTGCCTTCATCGCCGAGCTTTTCCCCAAGATTGTCGCCCGGGTCACGGCGGAGATGAGCACACTTTCCTCTACCGAACTGCTCGAGTTGGGCCGCCTCAGCAAGAAGGTGGGTCTGAAGCGTTAGCGATTTCTTTCTTGACTAGTATTTCGATATCAAAATATATATCGCCATGAACCTGATCACCGGCATCCACCACATCACGGCCATGGCGTCCGACCCGAAGGCCAACCTGGATTTCTACACCCGCGTCTTGGGACTTCGCTTCGTGAAGAAATCCGTGAATCAGGACGACCCCGGCACCTACCATCTCTACTACGGCAACTACGAGGCCTCCCCGGGCACCATCCTGACCTTCTTCCCGTGGGCCGGCCTGCAGCGCGGCCGTCCCGGCACCGGCCAGTCCTATGCCACGGCCTTCTCTGTGCCCGCCGGCTCCCTCGCCTACTGGCAGGACCGCCTGAAGGCGTTGGTTGTGCCGCACCGAGCGGTCGAAAAGCGTTTCAACAACGACGTGCTGTCCTTCTCCGATCCCGACGGCCTACTCCTCGAGTTGATTGCCACAAGTGAGAGTGACCCGCGTCCCCCCACGCCGTCCAAGGACATCCCGCCCTCCCATGCCATCCGTGGTTTCCACGGCACGACGCTGGCCTTGGCCGATGGATCAGAGACCACAAAGTTGCTTACGGAGACGATGGGCTATCGCCTGGCCGGGCAAGCGGGTCATCGGACGCGCTACACGGCCGGCACCGGCGGACCCGGCACCTACGTGGATATCCTGACCGACCCGGCCCTGCCCCGCGGCCTGAACGGCGCGGGCACGATCCACCATGTAGCCTTCCGGGTGCCCGACGAGGCCGCGGAGGTTGCGGTCCGCAAGGCCGTGCTCATCGACGGCCTCAACACCAGCCCCGTCATCGACCGCGCCTACTTCAAGTCCGTCTATTTCCGCGAGCCCGCCGGCATCCTCTTCGAGATCGCGACCGACGGGCCCGGTTTCACCATCGACGAGCCGCTCGACCGACTCGCCACGAGGCTCGGCCTGCCGCCGCGCCTCGAACCGCACCGCGCCGAAATCGAGGCCGCCCTGCCGTCACTCGGATGAAGCCCGTGGCCAATGTTCGTAATACGAACATTGGACCTCTCCCCACCGCGCCTGAAATGCTACTCGCGTCACATCATTACCTGTTCGAGCCCGGCTCAAACCCTGCCGCCCCTCCGCTCCTGCTCCTGCACGGCACCGGTGGCGACGAGCACGACCTCGTGCCGCTCGCACGGCAGCTTTCGCCCGGTTCCGCCCTGCTCAGCCCGCGCGGCAAAGTGCTGGAGCACGGCGCACCGCGCTTCTTCGCCCGGCTTGCCGAGGGTGTATTCGACCCGGCCGAGATCACGCGCCGCACGCATGAGCTGGCCGACTTCATCGCCGCCGCGACCGCGCATCACGGCGTCGACCCCGCGCGTCTGACCGCGCTCGGATTTTCCAATGGCGCCAACATCGCCGCCTGCCTCCTTTTCCTGCGCCCCGGGTCGCTTCATGCCGCCGCCCTCTTCCGGCCGATGGTCGTGCTCGAACCCGCCACTCTGCCCCGCCTCGACGGCAAGCGCGTGCTCATCTCAACGGGCCGCCATGACCCCATCGTGCCGCCGGACCATCCGCAACGGTTGGCGGATACCTTTCGCAAGGCCGGGGCCGGGGTCGACCTGCAGATCCACGCCGCCAGCCACCAGCTTGTTCCCGGAGACATCAGCGCGATCACCCGCTGGCTCCAAGCGTCCCCGAGCAATTAGCCCGCCCCTTTGCTGGTGCGAAGGGGTCTCATGAACAGCACTCTGTCATAATTTTTCTGGCCGCACGCCGGGCCGGCGGCCAGCTTCGCGCCGAATGACGCTCCCCGCCACGCCCGCGTTCCTCCAACGCCGCGACCTCCGCCCGGCCGACCTCGCGGCCGATCGCGACAAGACCCTCCTGACCACCTATGCCTGGATGCAGCTCGCCCGCACCGGCGACAACCGCATCCTCGATCTTTTCCGCCAGGGCCTGATCCGCGGCACCGTGACCGGCGGCCAGGGCAACGAGGCCCTCATCTGCCCGCTCGCGCTCCTCGCCGACAAGTCCGTCGACGTCGCTTCCTTCTCCCACCGCGACTTCGGCGGGCACATCATCTGGAGCGGCACCCTCACCGAGCACCTCTGCCAGTATTTCGCCAACAGCGGCAGTCCCACCAAGGCGCGCGAGGGCAACATCCATCACGGCGATCCGGCCCACCGCAGCCTGCCGATGATCTCGCACCTCGGCATCATGCTCTCGAATGTCGTCGGCGCGGTCGATTCCCAGCGCCGCAACGGCAAACCCGCGGTCGGCTTCGCGTTCTTCGGCGACGGCTCCAGCTCGACCGGCGACGTGCACGAGTCGCTCAACCTCGCCGCCCTGCTCGGCGTGCCCGTCGTCTTTGTCATCGAGAACAACCGATACGCCTACTCCACGCCGATCCGCGAGCAGTTCGTCTCCCCCAACCTCTGGGAGCGCGCCAAGGGCTACGGCATGGACGGCCTCGCGATGGACTGCTCCGACCCTGAGAACGTGATCAAGGTCCTCGGCGCCGCCATCGAAACGGCCCGCGCGACCTCCCGGCCCGTGCTCATCGAGGCGCACACCTTCCGCCTGCGCGGCCACGCCGCCTACGACACCTGCGACTACATGAAGCCTGGCGAGGCCGACGCCATCCTCGCCGAGGATCCGCTGCCGAAGTTCCGCGCGCGCCTCGCCGCCGCCGGCCACACCGCCCGGCTCGACACGATCGACGCCGAGGTGCGCGCCTTCGTCGAGGCCAGCGTCAAGTCCGCCATGGCCTACCCGCCCGTCTCCCCGGAGGGCATGGAGGCCGATCTCTTCGCCCCCGATACCAAGCCGCTGCCGTGGAAGGCCGAGCCCGCCGCCGCCGAGAATCTCACGATGGCGCAGGCGATCAACAAGGCCCTGCGCAAGATCCTCGCCGAGCGCCCCGAATCCCTCGTGCTCGGGCAGGACATCGGCACCTACGGCGGCGCCTTCAAGGTCACCGAGGGCCTGCTGAAGGACTTCGGCCGCCCGCGCGTCTTCAGCACGCCGCTCTGCGAATCGGCCTCCACCGGCTATGCCATCGGCCTCGCCTGCCTCGGCCACCGCCCGATCGAGGAGTTTCAGTTCGCCGACTTCGCCACCGACGCCACCACGCAGATCGTCCTCAACGCCGCCACCTACCACTTTCGTGCCGGCCAAAAGGTGCCGCTAGTCTTCCGTTTCCCCTGCGGCGGCGGCCTCACCTTCGGCTCCTTCCACTCGCAGGAAATGGAGTCCGCCTACCTCTCCTTCCCCGGCCTCAAGGCCCTCTATCCCTCGACCCCGCAGGACGCCTTCAACGCCCTCCTCGCCGCCTACGAGGACGACAACCCCGTCATCCTTTTCGAGCACAAGGGCCTCTACCGCCGCGGCAAACACCCCGTGAAATTCGACGCGGACTACCGCGCGGTCTGGCAACCACGCCACGTGCGCCCGGGCGACTTCGCCACCCTCGTCACCTACGGCGAGATGGTCCTGCACTGCGCCGACGCCTGCCAGTATTTCGCCGACGAATACGAGCGGACCTTCGACCTCTTCGACCTCCGCGCGCTCTCGCCGCTGAAGCTCGACGCCATCGAGGCCTCGCTCGCCCGCACCGGCCGCCTCGTCGTTGTCCACGAGGGCCGCCGCAACCACGGCTTCGGCGCCGAGCTCGTCTCGCGTCTCACCGAAAAGCACTTTGCCAAGCTGAAAGCCGCCCCGCTCCGCGTCGCCGCCCTTGACCTCCCCGTGCCCTTCGCCCCCGAGCTCGAGGCCGTCTACCGCCCCGGCAAGGACAAGATCGTCGACGCCATTGCCGCCTGGATGGGCTGACGCGGAACCGCGATTTCGGTTGGCGCTCGTGGCATCACCCCGCAACCTCCGTCGCGTGGCGAAACCCAAATCTGCATCCCGCACTCCGCGATCCGCAGCCAGCCGTCGCCTGCCTTGGGCGGGCATCCGGCTGTTCGCGATGGACGTCGACGGCGTGCTGACCAATGGCACGGTCGAGATCCACGCCGACGGCACCGAATCGAAGAACTTCTCCATCCTCGACGGCATGGGCCTCGTCCGTCTCCGCAAGCAGGGCATCGCCACCGCGTGGATCTCGGGCCGCCCCTCCGGTGCCACCACGCACCGTGCCAAGGAGCTGCAGGTCCCCCACGTCATCCAGGGCCGCACCGACAAGCTCATGGCCCTGCAGCAGCTCGCGGCCGAGCTCGGCCTCAAGGCCGAGCAGATCTGTTACATGGGGGACGACGACATCGACGCCCCGGCCATCGCCTGGGCCGGCATCGGCGTGGCCCCCTCCGACGCCATGCCCGCCGCGCTCAAGGCCGCCGGCTTTGTGCCCGTCCGCCCCGCCGGCCGCGGCGCCGTGCGCGAAGTCTGCGAACAAATCCTCGCCGCCCGCGTCCCACGCTAGGCATGCGCGCCTTGTTCCTGCTCTGCCTCCTTGCCGCCACCGCCGGTGCGGCCACCCGGCTGTCCGACCAGCCCGTGCTCAACTTCCGCCTGCCCACCTTCACCCCCGAGGGCTACCGCGACTGGCTCTTCCGCGGCGACGAGGCCCGTTACCTCGACGCCAATCGCATCGACATCACGGAGATGGCCCTGACGGTCTTCACCGGCACCGCGGACAACCGCGCCGAGACCCTGATCCTGAGCCCCGCGGCCCGACTCGCGCCGCAGGATCAGTCGGTCACGGGCGACAGCATCATCCGCATCATCAACGACCGCTTCGAGGCCACCGGCACCCGGTGGACCTACCAGCACGCCGCCCGCAAGGTCACCCTCGGCAAGGATGTCCGCGTGCGCTTCAAGGCCGAACTGAAAAATCTCCTGCAATGACCTCCTTCCGTCACCTCTTCCTCGGCGCGCTCGTCGGCCTGGCCTCCGCGCTGGCCCAGAACGCCCCCGAGACCACCACCACCATCCAGTCCGACGGCCCCGGGGAGATGGTCAGCACCGACAAGGAGACCACCATCACCTTCCGCGACAAGGTCGTCGTCACCGGCACCAACCTCCGCCTGACCTGCGATTACCTCAAAGTCGTCGTGCTCCGCACCGGCGATACCGCAGCCACCCTCGGCAAGGTCGAGAAATTCCGCTCCCTCCTCGCCACGGGCAACGTCGTCATCGTGCAGGGCGACCGCGAGGCGGCCTGCGGCCGCGCCGAGGTGCTGCCCGAGGACGACAAGATCATCCTCACGGAAAGTCCCGTCGTCGTCGATCGCGCCGCCCAAACCCGCCTCGTCGGCGAGCGCATCACCATGTTCCGCGGCGAACGGCGCGTGCTGGTCGACAAACCCAGCGTCACCGGCCCGCCCATCCGCGACCTCGGCTTCGACAAGGACAAGTCCGTCCCGCCGGCGGATACGCCCAAGTCCAACTGAGCATGTCCGCCGCCGCCGCCGAGATTCGCACTGAGGGCCTCGTCAAGACCTACGGCCTCCGTAACGTCGTCAACGGCGTCAACGTCCGCGTCGGCGCCGGCGAGGTCGTCGGCCTCCTCGGCCCCAACGGCGCGGGCAAGACCACCACGTTCTACATGATCGTCGGCCTCGTGCCCGCCACGGCCGGCCGCGTCCTCATCAACGGGCAGGACGCCACCCACCTCCGCATGCACCGCCGCGCCCGCCTCGGCGTCGGCTACCTGCCGCAAGAGCCCTCCATCTTCCGCAAGCTCACCGTCGCCGAGAACGTCCTCGCCATCGTCGAGACTCTCCGCGGCGTCTCCGCCGCCGACCGCGCCGCCCTCGTGAAACACCACCTCGACGAACTGAGCATCGGCCACCTGGCTGACCAAAAGGCCTACACCCTCTCCGGCGGCGAACGCCGCCGCCTCGAGATTGCCCGCGCCCTCGTCACCCGCCCGCAGTTCCTGCTCATGGACGAGCCCTTCGCCGGCGTGGACCCCAAGTCCGTCGCCGAGGTGCAGAACATCGTCCTCGAGCTCAAGCGCCGCGGCATCAGCGTGCTCATCACCGACCACAACGTCCGCGAGACCCTCCGCATCGTCGACCGCGCCTACATCATCCACCAGGGCAAGGTCATGACCGAGGGTGCCGCCGACTTCCTCATCAACGATCCCCAGGCCCGCGAACTCTACCTCGGCAAGGACTTCAACATGTAGCCAGTAGCGAGGAGTGAGCATCGAGTAGCGAGTAGGAGCTTGTTGCCGTCCGCTTGTTCATCTACTCACTACCCGCTACCCGCTACTTCCCTCGCCATGCCCACCAAGGCCATCCAAGGCATCATCGTCGACCATTTCTACCGGAAATACCGCGAGAAGCTGAACCTCGAGCTCCTCGTCGGCAGCGACGGCCTGCACCGCCTCATCAAGGAGGGCTCGATCAACCGCCCCGCCCTCGCCCTCACGGGTTTCTTCAAGTATTTCGCGAACAAGCGCATCCAGGTCCTCGGCGCCGCCGAGATGACCTACCTCAAGACCCTGCCGCAGCGCCAGCAGATTGAGATTTTTCAGGAGATGGTGAAGCGCGGCATCCCCTGCCTCGTCCTCACCCGCAACTACCAGGCCACCCACCCGATGCTCGCCGTCGCGCAGGAGATGAAGCTGCCCATCTTCCGCACGCCGATGATCACGATGAACTTCGTGAACGCCGCGACGCTCTGCATTGACAACGAGTTCGCCCCCTCCGGCACCGAGCACGCCACCACCCTCGACGTGAAGGGCATCGGCGTCATGATCCGCGGCGACAGCGGCATCGGCAAATCCGAGTGCGCCCTCGCCCTCATCGAGCGCGGCTACTCCCTCGTCTCCGACGACCTCACCTGCATCACCCTGCGCGACGAGCGCGAGCTCATCGCCAGCTCGCGCGAGCTCAACCGCGGCTACATGGAGTGCCGCGGCATCGGCATCATCAACATCGCCGACATGTTCGGCGTGAAGAGCCTCCGCCTCGAGAAACGCATCGACCTCGTCGTCTCCCTCAAGGAGTGGACACCCGACGTCGTCGAGGAGCGCACCGGCCTCGAGGAGAACTTCTACGAGATCCTCGGCATCAAGGTGCCGCACATCGAGTTCTACGTCCGACCCGGCCGCGACATCGCCCGCCTCATCGAGGTCGCCGCCCTCGTCAATGCCCTCAAGCAGATGGGGCACGATCCCGCCAAGGAATTCAATGACCGCCTCATCGAACACATGAACCGGCAGGAGGCCGAGAAGGCCGCCGCCGCGCAGAAGCTCCCCAGCAAGGCCCCCTTCCAGACCATCGCCGACGACGACTCCATGCCCGCCAACCCGTCGTAGACACGTTTCCTGTTTTCCGTCCTCCGTCCTCCGTCTTCCGTTCCTCCGCTCTTCATGCCCCGCTCCGACTCCCGCCGGCCCGACCAGCTCCGCCCCCTCTCCCTTGAGGTCAACATCGCCCCCCATGCCTCGGGCTCCGTCCTCATCGGGTTCGGCGCCACGCGCGTCATCTGCGCCGCCACCATCGAGCCCCGGGTTCCGACTTGGATGAAGCAGCAGGGCGTCAAGGGCGGCTGGCTTACCGCCGAGTATTCGATGCTGCCCTACAGCACCCTCGACCGGAAGCCGCGCGACATCTCCAAGGGCAAGCTCGACGGCCGCACCGTCGAGATCCAGCGCCTCATCGGCCGCTCGCTGCGCGCCGTCCTCGATCTCCAGAAACTCGGCGAGAACACGCTCTGGGTTGACTGCGATGTGCTCCAGGCCGACGGCGGCACCCGCACGGCCTCCATCACCGGCGCCTACCTCGCCGCCCGCCTGGCCATCCAGAAGCTGCTCGACGCGAAGAAACTCACCGCGAGCCCGCTGACCGATTCCGTCGCCGCCGTCAGCGTCGGCCTCTTCAACGGCGAGGCCCTGCTCGACCTGAACTACCTTGAGGACAAGGACGCCGAGGTGGATGCCAACGTCGTCATGACCGGCCGCGGCCAATTCGTGGAGGTGCAGAGCTCGGGTGAGGAGGCCACGTTCTCGCAGGAGCAGCTCGACCAACTCCTCGTTCTCGCCAAGCGCGGTCTCACCGAGCTGACGGCGCAGCAGTCCGCTTTCCTCGCCCGGCAGGGCGTGGCGTCCTGATCACTCCGCGGACTTTGCGTCGCGCGCGACCGACTCCTGCTTGAGGGCGGCGAAGTTGCCCTCCTCGCAGTGGCGCACGAAGCCCTCCGTGACGCTCTTGAGGTCCTCCCAGCGTCGCCGGATGGCCCGCGCCTCCTCCTTCGAGATGGCGTTGTCCGCCGCCGCCACGGCGATCACGCCCAGCATGTCGGCGAATTCCTGCACGATGTTGTTGGTCGAGGGGATGAGGTTGATGTCGTGCGGCTTGTGCTTCGGGTTGGTGATGAAGAAGCCCCCGGCGCGTTCGCAGACCCACTGAGCGATGCGCGCGTCGCTGGTGATGCGCAGCAGCTGCTCGATGCGGTCGAGGGGGTTGTTGGCGCCGCTGCCGGTCTCGTCGGCGGGCGGCTCGGCCCACTTGTAGATGAGCGACAGCGACAGGTTCATGTCGGCCGCGATCTGCTTCGCGCTGGTCTTCTTCAGGACCTCCTTCAGCAGCTCATGGGAATGCATGGGGGGCGATGCTGGCGCCGGCGGCCTGAAAGGCAACCCTGCCGTGGGGAATGGACCCGCCCGGGGATGACCGGACATTTTTTCGTGTCATTTTGCGCGGCTTTGTGGCTAAACACACGCCTCCCCTCTCCCGCATGAACATCCATGAGTATCAGGCCAAGGCCCTGTTCGAGAAATTCGGCGTCAACGTCCCCAAGGGCGTCGCCGCACGCTCCCCCGCCGAGTTTGACTCCGCGCTCTCCACGCTCGACCACGGGCCCTTCATCGTGAAGTCCCAGATCCATGCCGGCGGCCGCGGCAAGGGCACCTTCACGGACGGCTTCAAGGGCGGCGTCAAGTTCGCCAAGACCAAGGCCGAGGCCCTCGAATTCGCCAACCGGATGTATGGCAACACCCTCGTCACCGCCCAGACCGGCCCCGCCGGCCGCAAGGTCCAGACCATCTACTTCACCAAGGCCGCCGACATCACCAAGGAGTATTACCTCGCCATCCTCCTCGACCGCAACACCTCCAAGCCCGTCATCGTCGCCTCCACCGAGGGCGGCGTCGAGATCGAGAAGGTCGCCCACGACACGCCCGAGAAAATCTTCCGGATCTTCATCGACCCCGCCGTCGGCCTCCAGGGCTACCAGGCCCGTCAGCTCGCCTTCCAGCTCGGCCTCAGCGGCGACTTCTTCAAGAACGCCGTCAAGCTCATCACCGGCCTCTACCGCATGTTCTGGGAGACCGACGCCGCCATGGTCGAGGTCAACCCCCTCATCACCACGCCCGACGGCGGCGTCCTCGCCCTCGACGCCAAGGTCTCCTTCGACGACAACGCCCTCTTCCGCCGCCCCGAGATCGTCGCCCTCCGCGACCTCAACGAGGAGGACCCCAAGGAGATCGAGGCCTCGAAATACTCCCTCAGCTACATCGCCCTCGACGGCAACATCGCCTGCCTCGTCAACGGCGCCGGCCTCGCCATGAGCACGATGGACATCATCAAGCATTTCGGCGGCAGCCCGGCCAACTTCCTCGACGTCGGCGGCGGCGCCTCCAAGGACCAGGTGCAGGCCGCCTTCCGCATCATCCTCACCGACCCCAACGTGAAGGGCATCCTCGTGAACATCTTCGGCGGCATCATGGACTGCAACACCATCGCCACCGGCGTGGTCGCCGCCGCCCGCGAGCTCGGCCTCAAGATCCCCCTCGTCGTCCGCCTCGAGGGCAACAATGTCGCGGCCGGCAAGAAGACCCTCGCCGAGTCCGGCCTCAAGATCGAGTCCGCCGACTCCATGGCCGACGCCGCCCAAAAAATCGTCAAGCTCGTCGCCTGAACTTCGAATCGCCGCGAATGACGCGGATCACACCGATCAATTCAACCAACCCATATCCGCGCTCATCAGCGTAATCCGCGGAGAATTTCTTCCCTTCCTTCCATGGCTATCATTGTTTCCGAAAAGACCAAGGTTCTCGTCCAGGGCATCACCGGCGAGTTCGGCGGCCGCCACACCAAGCTCTCCCTCGACTACGGCTCGCAGATCGTCGCCGGCGTCACGCCCGGCAAGGGCGGCCAGTTCTTCGAACACGGCGCCCACAAGGTCCCGATCTTCAACACTGTCGCCGACGCCGTCGCCGCCACCGGCGCCACCGCCTCCGCCGTCTTCGTCCCCCCGCCCTTTGCGGCCGACGCCATCCTCGAGGGTGTCGACGCCGGCCTCGACCTCTGCGTCGCCATCACCGAGGGCATTCCGATCCGCGACATGATCCAGGTGAAGCGCGCCATGGCCGGCAAGAAGACTCGCCTTATCGGCCCCAACTGCCCCGGCATCGTCACCCCTGGCTCCGGCAAGGACTCCTCCGGCGGTTGCCGCATCGGCATCGCCCCCGGCTACATCCACAAGAAGGGCCACGTCGGCGTCGTCTCCCGCTCCGGCACCCTCACCTACGAGGCCGTGTTTCAGCTCACCTCCAAGGGCCTTGGCCAGACCACTTCCGTCGGCATCGGCGGCGACCCCGTCAACGGCACCTCGCACCTCGACGTCATCAAGATGTTCAACGACGACCCCGAGACCTGGGGCATCATCATGATCGGCGAGATTGGCGGCAATGCCGAGGTCGAGGCCGCGCGCTGGGTGAAGGCCAACTGCAAGAAACCCGTCGCCGGATTCATCGCCGGCGCCACCGCCCCGGCGGGCCGTCGCATGGGTCACGCCGGCGCCGTCGTCGGCGGAGCCGAGGACACCGCCGCCGCCAAGATCGCCGTCTTCAAGGAATGCGGCATCGAGTGCGCCGTCACCCCCTCCGACATGGCCGACGCCCTCGAACGCGCCGCCAAACGCCTCGGTGCGAAGCTGGCATAAACTCAGACTACTTGGACTGGACGGGCGCAGCGGTCTGTGTGTTCCATTAGTTGTTGCACGCGCGCTTGCGGTCGGACCATGGCGCGGCAAGCTCTCCGCTGCCCCGCATGAGCCGACTCTGGGACATCTCCCCGCCCCTCCACGCCGACAGCCCCGTCTTCCCCGGCGACACGCCCTACTCGCAGCGCTGGCACGCCCAGTTCGGCGAGAAGTGCCCGGTCAACGTCGCCACGCTCACTATTACGGCGCACCTCGGCGCGCATGCCGATGCTCCGCTGCACTACTCGGTCGACGGCACCACCGCCGGCGCCCTCGATCTCACACCCTACCTCGGCCCCTGCCGCGTCATCCACGCCATCGGTTGCGGCCCGCTCATCCGTTGGGAACACCTCGCCGGCTCCGTCCAAAACCTCCCGCCCCGCGTCATCGTCCGCACCTGTGAGCGCGCACCCGTCGACCGCTGGGACCCCGGTTTCACGGCCTTCGCACCGGAG
>CAZMFB010000031.1:0-17960 GCA_964565475.1 uncultured Opitutaceae bacterium | reverse complement strand
ACAACGCGATCGCGCCCGGCACGGTGAACGCCACCGCGGCCAGCGGCAGCGACAGGCGCTTGGGCAGCCCGCAGGCGATGACCAGCGCCGCGACGAGCGGTGTGGCGATGGCAAGCTGGAGCAGGAGGGCGTCGGAAAGCATGGATCAGAAGAAACCCGCGGCGAAGGCCCAGAGCAGCACGAGGCCGAGGAGGAACCAGTAGAGGTAGGTGTTGAGGTTGCCGGTGTGCAGCCCGCGGGCGCCGAGGCCCACCAAGCCCGCCACGCCGGCGAGGCCGCGGAGGATCAGACCTGCAAGGAAGATCTGCTCAAGGAAGTTGACCAGCATGGCGAAGCGCTGCTGCACCTTGGCCACATACCAGTCGTAGACCCGGTCGAAGGACTCCTTGAGCATCGTGAGGAATCGGAACGCCCCGGGCGACTTCAGCTCCAAGGCGTCCACCGCCGACGACGGGTAGAAGAACCACGCCGCGCCCGCGCCGATGGTCATGACGGCGATCGAGACGGCGAGAATGGTCGTGTGCGCGGACCCGTGGGCCACCGGGACCAAGCCCGCCACGGAACCGGCGATCTTGCCGAATACGCCGGCGTAGCCGCCGGCGACGGAGAGCGCCGCGAGGACGAGCAGTGGCAGCGTCATGCTCAGGCCGCTCTCGTGGGCATGCCTGGCGTGGTCGGAGCGGGCCTCGCCGAAGAAGGTGATCTTCCACATGCGGACCATGTAAAACGAGGTCAGCACCGCGGTGAAGGCGAGCACGCCGAACACCGTGGAATCCTGCTCCATGGCGAGGAAGAGGATGGCGTCCTTCGAGAAGAAACCGGCGAGGAAGGGCATTCCGATGATGGCCAGCACGCCGATGGTGAAGGTCCAGAACGTGACCGGCATCTTCTTCCATAGCCCGCCCATCTTGAAGATGTCCTGCTCGTGGTGGCAGCCGTGGATGACGGAACCGGAGCCGAGGAAGAGGAGCGCCTTGAAGAACGCGTGGGTCGTGAGGTGAAACATCGCGGCAGCCGCACCGGCCGCCATCACTGTGGTGCCGCCGCCGTCATGCCCCGGCACGTTCGAGCCCAAGCCGAACGCCGCGACCATGTAGCCGAGCTGGGAAAGCGTCGAGTAGGCCAGGACCTTCTTGATGTCGCTCTGCACGACGGCGCAGAGCGCGGCGTAGACGGCGGTGATCGTGCCGACCCACATGATGACGTCGAGCACGTCGGGCGTCATCAGCACGCCGATGCGGCACAGCATGTAGATGCCGGCGGCGACCATGGTGGCGGCGTGGATGAGGGCGGAGACCGGCGTCGGACCTTCCATCGCGTCGGGCAACCAGACCTGGAGCGGCATCTGGGCGGACTTGCCCACGGCCCCGCAGAACAGCAGCAGCGGGACGGCGAGGCTGAAGGCGAGCTGGTGGGTGTCACCCAGGCGACCCAGCTCGGTGAGGCTGACCGTGCCGTTGAGCCAGTAGCACATCACGATGCCGAGCAGGAACCCGAAGTCGCCGACGCGGTTGACGATGAAGGCTTTTTTCGAGGCGTCGGCGGCGGACTGCTTGTGGTGGTAATGGTTGATGAGCAGCCAGGAGCTGAAGCCGACCAGCTCCCAGAAGACGAAAATCATGAACAGGTTGTCGGCGAGGACGATGCCGATCATCGAGAACATGAAGATGGACAGGCCGCCGAAGAACCGGGCGCGCGCGCCGTCGTCGTGCATGTAGCCGAGCGAGAAGACGTGGATGAGGAAGCCGACAAAGCTGACGACGAAGAGCATCAGCGCCGCGAGGTGGTCGTAGTGGATGCCGAGCCTGACGGAGAAGTCGCCGAAGCGCAGCCATTCCCACGATTGCTCGATGGCCCGCTCGCCGCGCATCAGGTTGATCGAGAGGATCGCCACCACCCCGGCGACGGCCGTGGAAAGATACGCGGCGACCGTGCCCCGCCTGCGCAAAAACAGCGCAATCAGCACCGCCGACACAAGCGGCAGGAGGAGGATCAGGAGGGACTGGTTGAGCTTCGACATCGGCTCAGTGCTTCAGGTGGTTGAGCTCGTCGACCTGCACGGTGTGCCGGTGGCGGAAGAGCTGCACGATGATGGCGAGGCCCACAGCCACCTCGGCCGCGGCGATGGTGAGGATGAAGAAGACGAAGACGGCCCCGTCGAGCGTGCCCTGGAACCGCGAGAAGGCGACGAGCGCGAGCGTCGAGGCCAGCAGCATCAGCTCGAGGCACATGTAGACGATGAGCGTGTTGCGGCGCAGGAGGACGCCGAAGAACCCGAGGATGAACAGCACGAGGCTGACGAGGATGTAGGCGTTGAGGCCGACGGGGTTCATGGCGCATCCTCCACGGGGGCGAAGCGCTTGCTGATGACGATGACGCCGAGCATGGCGACCAGCAGCAGGAAGCCGACGATCTGCACCGGCAGCAGGTAGGTGGTGAAGAGCTGGTTCGCGTAGTCCTTGAACCCGGGCGCCGGGCCTTCCGGCGCGGCCGACGAGAGCATGACCCGGGTCGAGAGCGAATACACGCCGGACAGCAGGATGAGCCCGGCGAGGGCGGCCGCCACCACCGACAGGGGCCGGAAGGAGTGCGTGTGGCCCTTGGTGTCGAGCAGCATCACGATGAAGAGGAACAGGGCGACGACGGCGCCGGCGTAGACGAGCAGGAGCACGAAGGCCAGCAGACCGGCGTCGAGCTGGATGAAGAGGCCCGCGAGGCCGACGAGGGAAATGAGCAGGCAGAGCGCGGCGTTGACGGCGTTCCGGTGCACGACGACCGCCGCCGCGCTGGCGACGGTGAGGGTGGCGAAGAAATAGAAGAGGAGGCTGCTCATGCTCAGTGCGACGGGTTGCCGTGCTGCTCGGCGGTTTTCTTTTTGTCCCACTTGAAGTGCGAGTCGGGCAGCGTGCCGCCGAGCTCGTAGAGGCGCTCCTTGTTGTTGACCATCTCGGCGCGGGTGTAGCCGGACATCGAATACTGGTTCTGGAGCCAGATGGCTTCCTCGGGGCAGACTTCCTGGCAGAGGCCGCAGTAGATGCAGCGGAGCATGTCGATCTCGAACTCCTTCGGCGCCTTCTCGACGTGGGCGGTGGGGGCGTCGGCGGGAATCTCGCCGGGGGTGATGCGGATGGCCTTGGGCGGGCAGACAAACTCGCAGAGCTGGCAGGAGACGCACTTCTCGCGGCCGTGGGGATCCTTCACCAGTGTGGGCACGCCGCGGTAGCCGGGCGGGATGGCGGGGCGTTGCTCGGGATACTCGAGCGTGACCGGCGGGGAGGCGAGGTGCTTGAGCGTGACCCGCATGCCCGCGAGGATCTGCGGGAGGTAGAGGCGCTCGGCCAGCGAGAGGGGCTTGCGTTCGACGACGTAGGGCATGGTCGGTTAGGTTTTGACCACGGATGACACGGATACAGACGGATAGGAACCGCTCAGTGTCATTTTGAGCGGAGCGAAAAATCCAGAATGTCGCACGCCAGCGAACACCGAGGTGGATTCTTCGCTTTGCCCAGAATGACAGGATGTCTGGGCTGATAGGTAATCCGAGGTCATCCGGACAATCCGTGGTTGGGTTTTTGAGAAGGCACGAACGCGAAATACAGCGCGGCCAGCGTGCCGGCGCCGAGCGCGGTCCAGGCCGGCGCGCCGAGCCGCAGCTCGAGGATGGCGATGACGCAGGCGTAGAAGACGAGGTTGCCGATGGAAAGGGGCAGGAGCTTCTGCCAGCCCATCTTCATCACCTGGTCGTAGCGGAAGCGCGGGACGGTCCAGCGCACCCACATGAAGACGAAGAGGAAGAAGAGCACCTTGCCCAGGAAGATGCCGAGCGAGAGCAGGCCGAGCAGGATGGGCTGGTTCGACAGGTTCAGCCAGGCGGCGACGTCGGCCAGCGGGACCCACGGCAGGGGATTCCAGCCGCCGAGGAAGAGCAGGATGAACACGGCGGAGCCGATCATCATGTGCGCATATTCGGCCACGAAGAAGAGACCCCACTTGAGCGCGCCGTATTCGGTGTGGAAACCGCCGACGAGATCGGCCTCGCCCTCGGCCATGTCGAACGGCAGGCGGTTGGTCTCGGCGAAGAGCGCGACGAGGAAGACCAGCGCGGAGACGGGCATGAGGAAGATGAACCACGCGCCCCCCCAGAAGCCGGGCTGGCTCTGGAACTCAACGACCCGCGCGAGGCTGAGCGTGCCCTCGCTGCCGGGGGCGTTGATCCAGAGAAACACGGGCAGCACGGAGAGCGTCATCGACAGCTCGTAGGAGATGAGCTGGGCGGAGGCGCGCACGCCGCCGAGGAAGGGATACTTGGAGTTGGAGGCCCAGCCGGCGAGGATGAGCGAATACACGCCCAGCGAGGAGACGGCGAACACGGCGAGGATGCCGATGTCGAGGTCGGCCAGCACGAGCGGCACCGTGCGGCCGGCGGCGTCGAGGTAGGCGCCGAGGGGCACGGTGGTGACCGTGGTGAGGGCGGGGATCATGGCCACGAGCGGGGCGAGCACGAAGTAGAACTTGTGCACGTGGCCGGGGATGGGGTCCTCCTTGAGGATCATCTTGCCACCGTCGGCCATGAGGTGGAACAGGCCGAGCCTCTGCAGGATCGGTCCGACCACGGGGATGCGCGCAGCGATGCCCGCCAGGGTGACGATGATGGTCTGCGGCGCGGCGCCGAAGCCGATGATCGGCGGCAGGGCGCGGTTGGGACCCGGGCGGCCCTGCATCCAGGCGGAGACCTTGCGCTCGGCCAGCGAGCATGCGCCGCCGAGCGGGAAGATGACGGCGATCACCGCCACGCCCTTGAGCGCGGCCTGGATGAGCGGGTGAAGCCCGGACCACAACTCGATGACGGCGCTCATGCGTTCACGGCCGCGGGCGTCGCGGCGGGTTGGAAGTGGAGGGTCGCGCCTTCACAATAGGCCAGGCCGGCCCACGCGGAGGCATCGAGCACGCGGCCCGTGGCCGGGATGGCGGAGTGGCTGAGGCCGGCCAGCGCCTTGCACTCGGCGGCGAGGGCGGACCAGACGGCGGCAAGATCGGGCGAGATCGTGGCGCCGCCAACGGCGGCCACGAGGTTGGACAGCGTCACGAGGTCGTCCGCAGCGCCGGCCGGGCCGGGCACGGCCTTGGCGAACTTCTGCAGGCGGAACTGCTGGTTCACGAAACTGCCGGACTTCTCGAAGACCGTGAGCGTCGGGATGACGATCCTGGCGGCATCGCTCGTGGCATTCCGGTGCGTGCCGAGATAGACGACGGAGACCTTGGCGAGCTGCGCGGCAGTCAGGCCCGCGGCGGTGAGGTCCTCGCCGACGGACAGGACCGCCTTCACCTTGCCGGCGTCGATGTCGGCGGCGAGGCCGGAGAGCTTCTGCGACGGAAGCGCGGGGATGAGGCCGGTGACAAGCGCGCCGCGCACGTTGGGATTGCGGTCCGAGGAGACGAGGAGGCCGTCGCCCTGCCCCACCCGGCTGACGAGCACGGCGGAGACCTTGAGCGCGTCGGCGAGCTTCCGGGTGAGGAACTGCTCCTCGACGCTGCTGCGACCCGAGCCGACGACGGCCACCGCGCCGGCCCGGAGGAGATCCGCGGCGGCCTTCAGCGCCATCTCGGGCGCGGTGGCGGCGCCGCCGATGGAGGGGGCGACCAGCCGGTCGTCGGCCTTGACCTGCTTGTAGAGGAGGCGGCCGGAATCGGCCATCCAGGTGTCGTTGACCTCGTCGTTGCGGCGCGGGGTGATGCGGTAGATGACGCCCTCGCGGCTCCAGACCTCGGTGTTGGCGCCGACGGAGGACTCGGTGTCGATCGACGGCGTGGGCTTGAGGAACCACACGCGCATCTTGAAACGAAAGTCGGTCGAGGTGAGCGCGCCAACGGGGCAGATGTCGACCGTGTTGAGCGAGTAGTTGTTCTCCAGCTGGCGGCCGGGGAAGCAGGTAAGCGTGCTGTAGCTGCCGCGGTCGACGAAGCCGAGCACGTCGTCCTTCGCGACCTCCTTGCAAAAGCGGATGCAGCGCGAGCAGAGGATGCAGCGCTCGTCGTCGAGCGTGACGCGCGGGCCGAGCTCGGTGCGCTTGGGCTTGACGTTCTTCTGCTCGACGAAGCGGGAGTAGCCGCGGCCGTAGGCGGTGGAATGCTCCTGCAGCTTGCACTCGCCGGCCTGGTCGCAGATCGGGCAGTCGAGCGGATGGTTGATGAGGAGCATCTCGGTGACGCCCTCACGGCAGTCCTTCACCAGGGGGGAATCCGTGCGGATGTGGAGGCCGGGCGAGGCGTTGGTGCCGCAGCCGATCTGCGGGCGCGGCATCCAGTTGATCTTCGGCTTACCCGTGGCGGCGTCGATGATCGGCTGCCTCGTGGCCGGGTCCATCGCGGGAAGGCCCATCTCGATGAGGCACATCCGGCAGTTGCCGACGATCGAGAGCTTCGGGTGGTAGCAGTAATGCGGGATCTCCACGCCGGCGAGCCGGGCCGCCTCGATGACGTTCATGCCCTTGGGCACGGACAGGTCGCGGCCATCGATGTTGATGGTCACGAGGTCGGCGGGTTTGGCGGGAGCGGAGGACATTACTAAAGGCAGCAATCAACCACAGAGGCACAGAGGCACGGAGAAATGCTCCGGGCAGATGAGAGCGCTCAGTGTCTTTGTGTCTTTTTGGTTCATCATCAGATTAAGGGAGTCGAGGCAGGCGCGGTGGATTTCTTCGCGTCAGCATAGCCCTTGAACTCGTCGCCGAACTTGGCGAGGAAGCTCTGGGTGGGCCACGAGCAGGCCTCGCCGAAGGCGCAGATAGTGCGACCGGGGATCTGGTCGGCCACCGCCTTGAGCAGGTCGGCGTCGCCGCTGCGCGCCTCGCCGTGGACCATGCGCGTGGTGATCTTCTTCATCCACAGCGAGCCCTCGCGGCAGGGCGTGCACTGGCCGCAGCTCTCATGCGAGTAGAACGCGTTGATGTTGGCCAGCGCCTCGACCATGTTGACCGAGTCGTCCATCACGATGACGCCGCCGGAGCCGCCCATCGTGCCGATCATGCCGAGCGAATCGAAGTCCATCGGCACGTCCTCGACGCCCCAGTCGTAGTCCACCATGTCCGCCCCGACCTTGCGCTTGCCCTTGTAGCGCTCGCCGAAGCGCATGATCTTGGCCGAGGAGCCGCCGGGGATGACGGCCTTGAACTTCCGGCCGGGCAGCGGGCCACCGCAGACGTCGTGGAGCAGCTGGCCCATCGTGATCCTGCCGCACTCGAACTCGTAGTAGCCGGGCCGCTGCACGTGGCCGGAGACGCAGTAGATGCGCGTGCCGGTGTTGTTCGGCGTGCCGATCCGGGCGTAGGACTCGCCGCCCATCCCGGCGATGTGCTTCACATGGCAGAGCGTCTCGACGTTGTTCACGATCGTCGGACACTGGTAGAGGCCGAGCACGGCGGGGAAATACGGCGGCTTGATGCGCGGGTTGGCCCGCTTGCCCTCGAGCGACTCGATCAGGCCGGTTTCCTCGCCGCAGATGTAGGCGCCGGCGCCGCGGTGCACGAAGAGGTCGCAGCTGTAGTTCGTCCCGAGGATGTTCCGGCCGACGAGGTTGGCCTCGCGGGCCTCCTGGATGGCGCGCTCGAGGATGCGGGCACCGTGGGGCATCTCGCCGCGGATGTAGATGTAGGCCTGCTTCACGTTGTTCGCGAAGCAGGAGATCATCGTGCCCTCGATCAGCTGGTGCGGGTCCTGATGAATGATGTAGCGGTCCTTGAAGGTGCCGGGCTCGGACTCGTCGGCGTTGACGATGAGGTAGATGGGCTTGCCGCTCTTGCGGTCCACGAGGGTCCACTTCACGCCGCAGGGGAAGCCGGCGCCGCCGCGGCCGCGCAGGCCGGACTTCTTGACCTCGTCGATGAGCTCCTCCGGCTTGCGGGTGAACGCCTTCTTCATCACCTCGTAGCCGCCGTGCTTCCGGTAGCACGCGAGGTCGTTGGTGTAGCCCGCCTCGTCGATGTGGGCGAAGATCAGGCGGCGTTGGACGGGGGCGGCCATTATTCGTAGTCCTCCAGCACGAGTTCGACGCCGCCGGTCCAGCGGGCCACGAAGTTGTAGCCGGTGGCAATAAGCACGCCGCCGAGGAAGCCCGCCACGCCGTTGGCGATGGGCATGAAGAGCGCGCCGACGCCAACGAAGACCCACGTAACGCCGGGCACCGGGGAGACGGTGGTGGGGAAGAACGAGGGTTCGAAGTAGGCGGCGAGGCCGCCGGCGAAGAACAGCGCGGGGACGAACACGAGGCTGAGCAGGCACTGCAGGATGCCCAGCGTGAGGCCGAGTCGCATCGGGGCGATCTGCTTGAGGCGGCGGCGGACGAGTTTCATGAGCGGGCTTTCTGCGCGCCGGCGCGGATCTGCGCGGCGAGCTCCTTCACCTTGGCGGCATCGACCTTCTCGTGGAGGTCGTCGTCCACCATCACGACGGGGCCGGTGCCGCAGCTGGCGAGGCACTCGACGAAGTCGATCGTCACCTCGCCGTCGGCGGAGACCTCGCCGCGGTGGCAGCCGAACTCCTTCTCGAAGTGCTCGCAGACCTTGTAACCGCCGACCAGCGCGCAGGAGAGCGTGCGGCAGACCTTGATGTGGCGGCGGCCGATGGGCTTCTGCCGGAACATCGGGTAGAACGTGATCACCTCGAGGACGTTGATGGGCTGGATCTCCAGCTTGGTCGCGACCCACTCGGCGGTGCCGGGCGGCAGCCAGCCAAGGTCCTCCTGGATGAGATGCAGCAGTGGCAGCGTGGCGCTGCGCTTCAGGGGGTAATGCGTGATGACCTCGTCGATCTGCTGGAGGGTGGCGGGCTTCAGGTTCATCGCGCGGGGATCAGCGGTCGCACTCGCCCATGACGAAGTCGAGCGAGCCGAGGATGGAGACGACGTCGGACACGAGGTTGCCGACGCAGAGCTTGGGCAGGATGGAGAGGTTGCAGAACGAGGGGCTGCGGATCTTGAGGCGCCACGGCACGCCGCCGCCCTTTGAGACGACGTAGAAGCCGAGCAGGCCCTTGGGGTTCTCGGCCTCGAAGTAGACCTCGCCGGCCGGGAGCTGCGGCCCCTCGGTGACGATCATGAAGTTGTTGATAAGCTCCTCCATCGAGGTGAGCACCTTGTCCTTCGGCGGCGCGAAGATGCGGCGGGCGTCGCGCGCATACCAGTCGCCGCCCGGGAACTTCCTCACGACCTGCTTGATGATGCGGACCGACTGCTTCATCTCCTCGCCGCGGCAGAGGTAGCGGTCGTAGCAGTCGCCCTTGGCGCCGACGGGCACGTCGAAGTCGTATTGGTCGTAGCCCCAGTAGGGCTTGTCCTTGCGCAGGTCCATCGCGACGCCGGAGCCACGGAGGTTGGGGCCGCTCAGGCCGTAGCCGATGGCGTCGGCGCGCGAGATGACGCCGATGTCCACCGTGCGGTCGAGGAAGATCTTGTTGCGCGAGAGCAGGCCGAGGATCTCGTCGAGGATGGGCAGGAACTGGTCGCAGAAGGCGTCGACCTCCCCGAGCCAGCCCGGCGGCAGGTCGCGGGCGACGCCGCCGATGCGGCTGTAGCTGGTGGTGAAGCGCGCGCCGGTGAGCTTCTCGAACAACGTGTAGAGCTTCTCGCGCTCGTTGAAGCAATACATGAACACCGACCAGGCGCCGACGTCGATGCCGTAGGCGCCGAGGCCCATGAGGTGCGAGGAGACGCGCGCCAATTCGGAGGTGACGACGCGGATGGCCTCGACGCGGGGCGGGACCTTCAGCCCGGCGAGTTGCTCGACGGCATGGGCGTAGGCGGCGTTGTTCGCGAGCGGGGCGATGTAATCCAACCGGTCCGTGTAGGGCACGAACTGGTTGTAGGTCATGTTCTCGGCGATCTTCTCGTCGCCCCGGTGCAGGTAGCCGATGACGGGGTCGGCCTTCACCACCGTCTCGCCGTCGAGCTCGAATTGGATGCGCAGCACGCCGTGGGTGGACGGGTGCGACGGCCCCATCGAGATGGACAGCTTCTCGGGGTCGAACTCCTTGGGGGGGGTCGCTGTGGCGGCCTTGGCGGCGCTGTCGGGGAAGACTTGCTCGGTGGCCATGGTCAGGTGGTGCCGGGCTTGGCGTCCTGCTCGTTCCACGCCTCGTCCTTGGCGCGGGGCTCGGCGTCGCTCATGGGCCGGCCCGGCGTCGCCACGAAGGGGCCGCCCGCCATCGGCGCGGCGATGAGGCCGGTCTTGGTCTCGGCCGCGATCTCGGCGTCGGGCAGGTCGGTCGGCAGGCCCGCGAGCGGGAACTCCTTGCGGAGCGGATGGTAGGGGTAGCCGTCCCACATCAGGATGCGACGCAGGTCGGGATGACCCGTGAATCTGATGCCGAACATGTCGAAGCACTCGCGCTCGTGCCAGTCGGCCCCTGTCCAGAGCCCGCGGGCTGTCGTCATCACCGGCGCGCGGTCGTCGGTGCAATCGGCCGCGACACGAACCCAGCGGTGCTGGGTGCTGGAGTAGAGGTGCCAGACGACGGTGAAGCGGGGCGACATCTCCGCGCTCCAATCCACCGCGGTCAGGTCGGTGAGGTAGTCGTAGCCCTCGGCGTCGCGCAGGTGGCGGAGCACGGCGATCGCGTCGGCCGCGGGCACGTTGAGCGCCGGGTGGTCGGCGCTCGGGCGCGCCGTGGCGGCGGGGAATCTCCCCTGCACGGCGGCGATGACGTCGGCGTTCGCGGTCATGGGCGGCTGCGACCGGCGGTCAGGCCGTCTGCTGAAAGAGCTGGGAGGCCGACCGCTCGCGGCTGACCTTTTTCTGGAGTTTGAGCAGGGCGTCGAGCAGCGCCTCGGGGCGCGGCGGACAACCGCTCACGTAGACATCGACGGGGATGATCCGGTCCACCCCCTGCAGGGTCGCATAGCTGCGATACATGCCGCCGGAGGAGGCGCAGGCCCCCATGGCGATGACCCACTTCGGCGCCGCCATCTGGTCGTAGATGCGGCGGATGGCCGGGGCCATCTTGTAGGTGACGGTGCCGGCCACGATCATGCAATCCGACTGGCGGGGGGAAAAGCGCATCACCTCGGCCCCGAAACGCGAGATGTCGTAGCGGCTGGAGGCCGTCGCCATCAGCTCGATGGCGCAGCAGGCCAGGCCCATGGGCATCGGCCACATCGAGTTGGTCCGCAGCCAGTTGATGGCCGCGTCAGCCCGCGTGACCACGACATCGCCCTCGATCTTGGAGTTGTAGGCTAGCTCGTTGTTGGCGGTGACCATGTGTGTGGGCGGAATGAAGCGAATCACGCTACCAGCGCCGGGGGGTCGGGCAAGACGCTTTTGCTGAAACCCGAGTGCATAAGGCGCGCTCCCCTCCCCGGAAAAATCCCTGCGAACCGCGTCCGCGCGTCGTTCGCCACTTCGCACAGCAAAGTGGCGGAGAGGGAGGGATTCGAACCCCCGATACCTTGCGGTATACGCGCTTTCCAAGCGCGCGCATTCGACCACTCTGCCACCTCTCCGGGGCTGGCCAAGGGGGCGAAAGAGCAGAATCTCCCGCCCGCGGTCAACGGCGAAAACTCCGGGGTCCCCCGGCAAGGAATGACAGCCCCGCTGTGCCCCACCGCGGGCAACGCGCGCATTGCATTCGCCCCCGCGGCCTACACACTCCGCCCCACCCCGCGCATGAACCCCAAGCGCATCGTCATCCTCGGCGGCGGCTTTGCCGGCGTGAAATGCGCCCGCACGCTCCGCGCGGAGCTGCGCCCGGCCGAGGCCGAGATCGTCCTCTTCAACAAGGAGAACCACCTCGTCTTCAGCCCGCTCCTGGCCGACGCCGTCGGCTCGTCCCTCAACATCATGGACGTCATCGTCCCGCTGCGGCAGCTCCTGCCCGGCGTCACCTGCCGCACCGAGGAGGTCCTGCACGCCGACCTCGCCGCCAACGAGGTGGAGTTCGAGGGCCACGACGGCACGCCGCGCCGCCTGGGCTACGACCATGTGGTCATGGCCTGCGGCAACATCTCCAACCTCAACGTCGTGCCGGGCATGGCCGACCACGCCTTCCCCCTCAAGACCGTCGGCGATGCCGCCGTGCTCCGCACCCACGTGCTGCAGATGATGGAGAAGGCCGAGGTCTGCGACGACCCCGAGAAGCGCCGCTGGTATCTCTCCTTCGTCGTTGTCGGCGGCGGCTACAGCGGCGTCGAGACCGCCGGCGAGATCAACGACCTCGTCCGCTGTAGCACGAAATTCTACCGCAACATCGTCAACGACGACATCACCGTCACGCTCATCCATTCGCGCGACCAGCTCCTGCCCGAGATCAGCCCCGCCCTGCGCGAGTTCGCCCGCAAGAAGATGGAGCGTGCCGGCGTCACGATGAAGCTCAACGCCCGCGTCATGCTCGCCACCGGCGAGGGCGTGGGCCTGAAGGACGACTTCGTGCGCGGCGGCACCATCGTGTGCACCATCGGCACCACCACCTCGCCGGTCGTCGAGCACACCGACACGCCGAAGGAAAAGGGCCGCCTGCTCACCGAGCCCGACATGCGCCTGCGCGGCCGCGCCAACGGCTGGGCCATCGGCGACTGCGCCAGCATCCTCAACGCCCACGACGGCCAGCCCTCGCCCCCGACCGGGCAGTTCGCCGAGCGCCAGGGCCGCCAGTGCGCCCTCAACATCGTGCGCACCCTCCGCGGCGAGCCCACCCGGCCCTTCTCGTTCAAGGTCCTCGGCCAGCTCTGCTCCATCGGCGGCCACAGCGCCGTCGCCGAGATGTTCGGTTTCAAGCTCTCCGGGTTCTGGGCCTGGTTCGCCTGGCGCGGTGTCTACCTCTTCAAGCTCCCCGCCTGGTCGCGCCGCATCCAGGTCGGCCTCGACTGGGCCTGGCTCCTGTTCTTCCCGCGCGACCTTTCCCACCTCAAGACCGACGTCACCGACCGCGTCACGCACGCCTATTACCAGCCGGGCGACTACATCGTCCGCCAGGGCGAGGCGCCGGCCAACTTCTACGTCATCGAGAAGGGCGAGGTGGAGATTGTGCGCACCTCGCCGGAGAAACCCGACGGCGAGATCGTCGCCGTCATCGGCGAAGGCAACTTCTTCGGCGAGCACGCCCTCGTCAGCAACCAGCCCCGCAACGCCTCCGTGCGCGCCCGCTCCGTGGTCGAGGTCGTCGTCATGGGCCGCAACGTCTTCACCACCATCTCCAAGTCGCTCGCCCCGCTGCGTAAGGCCCTCACCCAGGCCATCACCCGGCGCACCGCCAATTTCTGGACGCAGCGCCCCGAGGCCATGGCCGCCCTGCGCGACTTCCAGCTGGCCGAGTTCATCGAGCCCCCGCCCCACCCCCTGCTCAAGCCGACCGACACCCTCGAGGCCACCACGCGCGTCTTCGCCGACCACAGCTCGGATTTCTTCTACGTCTCGGCCGACGGCCAGCGCCTCGACGGCCTCGTCACCCTCACCGACCTCATCAAGGCGCAGGGCGACCATACACGCGGAGGCGTCACCGTCGCAGACTTCATGGTCAAGACGCCCTCCTGCCTGGCGCGCAACGACTCCTGCCTCGTGGCCGCCGCCGCCTTCGGCGAACACGGCTTGAAATACCTCCCCGTCGTCGAGGACACCGCCAGCCGGCGCATCGTCGGCTTCATCCGCGCCCGCAACCTCATGGCGCGCGTCATCCGCCAAGCCACCACCCCGCCGGTGTGACCCCCCCCCGCCGCGCGCTTGCGCCGGCCCGCAAACGCGGCAGAGTCCACCGCATGTGGATTTCCCGCCTCCAGCTCTTTTTCGGCGCCATGATGCTGACCGTCCTCGGCTATATCGCCGGCGTCTTTCTGACCCCGCCGGCCGCCCGCCCTGAGCGCGCCGCCCAGTCCCCCGGCCGCCCCGCCGCCGAATCCCGCGCCGTCGCCGCGCGCGGCGACCTCCTCCCCGCGGAGAAACACACCGTCGACCTCTTCGAGCGCGCCTCCAAGTCGGTCGTCTACATCACCACCCTCGCCATGCAGGCGGACTTCTTCTCGCGCAACGTCGCCGAGATCCCCGTCGGCTCCGGCTCCGGTTTCATCTGGGACGAGGCGGGCCACATCATCACCAACTACCACGTCATCCGCAACGCCGAGATCGCCCGCGTCACCCTCGCCGACGGCTCCACCTTCGAGGCCCGCCTCGTCGGCACCGCCCCCGAGAAGGACCTTGCCGTCCTCCGTATCGACGCCCCGCGCGACGTGCTGCGCCCCCTCGCCGTCGGCACCTCGAAGAACCTCCGCGTCGGCCAGGGCGTCTACGCCATCGGCAACCCCTTCGGCCTCGACCAGACCCTCACCACCGGCATCATCAGCGCCCTCGGCCGCGAGATCGAGTCCCTCGCCCGTCTCCCCATCCGCGGCTGCATCCAGACCGACGCCGCCATCAACCCCGGCAACTCCGGCGGCCCGCTCCTCGACTCCGCCGGCCACCTCATCGGCGTGAACACCCAGATCGCCAGCCCCTCCGGTGCCTCGGCCGGCGTCGGCTTCGCCATCCCCGTGGACGAGGTCAACTGGGTCGTGCCCGAGCTCATCCAGCACGGCCGCCTCCGCCGCCCCACCCTCGGCGTGCAGCTCGCCGACCCCTCCATCGAGCAGCGCCTCAAGATTGACGGCGCCCTGATCCTCGCCGTCATCGGCGGCAGCGGCGCCGCCGAGGCCGGCCTGCGCCCCACCACCCAGAACCGTCTCGGCAACATCACTTACGGCGACATCATCATCGCCATCGACGGCCAGCCCGTGCGCTCCTCCGCCGACGTGCCCCTCGCCCTCGAGCGCCGGCAGCCCGGCGAGACCGTGAAACTCAAGGTCCGCCGCGGCCGCACCGAGCAGGAAGTCTCCGTCAAGCTCGCCGCCCCCGTCCCGCGCTGAGCCGCTGCCACGGCACCAACAGGCCAAGCCTCACGGCTTGCCGCAGGCAGCGTTGAGCCTAACCTGCCGGCAACCCCGCCATGCTATCCGAGCTGACCGCCGCCCTCCGCGCCCTTGCCCGCGTCCGCGGCTACACGCTGTCAGTCGTGCTGATCCTCGCGCTCGGCCTCGGCTCAGCCACGGGTGTGTTCACAATGGTGGAGCAGACGATATTTCATCCCGTAACGAGCCTGCCGAACCCGGAGAAACTGATGCGGATTGAAATGCGTGGTCCAACAGGCGCGAATTTCATAAACGTCAGCCGACTTCATTTCGCCGCCTACTCTGAGGCCGGATTGCGGTCATTTACCGGTTTGGCCGGCTGCCTCTTCGATCAGGCCAACGTCATTCGTGAAGGTGTCATCGCTCCCACCACGTTTCTGCGCGTCACGATAAATTTTCACCAGGTGATGGGGCTGAGGATTCATCTTGGGCGTGGATTCAGTCCCGGTGACGAAGTGGCCTCGGATCCTCAACCGGTCATCATCTCCGAGAGATATTGGCGCACGGAATTTGGCGGCAATCCGGCCGTGTTAGGACGGCAGTTCCGCATGGGCGACAAGGATTGTGTCGTTGTAGGTGTGTTGGCCGAATCTGGACCGATTCCGTTCTTCGGCATCCCTCCTATCTATGTTCCCTTCGGAAAGAGTGAGCTGACGGTCAACAACAGCAATGCCTTCTTCCCCACGAGAGTTTTTGCGCGGCTATCGCCTGATTCAACCGCGACTACAGCAGAGAGCGAATTACGGACACTAAAGCCCAACTATCCGATGCCGGTGCCGAAATTCTATGAGGGCCAATCTCCCGCTGTAGTTCGTTTCGATGCTATCTCAACGGGTCCGGGCACCAGCAAATATCACCTGAAAAACTGGGCCATGCTCGGAGCAGTCGGCCTGCTCTATCTCATCGCCTGTGTGAATGCCATTAACCTCATGCTCGTGCGCACCCTTGACCGGCGAAGCGATCTTGGGGTGCGCTGCGCCCTCGGCGGCAACCGCTGGCAGATCGTCCGGCCGGTCCTGCTGGAAGGGGTTCTGCTCACTATCGTGTCAGTTATTTTCGGCTTTGTCGTGGGCAAGTGGCTGTTCCCTCTCCTTCTTGCTCTTACCCCGGCCGCCACCGCTCCGTGGGAACCGCTGGCCATCAGTTCGCGCGGTCTGCTCCTCTTGACCTGCCTTGCGACGCTGGTTGGCCTGCTTCTTGCCTTGGTGCCTTTGCGGCAAGCCTCCCGACTGGACCTGCAGGTCGCCCTGAAGTCAGGCAGTCAGATTGGTGCCAGTGTGACCGGAACCGCCGCGCGCAACTTCTTCGTTGTTGTCCAGACCTGCCTCGCCGTCGCTCTGCTCATCTGCACCGGTCTGATGGTGCGCACCTGCCAGAAGTTGCTGGCGGTGGACCCGGGGTTCAAACCGGCGGGCAAGCTGGTCGTATCCGTGAATTCCTCCTATTTCGCCGAGAGAAAATCCCCTCAAGCCCAGCGCGAACAGGATAGCCGGGTGCGCGATGCCATTGCGGCGCTGCCCGGTATCCAAGATGTGTGCAGCCTGAACGGGTTTGTCTATGCCAACGCTGGCATGATGCGTCGGAAGTTAACCGTGGCGGGAGCGACTCCCGGAGAAGGAGAATTAACCGTTCTCATCTCTTCGGTTGGAAACAGTTTCTTCTCCTCGATCGGCGTGCCCTTGCTGTTGGGGCGAAGTTTTGCAGATATCCGATCCTCTGACCCGCCGGTGGCTATACTCAGTGACTCACTCGCGAAACTACTTTTCCCAGGTCAAAATCCGCTGGGTAAGGTCGTCACGCTGGAACGAGGCAAACCGATGGAGATCATTGGTGTCGCGGGCGACGTGCGTCGGTTGCGTGACCCTGCACCGTCCCTGCTCTACGTGCCGGAAACACAAAACCAAACCGCCGGCAGTTGGCAGCAACTGTTGGTCAGCATACAGGGCGAACCAGGACCGAAGTTCGAGTCTGAGGTTCGACAAGCGGTGCTGGCTATCGACCCCAAGCTGATCGTGAATTCCATCTCCAAGCTGGAGCGCTCAGTCTTGAACGATTCGCACAACGAACGCAGCGCCCTCATCAACCTTCAGGCGCTTGGCACCCTGGCGCTCGCGCTGGCTGCTTTCGGACTCTTCGCGATGATGAACTACGGCGTCGCCCAGCGCCGAACCGAGTTTGGCGTCCGCTTCGCGCTCGGAGCCACCAGTGAAGACCTGCAGCGACTTGTGCTGCGTCAAGGTCTCGGTCTGGTAACGCTTGGTTTGGTGCTGGGTATCGCACTGGCTTGGTTCCTTGCCCGCTCGTTTACCGTTTTGCTCTACGAGACTCCGCCACTCGATCTCCTGACCAATGTCGTCGTCGCCGTCCTGCTCTTGGCCACCGCCCTGCTCGCCTGCTGGCTGCCGGTGCGGCGGGCCACCCGCGTCGACCTCGCCCGCCTCCTCCGCGCCGAATAACGGGCACAGCCGCCTGTTCCAACCGCAGGAACAGCCTGCCGGTTAAGCTGAACCGGACTCCTTTTCGCGCTCTTTGCGCCTTGGCGTGGGAAGAAAGCACTCAATCCCGGTTTGCCAAACCGCCCCGGCCGCCTAGCTTCGCCGCTTCCCGACCCGGCGATGCAAGACCTCACCGACCTCTACCAGTCCGTCATCCTCGACCACAACCGCCGCCCGCGGAACTACAAGGTCCTGCCTACCGCCAACCGCGTCGGCTCCGGCAACAACCCACTCTGCGGCGACGAGGTCACGGTCTATGTCGAGCTCGACGGTGACCGCATCAAGGACATCAGCTTCCAGGGCAGCGGTTGCGCCATCTCGCAGGCCAGCACCTCCCTCATGACCCTCAACCTCAAGGGCAAGACCGTCAAGGAGGCCGAGGCCCTCGCGGGCGACGTCCACAAGTTCATCACCACCGGCACGGTGCCCGACGACGCCATGTCCGACCTCGCCGCCCTCGCCGGTGTCCACCAGTTTCCCGCCCGCATCAAGTGCGCCACCCTCGGCTGGCACTCCGCCCTCAGCGCCATCCACGGCGACCCCAA
>CAZMFB010000030.1:0-24678 GCA_964565475.1 uncultured Opitutaceae bacterium | reverse complement strand
ACCGCCGGCGGCACCATCGACAAGGTCTACTTCGACGCCGCCAGCACCTACGAGGTCGGCGAGCCCCAGATCGGCCCGCTCCTGCGCGACTCCAACGTCACCTTCGACTTCGTCGTCGAGTCTGTGCTCCAGAAGGACAGCCTCGCCATGACCGACGCCGACCGCGACCTCATCCGCCAGCGCGTCGAGGCCGCGCCGGAAAACCTCATCCTCATCACCCATGGCACCGACACGATGACGCAGACCGCCGCCGCCCTCGCCGGCGTGAAGGGCAAGACCATCGTCTTCACCGGCGCGATGCAGCCCGCGCGGTTCCGCGACAGCGACGCCGTCTTCAACGTCGGCTGCGCCATAGGCGCGTTGCAGGCCCTGCCCGCCGGCGTCTACATCGCCATGAACGGCGTCGTCTCGCCCGCCGCGACGGTGAAGAAAAACCGCGCCGCCTCGCGCTTCGAGCCGACGGCGTGAGAGTGTGTCTAAAGGTGGAGCGCGTGTCCGATGTCGCCTGCGGCTCGGTAGACCTCAACGCGCTTGAGCCCGGCGTCGGGCCGGTCCGGACAGCGTCTTGGGGACAAGCCGCTCCACCTCTGTTCCCGATTTTCGACGCTTTCACTGGCTCTGCGGATTGAGATGTAGGAGCGGGTTTATCACGCGATTGAGGATTTCCCATGTTCTGGTCGGGGCCTAAAGCCCCTCCTACAGCAGGATTCTCCTCCGCGCTCTCTACGTCCTCCGTGTTGAGTCTGTCAGAAAAACAAAACCCCGCGGCCGGAAGGCACGCGGGGCGGATCGGCGGCGTTTTCGCGCCGGTTATTTCTTCGCGGTGAAGATGTATTTCGCGACCTGCGACTTGTGGTGCGACGCGACATTGCGGTGGATGACGTCGCTCTTGACGGCCTTGTCGAGGGCGGAGCTGTAGGCGATGGCGGTGGCGCGGGCCTTCTCGGGATCCTGGGCGGCAGCCTGCACGGCCCGGGCGAGGGTCTTCAGGCGGCTCTTGACGCCTTTGTTGCGGGCCGCGTTGCGGAGGGCTTTGCGGGCGGCTTTGATTGCGGACTTGGTGTTGGCCATGTTGGGAAAAGGAACGGGCTAAGACTCAAACGCCCCCGGTCGAGTCAAGGGCTAATTGAGCTCCCTTCCGGCACCTTTGCAAACTGCGGACCCTCCGTCGATTCAGACGCGCGCCCCCTCCACCCGGAGAGAAACCCGGCGCACTTGCCCGGGTCGTGGACGGCGTCGTGGTCACCGGTGCCCGCTTTCGCTTTGTCAGTGGCGTGCCGCCCTGCCTACCTCCAGACACCAGCATGACCATCCGCACCCGCTTCAATCTGCTCATCGGCTGCCTGCTGGCCGCGTTGACCGCGGGGGCACTGCTGTTCCGCTATTCCCACGAGCACGAGGCGGCAAATGTGCTGGAGGGCCTGCGGCGGGAACGCAGCGACACACTCGACCGGCACCTGGAATACACCGGCCAGTCGCTGCGCACCTTTGCGGAGGATTATGCCCAATGGGACGAGATGGCGGCCTTCGTCGCCAAGCCGGATCCGCGCTGGGCGGAAATCAACATCCAGACCAGCCTGCTCAACTTTCAGGCGCAGGCCGCCTGGGTGCTGCGACCGGACGGCACGACCGTGTATGGCACGGAGCAGCTGGGTGAGCCCGCCCTGCGCGAATTCCCGCTGCGCGACCCGCGGTTCCTCGCGCAATTGCAGTCGGGACGGACCCTGCATTTCTTTCACCGCGTCCCCGTCGGCGTGCTTGAGATGCGCACGGGGCCGATCCTGCCCTCGACCGACAGCGAGCGCAGGGGCGCCCCGCTCGGCTGGTTCATCGTCGCGCGGTGGTGGAATCCCGTTTTTGTGCAACGGCTCGGCGAGGCTGTGCAGAGCAAGGCCACGCTCACCCTCATGCACGGACTGCCGACGACGCGCAGCATCCACCTTGACCGAGATTTCAACGCCTGGGACGGCAACCGGGTTTCCACCCTGCACGTGGATTACGAACCCAGGGCACTGCTTGGGCTGCTCGAAAGCAACACACGGGAGCTCTACGTCTACTACGGCATGGGGGCGGCGGTGTTCATGCTGATCGTCTTCGCCCTCTACCGTTGGGTGCTGACGCCGCTGGGCCGCTTTGCGGAAAGCCTCGAGACCCGCCGCATGGACGCCGCCCGCGACCTGTTGCCACGAAAGGACGAGTATGGCCGCCTCGCCCGGCTGATGGAGGACTCGTTCCGCCAGCACGACGCGCTGACCCGCGAGATTGAGGAACGTCGCCGCACCGAGCAGGCCCTGCAGGAAAGCGATGATGAGCTGCGCGCCGCGCTCGAGCTGCGACAGCGCCTCGCGCGCGACCTCCACGATGGTGTCATCCAATCCATCTACGCCGCGGGTCTCGGTCTCGAGACCCTTCGCTCCGATCTGCGCGCCGCCGGGGCTCCCGCGGCCGAGGCCAAGCTCGACGCGGCCCAGCGCAGCCTCAACCAGACCATCGCCGAGGTGCGCAATTTCATCCTCGGGCTCGAACCCGCCACCGAGCCGGCGCTGCGCCAGGCCTTTCCGCACGCGCTGGCCAGCCTCGCCGCGACCCTGCGCGCCCTGCATCCCGTGAAGATCCGCCTCGAGCTCGACGCCGAGGCCACCGGGCGGCTGGCCCCGGGACAGGAAGTGCACCTGCTCCAGGTCACCCGCGAGGCCGTGAGCAACGCCCTGCGCCACGGCCGGGCCTCGGAGGTGGTGCTGGCCCTCCGGCGCGGTCCCGGGATGGAGATCACCTACGAGGTGCGCGACGATGGCTGCGGTTTCGATCCAGCCTCCGCCCGCCGGGGCAGCGGCCTCGCCAACATCGCCGCCCGGGCGCAGGAGATGGGCGCGCAGCTCTCCGTGCACAGCGCACCGGGAAATGGAACTCGCCTCGCCCTGCAGATTTCTACAGCAATCCACCCATGACCGCCACCGCCCCGATCAGCCTCGTCATCGTCGATGATAGCGAGCTGGTCCGCACCGGATTAAAGACCCTCCTCGGCCATTCGCCCGGCCGCGCCACGATGAAAATCGTCGGCGAGGCGCACTCGGTCGCCTCGGCCGTGGCCGAGACCACCAAGCTCAAGCCCGACGTCGTGCTCCTCGACATCCGCCTGCCCGACGGCAACGGCTTCGAGGCCTGCCGCCAGATCCTCGCCAAACTCCCCGAAACCCGCATCCTCGTCCTCACCTCCGTCATCGACGACAACCTCGTCTGCGAGGCCATGAGCGCCGGTGCCCACGGTTACCTGCTCAAGGAGATCGACGCCCCCGGCCTGTGCAAGGCCATCGCCGATGTCGCCGAGGGCAAGTTCATCCTCGACCCCGCCGCCACCGCCAGCGTCCTCAACATGGTCCGCCACGGTGCGCCGCAGAGCGACCAGGACAAGCTCACCTCCCTCTCCGCCCAAGAGCGCCGCGTCCTCGCCCTCGTCGCGGAGGGCAAGACCAACAAGGAGATCGCCGAGGCCATGGAGCTCAGCGACAAGACCGTCAAAAACTACCTCAGCAACATCTTCGAAAAGCTCCAGATCACCCGCCGGTCGCAGGCCGCCGTGCTCTACGCGGGCAGCAAGACTAGGTCCGGACGGCCCTGGTAACTAGAGGCGGTTTCCGCGAGCTTTCAGCCCTTAGCGGGGCGGGTCCGTTACGCTATGCTGATGGCGTGAACTCCCCGAGTCCCTCTGCCCCTCCCGCCCGGCGCCGTTCCCGTCAGGCCGGTTTCTCCATTCTCGAGGTCACCATGGCGACCTTCGTCATGGCCTTCGGCATCGCCACTTCGATCGTGGCGATGCAGACGGGCTTCAAGTCCATCGACGTTGCCCGCGGCACCACCCTCGCCTCGCAGATCATTCAGAGCGAGATCGAGCGCATCCGCATGCTGAGTTGGACCGAAGTCATCGCGATGGATGGCACCAACAACGTGAGCCTCACCTCCATGTTCACCACCAACCCGGCCTTGGCCGCGCGCTTCACCGTCACCCGCCGCGTGGTGGCTGACGCCACCCGCCCCTCCGACGTGCGCGACATCTGGATCGAGGTGGACTGGCGCGGCTACGACAACCGCCCCCACCAACGCACCTTCTACACGAAATACGTCAAAAACGGCCTTTATGACTACTATTACACCCTCGCCCGCCCGTAACCCGCTGCCCGCCCGGCGTCGCCTCCGCGGCATGACGCTGGTCGAGGTCATGATCAGCGCCACCATCGGCTCGTTCGTGCTCACCGCCGTCATCACAACCTTTCTTTTCATGGGCCGCAGCGGCGCCAACGTGCAGCACTACTCCGACATGGAGGGCCAGGCCCGCAAGGCGCTCGAGTTGTTCGCCGAGGACGTCCGCCAGGCCAGCGCCATCGCCTGGACTTCCAACCAGAACGTCCTCCTCACGGTCAACGGCGCCGGCATCCGCTATTCCTATGCGAGCAACACCCTTACCCGCACCAACACCACCAGCGGGGTCGCTAGCAGCCTCATGACCGGGATCAGCTCCTTTGAGTTTCTGGCCTACAAGATCAGCGACCCGGTCAATCCGCTCCCGCTCACGACCGCGGCCGAATTGACCACCGCCGGCAAGCAGACCAAGCAGCTGCAGATCTCGCTGGAGGCCCGCCGCCAGAGCACGACCGTCGTCGCGGCCACCAACACCGTGCTCTCCGCCCGTTTCATCCTCCGCAACAAGAAGGTCACCGCCTGATTTTTCCTCCCATGAATATGCACCGTTCCCCCTTTCGCTCCGAACGCGGCGGCCTGCTGATCACCGCCATGATCTTCAGCGCCATCATCGGCCTCTCCATCGTCAGCTACATCCGCCTCGGCCGCACCACCGGTCAGCTTTCCAACCGCGGCCTCTACAACAACGCCGCCATGAACCTCGCCGAGAACGGCCTCGAGGAGGCGATGTATTCCATCAACCAGATGGTCCTCGGCAACGCCTCGGCCTGGACCGGTTGGACCACGGCCGGCGCGGGCGCCCAGCGCAAGTGGACCGGCACCACCTTCGACCAGAACGCCACCGGCCAGGTCCGCGTCTATGTGGACAACTATACCGGCCTCGTCGCCCCGACCCTCTACGCCCGCTCCACCGTCACCATGGGCGCCGGTGGCGGCGCGCCCATCGAGAAGTGGATCATGGTCCAGTTGATCAAGACCTCCAAGTTCTCCAACGGTCTCGTGGCCAAGGAGACCATCTCCTTCAGCGGCAACAACGCCACTGTCGACAGCTGGGACTCCAATTCCGACACGGCCAGCACGGCGGACGACGTCCCTTATTCCGCCGGTGTGGCCAATGACGCCGGCAGCGTCGGCAGCATCTCCGTCTCCGTCAGCGCCGTGGCCGTGCAGAACGCCGACATCTGGGGCTATGCCGCCACCGGCGGGGCCGTGCCCTCAGTCGGCAGCCAGGGCCGCGTCGGACCTTACGGCACCTCCCTCGGCTCGATGAATCCCGATTACGTCTCGACCGATTTTTCCGCCAGTTTCGACGCCGTCACCGCGCCCACGGGCTACACCTACACGAGCGCCGGCGCGGTCGGGTCCAACAAGACTTTCCCGACGGACTTCCCGACCGCTACGATGCAGACCGACGGCAAATACTATTTCGACGCCACCAGCATCGGGGGCTCCAACATTGTAATCTCCATCGCCGCCGGCACCAAGGTGGTGCTCAAGGTGGCCGGGGATGTTGACATCAAGGGCGGCAGCGGCGCCCTCAACATCGGCGCTGGGTCCACGCTCGAGGTTTACGCCGGCGCCGCCTTCAAGGTAGCAGGCCAGGGCATCATGAACGGTGGCACCACGTCGGGCACCGCCAACAATCCGATCAATCTCCAGATTTACGGCACCGCGCCCGTCAGCGCGACCAAGCAAGACTACCAGATCTCTGGCAATGGTGCGCTCTCGGCCGTGGTCTATGCACCCAACGCCTCGGTCAAGATCAACGGCAACGGCGACGTCATGGGCTCCGTCGTGGCCAACGATATCACGGTCGTCGGCAACGCCCTCTTCCACTACGACGAGTCATTGTCCAACTTTGGCGGCGGCAATCCCTACCGCGTCGGCCAGTGGACCGAGCTGACCAACGCCGCCGCCCGCACCGTGGTGACCCCTCTCCTGAGTTTCTGACCAACCCTTCCTTTGGTCAGCCAGCCCGCGCTAACCCCGCGGGCTTTTTTTCGGGCAGTTTGCGGTTGTGGCCCCGCTGCGCGAATCTACCTTGGTCCCGCGCTCACCCCCTATGACAACGTCCCGCCTGCTTCCCGCCTTCGCCGCCGCGATCTTCGCCGCGGCTTTTTCATTCGCCGCCGATGGCCCCGCACCCGCCGAGGCCCTGCTCAAGGGCCTCAAGGCCCGCGCCATCGGCCCCGCCATCATGGGCGGCCGCGTCTCCGCCATCGAGATCGATCCCGCCAATCCGCTCACTTTCTACGTCGGCTTCGGCATGAGCGGAGTCTGGAAGACCACCAACAACGGGGTCTCGTTCACCTCCATTTTTGACGACCGGCCCGCCCAGGCCATCGGCGCCCTCGCCCTCTCCCCCTCCGATCCCGACCTCGTCTGGGTTGGCACGGGCGAGGCCAACGACCGCAATTCCTCCGGCTGGGGCAACGGCGTCTACAAATCAACCGACGGCGGCGCCAAGTGGCAGCACATGGGCCTGAAGGATTCACGCACCATCTGCGACATTGTCGTCCATCCGACCAACCCCGACATCGTCTACGTCGGCGCCACCGGCCACCTCTGGGCCCATGGCGGCGAACGCGGCGTCTACAAGACCACCGACGGCGGCAAGACCTGGAAACAGGTCCTGTCTGCCCCCAAGCCCCACGATGCCATCACCGGCACCTCCGACCTCAAGATGGACCCGCACAATCCCGAGGTTCTCTACGCCACGCTCTACGCCCGCCAGCGCAAACCCTGGACCTTCCTCTACGGGGTCAACGCCACCGGCGGCGCCGACGTGGGCGGCATCTACAAGACCACCGACGGCGGCGCCACCTGGACCAAGCTCACCACCGGCCTCCCCACCCTCACCGGCAACATCGGCCTCGCCGTCTCGCGCTCCAAGCCCGGCGTCGTCATGGCCGTCGTGCAGAGCGACGAAGGCGGCACTTCCGACATCGACGAGAACCACTCGCGCAAGGGCGGCACCTTCCGCTCGGAGGACGGCGGCGCCACCTGGACGCGCGTCAATTCCCTCTGCCCGCGCCCGTTCTACTTCAGCCGCCTCAACATCGACCCCGTCAACGACCAGCGCGTCTATGTGCAGGGCTGGATCGTCTACGTCTCCGACGACGGCGGGAAAAATTTCCGCGAGGATTACTTCCAAAAGGTCCACGTCGATGTCCACGCCCTCGCCATCCAGCCCGGCTCGCACCTGCCGCCCAAGCCCGCCGATCCCGCCGCGAAGGACGCCAAGCCCACCCCGCCCGTCTCGCAGCGCCTCATCGTCGGCAACGACGGCGGCGTCTACCAGTCCTTCGATGCCGGCGCCACGTGGGACTTCCTGAACAAGATTCCCGCCGGCCAGTTTTACCGCATTGCCGCCGATAACAGCACGCCCTACCGCGTCGCCGGCGGCTTGCAGGACAACACCAACTGGGTCGGGCCCAGCCAGACCTACCACAAGGAGGGCATCCGCAACCACGATTGGATGCAGATCGGTGGCGGCGACGGCTTCTCCATCGTCTTCGACCCCGACGACCGCGACATCATCTACGCCGAGTCGCAGGACGGCTACCTCCACCGCTTCAACGGCCGCACCGGCGAGATTAAGAACCTCCGCCCCAACCCGAGCGAGGGCCAGGCCCGTTTCCGTTTCCACTGGAACTCCCCGCTCTTCGGTTCCAAGCACACCAAGGGCGTCATGTATCTCGGCGGCAACCGTGTCGCCAAGCTCACCAACCAGGCCGAGCACTTCGAATTCATCAGCCCCGACCTCTTGCACAACGCCGGCGACAAGGTGCAGACGGTCGGCAGCTCCGCTGAGAACTACGCCGTCGTCTACGCCCTCGACGAGTCGCCCCTCAAGGCCGGCCTCCTCCTCGCCGGCACCGACGACGGCCGCCTCTGGTATACCGAGGACGAGGGCAGGAAATGGAACGAGATCACCGACACCATTCCCGCCGAGGCCCGTGGCAAGTGGATCGCCCGCATCGAGCCGAGCCACTACGACGCCACGTCCGCCTACGTCGTGTTTACCGATTACCGCTTCGGCAACGACACACCCTACCTCTACAAGTTCACCGGCTTCGGCAAATCGTGGATCCGCGTCAACGGCGACCTCCCCGCCGACACGCCGGTCGCCGTCGTCCGCGAGGACCCGAAAAATCCCAACCTCCTCTACGCCGGCACCGAGTTCTCTCTCTTCGCCTCCCTCAACGCCGGCAAGAACTGGGTAAGACTCGGCGACATCCCCAACGTCCGCATCGACGACCTGCTCATCCATCCGCGCGAACACGACCTCGTCGTCGGCACGCACGGCCGCTCGCTCTACATCCTCGACGACACGCAGCCGCTCCGCGAGCTCACCGCCGAGGTCGCCGCCAAGGACGCGCACCTCTTCACCATCCGCCCCGCCTACGGCCGCTACCATCTGCCCGGCTGGGACAACGAGAGCGGCAAGGGCTGGTTCAAGGGCGCCAATCCCGCCGAGGGCGCCCTACTCACGGTGTGGATCAGGGAATTCACCGGCGACAAATTCACCGTCACGATCAAGAACTCCCACGGCCACACGATGGCCAAGTTTGAGCAGGTCGCCGCACCCGGCTTCAACCGCTTCAACTGGGACCTCAAGCTCGGCAAGGACTACAAGGTCCAATACGGCGGCGACGACGGCGACCGCTTCTGCGCCCCCGGCGAATACACCGCCGAGCTCAGCTACAAGGACGTGAAGGCGAAGCAGACCTTCCAGGTCACCATCGAGCCCGGCATCCGCACCCACGGCACTTTCGCACAGTGATTCCATCGGGCGGACGTCGGCGTCCTCGCCGGCGCCTTTGCCTCGCCACGGTCGGGTAGAAGCCGATGTCGTCGCCGGGGACGGCGACGAACCACCCGCGCCCGATGATGACGCGGGCCATTCCTAGGATCGGAGATAATCCGGCACTTTCCGACGCTGTGCCGGTCGATTTGCGCAGTAATTGATTGCCCGTTGCGGGCAAACCCCTTCCCTCGCCCCAGCATGTCTACCCCCAAAACTGAGGTCTGGTCCTCGCGCTTTGGCGTCATCCTCGCGGTGGCGGGCAGCGCGGTCGGTCTGGGCAATTTCCTCCGGTTCCCCGGGCTCGCCGCCCAATACGGCGGCGCCTCGTTCATGATCGCCTACTTCATCTCGCTCCTCCTGCTCGGCATCCCCATCGGCTGGGCCGAGTGGACGATGGGCCGCATGGGCGGGCAGCGGGGATTCCATTCCTCCCCGGGCATCTTCTACGCCATTGTGAAGCACCCGGTCGGGAAATACCTCGGCCTGATGGGCTTCATTATCCCGGTCGTGGTCTACATGTATTATGTCTACATCGAGGCGTGGTGCCTTGGCTACGCCCTCAATGCCGCCACCGGCACCTTCAGCGCCCCCGGCGCCGACGCGGGGGCGTTTTTCACCCGGTTCACCGGTGCCAACCAGGACGGCGTCGCCCTCCACTTCGGCCTGCAGGACGTCGGCATCTTCGTCGTGGCGGTCTATTTCATCAATTTCTTCTTCATCTACAAGGGCATCTCCAAGGGCATCGAGATCGTCTGCAAGTGGGCCATGCCGCTCCTCATCCTCATCGCCTTCATCATTCTCGCCCGCGTCCTCACCCTCGGCACGCCCGACCCGGCCAAGCCCGACCAGAACGTCCTCAACGGCCTCGGTTACCTCTGGAATCCGCAGGACGTCGCCACCGGCCTGAAGAACCCCCAGCTCTGGCTCGCCGCGGCCGGACAGATCTTCTTCAGCCTCTCGGTCGGCTTCGGCGCCGTCATCACCTACGCCAGCTACCTGACGAAGAAGGACGATGTCGTCCTCTCCGGCCTCACGGCCGCCTCCTGCAACGAATTCTGCGAAGTCGGCCTCGGCGGCCTCATCACGGTGCCCGCCGCCTTCGTCTTCCTCGGGGCCGCCGGCATCGTCGGCCAGGGCACCTTCGCCCTCGGCTTCAACGTCCTGCCGCAGGTCTTCGCCAAGATGCCCTTCGGCGCGGACTTCTTCGCCACCATCTTCTACCTCCTGCTCTTCCTCGCCGCCATCACCTCGTCGCTCTCCATGCTGCAGCCGGGCATCGCCTTCTTCGAGGAGGGCTTCGGCCTCGGGCGCAAGGCGTCCATCGGTTTCCTCGCCTTCATGACCGCCATCGGCACCGGCATCGTCTGGTGGTTCTCCAAGGACCTCAAGGCGCTCGACACGATCGATTTCTGGATCGGGACCGTCATGATCTTCGTGCAGGGCCTTGTGCTCGCCGGGGTCTATGCCTGGTATATCGGCATCAACAAGGCCTGGGATGAAACCCACCAGGGCGCCGAGATGCGCATCCCCGGCATCTACAAGAAGGTCCTGGTCTTAGTCTCGCCCACCTTCCTCGGCGTCGTGCTGGTGATGTTTGTCCTCAAAAATGTGTTCGGCTGGAACTTCAGCTTCGCCGAGCCGCGGTTCAACCCGACGGGCTATATCACCGACCTCGTCGGCCCGAACCACAGCGACGTCGCCCGCGGCTCGTTCCTGTTCATGGTGATCGTCGTGCTCTTCGTCGCCTATCTCATCAACCTTGCGGCCAAAAACTGGGACAAAAAACAAGGAGAAACCAACCCATGACCACCGGCGGCTGGATAACCATGATACTCTCGGTCGGCTTCGTCACCTCGCTCTTTTGCTGGTGCTGCTACAAGGTGCTCACCGGCAAACCCCGGGACCACGAGCTCGGCCACATCGAGCCGGTGCACCGCGACCAGATCGACCAGCGTTGACACGGAGGTCCGGCCCCATGCGCACCGCCCTCACCCTGATCCTGTTGCTCGCCCTGGGCACGTGGGTGCGGGCCGACGAGGCCCGCGACCGCCTGCTGGCGTTGGCGGAGAAGGAGGCCCCCGAGGAGGTGCAATTGCACGTCATCAAGCTGACCGGCCGGCTCTCCGGCTTCTTCGCCAAGGTGCGCGAGGTCGAGCAGGTGCAGGGCTGGCAGCAGATCCGGGCGACCGGCGAGGCCGCCTTCGCCGCCTGGGACAACCACCGCAAGGACTTCGTCTGGCGCAGCGAGAAGTTTGAGGTGCTGTGGGACATCCGCGACGGCCGGAGGCTGCGGCTCAACAGCGTCTCGGTCGGCGGCCTCACGCAGCGGGCGGACCCCTGAACGGGGGCATTCTGCCGCTTGATTTTTCCGGAAGCCCGCTACAGTAGCGGGCTTCCTCCTTTCCCACCATGCCTACCGCCACACCGCAGAAATTCGAATTCCAGGCCGAGATCAAGCAGCTGCTCGATATCGTCATCCACTCGCTCTACACGGAGAAGGAGATCTTTGTCCGCGAGCTTGTCTCCAACGCCTCGGATGCGCTCGAGAAACTACGCCACCTGCAGTTGACCGAGAAGGATATCCACGACGACCTCCCGCTGGAGATCAACATCACGACCGACGACACGGCGAAGACCATCACCATCCAGGATTACGGCATCGGCATGACCCGCGCCGAGCTGATCGAAAACCTCGGCACCATCGCCCACTCCGGTTCCAGGCAGTTCCTCAAGGCCCTCGGCGAGAGCGGGGCCAAGAACACCAGCCTCATCGGCCAGTTCGGCGTCGGCTTCTATTCCGCCTTCATGGTCGCGAAGTCGGTCAAGGTCTACACCCACTCCTGGCGCCGCGACGAGCCCGGCCACGTCTGGACCAGCGACGGCTCGGGCAGCTACGAGATCGAGGAGAGCGGGGGCCAGCGCCGGGGCTGCAAGATCGTCGTCGAGCTGAAGGACGACTGCACCGGGTTTGCCTCCGACAGCCGCATCAAGGAGATCGTCGAGCGCTACAGCGCCTTCGTGTCTTTCCCGATCAGCCTCAACGGCAAGCGCGTCAACACCGTCCAAGCCCTCTGGCTCCGCTCGAAGGCCGAGATCAAGGACGAAGAATACGCCGAGTTCTACAAATTCCAGGCCCACGCCTACGACCAGCCGCAGCTGCGCCTGCATTTCTCCGCCGACGCCCCGCTGTCCATCAACGCCCTGCTCTTCGTGCCGTCGGAAAACACCGAGAGCTACGGCTTCGCCCGCTATGAGCCGGCGGTCGCGCTCTACTGCCGCAAGGTGCTCATTGATGCCCGGCCGAAGGATCTCCTGCCCGAGTGGCTGCGCTTCCTCAAGGGGGTCGTGGACAGTGAGGACCTGCCGTTGAACATCTCCCGCGAGACGATGCAGGACAAGGCCCTCATCGGGAAACTGAACAAGGTCATCACCAGCCGCTTCCTCAAGTTCCTCGACGAGGAGGCCACCCAACGCCCCGACGCCTATGTGAAATTCTACGGGCAGTTCGGCTTGTTCCTGAAGGAAGGCGCGGCGCTCGACCACACCCACCGCGACCAGATCGTGAAACTCCTGCGCTTCGAATCTTCGCTGACCGACAAGACCAAGGCGACCAGCCTCGCCGACTACGTCTCGCGCATGCACGCCGACCAGAAGGAGATCTATTTCCTCGTCGGCAAGGACCGTGCCGCCATCGAAAGCGGCCCCTACCTGGAGGGCTTCAAGGCCCGCAACCTCGAGGTTTTGTTCTGCTACGAACCCGTGGACGAGTATGTCTGGAACAGCGTCCGCACCTTCGACGGCCGCAAGATCATCGCCGCCGACCACGCTGACGTGAAGCTCAGCGAGATCCCGAAGCCGGCGGACTCACTTTCCGAGGACGACACGAAGCAGCTCACCGCCTGGCTCAAGGAGACGCTCGGCGAGCGGGTCGCCGCCGTCAAGGCCAGCGACCGCCTCGTCGACTCGCCCGCGCTCGCCATCAACTCCGATGCGTTCATGTCCGCCCATATGCGACGCATGATGAAGGCCATGAACAAGGACGGCGCCGACCTGCCGCAAAAGGCCAACCTCGAGATCAACCCCCGCTCCGCCGTCATCAAGCGGCTCTTCGAGCTGCACACCTCCTCCCCGGATAAGGCCAAGCTCGTCGCCGAGCAGATCCTCGACAACGCCCTCATCTCCGCCGGCATGCTGGAGGACGCGACCCCCATGGTCGCACGCCTCTACAAGCTGCTCGAGAACGTCTGAGTCGCAAAAGCCGAAGGCGCGCGACCCGGAGGATCGCGCGCCTTGCGTTGAAAATTCTAGTTTTGGGGCCGGTAAGCCGGATTCTGTTCCACGCCTTGCGGCGCTTCGGTCTTCATTTCTCTCAAGCCCTCCTTTCGGAAGACCTGCCGCGCCGTAGCCTCGCTTGCGCGAGGCGCAGGCGGGTGCGGCATACCCGCGGCTATCGGACGGGCCGCCCAGCCGTCTATGTTGCCTTGCACCGGATTGGGTTTTTCGTGCCGCCGTCGTTGCCTTCGGCGCGGTGGGCTCTTACCCCACCTTTTCACCCTTACCCCGCGGTAGCCCGCGGGGCGGTATGTTCTCTGTGACACTGTCCGTCACGGCGCCTTGACGCGCCGTGCCCGCGCTTTCGCACGGAATCCTGCCCGGTGGTGTCCGGACTTTCCTCTCCAGACTCGACGGGCGCGGCGTTACCCGCGCCTTGGGATCAAAGAACCTGGAGCGAAGACCTGGCCCCAAAACTAGGACGCCCAATAAACGATGCGGCCGCACTGGTCGCAAGTGACAATTTTGTCCGCCTTGCGTGCCTCAAACTCCACATTGGCAGACACTTTCATATGGCAGCCGCCACAGCGTCCGCCGGCCACCGGCACGCACACCGGCATGCCGGGCTTTTTCGCGAGGCGGTCATAAAGGGGCAGGATATCCTCAGGCGCTACCATCCGTGCCCTAGCCACGGATTCAACCGCCGCGCGGTGCTCGGATTGCAGCTGGGCCTCGCGCTCGCGCAGACCACGGATGCGCCCCTCGTGGCCGGTGATGTTGCCCTTCAGCACCGCCTCGGCGTCGGCGAAGCGCTTCTTTGCCTCGTCGATCGCATACATGATTCTCAACTCCTCCTCCTCCATCGTGCCGATGGCCGTCTCGGTCGTCTCAATCTCGTGCGTCAGCGCGCGGTATTCGTCGTTCTTCTTCACCTGCGACTGCTGCGTGCGGTAACGCGCCGCCTGCGCCTCGGCGCTGCCAATCTCCGTCTCCAGCGTCTTCTTCTTCGCCTCGAGTTCGCGCCATTCCGCCTTGGCCGTCTCGATGGCGGCCTTCTCCGCGGCGATCTTCGCCTCCACGGTCACGATCTCCCGCGGCACGTGCGCCAGTTGCTGCTCCAGCCCCAATCGCGTCACATCGCACTCTTGCAACTTGAGCAACTTGTCGAATCCAGGCACGGCCATGCGGCGACTCTGCGGTGGGCTCAACTGCGGTCAATTGAATCTCCGCCGGGGCCGGAATATTTGGGATTCCTTGAGAAAAAATCATTGCCAAGTCGCTATATTCCACATGCGCAGCGCCGTCCCGATTTCCTGAATTATGTCCATCCTTTCTATTTGATAATAAACAATTAACACACTTGATAAAAGTTGGCCGCGGCATGAAAAATACGTTGTCGATGAAGTGATTTTTCGAGACATTTTCGTGACCAATTTCCACGAAATGTCCGACGAAAAAGACCCGAACCCGAGCTCCACCAAACCCGCCGATGCCGGCGTCTACGACGCCTCCAAACTGGGCAAACTCGAGGGCCTCGAGGCCGTCCGCAAGAAGCCCGGCATGTATATCGGCGGCACCGACGAGCGCGCGCTGCACCACTGCGTCTCCGAGGTGCTCGACAATTCCGTCGACGAGCATCTCGCCGGCCATTGCTCCCGGATCGAGGTCACCATCCACCTCGACGGCTCCATCAGCATCGCCGACAACGGCCGCGGCATCCCGGTCGATCTCCACCCGCAATACAAGATCCCCGGCGTCGAACTCGTCCTGACCACGCTCCACTCCGGTGGCAAATACGGCCAGGGCGGCTACAAGTTCTCCGGCGGCACGCACGGTGTCGGCGCCAAGTGCGTCAACGCCGTCTCCGAATGGTTCGAAGTCGAGGTCTCGCGCGGCGGCCAAGTGCACCATATGACCTTCGAGCGCGGCAAGACCACCAAGAAGCTCGAGGTCATCGGCAAGGCCAAGGGCACCGGCACCAAGGTCACCTTCAAGCCCGACGGCGAGATCTTCAAGGACACCACCGTTTTTCAGGCCGACCGCATCTCCCAACGTCTGCGCGAGCTGGCCTTCCTCAACTCCGGCCTCGAAATCGTCTTCCTCGACGAACGCCCCGCGAACCCGAAGCCCGAGTCTTTCTTCTTCAAGGACGGCGTGGTCGAATTCGTGAAGCAGATGAACACGGGCAAGACGCCCCTGCACCCCAAGCCCGTCCGCATCGCCAAGGAGACCACCGCCTCCATCGACGGCAAGCCCGCCGAGGTCCACGTCGAGATCGTGCTCCAATACAACGACACGTTCAACGACCTCGTCCTCTGCTACACCAACACCATCCACAATCCCGACGGCGGCACGCACCTCTCCGGCTTCCGCAGCGCCCTCACCCGCGCCATCAACCAGTTCTCCAAGGCCAACAACCTCCTCAAGGAAAAGGACCCCCAGATCACCGGCGACGACGTGCGCGAGGGCCTCGCCGCCGTCATTTCCATCAAGCACAGCGACCCGAAGTTTGAGTCGCAGACCAAGGTCAAGCTGCTCTCCCCCGAGGTCGAGGGCATCGTCGGCTCCGTCTCCTACGAGGGCCTGATGTTCTACTTCGAGAGCAACACCCCGGTGGCCAAGCGCATCGTCGACAAGGCCCTCATGGCCGCCCGCGCCCGCGAGGCCGCGCGCAAGGCCCGCGAGACCATCCGCAAGGGCGCCCTCTCGGGCGGCGGCCTCCCCGGCAAGCTCGCCGATTGCTCCGAGCGCGACCCCGCCCTGTGCGAACTCTACATCGTCGAGGGCGACTCGGCCGGCGGCTCCGCCAAGCAGGGCCGCGACCGCCGTTACCAGGCCATTCTCCCCCTCCGCGGCAAGCTCATCAACTCCGAGAAGGCCCAGCTCGACAAGGTCCTCTCCAACGAGGAAATCCGCACCCTCATCACCGCCATCGGCACCGGCATCGGCACCGGCGAGGACGAGGCCGCCTTCAAGGCCGACAAGGCCCGCTACCACAAGGTCATCGTCATGACCGACGCCGATGTCGACGGCTCCCACATCCGCACCCTCCTCCTCACCTTCCTCTACCGGCAGATGAAGGGCATCATCGAGCGCGGCTATGTCTACATCGCCCAGCCCCCGCTCTACCGGATCAAGCGCAAGAAGCGCGAGCAATACGTGGACAACGACGAGCAGCTCAACCGCATCCTCATCGAGCTCGGCTCCGAGGACATCGTCCTCAGCCGCGCCGCCGACGGCCACGTCTTCGCCCCGGCACAGATCGACCCGATCGTCGAGATGCTCGCCGCCCTGGAAAAGCTCGGCTCCGGCATCACGCGCCACGGCGCCTCGCTCGCCGACTATCTCGACCGCCACGACCCCGCCACCCACGAACTGCCGCGCTACGTGGCCCGCGTCCGCGAGGGCAACAAGGAGACCCACGAGTTCCTTGCCGGCGACAAGGAGCGCGCGGCCTTCCTGAAAAAAACGGGGCTCGACGCCGACGCCCCATCGGCGGCGGCCACACCCAACGGCGGCACGACCCCCCCCGTCGCCGTGCGCCGCGTGACCGTGCACGAGATCTTCGAGGCCACCGAGATGTCGAAGCTCCTCAAGGCGCTCGCCAAGGCCGGCCTCGACGTCTCCGCTTTCGCGGCCACCGAGAAGCCGCGCTACCTCATCACCGAGAATGCCGGGGCCAAGAACGAGACCCGGACCGCCCTCCATTCCCCGCTAAATATCATCGCCCAGATCCGCGCCATCGGCCGCAAGGGCCTCAGCATCCAGCGCTACAAGGGCCTCGGGGAAATGAACCCCAAGCAGCTCTACGAGACGACGATGGACCCGGAGAAGCGCCGGCTCCTCAAGGTCAACATCAACGATGCCGCCAAGGCCGACGCCCTCTTCACCCTCCTCATGGGCGACGAGGTCCCGCCCCGCCGCCAGTTCATCGAGGACAACGCCCTGAATGTGCAGTATCTGGATGTCTGAGATTTAATGCAACCGCCCGGCCTCAACCCTCGTTCCCCAAGATAGCGGCACTATGCCAACTATCCAATATACCGAAACCGCCCTTGCCGACTTGGAGAAACTCCCTCCTCGCATCGCCGCCCAGATCATTCGCAAAATTGATCGACTTCAGGCCGGACTTCACGGGGACATCAAGCGCCTCACCAACTACGACCATGATTACCGGCTGCGCTCGGGAGACTTCCGAATTCTCTTCGACGTAACCGGGGACAAGATTATCATCCAACGCATCCGAAACCGAAAGGAAGCTTATGACTAAAGTCCAACTCCTCTCCCGCGACATCCGCCGCAAGCGCCGTGAAATCACCGGTCTGCAGGAAGACCTCACCAGCATGCAGGACCACCTCGCTGTGCTTGAAGCCCGCGTCAAGAATGCCGGCAAGCGCACCTATTCCTCCGCCGAAGTCCGCACCCGCCTCGGCCTCACCGGAATGAAATGACCGCGCCCCGCCGCCAGTTCATCGAGGACAACGCTCTCAACGTCCAGCATCTCGACGTCTGAACCGCTGTATCACATGCCATCAACAATCATCTCATCGCTTGGATTGCTCTGGAGGGAGGATCACGTCTTTTGGGGCGCAGGCCAACAAAGCGGAAGCCTCTTGGGTGTGCCGGCAACCAATGTGACAGCACCGTCAATCGATTTCAGGGACCAGGTCGGGATCTACGTTCTCTACTCAGATTACAAGGTCATCTATGTCGGCCAGAGCGGCTCAGGAAATCAGAAGCTTTTCAAGCGACTCAGGCAGCACCGGAAAGATGACCTGGCCGGACGATGGGATCGTTTTTCTTGGTTTGGGACACGACGCGTAATTCACGGCAAGCGACTCTCCGGGAAAGGTGAGAGATTTAGACCGACGCGATATACTGTTTTAGATCATATCGAAGGAATCTTAATTCACGCCTGCGAGCCCCCCTTAAATGGACAAGGCGGGCGATTCGGGAAGAACGTGAAGCGATATCTTCAAGTTCGAGATGAACGTCTCGGACCAACCACCCACGAACTCCTCGAAGTGATATCCCGATCAGACGCCGTTGGGATAAACCCGAAGAAACTACGACTAATCGGGCGTAAATGGAAGTTACACGATCAATGATTTCTCAAGCTGCTTTCTGGTCTTAACCGCGAATGTATACTCAGAACGAAAAACTTTCGACCGCCAACATCACCGACATCATGCAGACGGCCTACATCGATTATTCGATGTCGGTCATCATCTCGCGTGCGCTGCCGGACGCCCGCGACGGCCTGAAGCCCGTCCAGCGCCGCATCCTCTACGCCATGCTCCGCGAAGGCCTGCTGCACAACCGCGCCTTCGACAAGTGCGCCGGCGTCGTCGGCGAGGTCCTAAAGAACTACCACCCGCACGGCGATTCCTCCGTCTACGACACGCTCGTCCGCCTCGCCCAGTCCTGGGTGATGCGCTACCAGCTCATCGACCCGCAGGGCAACTTCGGCTCCGTCGACGGCGACCCGCCCGCCGCCTACCGTTACACCGAGTGCCGCCTGCGGGATGTGTCCGAGGAGCTGCTGAAGGACATTGACGAGGAGACCGTCGACTTCGCGCCCAATTACAAGGAGTCCACCACCGAACCGACGGTGCTGCCCTCCGCCCTGCCGAACCTCCTGATGAACGGCTCGACCGGCATCGCCGTGGGCATGACGACCAACATTCCCCCGCACAATCTCGGCGAGATCATCGATGCGGCGTGCGCCGTCATCGACCGGGGCGACATCACGCTCGACGAACTGGTGCGCTACATCCCCGGCCCGGACTTCCCCACGGGCGGCATCATCAACGGCCGCGCCGGCATCCGCTCCTACCTCACGACCGGCAAGGGCATCGTGAAGATGCGCGGCAAGGCCCACACCGAGGAGCTGAAGGGCGGCGGCGAGCAGATCGTCATCACCGAGATCCCCTACAACGTCAACCGCTCCACGCTCGTCACCCGCATCGCCGACCTGGTGCGCGAGAAGGAGATTGACGGCATCCGCGACGTGCGCGACGAGTCCGACGAGAACACGCGCGTCGTCATCGAGCTCAAGCGCGGCGAGCAGGGCCAGATCATCATCAACCAGCTCTACCAGAAGACCGCCCTCGAGTCCTCCTTCGGCGTCATCCTGCTGGCCCTCGACCAGAAGCGCCCGAAGCAGATGAACATCAAGGAGCTGATCGAGTGCTATATCGATCACCGCCGCGATGTGGTCACCCGCCGCACCCGCTTCCGCCTCCGCAAGGCCGAGGAGCGCGCGCACATCCTCGAGGGCTATATCATCGCCCTCGATAACCTCGACGACTTCGTCAAAATCATCCGCTCCTCCAAGGACAAGGACGACGCCAAGACCCGGCTGATGGCCAAGTATCCGCTCAGCGAGGCCCAGACCAACGCCATCCTCGAATTGCGCCTCTACCAGCTCACCGGGCTCGAGCGCAGCAAGATCGAGTCCGAATACATGGAGCTGCTCAAGCTCGTCGAGGAGCTCCGCTCCATCCTCGCCTCCGAGTCCAAGCTCATGACCCTGATCAAGCGGGAGCTGCTCGAGTTGCGGGACAAATACACCTCCCCCCGCCGCACCGAGATCGTGGACGACGCCGGCGACCTCCGCATGGAGGACGTGATCCCCAACGAGGGCTGCGTCATCACCGTCTCCCACCTCGGCTTCATCAAGCGCACGCCCGTCGCCGCCTACCGCGCCCAGAAGCGCGGCGGCAAGGGCGTCATCGGCGCCGAGACCTACGAGGAGGATTTCGTCGAGACCCTCTTCACCGCCTCGACGCACGACTACGTCCTGTTCTTCACCAGCACGGGCCAGTGCCTGGCCAAGAAGATCTACGACATCCCTGAGGGCACCCGCACCGCCAAAGGCAAGTCCGTCTCCTCCTTCCTCCGCCTCAACGCCGGCGAGAAGATCGCCGCCATGGTCTGCGTGAAGGATTTTTCCGAGACCAGCCACATCGTCATGGCCACCAAGGCCGGCATCACAAAGAAGACCAACCTCGGCGACTACGCCAACGCCACCCGCGAGGGCGGCCTGCGCGGCATCAAGCTCGAGCAGGGCGACACCTTGGTCGGCTGCGTCCTGACCAACGGCGAGAACGAGGTCATCCTCGTCTCCGCCAAGGGCCAGGCCGTCCGCTTCGTCGAGGCCGACCTGCGCGACCAGGGCCGCGACACCGTCGGCGTCACCGGCATGCGTTTCAAATACGAGGGCGACCACCTCAAGGCCATCGAAGTCTGTGACCCCGAGGCCCGCCTGCTTGTCGCCCGTGAGGACGGCATCGGCAAGCGCACCCCGTTCGACGACTACCGCCTCATCTCCCGCGGCGGCACAGGCGTCATCGCCATCGACCTGCCCGAGGACGGCTCGGTCAGCGTCGCCGGTGCCCTCAGCGTCCGCGACACCGACGAGGTCATGCTCCTCACCGCCAAGGGCCAGAGCATCCGCACCCGCGTGAAGGAGATCCGCGAGACCGGCCGCGGCGCCAAGGGCGTCCGCCTCGTCAACCTCGAGGAGGGTGACAAGCTGCTGGCCATCGCCCGGGTGGTCGAGTCCGACGAGGCCGAAGCAGCGGCCGCCCCGGCAAACGGCCCTGCGCCGGCCAATTAGACCGGCACGGATGTATGCGCGTTTTGCTGTCGCACTTTCACGGGGGGTTGTGGTCTAGTCCCCACCACTGATGGATACCGCAATCATTGGGTTTGGCCTGGCCGGCGGCGTCGCCATCGCCGCCGTCGTCATCATCCTGCGCCTGCGGGTGCAGGCCACCAAGGCCCGCCTCCAGGCGGACGAGGCCGCCCGGGCCGCCGCCGTGGCCAAGGCCGAGACCGACCGCCTGCAACAGCAGTTGCGCGAGAGCAAGTCCGAGGCGGATCGCCAGGCGGTCAGCGCGGAGACCGCCAGCCGCGCCAAGGTTGCCTTCCTCAGCCTGCTCAGCCGCGAGTTGCGCGCCCCCATGAACGGCATCACCGGCATGGCCCGTTCGCTGCGCGAGACCCAGATCGATCCCCGCCAACGCGAGCTCATCCAGACGCTCGAGACCAGCGCCGAGTCGCTGCTGGCCACCGCGAACGAGGTCTTTGAATACTCCGCCTTGGAATCCGGTGAGGTCGAGCTCCGCCGGGCCCCGTTCAACCTCCGCCAATGTGTCGAGGAGGCCCTTGAGCTCTGCGCCGCCACGGCCGCCCGCAAGTCCATCGAGCTGGTCTGCATGATCGGCCCCGGCACCCCTGCCCGCGTGGAATGCGACTCGTCCCGCGTCCGGCAGGTGATCGCCATCCTGGTCAGCAACGCCTTCAAGTCCACGCACCATGGCGAAGTCAGCGTCACCATCGCCCCGACCAAGGATACGCCCGGCAGCCTCACCTTCAACGTGCGCGACACCGGCACCGGCCTGCCGCAGGATGAACTCGACCGGCTCCTCCGCCCCGCCGCCAAGACCTCGGATCCCATGGCGGCGGCGCCCGACGGGGCCGGCCTCGCGCTCGTGATTGCCCGCAGCCTGGTCGAGATGATGGGCGGCTATGTCCGCGCCGAGGGCATGCCGGGTCGCGGCACCACCGTCACCTTCACGCTGCAGGCCCCCGCCCTGCCCCCGGCCGCCAACGATCCGGATGCCCGCCAGCCCGGCCTCGATGGCGTCCGTATCCTGCTGGTCGAGGACAACGCCGCCTGCCGGCAGTCCTACAGCAGCCTTCTCGCCACCTGGGGCCTCAAGGCCACCGAGGCGCCCGATGCCAAGGGCGCCCTGGCGCTGCTGAACAACAACCATCGCTTTGACATCGCGCTCGTCGACCAGACGCTGCCCGGCACTGACGGCGTCGCGCTGGCGGAGCAGATGAAAAAGATCTCCGGTGCCGAGACGATGCAGGTCATCCTGCTCGGCGCCCCGGGCCGCTCCGTGGCGGACAATCTCTTCACGGCCATGCTGCCGAAGCCGATCAAGTCCGTCGCCCTGCTTGCCGCCGTGCGGGAGATCATCCAGTCGCGCAGCACCGCCAATTCACCCGGCGGCGTCCTCGCCGGCACCACCGAGCACGACAATCTCGGCGCCCGCTGCCCGCTGCGCATCCTGCTCGCCGAGGACAACCCCGTCAGCGTCCGCGTCACCCTCATCGCCCTCGGCCATCTCGGTTACGGTGCCGATGTCGCCATCAACGGCCGGGAGGCCCTCGACGCCCTCGAACGCTCCCAATATGATGTCGTCCTCATGGACGTGAACATGCCCGAGATGGACGGCCTCGAGGCCACCCGCAAGATCCGCGCCCGCTACGGTGCCGCCCAGCACCCGTGGATCATCGCGCTCACGGCCGCCGTGCAGGCCGCCGACCGCCAGAACACGCTGATCGCCGGGATGGACGACTTCCTGCCCAAACCGCTCAATCAGGACCAGCTGGCGCGCTCCCTGGAACGCGCCCACCAGATGCTGCACCCGACCGCGTAGGCGGCCCTTGTTCCGCGCCCATGTCATCGCGAGCCCGGCGCAGCCGGGCGTGGCGATCCATCTTGCTGGATTGCTTCGTCAGCCCGCTGGCGGGCCTCCTTGCAATGACCTTCCCGACATCACTGCAAGCTCAACGGCTTCACCCGCACCCGCTGCCGGTGCCCTTCGATCTCCATCCAATAGGAGCCGAGCGTGCCCGGGTAGATCTTCACGCGCGGCGCCTCCTCCTCGCGGACCGGCGTGTATCCGCCGGGATTCGCCTGCTGCCAGCGCTGTCCGTTCTCCAAGGTGAACATGGTCTTGCCGCTCCAGCCTCGGAACAGGCCCTTCAATCTCGTCTCAAAGACCTCGGCCTTGTCGGGTGATGAGCCCGTGCGCTCCAACGTGATGAGCGCCTTCAACCAGCCCGGCCCCCGGGACTTCTCCTCGGTCGCCTCCGCGGCCTGCCGGGCTTCGGCCTGCCGGACCTTTTCCTCGGCCGCCGCGATCTTCGTCGCGGCCTCCGCCTGCACGGTCTGCACTTCACCGCGCTTATGCTCCTGGAACAACGCCTCAAGCTCGACCAGCTCGGCCGCGCTCAGCTTGTCCAAACCTGCGGCCTTGAATCTGTCCGCGGGCAATCTCTGCAGGAAGCCCGGCTCGGCCATCGCCGCCACGCCCAGGGCCAGCAGCAGCAGTAATTTGAGTTTCATGGGTGCGAAAAAGCCCGTCCGACGCCCGGATTCAACGGCTTTGCGACGAACGCCGGGGTTTCTCACTCCAGCTTCAGCGGCTTGACCTTGGCCCGCAGCGCCGCCTCCGGGATTTTCAGCCAGAAGGCCCCCATCAGCCCCGGCCGCACCGTCACCCGCGGATTGGCCAGTGCCGGCCCCGCATAGGAGCCGGGCTCGATCATCTGCCAGACCTGGCCGTTCTCCAATTCGAAGCGCTTGCGGCCTTCAAAGTTTACCAACCTGCCCGCCAGGCGGGTTTCAATCTCCTCCGCCTCGTCGATCTTCTCCTCCGTTTTCTTCAGCGTCAGGAGGGCCCCGAGCCAGCCGGGCTGTTTTTTCCCGCCCGCCTGGCCCTTGGTCTCGGCCGCCGCGACCCGCGCCTCGGCTTCTTTTTTCACCGCGGATACCTCACCGGTCTTGTAGCGCTCCACCACCGTCTTCAATTGCGCGAGTTCCGTCTCGCTCAGCTTGTCGAGACCGGCCGACGCCTTCTCCTCCGGTGTCATCGTCACCGTGAAATCGCCCGCCGCCCATGCCAGCCCGCACAGCGCCAGGCCCAGCGCCATCAGTCGTGTTTTCATGCGCACTGTCTTGCGCCGCGCTTCCCGGCGGGCAACACGATTTCGCCGGACGCAGCGCGGGCACTTCCGGCCTTGCCAATACCGGCACCGTGAATCTGTTTTGCCCCCATGGCCGCCCGCCTTTCCAAGCTGCTCGATCCCGCCCGCATCCTGCTCTCCGTGCAGAGCACCAAACGCACCGCCGCGCTGAACGAGGTGGCCAAGCTTCTCGACGGCCACCCCGACGTGGCCAACTACGCCGGCTTCTACAACGAGCTGCTCGCGCGCGACCGCCTCGACACGACCTGCCTCGGCAACGGTGTCGCGCTGCCCCATGCGCGCACCGAGCACGTGAAGAAGATTGTCCTCGCCGTCGGCCGCAGCCCCGGTGGCGTGCTCTTCGAAAACGGCAACCAGACCGTGAACCTGATGTTCGTGCTCGGCACGCCCAAGAACAACCCGACCGACTACCTCATCCTCGTCGGCGCGCTCTGCCGCCTGATCAAGGACGAGGCCCACCGCGCCGCCTTGCTCGCCGCGGCCACCCCCGACGATTTCATCGCCAAGGTCATCGAGCTCGAAAACCAGCTCCTCGGCCCCGCGAAATGAACAGGGCCCGGGTGGTGTCAGCGCTTGCCTAGCTCGGCCAGCAGGTGGTCGGCGCCGTAGAT
>CAZMFB010000029.1:0-27326 GCA_964565475.1 uncultured Opitutaceae bacterium | reverse complement strand
ATGCGCTTCTTGGCCTCGGCGGGGGTCATGGCGGCCGCAAAGTTGAGGCAATCTGCGCCCGCCGTCGCGGTAAAAATGGCCGGATTTGGCCAAACCGCCAGGGTTCAAAGTGGTCGGGCCGGTGAGATTCGAACTCACGACCTCTTGCACCCCATGCAAGCGCGCTACCAGGCTACGCTACGGCCCGACGACCAATTGAATGGGCGAAAAAGCCCCATGCCCCGGGATGAAGCAAGACCTTATTTTTGGGTAGGTGCCGTCCAAAAATGCCTTCTCGCAAAGGCATGCCCCGAGCCGACTTTCAAATAGCGTTCGAATTCACGCGCCTTGGACTCACTGGCAAAGGCAATGTAGGCAACCAAGGTCCATGGGCGATATTTGGCCGTGTGGACCGATCTACCGGCCTTATGGTCGTCCATGCGCTGCTTTAGATCATCTGTGAGGCCGACGTATCTTTCTCCTGGATGGCCGATGCTCTCGATGAGGTAGACGTAATGCATGGTTGTCAGCCCTACTTCGCCAAGGCTTCGTAGGGCATACTTCGCTCCGTGGTGGGCTGTAATTTTCTAATAAGATGGTATGGCCTGCCATACGAAGCTCATTGTCAGTCGGACAATGAGCGAAGTATGGCGTCCTCGGCGTGACTCGAACACGCGACCGTCGGTTTAGAAAACCGATGCTCTATCCAGCTGAGCTACGAGGACCCGAAACGGGGTCAACTTATGGGCAACCGCCCGGCCTCCAAGGCGAAAGATGGGGGCGAAATTCACTTGGCTGACTTGTGAAACCCGTCTTCGCCCGTTGGGCTACGACGCGGCAGCTCTTGGGCTGGCCTGCCATCCGAAGCCTGTTTTCACCCGCACATTCAACGCCCACCGTCGCCAAGGCTTTGGAGGGCACTTTTCTTTCCGCTCCGGAAAGAAAAGTGGTGGAGCAGATGGGGATCAAACCCACGACCTCGTCGTTGCGAACGACGCGCTCTATCAACTGAGCTACTGCCCCGAACCGAGCCGATGCTTTTGCCGCACGCGCGGAGTCCTGCGCAACAAAATTTTCCCCACCCCGCTAGCGCCTAGAAATGCGCGATTTAACGCGCCTGACACCGAATGGCTCAAATTTCGGTTGCACCGGCACGCTTGGCGCTGGATACAGCGCGTTTGCCTGCACCAACCACCACTATTTTTACCATGAAAAAGACCACCAAGAAGACGACCTCCAGTTCCGCCGTAGCCTCCCGCGCCCCGGCCAAGAAGCCCGCCGCCACGCGCAAGAAGACGGCCCTCCAGCAGCCTCCCGCGACGCTGATCACCGCCAAGCTCGACATCGGCTTCGGCAACCACCTCTACCTCCGCGGCGAGGGCCCCGGCCTCAACTGGGACAAGGGCATCGCCATGGACTGCGTCGCCAACGACCAGTGGACCGCGACCATCCAGAACGCCACCTCCCCCGTGATCTTCAAGGTGCTCATCAATGATGTCACCTGGTGCACGGGCAACGACTTCGTGGTCGAGGCCGGTCAGAGCATCTCCATCACGCCGAAGTTCTGAGGACGCAGACGTCCCCCGCCATCCTCAGTCCGGCAGGTCCGGGTTGATTTCGCACAGCGCCGCGCGCACGTCGCCGGCGCTTATTTTCTGCCCGTCCGACTTCACCGGCGGCAACACGGTGCAGCGCATGCGCACGCGCGAGAACGGCCACGGCACGTAGAACTTGTCCCAGCTCTTCAGCCGCCACGCCCGCGTAAACTCCCCGCCCACCAGCACCAGGGCGGCGTTGGTGCGGCGTGTCACCACCAGCACCCCCGGCTCCACCTCGTAGAGCGGGCCCCGCGGGCCGTCAGGGGTGATGCCGATGTCGTGCCCGGCGCGCATGACCTCGATCAGCGCTTTGCCCGCCTCGCGGCCGAAATTGCTGCTCGAGCCCCGCACCGGCGTGAGCCCGATCATGCGGTAGAACGCCGCCAGCCACGCGCCGTCCTTGCTCGCGCTCACCAGGCCGTATACTTTCCGCCTCGTGCGGTAGCGGCGGAAAATCTCGGCCGAGAGGAAAAGCCGGTTGTGCCAGATGGTGATGGCCGCCGGATGCTCGGCGTAGGTCAGCTTGGCCAGCGTCTCCGCGTCGGCCTCCATGCGCAACGTGCGGCCCCAGATACGCACGAGCAGCGCGGTGCACCACAGCGCCAACCGGCGCCAGCCCTGCACCTCGTTGATTCCGCCCGGGGTTTCGCTTTGCACGCGCCTGTTATGCGGCGGGGCCGCGCATGAGGCCAAGATAAACTTGTCGCCCCGCCCCGGCCTCACCGACCCTGCCGCCATGTCCGCGCTGCCGCCCTGCCCGCACCTGCCGCCCGCCCCGGCCGCGATGGATGCCTCCGCGCTGACCGCCCACGGCGCCGACCGCGGAGGCGCGTTCTACCTCACCGCACTCATCTATGCCCAATACCTCTGGCAGCGCCGACAGGTCGCACGTGCCGTCCTCAAGGTGGACCGCGCTCTCGGTGCCGATTTGCGCGGCGACGAGCCTGAACTCGCCGCCTGGCCCCTGCCCTACGCCGCGCTGGCGTGGCTCCTGCGCGAGGCCCCGCGCGACCTCTTCATCGGCAACCCCCGCGTGCACTACCAGCATCTCGCCGACCGTATGAACGAACCGCGGCGCGAGCAGCGCCGCTGGCGTGCCTGGGCCGGCTGGGCCGTGGTGCGTGCGGTGCGGCCGGATTTCGGCCCCGATCCGAAGCACAAGGTCGAGGAACCGTCGGTCGAGGCCATCGGCCGCGCGCTGAAAAGGCACGGCATCCCGGACGAAGCCGCGTGCTGGCGGCGGGCGCTCGGGAGTTGAGCGTCAGAGCGCCGGCAGCGCGGCGAGCACGAGGCGCTCGAAGGCTCCGGCACCGCGCGCGGCGTTCTCCATCGTGTGCGCGTGGGAGAGTTTCTCGTCGGAGAGGCCGGCACCCATGTTCGTGATGCAGGAGATGCCGACGACCTTCATCCCGCAGTGCCGAGCGATGAGGCACTCGGGCACGCTTGACATACCGACGGCGTCGCCCCCCCAACCCTGCGCCATGCGGATCTCGGCCGGCGTCTCGAACGACGGGCCCCGGAACGCCACATAAACGCCCTCGTGCAGCGTGATGCCCTCGCGGCGGGCCACGGCCTGCACGCGGCGGCGCAGCTCGGGATCCCAGGCGTCGGTCACGGGCACGAAGCGCGGGCCGAATTCGTCGTCGTTCGGGCCGACGAGCGGGTTGAGGCCGAGGAAATTGATGTGGTCGCTGATGAGCATCAGCTCGCTGACCTTGATGTGCGCGCGCAGGCTGCCGGCGGCGTTGGAGAGGAAGAGCGTCCCGATGCCGACCCGGTGCGCGGCGCGGATCATGGTCTTGATCGGATAGGGGTCGTGGGTCTCGTAGAAGTGCTTGCGGCCGTTGAACACGATCACGTCCACGCCGTTAAGCCGGCCGAGGATGAGCTGGCCGGCGTGCCCGGCCACGGTGGGCACGGGGAAGCCGGGCAGGTCGCGGTAGTGCAGCACGACGGGGGATTCGACCTTGGCGGCCAGGCCACCCAGCCCGGAGCCGAGTATGACGGCGATGCGGGGCTTGAGGCCGCCCAGCGCGGCGCTGATCTTGGCGGCGGACAGGCGGATGTTTTCGTGGTGGGCCTGCTGGGCTTCGTTCATGGGCGGCAGGCTAGCGGACGATGGCCGGCAGACAAGCACCGCGTCAGCGGCGGGCCTTGAGTTTCTGCGCCTCCTCGCGGAGGAGCCCGACAAAGGTCTCGGCGTGGGCGTTCGGCCGGTCGGCCGGCAGGCCGGCCAAGATGACCACATCGGGCAAGGCGGGTGAAAAAGGCCGCATGACCAGGGACTGTGGCAGCACGCTGGCCACGCCATCGGTCAGGATCGTCGCCCCGTGGGAGGCCTCGAGCCCGGCAAACATGGTCGCCACGCCGTCGTTCACCAGCACGGTGAAGTCCAGGGTGACCCCGAACGGCTTGAACGCCCCCCGCATCCACGAGACGTATTCGGGGAAATTCGCGCGCCCGAGTCCGTGCAGGGGCACGCCGTTGAGGCGCTTGGGCGGCACCTTGGTCAGCTTCGCCAGCGGGTGCCGGCCGCCCGCAATCAACACCAACGACAGCCGGCGGATCTCCGACCAATGGAAGCCGCGGATCAGCGTCGTGATGCTGGCCGGCGCGATCACCAGGTCCAGCAAGCCGTGCTTGATCTTGTCGGCGATCTCCCGCGGCGTCAGGTCCTCCAGCTCGATGCGCACGCGCGGCACCGCTGCCTGGAAGCGCTCCAGCGCCTTCGGCATGATGCCTGTGGTCAACGACGGCCCGTAGCCGACGCGCAGCACCTCGCTCTTCGCCTCGCCGCGCACCCGCTGGATCGCCTGGTCGGCCCGGGCGAGGAGATCCCGCGCCTCCTCGTAGAAGACCTCGCCCGCCTCGGTGAGGGTCACGGCGTTGGTGCCGCGCACGAAGAGTGGCACGCCCAGCTCGTCCTCGAGGTCCTTCACCTGCCGGCTGAGCGCCGGCTGGGTCAGGTGCAGGTTGTTCGCCGCCCGGCTGAAACTGCCGTGCGCGGCGACCGCGGTGAAGTAGCGCAGGTGGCGCAGTTCCATGCCCGGAAACTGGGTATTACTAAAAGTATGAGCGAGGCCAAAAACACGGCATTGGGCGATTCCGTGGATTTGCGATATTCTCACGTCACTCCGCCAACGATCCCGACAGCCACCCTCATCCCACCACCTCCATGATCACCGCCACCCTCATCCTCGCCGCCCTTACTCTCCTCATCGCGACCGATGAACCCGCCGCCCACGACGACAGCCGGGTCATCCCCGTCGAGTCCAAGGATCGCGACCCCTTTACCAGCTGACCCGCAACTCGTCCCGTCGGCCTTCACCATTCATCACCATGAAATCCAACCTCCCGCTGTCTCATAATAAGCCCATCCACCGCTCCCAGCTCATCGACCAGCTCAACTGGCGCTATGCCACCAAGCAGTTTGACCCGGAGAGGAAGATCTCCCCCCAGGACTGGGCCGCGCTCGAGGAGGCGCTGGTCCTCACGCCCTCCAGCATCGGCCTGCAGCCCTGGGCCTTCCTAGTGATCGACGACCCGGCGATGCGGGCCCAGCTCCTCCTGGCCTCCTACGGCCAACCGCAGGTCGTGGACGCCTCGCACCTCGTCGTGTTCGCGACCAAGACCAACTACTCCGAGGCCGACGTCGATGCCCACATCCGTCAGGCGGCCCGGGTCCGCGGCGTGACCGTCGAATCGCTGGAAGGCCTGCGCACCATGGCCATTCGTTCCGTCGTGCAGGGGATGACCGACGTCGAGCGCAAGGCCTGGGCCGTCAACCAGACCTACATCGCCCTCGGCAACCTCGTCACCAGCGCCGCCCTGCTCGGCATCGACGCCGCGCCGATGGAGGGTTTCGAGAAATGCCGCTACGACGACATCCTCGGCCTGAAGGCCCGCGGGCTCACCGCGTCGGTCATCGCCGCGCTGGGTTACCGTCAGCCCGGTGACAAATACGCCGCTGCGCCCAAGGTTCGGTTCGCCCGGGAAGAAGTCGTGCTGCATGTCTAATCCGCCGTGGCGCCGAAACGCTCCGGCGGCCTGAGCGGAAGGCGCTGAACGGCCACGATAGGCGCGACCGAGCGAGACCATGCCGTGCTGGTCGAAGGACGTAGAAAACCGGCCTTGTGCCGCACGGGCGGCCCGCCAGTGTCCGCGCCTTCATGTCCGAAGCCCCCCCAGCGCCCCCTGTGCCGCTGTGGCGTCTCATCGTTGAGGCGCTGCGGGGTGGCCACCACGACTACACGGCGCTCGCCCTCAACCGCGCCGTGCTGCTGCTCGCCGTGCCGATGGTGCTGGAGATGTCGATGGAGTCGCTCTTCGCGGTCGTGGACGTCTACTGGGTGTCGCGGCTGGGCGCCGACGCCGTGGCGGTCGTGGGTCTGACCGAGTCGCTGATGTCCCTGGTCTACGCTGTGGCCATCGGCATCTCGTTCGCCGCCACCGCAATCGTGGCGCGCCGCATCGGCGAGAAGAATCCCGCCCAGGCGGCCCACGCCGCGGGCCAGATCCTCGTGCTCGGCGCACTCCTCGCCTCCGGCCTCGGTCTCGGGCTCGGCTGGTTCGCGCCGGACATCCTGCGGTTGATGGGCGCATCCGACGCGGTCGTGACCCTGGGCTCGGGCTACGCGCAGGTGATGCTCGGCGGCAACATCACCGTCTTCCTGATTTTTCTCATCAACGCCGTCTTCCGCGGGGCGGGCGACGCCGTGATCGCGATGCGCACGCTCTGGCTGGCCAACGCCCTCAACATCATCCTCGACCCGTGCTTCATCTTCGGGTGGGGGCCGTTCCCCGAGATGGGTGTCACCGGCGCGGCAGTCGCCACGAACGTGGGCCGCGGCATCGGTGTCTGCTACCAGCTCTGGCACCTGACCGGCCGCCCGGGCCGCATCCGGCTCGGCTGGCGCGACCTGCTCCCCCAGCCCGAGGTCCTCGGCACCATCCTGCGCACCTCCGGCAACGGCATCGCGCAATTGCTCATCGCGACGACGAGTTGGGTCGGGCTCTTCAAGATCATGGCTCCTTTCGGCAGCACCGTGCTGGCGGGTTACACCGTCGCGATCCGTGTCGTCATCTTCGCGCTCATGCCCGCCTGGGGCCTGGCCAACGCCGGGGCCACGCTCGTCGGGCAAAACCTCGGCGCCGGCCGCCCCGATCGGGCGGAGGAGTCCATCCGCATCGCCGCGCACTTCAACGTGGCCTTTCTCGGCCTCGTGGGGGTGGTGTTTGTCGCGTTGTCCCACCCGATCGTGGCCTTCTTCACCACCGAGCCGGAGGTGCTGCACCACGGCACGCGCGCGCTGTGGATCGTCAGCCTCGCCTTCCCCCTCTACGCCGCGGGCATGTGCCTCGAGGGCGCGTTCAACGGCGCCGGTGACACGTGGACGCCGACGCGGTTGAATTTCTTCTGCTTCTGGCTCGGGCAGGTGCCGCTGGCCTGGCTGCTCGCGCAGCCGGCCGGGCTGGGCCCGACCGGCGTCTACATCGCCGTGCCGGTGTCGTTCTCCGTGCTCACGGTGTGGAGTTACGTGCTGTTCCGGGGCGGTCGCTGGAAGAACCAGCAGGTCTAGCGCGCCGCCCGCGGTTCGTCCGCCGGTCCGGAACGGCTGACCAGGAGCAGTTCGACCCGCTTCAACTCGCGGAGAATGCGGTTGGATTGCATCTCGAGCCAGAACCAGACCTTCATGAAGCTCACCATCAGGATGAGCAGCAGGGACAGGCCGCCCCAGCGCAGCTGCGCGGTGACGGTTTCGGCGCCGTAGAAGCGCACCGCCGCCCACACGGCGACGCCGAAGAACACAAGGTTCAGCACGAACATCAGGGTCGAGAGCCAGCGATGGCGGCCGCGGAAGGCGGCGATCACTTCCTCGGCGATGTTGGGTTCGCCGACGAGCGCGTCGCCGCCGGCCGAGCCGCGGAGGGCGGCCTGGATTTTCAGGTCGATATCATTTTTCATGGGGAGTTCCTTTCAAGCTGCTGTCTGAGGGTTTCACGGACGGAAAAGAGGCGGGACTTCACGGTGCCGCAGGGGAGACCGAGGATCTCGGCGGTTTCCGCCACGCTGCGGCCGGCGTCGTAGCAAAGGTGGAGCAGCTCGCGCTGGTCCGGCGGCAACCGGGCGATGGCCGCGCGCAGCCGCAGGATGTCGTCGGGCGGCTCCGGTGCTGCGGACGGCGCGGCGACGGGGGCCAGCGCTTCCGCTTCATTCGCTGCGGCTGCCACGCGCCGGCGCTCCAGCCCGCGACGCCGGATCCAATCGACGCAGCGGCGCTGCACGATGCGGAAGGCCCAGCGCGGAAAGCAGGCAGGATCGTCGATTTGCGACAAACCACGGGCGATGGCCACCCAGACCTCGGCGAGGACCTCGTCCGCGGCTTCCGGTCGTTCCACCTGCACCAAGGCCAGCCGCTGCAAATCCGAACGCCAGAGGTCGTGCAGGTCCCGGAAGGCGGACTCGCTGCCACCTTGGGCGGCAAGCACCAGCCACTCGGTCAGGATTTGTTTGGCATCCGGGTTCATCGCTTTTCTGCCCTAAAGGTCGCACAAACGACGGTCCTGGTTCAGCCCAATTCACCGACGATTCCAACTGCTTGGCAACCAACAGGCTGCCACCGGCGACAGCCTACTTTTTCGCGCGGTTGCGCGGGTGATACTTGGTGTGCTGGTCGAGCAGGCGTGAATTCTCGACCGCCGTATAGATCTGCGTGGTGCCGATGCTGGCATGGCCGAGCATCTCCTGGATGGCGCGCAGGTCGGCCCCGCCGCCGAGCAGGTGCGTGGCGAAGGAGTGGCGCAGGAGGTGGGGCTTCACCTTCTTGGTCAGTCCCGCCCGCGCCGCGGACTTCTTGACGATGGCCCAGAGCGTCTTGCGCGAGATGGCGCGACCGCGCTCGCTGATGAACAGCTCCGAGCCGGTGCGGGGCTTGACGAGCCGGGCGCGCGCACCACCGAGGTAGACCTGCACGGCGTCCCGGGCCTTGCGACCGAGGGGCACGACGCGCTCCTTCCCGCCCTTGCCGAAGACGCGCACGAAACCGTGCTCGAGATCGATCTGTTGCAGGCTGAGCCTGCACAGTTCGGAGATGCGCAGACCGCTCGAATAGAACAGCTCCAACATGGCCCGGTCGCGCACGGCGTAGGCGTCGGCGCCCGTCGGCGCGGCAAGGAGTTTTCCGACCTCGTCGGGCGAGAGGGTCTGCGGGAGCCTGCGACGGAATTTCGGGCCGCTGAGAAGGTCGGTGGGGTCGTCGGCGCGGCGACCCTCCTTTTGCAGGTGGCGGAAAAGCATGCGCACGGCCGTGAGCTTCCGCGCCTGGCTCGCCTCGCTGAACCGCCGGTCGCTCAGCCAGTGCAGCCACGCCGTCAGGTGGGCCGGGGTGGTGCGCCGCCAATCGGGTGCGCCGTGCCTCGCCAGGAAGTGCGCCGCCTGCGTCAGGTCGCTGCGGTAGGAGACCTCGGTGTTGCGTGAAAGGCCGCGCTCCAGCGCGAGCGTGGCGAGGTAGTCGTCGATCTCGCCGGCATAGTCCGCCGGCGCGGGCGGCATCGGGGCGGGCCGGCCGGCTTTCGCGCGGGGAGCTTTCATCGCGGACGCGCCCGGGGCGCGGGCGGGCTCAACGGCGGCGGCGGGCGCCCGGGGGCGGGGGCGGCGGGGCGTTGACATCGCGCAGGCGGAAGGTGATGCGGGCCTTGTCGAGGTCGTAGGGGCTCATCTCCATCTTCACGCGGTCGCCGGAGGCGATTTTGATGAAGTGCTTGCGCAGCTTGCCCGAGATGTGGGCGAGCACCGTGTGCCCGTTGTCGAGTTGGACGCGGAACATCGTGCCGGGGAGGACGGCGACGATCTTGCCTTCAACTTCAATCGCCTTGCCGTCAGACATGGCGGGCGTGCGGGTGCGGGGTGCGGGTCATGCGGTGGAAAAAGCCGTTGTAAGACCGTAGCGCCGCGCCTAAGTCAAGGTTTTCGTCCGCCCACCTTCGCTCCTGCGGAGCTACGGCGAGGCAAGCCAGCTTCCACACTCCATCCCATGCTCGACACCCACCGCGACCCGCTGCCCTGCCCTTTCCAGAAGGTGCATCCGTCGCAGTTGGTGAAGAACGACGAGTTTTACATGTGGCAGGCCTACAACCTGGCCATCGACGCCTGGCGTGCCGATGAGGTGCCGATCGGGGCCGTCATCGAGCTGGGCGGGGTCATCATCGCCAGCGCGCACAACCAGCGCGACAGCATGCGCGACCCCACGGCGCACGCCGAGGTGCTGGCGTTGGGCCAGGCGGCGCGGGCCCTGGGCGACTGGCGACTGAACGAGGCCACGCTTTACGTGACGAAGGAGCCCTGCCCGATGTGCTCCGGCGCCGTGCTCATGGCGCGGGTGAAACGCGTGGTGTTCGCCCTCGGCGACCCGAAGATGGGCTGCCTCGGCGGCGCGACCGATCTCAACGCCCTGCCCCAGTCCAACCACCGCACGGTCATCACGCGCGGCGTGCTCGAGGCGCCGTGCCGCGAGCTGCTGCAGGCCTATTTCCAGCTCAAGCGCGGCGAGGACAAGGGCGGCAGTTGACGCCCGCGCGAACCCGTGCTCCCTTGGTCCGTCCCTTTCAACCCACCACGATCATGGCATACGAACTCCCCAAGCTGGCCTACGCCTACAACGCCCTCGAGCCGCACATCGATGCGCGCACGATGGAAATCCACCACACCAAGCACCATCAGGCTTACATCACCAACGCGAACAACGCGCTCAAGGACCACGCCGCGCTGGCCGCGCTCGACGTGAACGCACTCATCGCCGACCTCTCCAAGGTGCCCGAGGCGATCCGCGGCGTCATCCGCAACAACGCCGGCGGCCACAGCAACCACGCCTTCTTCTGGACGATCATGGGACCCGGCAAGGGCGGCGCGCCCAAGGGCAGCCTCGCCGCCGCCATCGACGCCCAGCTCGGCGGCTTCGCCAAGTTCAAGGAAGACTTCGCCAAGGCCGGGGCGACGCGCTTCGGCTCCGGCTGGGCCTGGCTCGTCGTCGGCCCCGACAAGAAACTCACCGTCGGCTCGACCGCCAACCAGGACAGCCCGCTCATGGGCAAGGCCGTGGCGGGCATCGAGGGCAAGCCCGTCCTCGCCCTCGACGTCTGGGAACACGCCTACTACCTCAACTACCAGAACCGCCGCCCCGATTACATCGCCGCATTCTGGAGCGTCGTGGACTGGGACGCCACCGAGGCCAACTACCAGGCCGCGCTGAAGTGACGCGAAGCGTCACTCTGAGCGAAATCGCAGGATCCAGTTCTCCCAAGCCGCGCCCGCCAGGCGCGGCTTTTTCATATAGGCCACACCCCCGTGAGGGCCGACGAAAACGCCCGGCCGTTGCCGGCCGGGCGTCATCTGTTTCCCCTGTCTCCAAAGCTTACTTGATGAAGAGCATCTCCTCGTAGGTCGGCATGGGCCAGCTCTCGTCGGGGCAGACGGCCTCGAGGGCATCCACGGCGGCGCGGATGACGCCGAGTTGCGGCAGCACCTCGTGGCACATGTGCGCGGCCTCAGCCTCCAGCCCGGACGCATGGTGGCCGCGGATCTCGGCAAGCGTGTCCATGGCCTCCTGCAACCCAACGATGAGTTCACAGACCTTGTCGAGCAGGTTGGTGCCGGGCTTCTTGCCGGCGGCCTTGAGGGCGGCGGCGTTCTGGGCGAGTTCGGTCTGGTAGCGCAGGGCGGTGGGCAGGTATTTGGTGTTCACCAGCTCGGTGACGATGTTGGCCTCGACGGCGACGGCCTTGACGTATTGCTCGAAGGCGATGTCGCGCCGGGCCTCGAGCTCGCGCTTGGTGAGGATGCCGAACCTGGTGTAGGCCTCGATCGTGGTCTTGGCCGCGAGCACGGGCACGGCGTCCACCGAGGTCCTGAGGTTGGGCAGGCCGCGCTTCGCGGCCTCCTTGTGCCATTCCTCCGAATAGCCGTTGCCGTTGAAGATGACGGCGCCGTGTTCCCTGGCGATTTCCGTGAGCACGTCCTCGACGGCGTCGTTGAACCGGCCCTTCGGGGCCTTCTCCAGCCGGGTCGCGATGTAGTCGAGCGACTCGGCCATGATGGTGTTGAGCGCGGCGAGGGGCGCGGCGATGGACTGGTTGGCCGCGACCGCGCGATACTCGAATTTGTTCCCGGTGAAGGCGAACGGCGAGGTGCGGTTGCGGTCGCCGGCGTCCTTCATCAGGAGCGGCAGGGTGTCGACGCCGAGGTGCATGGTGCCGGCGGCCTTGGAGGACTTCGCCTTGCCCTTCTTCAGCTGCGTGAAGACATCGGCGAGCTGCTCGCCGAGGAAGATGGAGATGATGGCGGGCGGGGCCTCGTTGGCGCCGAGGCGGTGGTCGTTGGAGGCGGAGGCCACCATGGCGCGCAGGAGAGCGCCGTGGCGGTGGACGGCCCGGACGACGGCGGCGCAGAACACGAGGAACTGCATGTTCGCGTGCGGCGTGCTGCCGGGCTCGAGCAGGTTGCCCTGGGTCGAGTTGCCGAGCGACCAGTTGAGGTGCTTGCCGGAGCCGTTGACGCCCGCGAAGGGTTTCTCGTGCAGCAGGCACTCGAGGCCGTATTTGCGCGCGACCCGCTTCAGCGTGATCATGATCAGCTGCTGGTGGTCGGCGGCGATGTTCGCGTTCTCGTAGATGGGGGCGATCTCGTATTGCGACGGCGCGACCTCGTTGTGGCGGGTCTTGACCGGCACCCCGAGCTTGTAGAGCTCGGCCTCCGCCTCGTGCATGAATGCCAGCACGCGGTCGGGGATGACGCCGAAGTATTGGTCCTCGAACTCCTGGCCCTTCGGCGGCTTGGCGCCGAACAGGGTGCGGCCGGCGGTCAGCAGGTCGGGGCGGCTGAGGTAGAAATTGCGGTCGATGAGGAAATACTCCTGCTCGGGACCGGCGGTGGCGGTGACCATCGTGATGTTGGTATGCCCGAAAAGCTTCAGGATGCGGCGGGCCTGCACGTCGAGGGCGCGCATCGAGCGCAGCACCGGGGTCTTGAGGTCGAGCGCCTCGCCCGTCCAGGAGACGAAGGCGGTCGGGATGCACAGCGTGACGCCGTTGGCGTTCTCGATCAGGTAGCAGGGGCTGGTGACGTCCCACGCGGTGTAGCCGCGGGCCTCGAAGGTCGCGCGGATGCCGCCGGAGGGGAACGACGACGCGTCGGGCTCGCCCTGCGCGAGCTGCTTGCCGGAAAACTCCGCGATGGCGCCGCCGCGGCCGTCGGGCTCGAGGAAGCTGTCATGCTTCTCGGCGGTGATGCCGGTCAGCGGCTGGAAGACATGCGCGTAGTGCGTGGCGCCGCGCTCGAGCGCCCAGTCCTTGATCGCCGTGGCGACGATGTCGAGCACGCCGGCCTCGAGGGTCGCGCCGGTGTCGATGGTCTTGCGCAGCGACCTGTAGGCCGCCTTCGGCAGGCGCTGCTGCATGATCTTGTCGTTGAAAACATTCTTGCCGAACAGGCCGGCCGAATGGCTGCCCGCGATCTCGACCGTGGTGGTCGTGCGGTAGTTGTTGGCGGCGGAGATGGCCGCGAGACGGGAGGGACTGACGCTCATGTTGGTGGGAGGAGGTTGGGGAGGGATGGAAACAGCAACGGCCGGCCCCGCGAGGTGGCCTGTCGTCTTCCACCCAGAAGCCGCTCCCATGCCAGCTTGGCGGCGATTTTCCGGAAAATCACCTATTTGGTCGCGCCCGCTGGCACCCGGCGAACCGTCACGAAATTCGCCCGGAACAACTCATCCATAGCCGCCCGGGTCTTCGGGGGGATGCGTTTCACCAGATCCTCGAGCGGGGGCAGGTCCTTGCCGTTCCCACCGGGGGCTGTTTCCACCCATTCCGGGGCGGCCGCGGGTGTCTCGGTGGCCAGCAGGGCCGCCTCTTCCGCGGCGCTGGGTCCGACCGGAGCGCCTTCGTCCACCGGCTCGGCCGCCGGCCCCGGCGCCTCAGGAGCCGTGGTCAGTCGTTTTTTTTTGAGCCGTCCGCGGGCAGGCTGTCGGCCAGCGCGGCAATGTCCTTGATCAGGCTGTCGATGGCCCGCGCCCGGCTGGCCTCGACGGCCTTCAGCAGCGTGACCTCGAAGTTGATGCGCTCCGACAGGCCGTGCTTCACGCCGCCCTCACCCTCGCGCAGGCCGTCGAGCAGGCGCGTGAGCTGCTCGGTCGTGAGCTTGCTGCCCAGCCGGGCGCTGGCGCCGTCCTGCGCGATGGAGTCGAGCAGGGCCTGCCGCACGTGCGCCTGCAGGTCCAGGAGCATGCGGTAGAGGTCGCGGCCGTTCTCGTCGCAATCGTCCACGATCCCGACGATCTGGCGGTGGTCGCCGGCCGCGACCGCCGCGGCGAGCGCGGCGATCTTTTCCTCGGCCACGAGGCCATAGACATCGAGCACGTCGGCCTCGGTCACCTCATTGCCGCAGAAGGAGATCATCTGGTCGAAGATGGACTGCGCGTCGCGCATGCCGCCGTCGGCCATGCGGGCGATGCAGCCGAGCGCGGCGTCGGTCGTCTTGATCTTCTCCGTGGCGGCGATCTTCTTCAGGCGCTGCACGATCAGTTCCGCCGGGATCGGCTTCAGGTCGAAGCGCTGGCAGCGCGAGAGGATGGTCGGGAGCACCTTCTGCACGTCGGTGGTCGCGAACACGAACTTCACGTGGGCCGGCGGCTCCTCGAGGGTCTTGAGCAGGGCATTGAACGCCGCCGCGGAGAGCATGTGCACCTCGTCAATGATGTAGACCTTGAACTTGCCCTGCGCCGGGGCGTAGCGGACGGTCTCGCGCAACTCGCGCACCTGCTCGACGCCGTTGTTCGAGGCGCCGTCGATCTCGATGACATCGAGGCACGAGCCGTCGGCGATGGACTGGCAGATGGGGTCCTTGGGGTCGAAGTCCGCCTTCGGGCCGCCGGTGCAGTTGAGGGCCTTGGCGAAGATGCGGGCCGTGCTCGTCTTGCCGGTGCCGCGCGGCCCCACGAAGAGGTAGGCGTGGGCGATGCGGTTTCGGCCGATGGCGTTCTTCAGCGTCCGCACCACGTGGTCCTGTCCGACGACGTCATCGAAGGTCTGCGGGCGCCACTTGCGCGCGATGACTTGGTAGGAGACGGACATGGCGGAGAACAGAAGACAGAGGACAGATGACCGAAAAATCCAGCCTGAGTTTGCAAAACGCGGCGGAGTTGCCTGATGGGGCCAGCGCTACCCTCCGGTGCCAAGGCTGCGGAGGTTTGTTTCCGCCTCCGGCGGAAACAAAAAGTGGCCAGGCACTCCACGGCACTGGGAGAACGTCGTCACCGTTGCTGCCTTCCGGCCCTGGCGGGGTTCACGCGCCTGCCCATGCATGGCACCTGGCCGCCGCGCACCGTAGGCGGGCACCCTGCCCTTTCAACCAAATAACCCCGCCCGGCCGCAAGTCACTCGCCGCCCGGTGGCTTGCGCTCGCCTTCGCGCGTTCCCGGCGGTGGACGGCGGTCGTCGCGGGGGAACGGCCGTTCCATGCCGCCCTCGTGCCGTCGCTCCAGCACGCGCCGGCGCATCATCTCCTGCATCTCGCGGAACTTGCCCTGCTGCTCGGGAGTCAGCTCGGCGGAGATCTCCCGGTCCATGCGCTCCATGTTGCGGCGCATTTCCCCGGCCGTGAACTGGCGCAGGCGGCCCATGTCCTCCATGTTGCGGCGCACGATGGGGCGGATCCGCGCCAGCTGTTCCTCGGTCAGGCCCAGAGCCTCGGCCATGCGGCGCAGCTGTTGGGGGCTCCACGGCGCCGGCAGCTGGGACAGCCCGCGCCGCTCGGCCATCTTCTTGACCGCGCCCAGCGTGACGAACGCGCCCGTGGCCGCGCCCGCCACGAAGATGCCCAGCATTGCGAGGATGACCTTCCAGTTCGCCATGTCAGGGTTGTTCGTAGTCGGTGTTCACAAACTCGATCAGCGCCTCGTCCTCGCTCTCGAGGGTGAGCTCACCGGACGCGAGGTGAAAAGTCACGCTCCCCACGCACAACGCGCAGGCCGCCAGCAGGCCGCGCAGGGCCAGCCGCTCCGCACCGAACCACGGGCCCACGCGCGGCGCGGCCAGCCCCTCGGCCGCCACCCGGGTCGCGAAGCCATACGACGCCGCCTCGTCACCCGCAGCGGGTGCCCGGCGGGCCGCGGCGGCCAGCCGCTGCCATTTGTGGTCAAAGTTCTTCATGACTTTTCCTTGGTTTGTAGGTCCTGGAACAATTTTTGCAATTTCCGACGCGCGCGGAAGGCCCGCACCTTGATCATCGAATGGCCCCAGCCGGTCAACCGGGAGATTTCCGCCACCGATTTCTGTTCGAGGTCCAGCAGCCGGATGACGGTGCGGTCCTCGGGTCCGAGCTGGTCGAGGAGCTTGGTCACCAGCTCCCGCGCGGCCAGGGCGTCGCCGGGTGGTTCGTCGCGCTCGTCGCTCAACACCTGGTCGAGCACCTCGGCCTCCTTCTCGGACAGGTCGGCCCAGCGGAACTCCGGCCGGCGCTTCTGCGCGCGGAGATGGTCGATGCACGTGGTCACCGCGATGCGCGAGACCCAGTGTGGGAAGGGCACGGCGCCCTGATACTGTTCGATGCGGGTGAACATCTTCAGGAAAATCTCCTGGGACAGGTCTTCCTCGGCCACGCGGCGCGGGAGGTGGGAGCGCACGATGCGGATGACCAGCGGATAAAGGTGCTCGACGAGCTGGCGGGCGGCGGATTGGTCGCGCCGGCGCACCGCAGCGAGGCAGGCCGCCAAGTCGAAGACGTCGTCAGGCATGGAGTTGTGCGGTTGTCGGGCACACTTCCCTAGACGCGCGGCCGGGGCGCGCAGTTACCCCGACCGGCCGGATTAAACCGCTGTTGGGCAACGCGGCGCGCACGGCGATCAGGCCTGGTCGACCTTGCGGAACATCCAGATGCCCAGCGTCTGGAATCCGAGGTTGGGCAGCCACATGAGCAGGTCCGGTCGGAGGTCGGGGCGGTTGTCGAACCAGCCGACCACCACGGTCGCGAAGTAATAGCCCATCGCCAGGGCGAGCGCGACGCCGAGGTTGGCCGAGGTTTCCTTGCGCGACACCTTGATGCCTAGCGGGATCGCGATGAGCGCGAAGGAAAGGATGGAGAACGCCGTCGCGAACTTCTCGTGGATGGCGATCTGGATCTTCATGCGCTGCTTCGCCCGCTCGGGTGCCGGCACGGCCGGGTCGGGCTGGCCGAGGCGGCGCCATTCGGCCATGAGCTGGTCAATGGTCATCCACTTCGGCTTCTTCCGGACCGCTCGCTCACCCGTCATGCGGTCGAGCACCAGGTCGAAGGTCGCACGGTCCGAGCCGCCCACGCCGCGCACCTCGCGCATGGCCTCGGGGTCCTTGGCCGGGAAGGCCGTGGCCTGCATCTGCTCGATGGTGAGCACGAGCTTGTTGGCCGCCTCGTCATAGACGATCCGGCCCGACCGGGCCCGCACGAAGGTCTTCGCCTTGGCCTGCGCCCCGAGCTCCCACACCCAGATGTCCTCGAGCAGGTCGCCGCGCTTGTCGCCCACGTAGATCACCAGACCCGGAAATTCCCGCGTGAATGTCTTCGGCACGATCAGGCTGAGTGGATCGCGCCGGATCGCCTCGGCCAGCTCGCGCTGGTATTCCATGCGCGCCGCGGGCATGAACTGGAAATTCACCAGCACCGCCGCCAGCACCCCGAGCAGCGCGCAGAAGAAGATCGGGGCCGAGATGCCCGCCACGCTCACGCCCGCCGCCCGCATCGCCGTCAGCTCGCGGTCGGACGACATGCGCCCGAGCACCAGCAGCACGCCCGCCAGGATGCCCATCGGCAGCGCATACGACACCACGAAGGGCACGAGCAGCGCAACCAGCTTGACCACCGTGCCCGGGTCCAGCTGGCCCGCGAGCAGGTAGCCAAGCAGGTCCTTCAGCGCGTTGCCCAGCATCAGCACGAAGGCGAACAGGCCCACCGCGGTCAGGCACGTCAGCGCGACGCTCCAGAAGATGTGCCGGTGGATGAGCTTCATGCTTGGCTTGAATCCTTGGGCGGGGTGCCAATCCTGTCCAAGACATTTCCGCCCGCGTGAAGTTCACCCCCGCCCAACCCGCCCTCCACGGCGAGACCCTCGAGACGCTCACCGCGCAGCTCACCGCCGCGGGCCATCCGGCGTTCCGCGCGCGGCAGGTCCTCGAGTGGCTCTACAAGAAGCGCGCCCGCACCACCGCCGAGATGACCAACCTCCCGCGCGACCTCCGCGCCTGGCTCGACGCCACCTTCGACCTCGAGCCCACTTCGTTCGTGCTCGACCGCCAGTCCGGCGACGAGACCGACAAGCTCCTGCTCGGCCTCCGCGACCGCTCCCTCATCGAGACCGTCATCATCCGCGCCCCGATGCTGGGCGTCGGCGTCGAGAAGTCGCGCAAGACCATCTGCATCTCCACCCAGGTCGGCTGCGCCATGGGCTGCCGGTTCTGCGCCTCCGGCCTCGAGGGCCTCAAACGCAACCTCACCGCCGGCGAGATCGTGCACCAGCTCATCCAGGTCTGCCGGCAGGAGGACGCCCGCACGCCCCGCGCGCGCGCCGAGCTGGCCTCGTTCGACAACATCGTCGTCATGGGCATGGGCGAACCGCTCCACAACTACGACGCCGTCCTCCGCGCGCTCACCATCGTCAACGCGCCGTGGGGCCTCGGCTTCGGAGCCCGCCGCATCACCCTCTCCACCTCCGGCCTTGTCCCGAGGATCCGCCAGCTGGCCGGCGAGTCCCTGGGCCTCCGGCTCGCCATCTCCCTGCACGGCGCCACCGACGAGGTGCGCGAGCAGATCATGCCCGTGAACCGGCGTTACCCGCTCGCCGAGCTGCTGCCCGCCGTGCGCGAGTTTTCCGAGAAGCACGGCCGCATGGTCACCCTCGAGTTCATCCTCATCGAGGAGATCAACGACTCCCTCGCCCAGGCCGAGAAGCTCCGCGACATCGCGCGCGACCTCCACGCGCATGTGAACCTCATCCCCTACAACACGGTTGAGGGCCTGCCGTGGAAACGCCCGTCGCTCGCCCGACAGGAGCGCTTCGCCGACGTGCTGCGCGCTGCCCGCGTGCCCGTCACCCTCCGCCGCGAGAAGGGGCACGACATCGCCGCCGCCTGCGGTCAGCTCCGCCTCCAGACCGAGAAGCAGCGCGCGGCCGCGAGCTGACATCACCGTATGGACTGGCTGCAACTCCTCGCCCTCCCCTTCCGCCTCGCTCTCTTGATTGCCGGGCTGCTGGTGCCGGGGACCCTGCTGCTGCGCGCGGTGGGGTTGCCACGCTCGCTCTCGGGCTCGTTCATCGTTTCCGCCGTCCTGCTTCATGGCGTCGTGCTCGTGCTGGCGTTCACTGGATGGCCCATCGGCCCCGGGACCTTGGCCGCCGGCCTGACATTGCTCGCAACCGCCGCATTCCTGGTCGCACGCCGGAAGCCCGTCGTGGCGTCCGCCGAGGAAGGCCTCGGGGTGATGTTCACCCGCTGGAATCCGTGGGTGTTGTTCTATGGTGCGGTGTGGATCGTGCTCCTGTATCGCCTCGGCACGCAACCGCTGACCGGACCGGATGTCGGCTTCCGCTGGAGCTGGCTGGCGGAGCAGATGTTGCGGCAGGGCTCGCTCGGATTCTACCCACCGCACAGCACGGCCGACTTCGCGCGATACTTCTGGGCGGAAAGCATCCCGCCCGGCGTGGCCGGCCTTTATGCGTGGAGCTATGCCTGCGGCGGCAGCTTTGCGCCGCTCTGGACCTCGCCGGCCGTGCTCCTGCAGTTCCTCGCGCTGCACGACCTCGTCTGGCGGCTGGCGCACCGCATGGGCGGCGAGCCCGCCGCGCGGCTGGCCGTCCTGCTGCTCGCGGCCACCCCCCTGCTGAACTGGTCCGTGGTCATCGGCCAGGAGACCGGCCTGACCGCGATCGGAGTCTGCGGCTTGGTTTACGGCCTGCTTGCTTGGGGAACTGATCATCAGAACCGCACCTGGCTGCTGCTCGCGGGTTTTTCCGCCGCACTCGTGGCCGTTGCGCGGGAATACGGCGTGGCCTTCGGCGCCCTGGGTGCGGTGGTGCTGCTCGCGTGGCGTGCGCCGTGGCGCGGGCTGCTCGCCTATGGCCTCACCGCGCTGCTCCTGCCCGCCACGTGGTTCGGCTATGTCTGGCTCAAGACCGGCAATCCCGTCTACAGCCTCGGGCTGGCCGGCCTCTTCCCAGTCAATGATGTCTTCGACCGCTACACCGCCTTCGTCCGCCTGCTGCAATCAGTCGGACTGGTTTCCCCCGAGGGTCTCTATCAGTTCCTGCGCTACCTGTTGCTTTTCGCCCTGCCTGCCGTGGCGGGGCTGATGCTGGCGGCGTGGCGGGCGCGGATCACCTTTACCCTCGCCGCGCTTTTCATCGTCGCCACCACCCTGCTGTGGATCGTCTCCATCGGCTACACCGCCGGCGGCCTGTTCTACTCGATGCGCGTGCTCTCGCCGGTCTTCTCCCTCGCGGCCATCCTGGGCGGCGTGGCCGCCGCGGAGGCTGCAGGTAATTCCTCCTTCCGGCGCATCGGCGCGGGGTTCCTGCTCGTGCTGGGCCTCGAGTCGCTGCCGAAGACCCTTGCCCTGCCGGTCAACCCCTACCGGGCCGCGCCGGTCGACTGGCTGCACGCGGGCGGTGAATTCGTCGGGCGCACCGCGCGTGCGGACGCGGAACTGCTCCCGGCTGTGCGCTCCCTGCCCGGCCGACCCGTCATCATCACCGAAAGCGCCGGCCTGCAGCGGCTGCTGGCCGGCACCGGCCTGCCGGTCGTCCCCATCTGGAGTCCGGCGGTGAGCTGGCTCCTGGACGCACGGCTGCCTGCAGCGGATTTCACTGCGCGCCTGCGGGAACTCGGCGACTGCTGCCTCATCCTCACCCGCGACAGCCACGGCGCGCGCTTCGTGCAGGCCCGCGCGCATCCCAGCCTCGGTCCGTTCCTCCGCCTTCAGCAGTTCTCCGATCAATATGTGGTCTACCGGTTGGCAACACCCCCTCCGCCGTAGGACGTAATCCACACTTGTCGCCGGTCCCAATCCCCGCCCAATAGACCCCGCATGTCCGCCGACCGCCCCATCTCCGAGCTCTTCGCCGGCCGGAAACTCGTGCGCTCGCTCGAGTTCTTCCCCCCGAAGGACGAGGCGCAGATGGCCCTGTTGCACGATTCCGCCGCGGCGCTGAAACGCATCGCGCCGGACTTCGTGTCCATCACCTACGGCGCCGGCGGCACCACCCGCGAGCGCACGGCCCGCGCCGCCGCCCTGCTGAAGAAGGATTTCGGCTTCACGGTCATGCCCCACCTCACCTGCGTCGGGCACACCCGCGCGGAGCTGGGTGAGATCGCCGACCGTTTCCATGCCGACGGGTTCCGCAACATCATGACCCTGCGCGGCGACGCCCCGAAGGGCGACCCGACTTTCACGCCCGCACCGGACGGACTCCGCTACGCCAGCGAGCTCGTCGCGTTACTCAAGGGCCGACACCCCGAGATCTGCCTCGGCGTCGCCGGCTACCCGGAGAAGCATCCGCAGGCCCGCTCGCCCGAGGCCGACCTCGACAACCTCAAGCGCAAGGTCGACGCCGGCGCCGACTTCATCACCACCCAGCTCTTCTTCGACAACTCGCTCTACTACCGCTTCGTCGAGCAGTGCCGCGCGCGCGACATCAACGTGCCCATCATCCCCGGCATCATGCCCGTGCTCTCCCTCAAGCAGATCAAGCGTTTCACCGAGATGTGCGGCGCGCACCTGCCGCCCAAGCTCATCACCCGCCTCGAGGCCGCCGCCGAGAACCCTGACGTCGTCGAATTCATCGGCCTCGACTGGGCGCTCACGCAGATCCGCGGCCTGCTCGCCAACGGCGCCCCCGGCTACCACCTCTACATCATGAACCGCGCCCGCAGCGCCCTCTCCCTCGCCGCGGGCCTGGCGGCGTAATCAACCCCCCGCGAACACCGGCCTGAAGCCGGCTTCGCCCAGGATGCGCGCGATGGTGTCGCGCTGGTCGCCCTGGATCTCGATGGCGCCGTCCTTCACCGTGCCGCCGCAGCCGCAGGCCGAGCGCATCTTTTTGCACAGCGCCTCCTTCTCCGGCAGGCCGATGCCGACAAAGCCCGTCACCAGCGTCACCGTCTTGCCACCGCGCCCGGCCGTCGTGCGCTTGATGTCAACCCGGCCGCGATTTTTTTCGGGCTGAACGCGGAGCGCTGAAGGCGGAAGGCTTGCCGTCGGCAGGTTTGTCCCGCTCAGCGCGCCGAACGGGTTCTGCCCCAGCGCCTGCCCGCCGTCGGTGGGGATCTTCCCGTCTTTCCGGTTTTCCATGTTCACTTCCGGTTGGAACACCCGCCCGGTGGTGTCGCGGGCCGGCCGAAATCGCCCTGCTCCCCCAGCCACGCCAGGGCCTTGGCATAGCTCCGTCCCTCCAGGAAGTGCTCCAGCCGCGGATCAAGCCGGCCGCGATGCTCCGTCAGCAATCCGTCCAGCTCGGCCAAGACGGCCGACAGGGCCGGTCCATCAGATTTCGTGATGGCGGACTGGAAGCGGATGAGAGCGGCTTTGACCTTTTCCTGAGGCATGGAGCGACGGCGGGTGTTAAGCAGAAGTTATCAGGAGCAAGCACCGGATAATTGCCATTTCAAAGCCCCGCGCCAGCCCGGAATCGGTTTGAGCGGCCAACCCGCGCTTGTGAACGTGGCCATTCCCTGCGAGCTTAACCCTCCCGCCATGTCCACCTTCCCGTCCGTCAACCCCGTGCAAGTCGCCGAGCGCGCCAACGCCCAGCTCCTCGAGGAGTATTACCAGCGCTGGCTCGACCACCCGGAGTCCGTCGACCCGACCTGGCGCGCGTTCTTCCAGGGGTTCAGCCTCGGCTCCGAGGGCCGCCCGGTCGGGGCCGCCCCCGCCGCCGGCGTGGCGGTCGACTCCCTCAAGCAGTCCAAGGTCGACAGCCTGATCTTCCACTACCGGTCCATCGGCCATCTCGACGCCCACCTCGACCCGCTGGGCGAGCCCCCGGCCCCCACCCCGCGCCTCGCGCTCGCCGAGTTCGGCCTGAAGGAATCCGACCTCGATGAGACCTTCGACTCCGGCCATTACCTCGGTGGCGGCCCGATGAGGCTGCGCGAACTCATCGCCGCCCTGCGCGAGACCTACTGCGGCACCGTGGGCGCCGAATATACCCACATCCAGGAGACGGAGGTCCGCCGCTGGCTGCAGCAGCGCATCGAGCCGAACCGCATGAAGCCGCGCTTCACCAAGGCGCAGCAGCTCCGCATCCTCCGCCGCCTGCACAAGGCCGAGCTCTTCGAGAAGTTCCTCCACACGAAATACGTCGGCCAGAAGCGCTTCTCCGGCGAGGGCGCGGAGTCCATCGTCGCCGCCGTCGACGCCGTCATCGATTCCTGCCCCGACCAGGGCGTGGAGGAGGTCGTCATCGGCATGGCCCACCGCGGGCGCCTCAACATCCTCTGCTCGGTCATGCGCAAGTCCTTCGACGAGCTCTTCGACAAGTTCTCCGAGAACTACATCCCCGACACCGTCGCGGGCGACGGCGACGTGAAATACCACCTCGGCTACGAGTCGGTGCTCACCACCACGGGAGGGAAGAAGGTCGAGGTCCGCATGGCCACGAACCCCTCGCACCTCGAGATCGTCAACCCCGTCGTCGAGGGCGCCGTCCGCGCCCGCCAGCGCATGCGCGACGACATGAAGGAGCGCAGGAAGGTCATGGCCCTCCTCATCCACGGCGATGCCGCCATCGCCGGCCAGGGCATCGTCGCCGAGACGCTCCAGTTCTCGCAGCTGCCGGGCTACAAGACCGGCGGCACCGTCCACTTCGTCATCAACAACCAGATCGGCTTCACCACCGACCCGTCCGACGCCCGCTCCTCCCGCTACTGCACCGACGTCGCCAAGATGTGCGACGCCCCCGTCTTCCACGTCAACGGCGACGACGCCGAGGCCGTCTGCTTCGTGTCGCTGCTGGCGCTCGAGTTCCGCAACCGCTGGAAGCGCGACGTGTTCGTCGACCTCGTCTGCTTCCGCAAGCACGGCCACAACGAGTCGGACGAGCCCTCGTTCACCCAGCCCCTGCTCTACCGCAAGATTGCCGCGCACGCGCCGGTCTCCGCCCTCTACGGCCGGCAGCTCGTCTCCTCCGGCGTCATCACCGCCGCCGAGAACGACGCCATCAAGGCCGAGTATTCCGCCGCGCTCGACGAGCACCTCGCCAAGACCAAGGCCCGCGAACCGAAGCGGGCCGACAAGCTGAAGGGCGCCGATTCCGTCCGCGCCGTCAGCACCGTCCTGCACACCCACTACAGCCACGACCCGGTCAAGACCGCCATCAGCGCCAAGACCGTGGACAAGATCGTCAAGGCCCTCACCACCGTGCCGGAGGGCTTCAAGGTGCACGCCAAGATCAAGCGCCTGCTCGACCAGAAGTCCGAGGCGCACAAGGCCGGCGGCCCCTACGACTGGGCCTTCGGCGAGGCGCTGGCCTTCGGCTCGCTCGTGCTGGAGGGCATCCCCGTGCGCCTCAGCGGCGAGGATTGCGAGCGCGGCACGTTCAGCCACCGCCACGCCGTCTTCAACGACACCGAGACCGGCGCGAAATACTGCCCCCTCAAGAACCTCGACACCTCGCAGGCCCAGTTCTGCATCTACAACTCCCTGCTCTCCGAGGCCGCCGTGCTCGGCTTCGACTACGGCTATACGCTCTATTATCCGAACCTGCTCTGCCTCTGGGAGGCCCAGTTCGGTGACTTTGCCAACTGCGCGCAGGTCATCATCGACCAGTTCATCGTCAGCGGCGAATCCAAGTGGGAACGCCCCAGCGGCATCGTGCTCCTCCTGCCCCACGGCTACGAGGGCCAGGGGCCCGAGCACTCCAGCGCGCGCCTCGAGCGCTTCCTCCAGCTCTGCGCCGAGGACAACATGCAGGTCGCCAACATCACGACCCCGGCCAACTACTTCCACGCCCTCCGCCGCCAGGTGAAGCGCGATTTCCGCAAGCCGCTCGTCGTCATGTCGCCCAAGTCCCTCCTCCGCCACCCGGCCGCGGTCTCGCGCCTCGAGGACTTCACCGGCGGCGGTTTCCAGGAGGTCATCGACGACCCCGCCGCACCCGCCAAGACCGGGCGCGTCATCCTCTGCTCCGGCAAGATCTACTACGAGCTCTGCGACTACCGGGACAAAAACAATGTCACCGACACGGCCATCGTCCGGATCGAACAGCTCTACCCGCTGCACCCGCAGAAGATGGCCGCCCTCGCCAAGCGCTACGCCTCCGCGCGCCTCGTCTGGTGCCAGGAGGAATCGCAGAACATGGGGGCCTGGCCCTTCATCGCCTCCCACCTGGAGGAGGTCTTCGGCCGCAAGGCCCTCTACGCCGGCCGCGACGCTTCCGCCTCCCCTGCCGTCGGCCTCGCCGCCGTCCACAAGCTCGAGCAGGCCGCCGTCCTCCGCGACGCCTTCAAGGTCTGATCCCCTCCACCACGCTACACCTCTCACCGCCAACTGCTCACTTCCCATGTCCCTCGAAGTCAAAATCCCCCCGATGGGCGAATCCATCACCTCCGGTGTCCTCGCCAAATGGCACGTCGCCGACGGCGACCTCGTGAAGAAGGACCAGGTCCTTTTCGAGCTGGAGACCGACAAGATCACCTCGGAAGGCACGGCCGAGTCGGCCGGACGCATCGCCCTCAAGGTCGCCGCCGGCACCGAGGTGAAGATCGGCGCCGTCGTCGCCGTCATCGACACCGCGGCGACTGCCGCGACCGTGTCTGCGGCAACTCCCGCTCCCAGTGCGGCCGCTCCCGCATCTTCGGGCACGGTCAAGCACGACGCCCAGTCGCCCGCCGTCCGCCGTCTCGCCGCCGAGACCGGCATCGACCCGGCCTCCGTCGCGGGTTCCGGCAAGGCCGGCCGCGTCACCAAGGGCGACATGCTGTCGGCCGCGGAGTCCAAGCCAACGCCCGCGCCGGCGCCGGCTGCCACCCCTGTGGGAGCGAGCTTGCTCGCGACTCCTGGACGCCAATCGCGCAAAAAGATGACGCCGCTCCGCGCCCGCATCGCCCAGCGCCTTGTGCAGGCCAAGCAGTCCACGGCCATGCTCACCACCTTCAACGAGGCCGACATGTCCGGCATCATGGGCCTCCGCGCCCGGTATCAGGACGACTTCGTCAAGAAGCACGGCGTAAAGCTCGGCTTCATGTCGTTCTTCGTGAAGGCCGTCGTCAACGCCCTCAAGGAAGTCCCCGCCATCAACGCCCAGATCGACGGCGACTCCATCATCGAGAACCACTACTTCGACATCGGCGTCGCGGTCTCCACCGACCGCGGCCTCATCGTCCCCGTCATCCGCGACTGCGACCGGAAGGGCCTCGCCGACATCGAGAAGGACATCGCCGACGCCGCCAAGCGCGCGCGCGACGGCAAGCTCACCCTCCCCGACCTCGAGGGCGGCGTGTTCACCATCACCAACGGCGGTGTCTTCGGCTCCCTCCTCGCCACGCCCATCATCAACTCCCCGCAGAGCGCCATCCTCGGCATGCACGCCATCAAGGAGCGCCCCATCGCCCTCAACGGCCAGGTCGTCATCCGCCCGATGATGTATCTCGCCCTCAGCTACGACCACCGCCTCGTCGACGGCAAGGAGTCCGTCACCTTCCTCGTCAAGGTGAAGGACGCCCTCGAGGATCCCACCCGCCTCGTCCTTGGCGTCTAAGCTAATCCCAATCTTTCTCCCTGCCTTGTCATTCTGAGCGCAGCGAAGAATCCATGCCTTCTCTTTGCGAACTTTGCGTCCTTCTGTTGAAATGACTTCCTTCGACCTCATCGTCATCGGCGCCGGTCCCGGCGGCTACGTCTGCGCGTTCCGCGCCGCCCAGCTCGGCCTCAAGGTCGCCCTCATCGACAAGCGCGCCGCCCTCGGCGGCACCTGCCTCAACGTCGGCTGCATCCCCAGCAAGGCCCTGCTCCATGCCACCGAGCACGTGACCTGGGCCAGGCACCACGCCGCCGACTCCGGCATCAAGCTCGGCAGCATCGAGGTCGACCTCGCCACTTTGATGAAGAAAAAGGACGCCGTCGTGACCAAGCTCACCGGCGGCGTCGGGATGCTGGCCAAGGGCCGCAAGGTCACCGTCTTCACCGGCACCGCCTCCTTCGTTTCGCCGACGTCCCTTAAGGTGGGCGACGTCGAGCTCACCGCGAAAAACTTCGTCATCGCCACCGGCTCTGCGCCCGTCGAGCTGCCCTTCCTGAAGTTCGACGGCACGACCGTTGTGTCGAGCGACCACGCCATCGCCTTCACCGAGGTGCCCAAGAAGCTCGTCGTGGTCGGCGGCGGCGCCATCGGCCTCGAACTTGGCTCCGTCTGGGCGCGCCTCGGCAGCGAGGTCACTGTCGTCGAGTTCCTGCCCAAGATCGTCGCCGCGTTCGACGACGACATCGTGCGCAACTTCACCCGCATCCTCCAGAAGCAAGGCCTCAAGATCGAGGTGAACGCCCGCGTCACCGGCTTTGCCCAGGGCATGCTCACGGCTGAACGCGAAGGCCAGAAACTCGAATTCCCGGCCGACAAGGTGCTCGTCGCCGTCGGCCGCCGTCCCTACACCGACGGCCTCGGCCTCGAAAAGGCCGGCGTGCAGCTCGACGACAAGAAGCGCGTCAAGGTCGACGGCCACCTCCGCACCAACGTGCCC
>CAZMFB010000028.1:27229-29691 GCA_964565475.1 uncultured Opitutaceae bacterium | reverse complement strand
GACGCCGTGGGCCGCCAGCGCGGCGCCGGCCTCGGCGGCGGCAACGACGAGCGCGAGCAGACGCTGAATTCGCTGTTGGTCGAGATGGACGGCTTCGACACCACCGAGGGTGTCATCATCATCGCCGCCACCAACCGCCCCGATGTGCTCGACAGCGCGTTGCTGCGCCCGGGCCGTTTCGACCGGCAGGTAACGATCGATCTGCCCGACATCGTCGGCCGCGAGCAGATCCTGCGCGTCCACGCCCGCAAGATCACCCTCTCCGACAATGTCGACCTGAGCGTCATCGCCCGCGGCACGCCCGGCCTGTCCGGCGCGGAGCTGGCCAACCTCCTCAACGAGGCCGCGCTGCTCGCCGCCCGCCGCAACAAGAAGAAGGTGGAAATGGGCGACATCGACGAGGCGCGCGACAAGGTCCTCTGGGGCCGCGAACGCCGCCGCGTGATGGACGACAACGAGAAGAAACTCGTCGCCTGGCACGAGGCCGGCCACGCGGTTGTGCAGGCCGTCCTCGACGACGGCACGCTGCCCGTCCACAAGGTCACCATCATCCCCCGCGGCCAGAGCCTTGGCAGCACCACCTACCTGCCGACGAAGGACATCCTCACCCAGTCGAAGAGCAAACTCCTCAACCAGATCTGCATGGCCATGGGCGGCCGGATCGCCGAGCAGCTGGTCACCGGCGACCTGAGCAACGGCGCCTACGGCGACATCAAGCAGGCCACGCGCATCGCCCGCGCCATGGTGTGCGACTACGGCATGAGCGACCTCGGCCCCGTCGCGCTCGGGGAGAACCAGGACACGGTCTTCCTCGGCCGCGACATCACGCGCTCCCAGCATGTCAGCGAGGACACCGCCCGCCGCATCGACGCCGCCGTCTCGGACATCCTCTCGTCGCAATACAAGCGCGCGCAGCAGATCATCGCGGACAACCGCGCCGCGCTCGACAAGATCGCGCAGTCGCTCATCGAGCACGAGACCATCGAGGGCAAGCATGTGCTCGAGATCATCCAGCACGGGGAGATCAAGACCCCGGTCGTCACCACCAAGGTGCCGCCGCGCATCGCCCCGAAGGCCGACGACAAGACCGCCGCCGCCCCCGCCGCGCCGGCGGCCGGCGAGCCTTCGCCCAGCCCCGCCTGAGCGCGACTGATGCAGACTCCAGCCGGGCCCGACCAGCGCCCGGCTTTTTTGTTTCCTCCCCGGCCCCTCTCGGGCACCACTACCCCTGACATGTCAGCCCTCCGCCTCTCGGCCACCGGCCAGCGCGCCAAGTTTCCCCCCGTCGCCAAGCTCATCAGCCTGGCGGTGGAGAACAAGAACCTGCTCTCGCTGGCCGCCGGTTTCACCGACAACGCCACGCTGCCGGTGCAGGGTGCGCTCGCGGCGGCGGCGGCGGTAGCGGCCCGGCCCGGCCTGCCCGACTACCTCCAATACGGCGCCACCCAGGGCCGCGCGCGCCTGCGCGGGCAGCTGGCCGCGCGCCTGCGCTTCTGGGAGCCGGAACTCGACACCGACGCCAACGACCGCCGCTTCCTCGTCACCAACGGCTCGCAGCAGTCGCTCTACATCGCCGTGCAATCGCTGTGCGACGCGGGCGACATCGTGCTCGTGGACCGGCCGAGCTACTTCGCCTTCCTCGACGTGGTCGCCGAACTCGGCGCGCGCGCGGTGTCGCTGCCCTACGACGACGCCGGCCGCCTGCACGAGGACACGCTGCGGCCATTCCTGAAAAATCTCGCCGCCGGCCCCGACGCCAAGCGCGTCAAGGCGGTCTACCTCGTCAGCTATTTCTCGAATCCCACCGGCCGATGCCTGAGCGAGCCCGACAAGCGCCTGCTCGGGCGCCTGCTGGCCGAGTTCGGTTTCACCGTGCCCGTGATCGAGGATGTCGCCTACCGCGAGCTGTTCTTCGAGCAGCCGCACCCCGCGCCCTCGACCCTGTCGCTGTCCGAGTGGGCGGGATTCCCGCGCTTCTACTGCGCCACGCTCACAAAGCCCTTCGCCACGGGCATGAAAGTGGGCTATGGCTACTGCACCGACGAGAAGTGGCTTGGGCAGATGCTCGCGATTAAGGGCAACCACGACTTCGGCACCTCCAACTACCTGCAGGCCGTCTTCGAGGAGATGCTGGCCGCCGGCGGCTTCGAGAACCACCTGCCCGTCATCCGCTGCGCACACTTCGAAAAAATGCAGGCGCTCTACGCCGCCTTTGAGGAAGCGGGCCTGCGCCGCGCCGGCTGGGCGTGGGACCGCCCGACCGGCGGACTCTATCTATGGCTGCGCGCGCCGGACGGCACCGACCTCAGCATGGACGGAGCGTTCTGCCGCGCCTGTGTCGACGCCGGGGTGCTCTACGTGCCCGGCGACCTCTTCTTCTGCGACCGCATCGAGAAAAACTGGGCCCGCCTCAGCTTCGGCGTGCTCGCGCCCGACCAGTTGCGTGAGGCGGCGAAACGGTT
>CAZMFB010000028.1:0-27129 GCA_964565475.1 uncultured Opitutaceae bacterium | reverse complement strand
GCCTCAGCTTCGGCGTGCTCGCGCCCGACCAGTTGCGTGAGGCGGCGAAACGGTTCGGGGAAGTGGTGAAGCGGTTCGGGTGAGGAAACTGACGTGCGTTGGTTATCAATGTCCGTCGTGCTGGCGAAATGCGGCCTGGGTTTTCTTGGTTTTGTCGGCGCTTCGTTCTTCCTAGGAGGCGACTGGTTAACTCGCGCCGTGCTTACTCTTATCGGCAGTGGCAGCCTCTTCGTTGCACGAGGCGCATTTCAGCTATACCAGGATGCTAAGCCCAAGCGTTGATATGAGAGGCTCGTTGGGACAACCCGCACTACCCAATGAGCGCGTCCGGAGGCCGCGCTCCACCTAATCGGGCGAAGCAAGCGCGTTGGGGTCAACGCGCTCCACCTTGAGGTGTTGGATATTTGAAGATTGCCGGGGGCTGGGCGGGGCGTTCGATGGGGGGATGAACATCTGCTGCATTGGCGCCGGTTATGTGGGCGGGCCGACCATGGCCATGATCGCCCTGAAGTGCCCCGACATCCGGGTGACGGTGGTGGACATGAACGCGGCGCGCATCGCGGCGTGGAACTCGGGCAACCTGCCGATCTACGAGCCGGGCCTGGACGAGGTGGTGAAGCAGGCGCGCGGGCGGAATCTGTTCTTCAGCACCGAGGTGGCGGCCGAGATCAAGCAGGCCGACATCATCTTCGTGGCGGTGAACACCCCAACCAAGACCTACGGCGTCGGGGCGGGCCGCGCGGCGGACCTGCGCTACATCGAGTCGGTGGCGCGCACGATCGCGGAGCACGCGCAGGGCGACAAGATCATCGTCGAGAAGTCCACCATCCCGGTGAAGACGGCGGAGGCGATCAAGACCATCCTCGCCAACAATTCCAAGGGCCTGAAGTTCGCCGTGCTCTCGAACCCGGAGTTCCTCGCGGAGGGCACGGCAGTGAAGGATCTGGAGAACCCGGACCGCGTGCTCATCGGTGGCGAGCGCACGCCCGAGGGCGAAAAGGCAGTGCAAACGCTGGCCGGCGTCTATGGCCGCTGGGTGGCGCGCGACCGCATCATCACGACCAACCTCTGGTCGTCGGAGCTCTCGAAGCTCGTGGCGAACGCATTCCTGGCGCAGCGCATCTCGTCGATCAACTCCATCTCGGCGCTCTGCGAGGCGACGGGCGCGGACGTGGACGAGGTGGCGTTCGCCATCGGCAAGGACAGCCGGATCGGCCCGAAATTCCTGAAGGCGTCGGTGGGCTTCGGCGGCTCGTGCTTCCAGAAGGACATCCTCAACCTGACCTACCTGTGCGAGAGCTTCGGGCTGCCCGAGGTGGCGGCCTACTGGACGAGCGTGGTGGGCATCAACGACTGGCAGAAGCGGCGTTTCGCGGCGCGCATCGTGAAGGAGCTCTTCAACACCGTGGCGGACAAGAAAATCGCCGTGCTGGGCTTTGCGTTCAAGAAGGACACGAACGACACGCGCGAGTCGGCGGCGATCAACGTCTGCCGCGACCTCCTGGCCGAGCACGCCAACGTGTGCGTTTACGACCCGAAGGTGCCGGCGGACGAGATCCGCCGCGACGTCCTGAACGGCGGGGCCGACAACGCGCGCCTGACGGTGGCGAAGGACGCCTACAGCGCCTGCGCCGGGGCGCACGCCATCGCGATCATCACGGAGTGGGACGAGTTCAGGACGCTCGACTACGCCAGGATCCACGCGGGGATGCCGAAGCCGGCATTCCTGTTCGACGGGCGAAACATCGTGGACCTGGCGGCGCTGCGGAAGATCGGGTTCAAGGCCAGCGGCATCGGCCGGGCGTAGAGTGAGGATTTCACCACGAAGGCACGAAGGAAACGATGAGAGGCGATGGAACAAGGGTGGTGTGAAAGACCAGCGCAGCGCCCCGATGGCGGACCGTAAATGTCATGGCGAGGTGTCCCCGCCGTGGCAGGGCGACGAAGCAATCCCCTGATCGGGATGGATCGCCACGGCCCGCACGGCGGGCCTCGCGATGACAAGGGGTTTGAAGACCCGCCCTACCACGGCGGCCCGGTCTACTTCTTAGCGACAGACAGCCTGGTCTTCTTCCAGCGGCGCCAGCCGAGGAGGGTGGCGCTGAGGCCGAGGAGCATCGCGCCGTAGGTGGAGGGCTCGGGCACGGGCGTGATCTGGCGGTCGCCGCTCTGCCAGATGGTGTCGCTGCCGGACCAGGTGGGGGAGTTGAAGGTAATCCGGTCGAGCGGGGAGGCGCCGCGGACGTCGAGCGAGGCCCCGGCGAAGTTCTGTGCATAGAAGAAGTCGGAGGCGTCCTGCCAGTTGATGATGTTGAGGGTCACGTTTGCACCGAGCGTCAGGTTGGTGACGTCGAGGCGGGAGGCGGTGCCGGCAAAGTCGAGGGTGACGACACCCGTGCCGGTAAAGTTGAGGTTGGCGACCTGGAGATGGGAGTTGCTGAGCCGGAGCGTGGTGCCGGCGAGGACGTTGACCGTGCCGGTGAAGAGGTTGTCGATGCCGAGGGCGAGGGTGCCGGCATTGAGGTTGACGGTGCCGGCGAGGCCGACGGTGCTGGCGATGGTCAGCGTGCCGCTGCCTTCCTTCTGGAAGAGGCTGCCGGCGGCGCCGGTCAGCTCGCCGCTCCAGCTGGTGGAGCTGTTGTTGCCGCCGGTGATGAGCTGGCCGGTGCCGATGAGGATCTCGCCGTTGCCCGCGATGGAGCCGACCGTCTCGCTGTGGTTGTTGAGGTTGAACCGGCCGTCGGAGGCGAGGACCACGGCCGCGGTGTCGGCGATCTGGCCGCCGGCCGAGAGGGAGACGACGGCGGAGTCGGCAAGACCGACGCCGTCGCCGATGGTGAGCGTGCCGGTGCCCGTGGCGCTGTTGGCGCCGGCCCCGGACTTGCTGAGGAGGACGGTGCCGTCCCTGACGGTGAGGCCGCCGGAGAAGGTGCTGGCCGTGGTGCCGCCAAGCTCGAGCGTGCCGCCGCCGGTCTTGGTGAGGAAGCTGGCGTTGGTCTGCGTGATGGCGCCGGTGAGAGTGAGGGTGCTGCCGGTGGCGGTGTCGAGGCGCGCGCCGTGGGCGGCGGTGCCGCTGAGGCCGATGTTGCCCGCAATGATGTTGGCGCCGGAGACGTTGTGCAGGCTGGCGGTAGCGGCGGCCGAGGAGGTGCCGAGGGTGAGGGCCTCGCCGGCGGCGAGGGTGATGTTGTTCTGCAGGGCGAGGGTGGCACCCGCGGTGACCGCGGTGCCGGCGTTGGTGCTGCCGAGGGCGGAGCCGTGGGTGACGAGGAGCGTGCCGGCGGCGACCGTGGTGGTGCCGTCGTGGGTGTTGGCGCCGGAGAGTGTCATCGTGCCGGTGCCCTGCTTGACGAGGGAGAGGTTGCCGCCGGTGTCGGTGAGGGTGCCGGCGTAGGTGGTCGAGGCGTTGTTCTGGCCCGTGTAGAGGGTGAGGGCGGTGGCCTGCGCGACGTTGACGTTGGAGCCGGCGGCACCGGAGAGGGAGCCAATCTCCTCGAGGGTCTGGTTGGCGTCGCCGTTGAAGGAGAGGGTGGCGCCGGAGGCGATGGTGACGGCGGCGGAGTCGCCGAGCGCCCCCTGGTTGCCGGAGGCGGGCAGGGCGTCGACGCCGGTGGTGGTCTTGGCGATCTGCAGGGTGCCGGCGTTGACCGCGACGTTGCCGGTGAAGGTATTCTGGGTGGAACCGCCGAGGGAGACGGTGCCGGTGCCTTCCTTGGTGAGGCCGCCGGTGCCGCTGAGCGCACCGGTGAAGGCGACCGTGCCGCCTGCGGCGGCGGTGAGGGTGACATCCTTGCCGAGGCTGATGCTGCCGGAGAAGGTATTGGTGCCGGAGGTATTGGTGCCGCCCAGGGTGGTGGTGGCGCCGAAATTGTTCACCGTGATGGCACGGCCGATGGTGCTGCCGCCGTCGGCGTCGGTCATGAGCAGGGCGGTGTTGGCGCCGGCGCTGGTGCCCGAGTCGTTGAGGACGACGGCCGAGGTGGCATTGCCGAGGTTGCCCGCGGCGCCGCTGGGGGCGTTGCCGGCGACCTCGATGGTGCCGTTGCGGATGGTGGTGGCGCCAGTGTAGGTGTTGGCGCCGGAGAGCGCGAGCGTGCCCGAGCCCGTCTTGAGGAGGGAGGAGCTGGCGCCGGAGATGACGCCGGATATCGCGGTGCGGCCGGTGCCGCCGACAGTGAAGTCGTCGCCGGTGGCGTTAGGGAGGGCGAGGTTGCCGCTGATGGTGAGGGGGGCGGTGGCGGTGCCGTCGTTGGTGATGACGAGGCGGCTGGCGGCGGTGATGTTCGAGCTGATGGTGTGCTGGCCGTCGCCGCTGACGATGAGCTGGCTGGCGGCGGTGCCACCGGTGTTGAAGACGATGTTGTCGGCGCCGGAGATGACGTAGTTGCGCGCGCCGGTGGTGGCGAAGAGCAGGTTGCCGACGGTCTCCGTGTCGGCGGTGGCGGCCGTGTTGATGGTGGCGGTGGTGCCGGCCGTGATGACGTCGCCGAACTTGGCGATCTGGCCGTTGCCGTCGGGCTGGGAGCCGCCGGTCCAGTTGCCGTTCGTGTCCCAGTTGCCGCTGCCCGAGGCGAGGTTCCATTCCTTCACGGTCACGAGGGGCACGATTTCCCAGAAGCTGCCGTTGGCGACGACCTGGTTGAGGCCGGCACCGGCCCAGCCGTTGAACGTGACGAAATCCTCGAAGTCGGTGGCCTCGCTCTGCGTATTGAAGAGCAGACCGTAGCCGGAACTGCCGCCGACCGGGTCGCCGGCCCAGTTGTCGATGGTCAGCTGGCCGGCCGTGCGGGTGGAGACGCCGGTGAAACGCAGCAGCGAGGACTCGCCGGCGTAATCGAGGGTCGAATTGGCGGTGAGGGTCAGGTCGGTTAGGATTTCCTGGTAGCCGTTGAGGCGCAGGGTGCCGCCGGAGAGGGTGAGGCCGGCGGAGTCGTTGATCTGGTTGCTGGCGCCGAGCAGCGTGATGGAGCCGGTGGAGAGTGTGACGCCGGAGGTGGAGCCGAGGGCGCCGCTGCCCGAACCCTGCAGGGTGACGATGCCGGTGCCGCCGAAGGTAGAGGTGCCGGTGAAGGTATTGCTGCCGGAGAGGCTGATGTTGCCGGCGCCGGCCGTGGTGATGCCGCCGGTGCCGCCCAGATCGCCGGTGAACTCGACCGTGCCGCCCGTGGCGGCGGTGAGGGTGACGTTCTTGCCGAGTGCGATGTCGCCGCTGAAGGTGTTCACGCCGGCGGTGTTGCTGCCGCCGAGCGTAACCGTGCCGCCGAGATTGTTGACGGAGATGTCCCGCGCGAGGCTGACGCCGCCGGTGCCACCGGCGAGGAGGGAGATGGCCGACCCGCCGGAATTGGCGTCGCCGAGCTGGACGGCGCTGGAGGCGTTGCCCAGCGCCCCGTTGCCGGAAACCGGGGAGGAAGCGGCAGCCACGAGGGTGCCCGCGCTGACCGTGGTGGCGCCGGTGTAGGTGTTGGCGCCGGCGAGGGTGAGGGTGCCGGTGCCGACCTTGGTGAGACCAAAACCGGCGCCGGAGACGACGCCGCTGGCGGTGAGCGCGGCCCCGCTGGAGACGCCGATCGAGGTGTCGGCGACGAGGTTCAGGTTGCCGGAAATGGTGTTGGTGCCGGAAATGCCCTGCAGGGCGCCCGCGCCGCCGACACCGGTGCCGGCGAGGGTGGCGGTCTCGGTGGTGGTGAAATTGCCGCTGAGAGCGAGGGTGGCGCCGCTGGCAACCGTGGTGGGGTTGGCGTTGGTGCCGAGGGCGGAGGCGCTCTGGGCCACGAGGGTGCCGGCATTGACGGCGGTGGTGCCGGTGTAGGTGTTGGTGCCGGAGAGAACGAGCGTGCCCGTGTCGACCTTGGTCAGGCCGAAGTTGCCGGAGACGACGCCGCTGGCCGTGAGTTGCGTGCCGATGGCGATGCCGACATAGGTCTCGGCGTTGAGGGCGATGGTGCCGGAAAGCGTGTTGGTGCCGGCGAGGTTGCGGAGCGCGCCGAGGGAGCCGACACCCTGGCCGCTGACCGTGAGACCTTCGGCGACCGTCATCGAGCCGGCGTTGGTGAATGAGAGGGTGGCGGCGTTGGCAACGGTGGTGCCGGCCCCGGTCGCGCCCAAGCCGGTGGCGCTACCGACCACGACCGTGCCGGCATTGACCGATGTTACTCCGGTGTAGGTGTTGGAGCCGGAGAGGGTGAGGGTGCCGGCGCCTGTCTTGGTGACCGTGCTGACGTTGGCGCCGATGGCGCCGGTGGCGGTGATGTTGCCCGCGCCGTCGAAGACGAGGGTGCGGGAGGCGGCGTTGCCGTTGATCGTGCCGCCCAGCGTAAGGGTGTCGGCGTCGGCCTGGATCTCGGTGTCGGCGTTGAGGGTGATGTTGCCGGCGTAAGCGTTCGCGCCGCTGACGTTGCGCAGGGCGCCATTGGGCGAGGCGGTGACGCCGGTGCCGGAGAGGGTGAGGGACTCGCCCGCCGCGATGGTGACGCCGCCCTCGAGCTCAAGCGCGGCGCCGGTGGCGACAAAGGTGTCACCCGTGGTAGCGCCGAGGCCGGAGTTGTGGCGGATGTTGAGGGCGCCGGCATTGATGTTGGTCGCCCCGTCGTAGGTATTGGCGCCGCTCAGGACGACGGTGCCGGCGCCCTGCTTGGTAAGGATGCCGGTGTTGGCGCCGTCGGAGATGACACCGGAGAAGGTGCGGTCGGAGCCGTCGCCGAAGGTGAGGGTGTTGCTGCCGGTGAAGGTGATGCTGCCGGCGCCGGCAATGTTGCCGACGGTTTCGGAGGCGCCGGTCTGCCAGGTCGCGCCGGTGTTGACGGTGACGAGGGCGCTGTTGCCGATGGCCGAGCCGCCGGAGGTGAGAAGGGTGCCGGCGTTGACGACGAAGTCCCCGGTGTGGGTGTTGGCGGCGGAGATGCTCAGCACGCCCGTGCCGGTCTTGGTCACGGTGCCGGCACCGGACATGACGTTGGTGTTGGCAATGGTAAGGTTGGTGACGGTGTCGAAGGTGCCGCCGGCGCTGCCGATGAAAATCTCGCGGTTGGTATCGTTGATGGTGACCGCGGCCGTTTGCGTGCGGAGGGTGCCGCCGTTCAGCGTGAGCTGGTCGGAGACCGAGGCGGCGGGATTGGAACCGAGCTGGTTTTCGTTGCTGATGGCGAGCACGCCGGAGTTGATCACCGTCCGGCCGGTGTAGGTGTTGGTGCCGGAGAGGGTGAGGGTCCCCGTGCCGGTCTTGGTCAGGCCGCCGGCACCCAGGCCGATGACACCGGACAGCGTGGTATTGCCGCTCCCGCCCACAGCGAGGTTGTTGGTGCCGGAAGCATTGGTGATCCCGCCGGAGATCGTAAGCGTCCCGGTCGAATTTTGGTTGACGGTGAGATTGTCGGAGAGGGTGACAGCGGAGCTGATGGTGGCGGAGCCGGAGTTGCTGACATTAAGCTGGGCGGAGCCGGCGCTGACGTTGAAATTCAGCGTGTTGTTCTGGAGGGTGACGTTGTTGTTGTCGTTGAAAGTGAGGTAGCCGAGCGTGCGGGTGGCGGCGAGCGAGAGGGTGAGGTCGGCGGTGAGGGCGCTGCCAAAGATAGCGGTGTGACCCGTGCCACCCGGAAAGCCGTCCGGTGAGGAATCCCAGTTGGCGTTGTTGGCCCAGGTGGTGCCGGCGGAATTCCAGGTAAAGACGGTGCCGGTGACGGGCACGATCTCACCGGAGACGAGACGGATGGCGCCGGCGCCGTAGCCGTCGAAGGTGATGTTGTCGAGGTTGGGGTCGGTGCCGCCGAAGCCGGTGGGAAAATTTGACAGGATGAGCTGGCTGGCGCCACCGCCGGAGAGATCGCCGGCCCAGCCGTAGATCGTCAGGGTGCCGGCGGTGCGGGAGCCGTTGGTAAAGGTGAGGAGACCGCCTAGACTGCCATAGTCGATGGCGGAGCTGCTGAGCAGGCTGACGCCGCCGATGGTGTCGCTGTAACCGCTGCCGGCGGAGTGGGTGGCAAAGGTGCCGCCGTTCAGGACGAGGGTGGCGGAATTGGAAAGGGCATTGTTGGCACCGAGGGCGACGGTGCCCTGGTTGACTTGGAGGTCGCCGGTGAAGGTGTTGGCGCCGGAGAGGGTGAGGGTGCCCGCGCCGGTCTTGACGACGTCGGCGTTGGCGCCGCCGGAAATGACGCCGGAAAAGGTGGTGCTGGCGTCGTTGCCACCGACGGTCAGCGCGGTGCCCGAACCGGGCGAGCCGAGGGTGAGGTTGCCGGCGCCGGCGATGGAACCGACCGTCTCGCTGACGCCGGCGGTGTTGAGAGTGGCGCCGGTGCCGATGGTGACGGCGGCGCTGTCGCCGAGAGCGCTGCCACTGTTGACCGTGAGCGTGCCGGCGTCGATGGCGATGCTGCCAGAGTGGGTGTTGCTGCCAGAGAGGGTCAGGGTGCCGGTGCCGGCTTTGGTGAGCGCGCCGGTGCCGCCGACCGCATTGCTGATCATTAGGTCGGAGTTGGTGTCAAAGGTGCCGCCGCCCGTGCCAATGGTGACGCTGCGGTTGGCATCGTCGATGGTAACGGTGCTGGTGACGGTGCGGAGCGTGCCGCCGTCGAGAGTGAGCGGGCCGGCGGTGGGGCCGCCAAGGTTGGCCTCGGAGGAGATGACGACGGTTCCGGCGTTGATGGCGGTGGCGCCGGTGTAGGTGTTGGTGCCAGCGAGGGTCAGGGTGCCGGTGCCGGCCTTGGTGAGCGCACCGGTGCCGGAGATGACGCCCGAGAGGCCGAGGCTGGTGCCGCCGTCGACGCCGACCGTGCTCGCACTGGCGAGGGCGACGGTGCCGGTCCAGGTGTTGGCGCCGGCGACATTGCGCAGGGCGCCGTTGGCGCCGACGCCGGAGCCGTTGAGGGTGAGATCCTCCGCATCAAAGGTGGTGCCGGTTCCGCCCAGCGCGAGCGTGCCGCCGGCATTGACGGAGGTGCCCGACGCGGTGGAACCGAGCGCGCCGGCCTTCTCGATGCGGAGCGTGCCGGCGTTGACGGTGGTGGCTCCGGTGTAGGTGTTGGCGGAGGCGCCGGAGAGGATGGTGGTGCCGGTGTCGGACTTGGTGAGGGTGCCCGCGCCGCTGATGATGCCGGTGGCCTGGGTGGTGCCGGTGCCCTTGAAGCTGAGGGCGTTGCCGTTGGTGTCGATGTTGCCGCTGAGGGTGAACGTATGCGTCGAAACCGTGTTGTTGATGTCGAGGGTCTTGTTCATCAGCACATCCACGTTGACCGAATGGGCGGCGTTGCCGCCGACATCCGGCGTGATGGACATGGTGGTAAGGCCGCCGACCGTGTCGGAATCGAAGATGAGCTTGCGCGCGGTGGAGTCGGTGCTGACCAAGGTGTAGGCGTCGGAGCCGGAGAAATAGATGTTCTTGACCGTCTTGTCGGTGTCCCGGAGGTCGACCGTCTGCGCGCCGGAAACGTAGGCGCTGTTGAAGACGACGTTCGATTTGCTGGTGGGATTGGTGTTGCCGAACCAGTTGATGGGGTCGGTCGGACCCGTGCCCCAGACATTGGAGTTGTCGCCGCGATCCCAGAGGAAGCTGCCGCTGCCGGCGGTCGCGGTGATCTGCAGGAGCCCGCCGACCTCGTAGACCTGCGAGCCAGCGCCGGTGCCGGCACTGAAACCGAAGCGCAGCTGCTCGGGGCGGGCGAAGGAGCTGACATCGGCACTCAGGATGTCATACCACAGTCCGTCTTCGCCGAACTGCATGCGGATGATGAGCTGGCTGGTCTCGGTAAGGGTGAACTCGACCCGGCGATACTGGGTGCTCTGGTCGGGACGGGCGGTGGCATTGGCAAAGGCCATCGTGTAGGGCAGGGCGGCCACGACGCCGTCCTCGGTGTCGTGGCCGGTGGCGCCGCCGCTGTCCGTATAGTCGTAACCGAGCGTGCCATTGCTGCCGGTCGTGCCGGCGAGGTAGTTGTAGCCGTCCTGTCCGCTGCCCGGGCCGCGCACGACCACGGCATTGGGCGCGAGCGCCGTGGTGCCGCCTTCGCGGCCTTCGGCGGCGCGGGAGTAATTGCCGTAGGCATCAAGGGCGATGCCGAGGAAGCCACCGCCCATGCCGTTGGCCGTGGTGTCGGCGCCCTGGGCTGCGTCCTTCTGTGCATACCCGAGCGAGCCGCCGAACGCGCCGACGGAAAAGGGCACGCTGGCGTCGTAGAGGAAGAACGTCAGGCCGTCGGCCCCGGTCGGGAAGCCCGTGTTGTTCTCCCACATGTTCACGTTGAAGGTGATCTTGACCTCGTTGCCGGCGGAGGGGATCGGCGTGTCGAAGAACACGGCATTAGCCTGCTGCGTCGTGTTGGTCGCGAGACGCAGCCAGCCCGAGCCGGTGGGGTCGATGGTGACGGCGCCCTCGGGGTCGGCGCCGGCCGTGCCGGTCAGTCCGGAAGTGAGCCGCGGGCCGGGGCCGGAACTGCCTTGGTAGAAACTCCAGCCCGGCGCTGTGCTATTCTTGAAGTCCTCCGAGTAGGTGAATTGTGCCCCGACAGGCGCGGCAGCGACGACCAAGAGAAACAGCCCCAACCCAATGCCCGGGCGACGGGGCATTTCGGCACCAAATTGGGGTGCAGGTTTCACACCTTAGAGACAATAGGTGTAACACCCTATGGTCAATGGCTAATACGGCCTTAGCCATCATTCGGCATTAGGTTCGAGCGGAGTCCGCAAGGCATTTGATATCAATGCCTAGAGCAATTAATATTCCGCGCCGAAAGCAACTGACGATATTACACGAGAAACGGAACCGCGGCGAATTTTTCACCCAACACCTTCTTGGAATCGGCACTAAGCCAGCGGTCCAAGATCGTGGCATAGACGGACCGGAAGTCCGTGCTGAAGCTGAGATCCTGATTGCGGCCCAGGTCGAGGTCGGGCGCGGTGCCGTGCAGGCCGGCCTTGAGACCGGAGCCGAGCACGAAGAGCGGTGCGGCGGTGCCGTGGTCGGTGCCCCGGCTTTCGTTTTCGCCCGGGCGTCGGCCGAATTCGGAAAATGTCATCGTGAGCACCTGGTCGTTGAGCTTGTGCGCGTCGAGGTCGCGCTGGAAGGCGGCGAGCCCCTCGGACAGGGTGCGCAGGAGGTTGGCGTGCTGGTTGGGCTGGTTGGCGTGGGTGTCGAAGCCACCGAGCGAGACGAAATAGACGCGGGTGGACGCGCCGCTGGCAATGAGGGCGGCGACATTGCGCAGCGAAGCGGCGAAGGGATTCGCGGGATATTCGGCCGACGGCCGGTAGTCGCCGAGCACGCGCTGGAAGCGCTTCTCGGTGACGAGGGCATCCATCATGGTGTGGCGCAGGAAGCCGGCGTTGTGGTGCGGGCCGTCAGCGCCGTCGGCCAGAAGCTTCTCGGTGAGCGCGAGATTGCGGCCCCCGCGGGCGCCGCGGTCGTTGGGGCTGAGGCCGAAGGTGGCGTGGGGTTGATCGCCGACGAAGGTCTGGGGGAGCTCGTTGGAAAGATGCACACCGCAGGGGTCGGCGGGCTTGCCGGCACAGGCATTGTCGAAGTAGCGGCCGAGCCAGCCGGTGGAGAGCGTCTCGTTGGCGTCGCTGGCGGATTCCCAGATTTCGGTCGAACGGAAGTGGCTGCGGTTGGGGTTGGGGTAGCCGACATTCTGCACGATGGCGAGGCGGCCGTCGTGGAGGAGGCGGTGCAGCGGGCCACAGGCGCTGTGAAGGGCGAGGTGCTCGTCGATCGGCAGCAACTGCTCCTTCGGCAGTCCGATGGTCGGGCGGAGGCGGCGGTAGGCCGGGTCGCCATGGGGCACCAGGGTGTTAAGGCCGTCATTGCCGCCGGCGAGCTGGACGAGGACGAGGATGCTGCGACCGCTTTCGGGTGCAGGGGACTTGGCGTAGGCGGATTCGACGAGGAACGACGGGGCGAAACGCGAGAAGGCGAGCATGCCGATGCCCTTCACGCCGTAGCCGAGGAAATCTCGGCGGGTGGTGGGGAGGAGGTTGGCGGGGTTTTTCACGGCGGAAACTCAACAAAGGTTGTAGTCGGGCGAAGTGAGGAGGGCGGCGAGGGCCTGGCGGGTGGCGTTGAGGGGGTTGCCGGCGGCGGCGAAGTGCCGCTCGAGATTGGCCTCCACGGCGCTGCCGGTGGCATGCGGCACGCAGAGGCTGACCAAACGACGGGCCCGCGCGGCTGGCGCCAGCCCGGCCCAAGCGGCGAGGGTCTCATCGGCGAGCGTGAAATTGGTGATGCCCTCGGCATAGGCGGCGTCGAGGTCGAGGCGCTCGTCGGCATTGAGCAGATCCTCGTTGAGCGGGGTGAGGAGGGCCTCGGCGACGCGGCGGCGCGTGGCGAGCGTGACGGAGTTGATCCAGTTCTTGCCGCCGACCCAGCCGCGGACGTTGGGCGGGTTGAACGGCATCTGTCCCATCTGGCGGAATGCGCCGATGAGCTGGCGCGGCAACGGCGTGACGCTGAGATCGAGGGTCTGCAGCAGGCCGAGATAGTAGTGCAGCGGGCTCTTGATGAAGTTGCCGCGGAACTCCTGCGCGTAGAAGAGACGGCTGGTGAAGAAGACCGCGAGCAGCTTGCCGAGGTCGTAGTCCGCCTTGGCCCAGGCCGCGCCCAAGGCGTCAAGATGCTCCTCCGGCAGGGGCTCGTCGGTGAGGTAGAACTTCGCCATCTCGCGCGGCAGGAAGGTGCCGGCCGCCTTCTGCCGGAAGGCAAGGTCGATGACGTCGTCGCCGGTGAAGGCACCCTTCTCACCGAAAACGGTCTTGCGCGAGCCGTCGTGCTGGCGGGCGACGAAGGCAAACTCGCCATTGCGCTGCCGGTAGCCGGTGAAGGCACGCGCCGCCTCCTTGATGTCAACCTCGGTGTAGTTGCCCTCGCCGAGGGTGAACAATTCGAAGAGTTCGCGGGCAAAGTTCTCGTTCGGCGCGTCGCGCTGGCTCTGCTGCAGGTCGAGATAGACGATCATCGCGGGCGAGCGCGACATGGCCTTGGCGACCAGCGGGTAGGTTGACAGCGCGACCTGGCGCAGGAGCTCCTGATGCCGGTAGAGCAGCGCGGTGTTGCGGACCTTCTCCGCGCCGACAACCCAGACGTCCTGCAGGAAAAGCAGCCATTTTTCCGCGGGGGCCGACTCGGGCCGCGCGGCCAGCTGCAGCCACTTGATCGTGAGGTCGGCCAGGGCCTCGCGGGAGCGTTCGCGCGCCTCCTGCTGGGCGAGGCGGCGCTCCATCTCGCTGCCGCCACGGGCGGCGCGGCGGATCATCTCGGGCCCCTCGCGCTCGAGACCGGCGATGAGAGCGGGCTTGGGTAACGCGGGCATGCGCGCGAAGTAGCGGCGCAAGGTCGCGAGCGGACCGTCCTGCAGGGTGCGCGCGGTCTCAGCGGGTGTGGCCGCCCAACCCACGCGTTGCAGCAGATGGCGGGCGGCGGCCTCGTCCCATGCGCCGGCGGGCAACGGCTGCCAGGCCTGCGCGGGGGTGAGGTTTTTCAGGGTCTCTGGCATCGTCGGGGATGATGACGCGGGCCGCGGCACGGCGGTTTCAGACGCCCAGTTGGGCCCGGTAAAAACGGGGCACGCGCTTCGTGATGGCGCAGAGGGTCTCCCAGGGGATCGTGTCGGCCCAGGTGCTGAATTCGGGCAGCCCGATTTCAGCGCGGACCTGACGGCCGATCAGCACGGCAGGGTCGCCGCCCTGGACCTCGTCGGGCACGGCGCTGAGGTCGACGACGGTCTGGTCCATGCAAACGCGACCGAGGATGGGGCAGCGGCGGCCGTGGATGAGGACGGCGCCGCGGTTGCTGCAGGCGCGTGGGAGGCCGTCACCGTAGCCGGCGGTGATGACGGCTACACGCGTGGCGTGCTTCACCCGGTGCGTGCGGTTGTAGCTGACGCCGGTGCCGGCCGGCAGGGTTTTGACGAGGCCGACGCGCGCGTGGAAGCTGAGCACCGGCTCCGTGCGCACCCGCGCGAGCAGGGCGTGCGGATGCGGCAGCACGCCGAATTGCAGCAGGCCGATGCGCACGGCGTTGAAGGGTCCCGCCCCCGGGGTCGTCTCGAAGCCGGCACTGTTGTCGGCGTGGACGAGAAAATCCTCCCGCGGCAATGCGGGCAGGGCGGCGAGGGTCTTCAGGAAGATCTGACGCTGCTGCTCGGTATAGGCGAGGTCGTCATCGGCGCTGGCGAAATGGGTGAAGGCCCCGGCAAGGCGCAGCGACGGTGCGGCGCGGATGGCCGCATGGACGCGCGGAGCCTCGCCATGCCAAGCGCCGAGGCGGCCCATGCCGGTGTCGATCTTGAGGTGCACTGCGGCGGTTTTGCCGGCTGCGCGTGCGGCCTCATCGAAGCGGGTGACGTCCTCGACCGAGGAGACGATGGCGGACAGGTTGTAGTCAACCACGTGCCGGACTTCGTCGGGCAACACGGCACCGAGCAGCAGCACGGGCCAGTCGCGGCTCAACTCACGGATGACCGCAGCCTCCGCCAGGTTGGCCACGGCGAGGACGTCGGCCCCGGACTGCATGAGGCGGGCGGCGACGTGTGGCAGGCCGTGGCCGTAGGCGTCGGCCTTGACGACGGCGACATAGCGGATGTGCGCCGGCAAGGCGGCGCGGATGAGGCGGACATTGCGCTCGAGGACGGCCAGGTCGATCTCGGCCCAGCACCGGCGCGGCAATTGCCCGGAGAGGCTCATGCCTTCGGGGTGGGCGCCTGATGAACCGACGGCGTCCACTGGCGGTAGGCAGGGGCCTCATGCTGGAAAACGTCGGGTGCCTCCACCGCGCGGCACAGGGCGGCATTGCCTGCGGCTGAGAACAGCGCCGCGAGATCATAGCTGCAGGTCGTCACTGGGCGCGGCGGTTGCGACCACGCACGGAAATGCTCCGGCGTGCGCAGTTCGCCTGCCGGTAATCCGGCCGTGGCGAGCCGGCGCAGCGGACCGGTTGCGCCGCCCGCGGAAACGGTGAGCGCGTGCCACGCGTCGCGACGCGCGTCGGCGATGAGCGTGAAATCGCTCCCGGGCGTGCGCGCGGCCTCGTGCGCGGCGGCGAGTGCGAGGCTGTGGTAGGCGTAGGCGGGGCGCCGTTGCAAAGTCTGCCAGGTGCGAAGGGCCATCGCGACGGTGCGCGTGCCCAGCATCGAGCCCGGACCATCGCAGTAGATGAAGGCTCCGACAGCCTCCAGTGCGGTCCCGGCCTCCTGGAGGGAGCGTGCGGCCAGCGCGAAGACCTGCTGACCGGCGTCACCGCCCGCGCGGTGCCACAAAGGTGCCGATCCGGCGCGGAGCAGGCCTGCCTGCACGACGGTGGAGGCGGCGTCGAGCACGAGCACACAACGATGCCGGGCAACGATTTGGGCGGGCGACTCCATGCGGAAAGGAGCTTGGGGAGCGGCCGGGAAAAACCAAGTGGTATTCCGATGCGCTGGCCGACATCTCTGGCATTGACCGAGGGGAGGCGGCATCTACGTTGCGCCGTTCATCGCCAAGAAACCGCCGCCATTTTTCCCGTGAACGTCTCCATCACCGACCTCAGTGAAACCCGCAAGACCGTCACCGTCACGCTCGACAAGGGCGAGGTGGACGGCGAATACAGCGCTATCCTCGGCGAATTCACCAAGCAGGTCAGCCTGCCCGGGTTTCGTCCCGGCAAGGCGCCGGCGGCAATGGTGGCGAAGCGCTACGGCAAGGAGCTGAGCGAGGAGTTCAAGTCGCGCGTCGTGGGCCGGGCCTACCGCGACGGCCTCAAGGAGGCCAAGCTGGAAGCCATCTCCCTGATCGACGTGGAGGAAGGGGAGGTGCAGCCCGGATTGTCGGCCGCCATCAAGCTTACCATCGACGTGCGGCCGGTGATCAAGCTGCCCGTCTACAAGGGCATCGAGACGACCGTGCAGCCGACGGAGCCGACCGCGGCCGAGATCGACGCCGTGGTCGAGGGTTTGCGCAGCGAGCGGGCCGATTTCAAGGCCGTGGACCGCGCCGCGCAGAAGGGTGACTATGTGCGCTTCGGCTACGAGGGCACACTCGACGGCAAGCCCCTCACGGAGATCGTCGGCGACAAGCCGCTCTACGCCAAGGCCCCGCAGACCTGGGAGGAGGTCGAGGGCGAGAACGAGGGCCTGCTGCCCGGCATGGGCAAGCACCTCGCCGGACTGAAGGCCGGGGACAAGAAGAGTATCACGCTGAATTTCCCCGCGACGTATCCGGCGATGCCCGCGTTGGCGGGCAAGGCCGCGGCCTACGCCATCGAGGTGCAGGAGGTGCGCGAGCGCACGCTTCCGCCGCTCGACGAGACCTTCTTCAAGGCCAACCAGGTCGAAAGCCTCGAGGCGTTGAAGGAGCAGATCAAGAAGACGCTCACTTACCGCAAGGAACAGGAAAACCGCGCCGGCCAGCGCCGGCAGGTGACGGACGCCCTCATCGCGCGGGCGGATTTTCCCGTGCCGGAAAGCCTCGTCGCCTCCGAGCGCGACGGCGTGCTGCGGCAGTTCATCGAGGAGAACATGCGCCGCGGCGTGCCGCAGGAGCAATTCGAGAGGAACAAGAAGGAGCTGTTCGACAGCGCCGCGAAGGCCGCCCTCGCCCGCGTGAAGGTGCAGCTGCTGCTCGCGCGCATCGCCGAGGAGGAGAAGCTCAAGGTCGAGGAGAAGGATCTGAACGGCTGGATCATGCGCGAGGCGATGCGCTCCGGCCAGAAACCGGACAAACTCGTGAAGGAACTCGGCAAGGATCGCGACCAGATGCGCGCCATGCAGCAGCAGATCCTCTTCGACAAGACCCTTGATTTCCTCGTCGCGCAGGCTACCGTGAAGACGGCCATCGCATGAGCTACTACGTTCCCATCGTCCTCGAAAATACCGGCCGCGGCGAGCGGTCGATGGACATCTACAGCCGCCTGCTGAAGGACCGCATCATCTTCATCGGTTCGCCGATCGACGATGGCGTGGCCAATGTCGTCATCGCCCAGATGCTCTTCCTCCAGATGGAGGACCCGAAGAAGGACATCCATCTCTACATCAACTCCCCCGGCGGAGTCGTGACCGGCGGCATGGCCATCTACGACACCATGAACTTCCTGCAGTGCGACATCGTCACCTACTGCGTGGGCATGGCCGCGAGCATGAGCACGGTCCTGCTGGCCGCGGGCACGAAGGGCAAGCGCTTCGCCCTGCCGAACAGCCGGGTGATGATCCACCAGCCCTCCGGCGGTGCCGGCGGCCAGGCGGCCGACATCGCCATCCAGGCCAGGGAGATCCTGCGCTGGCGCCGGACCCTCAACGAGACCATCGCCAAGCACACGGGCAAGACCCCGGACCAGGTGGAGAAGGACTCCGACCGCGATTACTACATGAGTGCCGAGGAGGCCAAGACCTATGGCATCGTCGACCATGTGGTGAAATCCACCCGCGACGCCCAGCAGATCGCGCAGCAGAGCGCGGCCTGAGACACAACCCGCTGCGCGGCGGGGGCTTAAAAAGCCCTCGACTCGCCCGACACCGGCGACGACACTCCCATTGCCATGGCCAAGTCCTCGCGCATGACGCTATGCTCCTTCTGCGGCAAATCGCAGGCGGAGGTCCGCAAGATCATTGCGGGCCCCGGTGTCTACATCTGCGACTCCTGCGTCAACGTCTGCAAGACCATCATTGACCGCGAGGTGAAGACCGCGACGCCGGCCGAGGCCCCCAAGCCCGCCTTCCGCCTCGTCAAGCCCGCCGAGATCAAGCAGGTCCTCGATGAGCATGTCATCGGCCAGGAGCACGCCAAAAAGGTCCTCTCGGTCGCCGTCTACAACCACTACAAGCGCCTCAACTTCGACGGCGGCACCGCGCGGGATCCGACCGCCCTCACGGCGGAATTTTCCGAGGTCGAGGTCGAGAAGAGCAACATCCTCCTCGTCGGTCCCACGGGCTCCGGCAAGACGCTGCTCGCCCGCTCGCTCGCCCGCATCCTCGACGTGCCCTTCGCCATCTCCGACGCGACCACGCTCACCGAGGCGGGCTATGTCGGTGAGGATGTCGAGAACGTCGTCCTCCGCCTCCTCCAGTCCGCCAACTACGACGTGAAGAAGGCCGAGTGCGGCATCATCTACATCGACGAGATCGACAAGATCCGCCGCACGACCGAGAACGTCTCCATCACCCGGGACGTCTCGGGCGAGGGCGTGCAGCAGGCCCTCCTCAAGATCCTCGAGGGCACCACCTGCAACGTGCCCCCGCAGGGCGGCCGCAAGCACCCGAACCAGGAATACATCCAGGTCAACACCTCGAACATCCTCTTCATCTGCGGCGGCGCCTTCGTCGGGCTGGACGCCGTCATCAAGAAGCGGCTCGGGCAGCGCTCGCTCGGCTTCCACATCAACCCCGAGGACCACCGTCTGGCCCCGGAGGAGATGATGCGCAACGTCGCCCCCGAGGACCTCATCCGCTTCGGCATGATCCCCGAGTTCATCGGCCGCCTGCCCGTGGTCTCGGTGCTCGACGAGCTGAAGGTCGAGGACCTGGAGCGCGTGCTGCTCCGCACCAAGAACGCGATGGTGAAGCAGTATTCCAAGCTCTTTGCCATGGACGGCGTGCAGCTGCGCTTCACCCGCGACGCCATTGTCGCCATCGCCAAGAAGGCCATCGAGCTGAAGACGGGCGCCCGCGCCCTCCGCGCCATCCTCGAGAAGATCATGCTCGAGGTGATGTATGATCTGCCGCAGCGCGACGACGTGACCGAGGTCGTCATCGACCGCGCCGTGGTCGAGGGCCGCAAGAAGCCCGCGCTCAAGCGTCCCAGCCGGCCTGCCGCCAGCAAGGACGCAGCCTGATGTAATCGCTGTCATGCGTCGCATTGCCGCCCCGCTCTGCCTCGCCGCCCTGCTCATCACCCGAGCCGCCGCCATTGTCATCCATGGCGGCACCGGCACAGAAAATTTCGGCAATCCCCTGACCGGCGTGCCGTGGACCCATGTGGGAAGCGTGGGCGGTGCCAGCGGGGTTTATCTCGGCAACTACGGCGGCAACCACTGGGTCCTGACCGCCTCGCATGTCGTCGGGAGCGGCAGCAGCCTGAGCAATCTGGTGCTCGACGGCGTCCCCTTCAGCTTCGTGCCGGGCTCCGGCGTGGTCGTGCGCAATGGGGACAACAGCACCACGGACCTCACGCTGTTCCGCATCTCCGGCGATCCGGGCCTTTCCAACCTGCAGTTGGCCATCAGCACGCCCGTGGTGAGCAGCAACGTAGTCATGATCGGCCGCGGCAACATGGAGGGCAGCATCAACTACTGGGCGGTGACGGTGAATCCCGGGGCCAGCGATGATGTCTGGAATAATCTGGGAGGCACCTCCGACGGGTCCAATCGATCCGGTCACCTGGTCACCTCAAACGGCGACAAGCGCTGGGGGACAAACTCTGTCGAGGGCACCACCACCTACAATGTCGGAACCGGGATAACGACGGCTTTCTACACGGACTTCGACAGCGGTGGCAGCGACGCGCAGGGCGCGACCGGCGACTCGGGTGGCGCGACTTTCTACTACAACGGGGTGGCGTGGGAGCTGGCAGGAATCATGGGGGCCATCGGCGGATTTGAGAACCAGCCCGCATCCACCGCCATCATCGGCAACATCACCTTTTCGGCGAACATCGCCACTTACTACAACTTCATCACCACGGCGATTCCCGAGCCGTCGACCTACGGGGCTTGGTGCGCGGTGCTGGCGCTCGGTTGGACTGTGATCCGCCGGCGGGCGCGCGTCACCAATTGAAGCTCTCGCCCTTGGTGATGGAGCGGGCGAACTCGACGAAGAGTTTCACGCAGTTCTCCACGTCCTGCAGGTCCACGACCTCACTCGGGGTGTGCATGTAGCGGAGCGGGATGGAGACGAGGCCGCAGGCCACGCCGCCGCGGGCCATCTGGATGGCGCGGGCGTCGGTGCCGGTCGGGCGCGGATCGGCCTCGATCTGGTGCGGGATCTTCGCCCGCTTCGCGCAGGCGAGCAGGCGGTCGAAGACCTTGGGATTGATGTTCGGACCGCGGCAGATGATCGGGCCGCCGCCGAGTTTGGTCTCGCCGAACTTGCGGTTGTCGCAGTCGGGATGATCGGTGGCGTGGCCGACATCCACCGCGAGGGCGACGTGCGGGTCGACCGCGAAGGCCGAGGTCTGCGCACCGCGGGTGCCGATCTCCTCCTGCGTGGTGGCGACGGACACGACCTTGGCGTTGAGCTTCGCCTTCTCCTTGGAAAGCCGCACGAGCGCCTCGCCGACGACGTAGGCGCCGACCTTGTTGTCGAAGGCCCGCGCCGTGCCGACGGAACCGTGGATCAGCTCGAACTCGTGGTCGTAGGTCGCCACGTCGCCGATGGCGACGCGCTTGAGGGCCTCGGCCTTCGACTTGGCGCCGATGTCGATCCAGATCTCGTGGATCTCGGGCACCTTCTTGCGGTCGGCCTCCTCCATCAGGTGGATGGCGCGCTTGCCGGTCACGCCCTTCACCGGGCCCTTGGCGGTCTGGAGGATGACACGGCGTCCGGAGATGATGCTGCGGTCGTGGCCGCCGATGGTGTCGAAGTAGAGGTAGCCGTCCTTGTTGACGTAGGTGATGATGAGTCCGAGCTCGTCCATGTGTCCGGCGAACATCAGGGTCGGGCCGCCCTTGGGGTTGAGCGCGGCGAGGCGGTTGCCGAGCGCGTCATTGGCGTAGGTGTCGGCGTGCGGCCGCACGAAGCGGTCGTAGACGGCCTGGGCCTGCGCCTCGGCGCCGGAGGGCGACTTGGCCTTGAGCAACTCGGTCAGGAAAACGGGGGCAGTGTAGGAAGACATGCTGCCGTTGAACGCGAAACCGCGCCCCGCCGCAAAGGCAAAAAGCCGAGCCGCGCCGCGGTCGCGCCGAATGGATGTTGAGCGTGCCGGCCGGATGCCTTGAGTGGCGGCGATGACGCCGCGCCGCACCTTCCTCCCGTGGGACCGGCCCCTGCTGCCGCAGGCGGCGGTGTGGCTGGCCGGGGATTGGGCGGGCGGCGGACCGCTCGACCTTTCACGCGTCCTCATCGTCGTGCCGACCCGGCAATCGGGCCGGCGGCTGCGCGAGGCGCTGGCGGGGCATGCGGCGGAGCGCGGTCAGGCGGTGTTCGCCCCGCGCGTCGTCACCCCTGAGACACTGGTCGCGCACCTGCCCGGCACGGACACGGCCTCGCGCCTCGAGTCGCTGCTGGCATGGGCGGGCGTGTTGCGCGGTGCGGCCGCGGCGGAGGCCCGCGAGGTTTTCCCCTCGGGTGTGCCCGCGACCGACGATGCCGGCGCCCTGCGACTGGCCGTGGAATTCCTGAAGCTCCAATCCCAGCTGGCCGAGGGCGGGTTGCGCCTGGGGGACGTGGCGGCGCGTGCGCCGGCGGAAACCGAACGCTGGCGGCAGCTCGCCGCGCTCGAAGCGGAGTTCGACCGTGCCTTGGCGGCGCGCGGGCGGCGTGACATGCAGGCGGCGAAGATCGCCGCGACCCGCACCGGGTTGGAGGCTACGGACCACGACCGGGTCATCCTGCTGGCCACTCCCGATCCGCTGCCTCTCGCGCTGACGGCCCTGCAAAACGTGCCCACCGTTGATGTCGTCGTGTTCGCGCCGGAATCGGAGGCGGCTGCCTTCGACGAGTGGGGTCGTCCGGTTGTGACCGTCTGGCAGAAACGCGAGCGGGTCCTGCCTGATTTCCATCGGCGTGTGCATCTCTGCGCCGATGGCACGGCGCAAGCGGAGAAGATTGCGGCGTTGGCCCGCGGTTATGGTGAACCGGACGGGTTGTTGGCGGTGGGCTCCGCGGACCCGACATTGCCACCGCTGCTCGAAGGGGCGCTGGGCCGTGAGGGCGTGAATGTGTTCAATCCCGAGGGTCGCCTGCGCCGGCAGGAGGCGTTGTATCATCTGCTGTCGGCCCTGTCGGCTTTGGCGCGGGACGACGACTTTGCCGCCGTGGAGTCGCTGGCGCGGTGCCCGGAGGTGCTCGCGTGGTTGCAGGCGCGGCTGGGCGAGGGATTCTCCGCGTCGGGATTCCTCGCGGGACTGGACCGTCTGCGCGCAGACCACCTGCCGGGCACGCTCGACGAGGCGCGACGCCACTCCACGGCACCTGCGTTGGGGCTCATCGCGGAACTGCGCGCCCGGCTGGTGGCGGAATCGTTCCCGGCCAACGCCGCCTCGGCGCTCACGGAGATTTTTGCGGCACGTCCACTTGAGCCCAGCAACGAAGCCGACGCGCGCTTGCGCGAATCTGCCGGGGCGTGGGCTGAGTTGATGCGCTCCTGCAGGGAGGCACGGACAAGGTTTCCGGGCCTCGCCGAGAGCGCGTGGTGGGAACTCGCGCTGCGGACCTTCGGCGAGGAGGCGCAGACCGGGGACAAGCCGGCGAGGGCACTCGAACTGCAGGGTTGGCTCGAATTGCTCTACGAGGATGCACCGCATCTCGTGGTCGCGGGCTTCAACGACGGCCGCGTGCCCGAGGCGTTGGCGGGTGACGCCTTTCTCCCGGAATCCCTGCGCGTGAAGCTTGGGCTGAAGTCCAACGAGGCGCGTCTCGCCCGCGACGCCTACCTGCTGCAGGCGCTGGCGGCCGCGCGACCGCGGCTCGATGTGCTCTACGGCAAGTTCTCGGAACAAGGCGACGCGCTCCGGCCCTCGCGGCTGCTGCTGCGCTGTGCGGATGCCGACCTGCCGGCGCGCGTCGCGTTCCTGTTCCGCGAACCACCTCCGCCGACGGCCAACCCGCCGTGGCGGCGCACGTGGCGGCTCGCACCTCCGCACCGGAAGGCCGGCGGACGGGTGCGCGTGACGGCCTTGAAGGCGTGGCTCGCGTGTCCGTTCCGCTTTTACCTGCGGCATGTGCTGAAGATGGAGGCGGTGGACCCGGCCAAGGGTGAGCTGGACGCGGGTGATTTCGGCAACCTGTGCCACGTCGCACTGGAGGCGATGGGCCGTGAGAAAGGGTTGCGCGACTGCACCGACGCCGGGGCGCTGGAGAAATTCCTCCTGGGCGCGCTGGAGCGGGAGGTCGCGGCACGTTACGGCAGGCACCTCGCACTGCCGCTGGTGGTGCAGCTCGAGTCGGCGCGGCAGCGACTCGCGCGCGCGGCCGGCGTGCAGGCACGCGAACGGGCTTCGGGCTGGGTGATCGAGGAAGTAGAGCGGAATTTTTCCTTGGAATTGGGCGGGTTGACCGTGCGAGGCCGCATCGACCGCATCGACCGTCATGCCAAGTCGGGCGCGGTTCGGGTGCTCGACTACAAAACCTCCGACAAGCCAGTGTCGCCGAGCGAAGCGCACTTGCGCGCCGTGCGCAGAGGCGAGACCCCGCCGGCCTGGTTGGTGACGGAGGAGGACGGCAAGGTGCAGGCTTGGGCCGACCTGCAGTTGCCGCTCTACCGGCAGGCGCTGGCGGCGGACCATGGACCCGACGTGGCCTGCGCGTATTTCAACCTCCCGAAGGCGGTCAGCGACACGGGCATCAGGTCGTGGGAGGGGTTGACACCGGAACTGCAGGCTTCGGCGCTCGGCGCGGCGGAGGCGGTCTGTGCCGCGATCGTAGCGGGCGAATTCTGGCCGCCGGCCGAGTTGAAGGGCCGCGAGGCCGAGCGGGATGATTTCGCCGCGCTGTTCCACCGGGGCGCGGCCGAGAGCGTCGAGTGGGGAAGGGGCACCACATGAGCACGCCGCGCAACGAGATGATCCTCGCCTCCGCGGGTTCGGGGAAGACCTACGCGCTGACGGATCGCTACGTCGCGCTCCTGGCGGGCGGCGCGGCGCCGGAGCGCATCGTGGCGCTGACATTCACGCGCAAGGCGGCGGGCGAGTTCTTCGACGAGATTTTGAAGAAGCTCGCCGCCGCGGCCGGGGATGCCGCGCGGGCAGAAAAACTGGCAGCAGACATCGGGCGGCCGGGGCTGGGCTCGCCGGATTTCCTCACGCTGCTGCGCAAAATGACCGAGGCGATGCACCGGCTGCGGCTCGGCACGCTGGACAGCTTCTTCGCGCAGGTTGTCGGGGCCTTCCCGTTCGAACTGGGCCTGGCGGGCCGGTTCGAGGTATTGGAGGAGGCGGCGGCCCGGGCGGAGCAGCAGCGCGTGCTGCGGAAGATGTTCACGCGCGCGGGCGCGCTCACGGAGGCGCAGCAGGAGTTCATCGAGGCCTTCAAGCGTGCGACCTTCGGTCGCGAGGAGAAGCGGTTGGCAGAGATGCTGGAGAATTTCCTGGAGGAGCATCAGCAGACCTGGCTCGACGCGCCATCGGCGGAATTCTGGGGAAATCCGTCGCGCATCTGGCCGCAAGGCAACGAATGGCTCGCGCGGCGACCCGATGCCAAAGCGGCGCTGAAGTCTTTGCGTTCATGGCTCGCCGTCGCGGCGCCACTGGATAAGCAGCGGAAACGTTGGGAGGATTTCCTGGTGGCGGCCGAGGAATGGACGCCGGGAGCGATCGTGCCCCGCGAGCTCGCCTACGTGCTCGACAAGGCGCTGGTGGCCTGGGCTGATCTCCAGCGTGGACCGGTCACGCTGGAGTTCGACCGGAAGAAGCAGGAGCTGGACGCGGCGGCGTGTGCGGCACTGGCGGAGCTGACACGGTGCATCGTGGGCGGCGAGTTGCTCCGCCGGCTGGAGACGACGCAGGGGATTTTCGCTGTGTTGCAGGGTTATGAGCGGTTCTACGGCGAATCCGTGCGGCGGGCCGGCCGGCTGACGTTTTCCGACGTGCAGCGGCTGCTCGCGCCCGGTGCAGGGGCTCCGTTGCTGGCGCAAACGGCGGGGGAGGGGCGGCTGCTGATCGACTACCGGCTGGATGCGGCCATTGACCACTGGCTGCTGGACGAATTCCAGGACACGAGCATCGGACAGTGGAGCGTGCTCAAGAACCTGGTCGACGAGGCGGTCCAGGATGCGGCCGGCGGGCGGAGCTTCTTCTGCGTGGGCGACGTCAAGCAGGCGATCTACCAATGGCGCGAGGGCGACCCGACGCTGTTCCGTGAGATCTTCAAACACTACAATGCGGCGGCACCCGGTGCGATTGCGGAGCGGCCGCTCGTGGAATCAAGGCGGTCGGGCCCGCCGTTGATCGCGATGATCAACGCGGTCTTCGGGGCCGGAAAGACGATTGCGGGGCTTTTCCCCGGCACCGCCAGCACGACATGGAACCAGGAATGGCGCGAGCACCGCACAGCGGTGCAAAAACGGACAGGACAGGCGGCCTTGCTGCACGCCGAGGACGAGGAGGAGCGCTGGCGGATGGTGCTTAAAATACTCCGGGAAATCCGGCCGCTGGACCGCGGGATGACCTGTGCGGCGCTGGTGCGCAAGAACACGACGGCTGCGGCGCTGGCCGACTTTCTGCGGCGCGAGGGTGATCTGCCGGCGGTGGCCGAGTCGGATCTTAACGTCTGCACGGACAACCCTCTGGGTGCGGCGCTACTTGCGCTGGTGCAGGCCGCGGCGCATCCGGGCGACATGCTGGCCTGGGAGCACGTGAGGATGACCCCGCTGGGTGAGGTGCTGGCCGCGGAGGGTCTGGAGCAGCGCGAGCAGGTCACGGCGCGGGTTTTGGGGCAGATCCATGCCGAAGGCTTCGAGCGCACATTCCTTTGGTGGCTGACCCAGTTGGAACCGCGATGGGAGAAGGACGATGCGTTCACGCGTCTGCGGGCCCGACAACTTCTGGTCGCGGCAGCCGAGTTCGACGTGGCAGGCCGGCGCGACGCGGCGGAATTCGTGGAGTTCATGCGCGGACACAAGGCGCGCGACGCCGAGGGCGCGTCGGTGGTGCGCGTGATGACCGTGCATCGGGCCAAGGGACTCGGCTTCGACGTGGTGGTTTTGCCCGATCTCGAGGGCAATTCCATCGGGGAGAGGCGCAAGGGGCTCGCAGTGCGAAAGACTAAGGAGCGCGCGGTGGACTGGGTGTTGGACTTGCCGCCCGAGGGTTTCCGCCGTCAGGATCCGGTGTTGGAGGCCTACGTGGCGGAGGCGAAGGCGGCGGCGTGCTACGAGAACCTGTCGGTGCTCTATGTCGCGATGACGCGCGCGAAGCGCGGGCTCTATGTGATCACCAAGCCGCCCGGGGAATCAAAATCGGGCAACTTTCCACGGCTGCTCGCGGATACGCTCGCCAGCGAGACGGGCGAGGTGCGCGTGGGCGGCGCCGTGCTGCCGGGAGCCTGGAGCGCAGGGGATGCGGATTGGTTCGCGGCCGTGCGGCCGGCGGAAGAAGCGAGACAGAGGGACGAATTGGTGCCGCTGGCCGCGGGGGTGCGTGCACCGCGTTGGCCTGCCCGGCGACCCTCGGGGGAGGGTGCCGACGTGGCAGGGATGATGCAAATTTTCCTGCCGGAGCGGGGCCGTGCGATGGAATTCGGAGCGACGGTGCATCGTCTGCTGTCGGAGGTGGAATGGGGACCGGCGGACGACATCGAGGCGCGATGGAAAGAGCGGGCGGAACCGGCCGAGGCCATGGCCGAGGCATTGGCGGTGTTGCGCGCACCGCAGTTGGCTGAAATGTGGACGCGTCCGGCAAGAGCAGCCGAGGTCTGGCGTGAGCGCGCATTTGAGATGCTGCTCGATGGAGTTTGGATCACGGGCGTGATGGATCGCGTCGTGGTCAGGCACGGCCCCGACGGCCGTGCCGAGCATGCGATGGTCTATGATTTCAAGACGGACCGACTGGAGGAGGACGGCTTGGATGTGGCGGCGGCGCGGCATCAGGGCCAGATGGCGCTCTATCGCGTGGCTGCGGCCCGGTTGACCGGCTTGGATTTGGATTCGGTCGATGTGCAATTGGTATTCACGCGTGCCAGAACGGCGGTGAAAACCGGGAGATCCGGGTAAAAATCGGGCTGGACACGTCTGGGACGCACTCGCACGTTGCGCGCATGGGAAATCTCAAGAAGAAACGCCGTCTCAAGATGTCGAAGCACAAGCGCCGCAAACGCCTCAAGGCCAACCGGCACAAGAAGCGCACCTGGCAAAAGTAGCCTGCATTCCCCCGTTGCAAGGCTGGTCACCGGTCTTGTAAATCCAATCCGACCCGCTGGGAAACCGGCGGGTTTTCGCTTTTGAACTGTCAATCTCCAGTAAGACGCGTGAGCGGACAGACTAAGGAAAGTTTCTTCTTGTAATGCCTGGGGGTGGGGGGTATCCCCT
>CAZMFB010000027.1:0-29762 GCA_964565475.1 uncultured Opitutaceae bacterium | reverse complement strand
TCGCCGCCGCCCCACTCGGGGCGCTGGATGGAGACCATGTCCCAGTGGACGGCGGACTTGTTGCCGTTGCCGGCGGTCTCGTAGGCCTGGCCGGGCGTGAAGTGGAACGAGCCGGCGATCTTCTCGTCGAAGAGGATGTCGCGCATCGGCTGCGTGATGTGCGGGTTGAAGCCGATGGCGAACTCGCCGATGTAGCGCGCGCCGGGGTCGGTATCGAGGATTTCGTTCAGGCGCCTGGTGTTGTTGCTCGTGGCCTCGACGATGCGGCCCTTCTGGAAGACGAGGCGGATGTTATCGAAGGAGGTGCCGAGATAGACGGTGGGGGCGTTGTAGGTGATGACCCCCTCGACGGAGTCCTTGACCGGGCAGGAGAAGACCTCGCCGTCGGGGATGTTGCGCAGGCCGCCGCAGGGGATGGCGCCGATGCCCTTGATCGAGAATTTCAGGTCGGTGCCCGGGCCCTTGAGGTGGACGCGGTCGGTCTTGTTCATCAGGTCGGTGAGCGCCTTCATGCCCGGGCCGTAACGCGAGTAGTCGAAGGTGCAGACGCGGAAGTAGAAGTCCTCGAAACCCTCGGTGCTCATGCCGGCCTGCTGCGCCATGGCGGAAGAGGGCCAGCGGAGCACGACCCACTTGGTCTTGTTGACGCGATGGTCGAGGACGGGCTTGAGGATGCGGGCGGCCAGCTGCACGCGGTCGGCGGGCACGTCGGAGGTCTCGAAGATGTTGTCCGAGCCGCGCACGGCGATGTAGGCCTGCATCTTCTGCATGCGCGCGAGCTCGACCTCGGCGGTGGTCTCGTATTGGGCGGCCTCGGCGCCCTTCAGCATCTCGCGCGTGACGCGGGCGCGGTGGATTTGCACGTAGGGCAGCGCGCCGCGGGCGCGGGCGGAGCGGATAAGCGCGACGACGAAGTGGTCGGGGATGTCGAAGGCGTCGATGAGCACGCGCTCGCCTTTTTTCAGTTCGGTGGAGAAGCCGGTGAGCACATCGGCCAACTGGGCATAACGGGGGTCGGACATGGGGCGGAGAAAGCCCGGGACCGGGCTTTTCATCAACCCCAAAGCGGCCAGGAGTGCGCCGATTTCTCACACCAAGATCGCCATGGTCAGATTTTTCCCCGCGGGCGAAAGCGGGCGCATGACTGTCAGGGAATGGTGGAACCCGGCCTCCGGACGGGTTCAGAGCGCGTCCGGAGGCCGCGCTCCACCGCCCTTTGCGAACTTTGCGTCCTTGGTGTGCCAATATCGGTTCGAATCGTTCATCTTTGCGACGATTCCAGAACCATGGAAACGCGGAGGACGCGAAGATCGCGGAGATGCCGATTCAATTCCTTCGCGCCCTCCGCGAACTCCGCGTTTTAAAAGGCATCCTTTGGTTGCGGCCTCTGGCCGTGGTGCGAAACAATCCGGCCTACCCTGTCACCCAACTGCCGGCGGGACGGCAGATCTTGTCCACGGCCTCGGCAAAGTCGGCCGCGCCCCGCACGATCTCGATCTCCAGGCGGAGATAGAACACCGGCAGCGGGAAATTTTGCCCGGGAGGGATGCGCACGGCGTCCTTCTCGGTCGTGAGGAGCAGCTCGGCGCCGGCGGCCCGGGCCTCCCCGGCGATCTCGGCGAGGTCCTCGGCCGTGAAGCGGTGGTGGTCGAGGAAGCGCCGCGTATGGACGAGCTTGGCCCCGGCCGAGCGCAGGAAGCCCTCAAAGCTGTCCGGCGCCGCGATGCCGCTGAAGGCGGAGATCTTCTTTCCGGCCAGGGTGGACACCTCGCGGCGCTCCCCGCCGTCGAGGCGCTGCAGGTAGCGCGGCCGGTGGGCGCACTCGATCATGTCCACGCCGGGATGAAAACGCTGGATCATCTGCTCGAGCTCCTCGTCGCGCTGGCCGGTGGACTTGGTCAGGAAGACGTAGGAGGCGCGGCGCAGGTGCTTGACCGGCTCGCGGAGGATGCCGCGCGGGAGCAGGTGGCCGTTGCCGAAGGGATTCGTCGTGTCGACGAGCAGGAGGTTGAGCCGGCCCTTGAGCGGGAGGTATTGGAAGCCGTCGTCGAGCACGAGCGTGTCGCAGCCGAAGCGCTTGATCGCGTAGGCGCCGGCCTTGACGCGGTCCTTGTCCACCAGCACGACGACGCCGGGAAGGTTGCGCGCGAGCATGTAGGGTTCGTCGCCGGCCACCTCGGAGTCGAGCAGCACGTGCTCACCGTCGCTGACGACTCGCGGCGGCTCGGGCTCGGTATGCGTGAGCCAGAACCACCATTTCTTCCACAGCGGCGGGGCCTTGCTCTTGTAGCCGCGGCTGAGGATGGCGACCTTGCGGCCCTTCTCGTGGAGGGCGCGGGCGAACTTCTCGACGACGGGCGTCTTGCCCGTGCCGCCCACGGTGAGGTTGCCCACCACAACGACGAGGCAGCCCAGCGGCTGGTCGTGGAAAATGCGCTGCCGGTAGAGCCAGAGCCGCGCCTGCACAATGCCGCTGAAGAGGTGCGAGCACAGCTGGAGGAACGCCCCGAACACCGCCGCCGCCAGCCCTTCGCGCCGGCCGTAGATCACATCGATGGCGAACTGCTCGAATTCGTCGAATTTGCGGCGAAACCAGCGTTGGGGCATGGGAGGGAGGACGCGGCAAAGCGGTTGACGCGCGCTTCACCGCCCTGATGCAATCCGCCTTCGCCCATGCCTTACAAGCTTTTCATTCCCGGCCCCGTCGCCGTCTCCGAGAAGACCCTGCGCGCCATGGCGCGCCCGATGATCGGGCACCGCAGCACCGACTTCGTCGCGCTCTACCAGTCCCTCCAGCCCGGCCTGCGCGAACTTTTCGGCACGCGCGACGCCGTCTATCTGTCGACCAGCAGCGCCTGGGGCGTGATGGAGGGCTGCCTGCGCAACGTCGCCCGCCACAAGGTCCTGTGCTGCATGAACGGCGCCTTCTCCGACAAGTGGCTCGACGTCGCCCGCCGCTGCGGCCTCGCCGCCGACCCGCTGCAGTTCGAGTGGGGCCAGCCGGTGGATCCCGCCGCGCTCCGCGCCGCGCTTAACAAGGGCGGCTACGACACCGTCACCCTCATCCACAACGAGACCTCCTGCGGCTGCCAGAGCGTCCTCCCCGCCCTTGCCGCCGTGCTGCGGGAGTTTCCGGACGTCATCAGCATCGTGGACACCGTCAGCTCGTTCAGCGCCGTGCCGCTCGACAAGGACGGTCTCGGCCTCGACATCGTGCTTACCGGCTCCCAGAAGGCGCTCGCGTTGCCGCCGGGGCTCGCGCTGTTCACCGCCTCGGACCGCGCGCACGCCCGCGCCCGGGAGTCCACGGCGCGCGGCTATTATTTCGACCTGATTGAATTCCAGAAAAACCACGAGGGCGGCATGACCCCGAGCACACCCGTCATCCCGCTCATCTACGCGCTCGAGTCCAAACTTGAGGACATCAAGGCCGAGGGCCTCGCCGCGCGCTTCGCCCGCCACCTCCGCCTGAACCAGGCCGTGCGCGACTGGGGCCTGGCGAAGGGTTTCAAGCTTTTTCCGAAGGACGGCCACGGCTCCGTGACCCTGAACTGCTTCGCCAACACGAGGAACGCCGACCTGGCCGCCGCCAACAAGCGCCTCAAGGCCGAGCACGGCCTCGTCATTGACGGCGGCTACGGCAAGCTCAAGGGCGCGACCTTCCGCATCTCGAACATGGGCGACGAGACCGACGCCACCATTGCGGAACTCTTGCGCGCGCTCGACGCCGTCCTAGGCTGACCGCCGATGTCCTCCCCCGCCGGCACCCCGCGCCCCGCTGTGCCGGCCCACGCCTGGCCCTGCCTCGCGGCCGCGCTCTACGTGTTGCTGGCCGTGGTCTTCTCATTCAGCCGCGAGCACGGGGTCACGGGGTTGCTGCGCTTCGGCGAAACCTTCGCCGCCACGCGCCTGCCCGAGGTCGCCGCAGCGAACCCGCGCACCTTCGAGGGCAACGGCTACGACGGCCAGTTTTACGCCCAGCTCGCGGTCGAACCTGATCCGCGCGAATCCGCCGTCCAGACGGCACTTGACAACCCGCGCTACCGCGCCCGGCGCATTTTGCTGCCGGCCGCGGTGCATGTGCTCGGTTTGGGACACACCGGGCTGACACTGAATCTCTTCGCGCTGGCCAACGTCGCCTGCTGGGCCGCCTTGGGCTGGTTGCTCTGGCGGCGCGTCGCCCCGCTCGGCTGGCAGGGCGCGGGCATCTGGCTGGGCTGCATGCTCGGCATGGGCGCGCTCGACAGCGTGCGGCTGTCGCTCACCGACTTGCCCGCGATGCTGCTCATCTTTCTCGGGGTCGGACTCGCCGAACGCGGTTCACGGCTCGGTGCCGTGGGCGCGCTGGCCGCCGCCGCGCTCACCCGCGAGACGGCGCTGCTGGCCGCGGCGGGAATTTCGACCGGAGATCTACGCGAACGCCCTACCCGCCTACGCCTGGCCGCCAACGCCGCGCTCGTGGTCATGCCGCTGTCGCTGTGGGTGTGGTGGCTTGCCGGCCATGTGCCCGCCGGCACGACCGTGGGCAACGAGGCGCACTTCGCCGCACCGTTTGGCGGCTGGCTGCGCCACCTTGCGACCTGCCTGCGCGAGATCGCCGCGGGCAACTTCGACTCGCGCTACACCTTCGGCCTGCTCGCGGCGTTGTCACTGGCCTGGCAGGCGATCGTGGTGCTGCGGACGCTGTCGCTCAACCCGCCCCTGTGGGCGCGCGTGGGCGCGCCGTTCACGCTGCTGCTGTTCGTGCTGGGGGATCCCGTCTGGTCCGGCTACTGGGCCGCGGCGCGCACCTGCCTCCCGTTGACCTTCGCATTCAACCTCCTCCTGACCCGCGGCCGCTGGTTCTGGCCGCAGCTCGCGCTCGGCAACCTCTGTGTCCTGCATGCCGTCGTCCGCCTCTGGCCGGATTAGGCGCCCTCGCGCGCGCGGGTGCGCGCATACACGCGCGTGCGCGCGCCCGCGCGTCTCTAGGAAAAAAGTAGTGCTTGCAGTCCGGCGCGCGGCCGTTACCGGCTCGCGCCCACTTCATGAAGACCCTCGTGATCGCCGAGAAGCCCTCCGTCGCCGCAGACCTGGCGCGCGCGCTGGGCAAGATCCCCAAGAAGGGCGACCACTACGAGAATGACGAATACGTCGTCGCCTCCGCCGTCGGCCACCTCGTGGGGCTCCAGATGCCGGAGGACATCGACAAGAAGAAATACGGCTTCTGGCGGCTGGAGACGCTGCCCATCATCCCCGCGAAGTTCGAGCTCAAGCCCATCGAGGACTCGAAGAGGAAGTTCGACGACCTGAAGAAGCTCATCGCGCGCAAGGATGTGGGGCAGCTCATCAACGCCTGCGACGCGGGCCGCGAGGGCGAACTGATCTTCAGCTACATCTACCAGCTCACGAAGTGCAAGAAGCCCTTCCAGCGCCTCTGGCTCCAGTCGATGACGACGGAGGCCATCCGCGAGGGCTTCACGCGCCTGCGGCCCGGCTCCGCCATGAAGGGGCTGGCCGACGCCGCCCGCTGCCGCAGCGAGAGCGACTGGCTGATCGGCATCAACGGCACCCGCGCGCTGACCAAGCGCATGTTCGGCTCGCGCGCGGGCAACGTCGCCTCCGTCGGCCGCGTGCAGACCCCCACCCTGGCGCTGGTCGTCGCCCGCGAGCTGGAGATCCGCAACTTCCAGCCGCGCGACTACTGGCGCATCACGGCCACCTTCGAGGTCGCCGCCGGCCGCTACGAAGGCACCTACCAGAAACCCGGTTTCAGGAAGGGCGACGACGAGCACGACCGCGCCGACCGGCTCTGGCGCAAGGCCGACGCCGAGGCCGTCCTGGCCGCCTGCGCCGGCCACCCCCCCGCGGCCGTGGCCGAGGAGAAAAAGGCCAGCACGCAGGCCGCCCCACGCCTCTACGACTTGACCACCCTACAGCGCGAGGCCAACAGTCGCTACGGTTTCTCCGCCAAGCGCACGCTCCAGATCGCCCAGGCCCTCTACGAGCGGCACAAGATGATCACCTACCCCCGCACCGACTCGCGCGCCCTGCCGGAGGACTACATCCCGACGGTAAGGCAGGCCTTGCAAAACCTGCACGGCGACCTGCGGGTCCACGCGCAGAAACTGCTCGACGAGGGCTGGCTGCGCCCGAACAAGCGCATCTTCAACAACGCCCAGGTCTCCGACCACTTCGCCATCATCCCGACCGAGCACGAGGCCAAGCACCTCGACGAGGCCGAAGCCAAGCTCTTCGACATGATCGCCCGGCGCTTCGTCGCGGCGTTTTATCCCGAGGCCGAGTTCGACGTGACCGTGCGCACGAGCACGGTGGCCGGGCATGATTTCCGCACCGAGGGCCGCGTGCTCACCGCGCCCGGCTGGCTCGCCGTCTACGGCAAGGCCGTCGTGGAGGAGGGTGCGGCCGATAGCAAGTCGTTGCCCGCGTTCGCGTCCGCCGACCAGGGCCGGGCGAAAACCGTCGAGGCCGTGCTGCACGCCGAGGCCACCAAGCCGCCCCCACGCTACACCGAGGCCACCCTGCTCTCCGCCATGGAGACCGCCGGCAAGCTCGTCGAGGACGAGGAGCTAGCCGAGGCCATGAAGGAGCGCGGCCTCGGCACGCCGGCCACGCGCGCCGATACCATCGACGGCCTCATCAACCAGAAATACCTCGACCGCAACCAGCGCGAGCTGATGCCCACCCCCAAGGCCGAGCAGGTCCTCCAGTTCCTCACCGTCGTGAAGGCCGACGACATCACCAGCCCGGACATGACCGGCGAATGGGAATTCCACCTGCGCGAGATGGAGCACGGCAAGTTTTCGCGCGAGGAGTTCATGGCCGAGATCGTGCGCGAGACCAAGGGCATCGTGAAGCGCGTGAAGGAATTCGAGGAAGACGACTACATCCTCAGCGTCACCGACATCCCCTCCCCCACCGACGGCAAGCCGCTGCGCGAGACCCTCCGCGGCTACAAGTCGCAGGACGGCGGCTTCATGATCTACAAGATCGTCGGCGGCCGGCGCCTGGAGCTGCCGGAAGTCCGCGAGCTCGTCGCCACCGGCAAGGTCGGACCGCTCGACGGCTTCATCTCGGCCAAGACCCGCAACCGCTTCTCCGCCCTGCTCAAGCTCGCCAAGGTGGAGGAAGAGGCGAAGGACGGCACCAAGACGGTGAAGTGGAAGACCGAGTTCGACTTCGGCGACAAGACCGACCTCGGCGCGCTCACGCCGTTCTGGTCGGACCCCACCGGCGGCGCGGAGCTGTGCGAGAGCGGCAGCAGCTTCGTCGTGCGCCAGCGCGACGGCGATGGCTGGAAGCAGACCTTCCGCGTCGGCCGCATCATGTGCCAGAAGCCCATCACCCGCGAGATGGCCATCGACCTCGTGGCGAACGGCAAGACCGGCCTCATCCAGGGCTTCATCTCGAAGAAGGGCCGTCCCTTCGACGCCTTCCTCAAGAAGGAGGGCGAACGCATCGCCTGGGAGTTCCCGCCGCGCGCGCCGAAGCTCGACAAGGACGGCAAGCCCATCGAGCGCAAGCCGCGCGTAAAGGTGGACCTTGCCGCGGCCGCTGTGCTCGGCGAGAGCAAGGCCCACGGCGGGCAGCTCGTCGAGCTGGGCGACGCCTACTACGTGCGCAAACCCGAACAGGACAACCGGCAGGTCTTCAAGCTTGCGAAGAAACTCTGCGAGCGCGAGATCACCGTGGCGGAAGTGCTGGAGCTGCTCAACGAGGGCAAGTCGCCTCTGCTGGAGGGCTTCGTCTCGAAGCGCGGCAACAAGTTCGCCGCCTACCTCGTTCTCTCCGCGACGAAATCGAAAGCCGATTTTGAGTTCCCACCTCGCTGAGGCGGGAATAAGGCGAGCCCGAAGGGATGACTGAGCACCGGGCGCCCTCTGGGCGGTGCTCGGTCACAATTCCCGCCCCGCTGAGGCGGGAAAAAGGTGAGCCGGTGGAGCGCGTTGACCCCAACGCGCTTTGTAGGGCGGGATCGCTGATCCCGCCTCGTGTGGCGGCATCCGGCGATGCCGCCCTACACCCGCCCTCCGCAGCCCGCGCGCACTTTCCCGCCCCCCTGCACAGAGAAAACCCTTGCCCGGATTTTTACGGCGGCGGTAGGCTGCTTTCCCAGCCCTCCTCCCCATGATCGTCACCACCGCCCAGCTGTTCAAACACGCCTACGGCAAATACGCACTCGGCGCCTACAACATCAACAACGCCGAGCAGGCCATGGGCCTGTTCCGCGGCTGCATCGAGTCGAAGGCCCCCTTCATCATCCAGATCTCCAAGGGCGCGCGCAGCTACACCGACAAGCGCATGCTCGAGGCCATCATCCGCGCGGCCGGCGAGATCTTTCCCGAGGCGATCTTCGCGGTCCATCTCGACCACGGCGACGAGCAGACCTGCTACGACTGCATCAACTCCGGCTTCTTCAGCTCGGTGATGATCGACGCGTCGCACGACCCTTTCGACAAGAACGTCGAGATCAGCAAGCGCGTGGTCGACGCCGCGCACAAGAAGGGCATCTCCGTCGAGGCCGAGCTCGGCATGCTCGGCGGCGTCGAGGAGGACATCAAGGTCGACGAGGGCCACGCCATGCTCACGAATCCGGCCGAGGCCGAGGACTTCGTGAAGAAGACCGGCTGCGACTCCCTCGCCTGCGCCATCGGCACCTCCCACGGCGCGTTCAAGTTCAAGGGCCGCCAGTCCCTGCACTTCGACGTCCTCGAGAAGATCAAGACCCGCCTCCCCGGTTTCCCGCTCGTCATGCACGGCTCGTCCTCCGTCCCCAAGGAGGAGGTCGACCGCATCAACAAGGCCGGCGGCACAATCAAGGATTCGATGGGCGTCGACGTGAACGAATACCTGCCGGCCGCCAAGCTCGGCGTCACCAAGATCAACATCGACACGGACGGCCGCCTCGTCTGGACGCGCGTGCACCGCGAATTCTTCCGCGACAAGCCGGGCGAGTTCGACTTCCGTCCGCCGGGCAAGATCTTCATGGCGGAATACGCGAAGTTCATCGCCTCGCGCAACCAGCTCCTCGGCTCCGCCGGCCAGCTGGACAGCCTCCGCCAGAGCCTCGGCAAGTAAGGCGCCCGCCCGTCCCCCTCGGCCAGCGAGCGCCTACGCCCGCAGGCTTTTTCATGCACCTGGTCTTCATCCACGGTCCCGCCGCCGCCGGCAAATACACCGTCGCCCGCGAGCTGGCGGCGCTGACCGGCCATGAGCTGTATCACAACCATCTCGTCGTGGACGAGGTGCTGAAGACGCACGCCTTCGGCACTCCCGGCTTCGTGGCCGAGCGCGACCGCCGCTGGCGCGAACACTTCACCGGAGCGGCGGGCGACCCCACTCGGAAACTGATCTTCACCTTTAACCCCGAGAACACCGTGCCCCAGGCCTTCATCGACTGGATGTTCACCGATCTGCCACGCCGGGACGCCAAACTTTTCTCCGTCGAATTGACCGCAAGCGAGGCCGTCATCGAAGCGCGTCTGAACTCGGCCCAGAGACAGGGGTTCAAGAAGCTCACCGACCTCGAACTCTATCGCCGTCTGCGTGACAGCGGCGCCTTCGCCACACCCGTCCTGCCCCCCGCCGACCTCGTGATCGACACGAGCAAGCTGCCGCCAGCGGAAACCGCCCGGCTCATCGCCATGCGGATACGTTGATTCCCGAGACGTAAGTGGTGCCGCGCGCGCACAGTCTATTTAACCACGGATTACACGAATAGCACGGATGCTGAAAACCAAACAGCGTGGCTTGGGATCCGTGATCATCCGTGAAATCCGTGGTCAGTAATTTACTGGGCCGCTTGTGCCCGAGCCACAACAGGCCAGTAGTCCAAGCTACCTGAGTAGCGCTGTAGATTTTCCGTTCTTTCGCGGCGGGAGAATTTGTGTTCACTGAGCGCCATGCCGTCCGTCCTGCGCAGAATCGCCGTCACCTTGACGCTGTGCGCCCTGCCGCTCCTCGCCGTGGCGCAGACCGGCCCGACCTACGGTCCCGGCACCGTCATCGAATCCCTCCCCGTCGGCCCCACGACCTACCGGCAGGTGAAGGTGCGCTCGGTCAACGCCCGCACGCTGGTCATCCTGCATGCCGGCGGGATGGCGTCGCTGCGGCTGCGCGACCTGCCGCCGGAATGGCGCGAGCGCTTCAAATACGATCCCGCCGCCGAGGCCGCCCTCGAACAAGCCGAGGCCACCGCGCGCGCCGCGCCGGCCGCCGCTCCCAAGCCCAAGCCGAAGGCCGCCGCGCCCAAGCTGAAGCGCGAGACCCCGTTCGAGACCCTGCTCCGCTCGCTCGGCCAGCACGTGGTGCTCAAGGCCGAGGTGGACCTGCGCAGCTCGATGGCGTCGCTCAACCTGAGCGTGAAGGACCAAGGGCGCCGCCCGAGTTGCGCGATCTTCTCCATCGTCAGCGCGCTTGAATACCAAAACGCGCTGCTCGCCGGCCGCGCCGAGAAATTCTCCGAGGAATACCTCATCTGGGCCGTGCGCCGCACCACCAAGCGCCTCGCACCACCCGGGGTGGCGGACACGGAAGCCGACCAGACCGCCGACGAGGGCTTCTCGCTCGGCGAAGTCGTCACCGCGCTGCGCGCCTACGGCATCCCGCTGCAATCCACCATGCCAAACACCTTCGGCACGAAGATCGAGGCCATCGAGGATCCACCCGAGGCCATCGTCGAGGAGGCGCGCCAAAACCAGCGCATCGGTTTCCATGCCCTGCCGGGCCGCGACAACGCCACGCGCCTCAACAACCTCGTGATCGCGCTCAACTCCGGCGTGCCCGTGCCCGTCGGCATGGCCTGGCCGCACTGGCGCGCGATCAAGAGCGGCTTTCTCAGCGCGCAGAAGCCGGTCACCGGCGTGGGGCACGCCGTGACCATCGTCGGCTACCGCTGCCCGAGCGGACGGCTGGAGGACACGCAGTTCATCTTCAAGAACTCCTGGGGCACGAACTGGGGCCAGGGCGGCTACGGCATCGTGACCTTCGATTACTTGCAGCAACATCTTGGCGACGCCGTGCTGCTCGAGCTGCAGGGTGGGTGAAACCATGCGGCCGGACTTTGAAACCCGCCTGCAGGCCTACGCCGAAGTGCTCGTGCGGGGCGCAGTGAACCTGCAGCCCGGCCAGCCGCTGCTGCTCGCCGAGCCCTACGAATTGCAGGGCGTGGCCCGCAGTTCGGAGGTGCTGGTCGAGGCCGTGCGGGCGGTGGCCGCGGCGACAGGCGGCGGCGGGATCGAGGTCATCTGGGGCGACCCCGCGCGCCTGCGGCAAATGGCCGAGCGTTCTGATTGGAACGGATTCAGCGGGTTGGTGGCCGCCAACGCCTCGAGGCTCCGCGCGCACCTCAACCGCGGCGGAGCGTTCCTCTTTTTGCTCACGAGCCAACCCCGCATGTTCGAGGGCCTGCCGCCCGACCGTCTGGCGCAACTGCACCGCCTGGCCTGGACCGAACTCGGCCCGATCATCCAGGAACTCGTCCGGGGCGGCTCGCAATGGACGCTGGCCGCCGTGCCCTCCCCGACCTGGGCGGCGGAGCTTTATTGTGATCTGCCCACGGACCAACGGCTGGACGCACTGTGGGAGGCGGTTTTCTCGGGCGCCCGCGTCGGCGGCGACGGCACCGAACCGCTGGCCGCCTGGCAGCGGCACCTCCAGGATCTTCACCAGCGCTGCGCCGGGTTGAACGCCGCCCGCCAACGCCACGTGCGCTATGTTGGTCCCGGCACCGACCTGACCGTCGGCCTGCCGCGCGGGCATGTCTGGTGCACGGCGCGGCAGCGCACATCGCGCGGGATCGACTACTGCGTCAACGTGCCGACGGAGGAGATCTTCACGGCGCCCGACCGCGCGGAGGCCGAGGGCCGCGTGCGGGTGGCGCGGCCCATCAGCGCCGGCGGCGTGATGATCGAGGGCATCGAGCTGGAATTCCATCGCGGAGAGGTGGTGCGCGCGACGGCGAAGTCCGGCGCGGAGTTCCTGCGTCGCCTGCTCGACACCGACGACGGCTCGGCCCGGCTCGGCGAGGTGGCGCTGGTCGAGCCCGTCCCCGCCTGGGGCCGGGGGCGGCATTTCGGCAACGCCCTGCTCGACGAGAACACCACCCCGCACATCGCCCTCGGCGAGTCCTACCCCACTTGCAACAACTCGCTCTGGCCGCGGGCGATCAATCGCAGTCTCATCCATGTGGACCTGCCCCTCGATGCTGCCGTTGAATTTCTCCCCTAGGAACCGCGTCCCATTTCTCCAGTCCCACCGCGCTTGCCCGACCACACCTCCACTCCCCCCGATCACGACCCGGCCATGCTCGACCGCGCCCGGGCCGGCGACGAGGCGGCGTTCGGCGCGGTGATGCGCTTCCACTACGAGCGCATCTTCCGGCTGGTCTATTCCATCGTCCGCAGCGAACACGACGCCCGCGACGTCTGTCAGGAGATCTGGCTCAAGGTCTGGCGCGAGCTGAAGAACTTCCGCGGCGAGGCCAAGTTCACCACCTGGCTGCATCCCGTGGCGGTGCGGTGCGCGCTCGACCACCTGCGCAAGCGGCGCCGCTGGTATGACCGCCTCCTGCCCTTCGACACCGACGATGAGACCGTCCGCTGCGTGCCCGAGCCGAGCACCACCGAAGATGCCCGCACCCAGGCCGAGGGAAACGAACGCCACGAGCGTTTGCGCACGGCCATGGCCGCCCTGCCGCCCAAGCACCGCGCCGTGCTTGCCTTGCGCGAGGTCGAGGGGCTTTCTTACGAGGAGATCGCCCGCGCCACCGACCTGCCCGCCGGCACCGTCATGTCCCGACTTTATCACGCCCGCCGCATGCTGGCCAAAATGCTCAAGGAGAACCCGTCATGAACACCCGCCGCCTCACCCTCACGCTGCTCGCCCTCTTCCTCGCCGCCGGCCTCGCCCCCCTCGCCCGCGCCGCCGAACGCGCGTCCATCCACGCCATCCTCATCGCCGCCTCCAACGGCGACGGCCCCTCCGACCGCCGCCTCGCCCCCTACGAGGGCAACCTCAAACGCGTGCTGCGCTTTTCGAAATACCGCCATGTCGGCGAGGGCGGCACCACCCTCGACGTGCCCGGCGGCGGCCGCATCACCCTCGGCCGCGGCCACGCCCTTGAACTGGAGGCCGACGGCGGCAAGGGCCCCCAGGTCCGCCTCCGGGTCAACTGGACCGACGGCGGCTCCACCGTCCTCAACACCGGCCTCTCCCTCGCCCCGGGCGGGCTGACCGTCCTCGGCGGCGCCGCCGGCGAGGGCGATGAGGTCTACGCCGTCATCGTCATGCGGCGGTAGGATGTTTCTGAGGTGGAGCGCGGCCTCCGGACGCGCTCTGAACCCGTCCGGAGGCCGGGTTCCACCTTGGTTGCGCCGACATCTAGATTTTCTTCGGAAAATTGAATAAACCCGCCGGCCGGGGCGTCCCAAGGGCAAACCAACCTTGGAGGCTCCCATGAACACCCGACTCACCGCCCTCGCCCTGACCGCCGCCACCGCCCTCAGCTTCACGCCCAAGTCGGCCCTCGCCGGCGACAAGGAGTGGGCCGCGGTCGGCGGTTTCCTCGGCGGGCTCATCGTCGGATCGGTCATCAACGACCACGATCACGACCGCGGATACCGCACCAACCGCACCGTCATCATCGACCGCGACCGCCACGGCGGCTGCAACGACCGCTGCGATGACCGTTGCGACCACCGCGGCTACTGGAAGTCGGTCGAGGTCCGCACCTGGGTGCCGGACTGCTGGGAGACCCGCTACGAGCGCGGCCGCCGCGTGCGCATCTTCATCCCCGGCCACTACGAATGCCGCACCGAGCGCGTCTGGGTGGCCTACGACCGCCATGACCGGCGCGACCGCCACGACCGTTACGGGCGCTATGGCCGCTATAGCCGGTGAACGATGAATCGCGTCATTGCGAGGAGCGAGGCGACGAAGCAATCCAGATGGATCGCCATGGCGCTGTGCGCCTCGCGATGACGGCCCTGATAATACTTTAGTTCTCGGATCACCCGCCTATCCTTCCCCCGCCATGAACTGCCCCGACGCCGAGACCCTGCTCCAAGCCGCGCGCGACGGCGCGCTCACGGCGGAGCAGCGCACCGCGCTCGACCGGCATCTCGCGGGCTGCCCGACCTGCCGCGAACTGCAGGCCGGTCTCCGTCTCGCCGGCGAGGCCGTGCGCGTGGAAGCCGCCTCTGTGACCGTGCCCGACGCGGACGCCGAGTGGCGCAAACTACGCGCCAGCCTGCGCGGCGCCGAGGTGCCCGAGCAGCCGAAGCGTCGCCTCGCGCCGGTCATCTGGCTCGGCGCCCCGCTCGCCGCCGCGGCGGCCGTCGCCCTCGCCTTCTTCCTGCAATCGCCCCGTCCGGCGGTGCCGCACGATGCCGTCGCCCTGGCCAGCGTGGACTACGTCGAGGCTGGCCGCGCTGATGCCTCGACCATGGTCTTTCAGGACCAGCAGAGCGGCTGGGTCGTTGTCTGGGCCACGAACGCGAAGAGCAGCGGGTGATTGTCACCGCCAGGCGGCAATCCAGCCGAAATCCTGCCGGCTCAGGGCTCGCAGCCGCCGACCGAGTTCTATCGAGAGACGCGTGATCTCGGCTTCGGAGCCCGCTTTGCTGAGTTCGGCTGTCAGTTGGTCAACCTCCGCCAGATCCATTTTCAATTTCTGGACAATCAAAGCTGGGACCATGTCACGCGCCTCCCGGGGTCGCCGACCGTCCGCGCGCAGTTTGACCAGACTGTAGGCTGCCAGGTCATCAAGGTAGGTGCGCACCCCGGATTTTCTGCCCTCGACCGTGCGTAGCTCGCAGGCATTCATCCCGGCCAAGCCGCCACTCAATACACCGATCGCCAGGACCACCACTCGCGTGTTCATACCAGGACTACGCCGAGCCGGGAGGTTTCTTAGGGCGATGTCATTTATGCGGCGCCCGAAGCTGAGAACCTGCCGCCCTTAATCCACCCGCTCCAGTGGCCAGGCCACCACGTCGATCCTGCGCGAGAAGAGGGCCGTGGGATGCGGTGGACCCAGCTTGAGGCCGGTCACGGTGTTGCGGTGCACGGTGACGGCCGCCCGTTGCAGGGGCCACTTGGGATGCTGCACCTCAGCGCGCCAGGTCTCGCCTTGGCGATTGGCGGAATAGAGGCAGTAGCGCTCCGTGGCCCAATGCTCGAAAGTCCCGGGTTGGCTCGGCGCGGGTTCCATGGGGGCGTAGGTCGCGACGAACTCCACCCCTGCCCCGGTCATCCGGTAATCGAAACTCCCGTTTGCCTCCCCGATCTGGAAGCGGGCGTGCCGGTAGGGCAGATGGAAGAGGTTGCGCCCGGCCCACACGCCCAGGCGGCTGGAGGCATCGAGGCTGAAGAACCACACGCCCGGCTTGCCGCCCGCTGTGACATAGGTGCGCACGTTCAGCTCGGGAAAATCCGAGAGCAGCGGCACGGCAGGAAACCCGCGGCGCGTGGTGTCCGCCATCCGGAACGGCACGATGCCGACCCAGGCCTTCCCGGCAAACAGGTCGAGCCGCAGCGCGCCGGGCAGCCGCCGCGCCAATTCCGCGGCGTCGGCCTCGTAATGGAGGAAGCAGAGGTCCTGCCACGACTGCTGCCAGACCCAGCGGCGGGCAGGCAGCGGCCATGGGCGGTGATCTGACTGTGCGAGCGCCCGTGCCGCGACCGAATCCGTCACGGCAGCCACGGATACTGCCCGGCCTTGGGCTTCCGCTTTTCCTTCTGCGCGGTCATGAACTCCTTGGCCTCGTCGGTCATGTAGTAGAGCATGGTGGCGTTGCCGGCGAGTTCCTGGATGCCGCTCTGGCCGTCGAGCTCGGCGTTGAACGCGGCCTTGAGGCAGCGGATGGCGAGCGGGCTGCGCTGGAGGATCTCCTGCGCCCACGCGACGCCCTCGGCCTCGAGTCGGGCGACGGGCACGACCTTGTTGACGAGGCCCATGGCGAGCGCCTCCTGCGCGTTGTAGTGGCGGCAGAGGAACCAGATCTCGCGGGCCTTCTTCTGGCCGACCATGCGCGCGAGGTAACTGGAGCCGAAACCGCCGTCGAAGCTGCCCATCTTGGGGCCGACCTGTCCGAAGATGCCGTTGTCGGCCGCAATGGTGAGGTCGCACATCACGTGCAGGACATGGCCGCCACCGATGGCGTAGCCCGCGACGAGCGCAATCACCACCTTGGGCATCGAACGGATGAGTTTCTGGACCTCGAGGATGTTGAGGCGCGGCACGCCCTTGGCGTCGATGTAGCCGCCGTGCCCGCGCACGGCTTGGTCGCCACCGGCGCAGAAGGCATACTTGCCATCTTTGGCCGGACCGGCACCCGTCAGGAGAACGACGCCGATCTTCTGGTCCTCGCGGGCGTCCAGCAGGGCGTCGTGCAGCTCGAACACGGTCTGCGGGCGGAAGGCGTTGCGTTTTTCCGGTCGGTTGAGGGTGATGCGCGCAATGCCTCCGGCCTTGTCATAGAGGATGTCGCCGTAGGTCTTGGCGGTTTTCCATACGGGAACCATACACGAAAGGGAGCCCGAAACTGCCTGAGCGGCAACCGTTTTCGCAGCCGGGATGGTTTTTACCAATGGGGGTCAAGTTGATTTTGGCTATTCTTGAAAACTGCTTGGACCCCGGGGCGGCCGACAGAGAATGGCCCCTTACATGCAAACCAACGGGACAACCAGCGGGGCCAAGGCACAGGCGGCACTCGCCCTCGGTGCGCTCGGGGTGGTCTTTGGCGACATCGGCACCAGCCCGCTTTACACCATCCGAGAATGCCTCGCGGCCCTGCCGCCCGTGGAACACCAGAATGCGGTGCTGGGCGTGCTGTCGCTGGTCTTCTGGTCGCTGGTGCTGGTCGTGAGTGTGAAATACACCCTGTTTGTCCTGCGTGCCGACAATCGCGGCGAAGGCGGCATCTTCGCCCTTTTGTCGTTGAGCCGCCTTGACCGCACCAGCGGCTCGGCCATCGGACCGGGAGTCGCTGTGGTGCTGATCGGCGCGGCCATGCTCACGGGCGAGGCCGTCATCACGCCGGCCATAACCGTGTTGAGCGCCACGGAAGGCTTCAAGCTCGTGTGGCCCGGTTTTGATCGCTACGTCGTGCCGCTGTCCATCATGATCTTGGCCGCATTGTTTCTGTTCCAATCGCGGGGGTCGAAATTCATCGGCGGCATCTTCGGACCGGTGATGCTGGTGTGGTTCGCGGTGCTCGGCGGACTCGGCCTCTGGCATATCGTGAAGGCCCCGCTCGTGCTGCAGGCGCTCGATCCCATCATCGGCCTGGAACTGCTCTTCGGCCACCCGGCGGAAGTGTCGGTGCTGCTCGGCTCCGTCGTGCTGGCCGTCACCGGGGTCGAGGCCCTTTACGCCGACATGGGCCATTTCGGCCGCAAGGCCATCAAGCTGGGCTGGTATGGGATCGTGCTCCCAGGACTGACGCTGAACTACTTCGGCCAGGGTGCCTATGTCCTGTCCCACAGCGGGCGCGTGGAAAACCCCTTCCTCTCGCTTGCCCCCGAGGGCCCGGCCCGCCTGGCCTTGCTGGCGCTTTCCATGGTTGCGGCGATCATCGCCAGCCAGGCCCTCATCTCGGGGGCGTTCTCGCTCATGCGCCAGGCCATCCAGCTCGGCTACTTCCCGCGTCTGCGGATCACCTACACCAATCCCGACCAGTCCGGGCAGATCTACATCCCGTTCATCAACCTCCTCCTTGCCCTCGGCGCCATCGCCACCGTCTACGGCTTCAAATCCTCCTCCGCGCTCGCCGCGGCCTACGGCATCGCTGTCACGGCCACCATGATCGTCACCACCCTGGTGCTGTTTATCGTCATGCGTCGCGCCTGGGGCTGGCCCACCTGGCGCGCCACGCTGGTCTGCGCCATCTTCCTCTACATCGACTTCACCTTCTTCCGCGCCAACCTGCACAAGTTCGCCGACGGCGGCTGGCTGCCGATCTTCATCGCCCTTGGCATGCTGGCCATCATGGCGACCTGGAAGCTCGGCAAGACCGAGATCTACCGGCGCATCTACGCCAACGAGATCACCGAGGAGGAGCTGTGCCACATCGCCAACAGCGACCACATCTCCCGTGTGCGCGGCACCGCCGTCTTCATGGCCGGCAATCCCACCGGCACCCCCCTCGTGCTCCTCCACCACGTCAAGGCCAACAAGGTCCTGCACGAGACCGTCGTCCTTCTCAGCGTCGTCACCGAGGAGGTGCCGTCCGTGCCCGAAGCCGAACGCATCGAGGTGCGCGAGATCGGCTCGGGCAACCGCATCTGGCGCGTCGTCGCCCGCTATGGTTACATGGAGTCGCCCGACGTGACCGCGCTGATGGAGAAGGTGCGCGAGTCCGGCGTGCCGGTGAAGCTCAGCGAGGCCACTTACTTCTTCAACCGCGAGATGATCATCACCGGCGGTGAGGCGCGCATGTGGGAATGGCAGAAACGATTCTATGCCCTCCTCAGCCGCAACGCCACCACCGTGCGCGACTACTACCGCCTGCCCCCGATGCAGATCATCGAGGTCGGCATGCCCATCCAGTTGTAGCCTCAGCGGAGCTGCGCTCCGACATGGGCGGCCATGGCCGCGAAGAGCCGCTTCCGCCACGCCGCGTCCTTTTTCCGGTCGGTCCGCACCTCCAGCACCCGGACCCCGCGGCGCGGCAATTTTGCCAGCAGCCGGCCGAGGTGCGCCAAGTCCCGCACCCGCGCGTGCGCCACGCCGTGCGCGGCGCAGAGCTGCGCGAAATCGACCTGTTGCGGGGTGGCGAAGAGTCGTTCGAACGGCGGCTCGAATTCCGCGATCGGAAGGTGGTTGAAGATGCCCCCGCCGTGGTTGTTGACGAGCACCACGGTCAGGCTGCCGCGGAACTCCGGCCGGAGCAGCAGCCCGTTGCTGTCATGGAGGAACGCAAGGTCACCCGTCAGCACAACGGCCGCGTCGCCGGCCTGCGCGATGCCCAGCGCCGTGGACAACGTGCCGTCGATGCCGTTGGCTCCGCGGTTGCAGAGCACCGCGCAGCCGCGGTCATTGGGCGGCCAGAAATACTCCGCGTCGCGCACCGGCATGCTGTTGGCCACCAGCACCGCCGTGCCGGCGGGCACAGCGCCCGCCAACACCGGCACCACGCCACCCTCGAAGCCTGCGCGCCGGGCCCCGGCCGTCAGGCCGCGGCGCAGCAGCCGCTCGGTCCGGTTCCACAGCGCCGTCCAGACCGGCGGGCCGGTGAACGGCTCGCCCGCGACGAGATCCTCGACGGCAGCGTTCACGCGGCGCAAGCGGCCATGCAGCGCATCCGGATTCTGCGCGGCCGCTGAAACCACGACTCCGGGCAGGTCCAGCGCGCCCAGCCACTGGCGCAGCGCCTTGCTCGTCGGCCAGTTGTCGAGCACGAGGACGGCCTCGGGCTTCAGCGCGGCGGCGAGGCGGCGGTCGCGCGGGACGAGATCGTAGGCCGTGACGAGGTGCGGCACGTAGCGGTCGAAATGCCGCGCCGGCGACAGCGCGTCGGCCAAGACGGGCCAGCCCAACGCCGCCGCGATCCGGCCGACATTGGCGGCATACGCCGCGGGATCGGCCGGCTCGGCATAGCCCGCCACGACGACGCCACGTTTGGGGACCAAGGCGCCAAGCACAGCATTGAGATCGGTTATCTTGGTCGGCCCGGACGCCACCGACAGGTCGGAGAAGAACTGCGACGCCCTGAGCGCACGGCGCACGGCGACGGTGCGCCCGTCGGGCAATGGAGGCAATGGATCGCGGAAGGGGGCGTTCAGGTGCACCGGGCCGCGTTGAGCGCGGTGCCACGCATGTGCCATCGTCTGCCGCAGGTAGCGCAGCATCAGCAGCGTGGGCTCGGGCACCGCAAGCTCATGGTAGAACACTATGTGCCCGCCGAAGAGCTTCTGCTGGTCGATGGTCTGGCCCGAGCGACACTCGCGCATCTCCGGCGGGCGGTCCGCCGTGAGCACCAGGAGCGGCACCCCGCTCTCCCAGGCCTCGATGACCGCAGGGTGGAAATTTGCCCCGGCGGTGCCGGAGGTGCACACAAGGATGGCCGGCCGGTGGGTGCGCTTGGCCAGACCCAGCGCGAAGAACGCCGCGGACCGCTCGTCGAGCACGGGCGTGACCTCGATGCCGGGATGCCGTGCCAGCGCCATCGTCAGCGGCGTCGAGCGCGAACCCGGGCAGGTGACGGCCTGCCGCGCGCCGAGGCGCACAAGCGTCTCCACCAGCACGGAGCACCACAGCGTGTTGGTGTTGCGGAAATCCAGTTTGGTGAAAGGCGGCTTCATCGGCATTGTCATCGCGAGCCCGGCAACAGCCGGGCGTGGCGATCCATCCGCATGGATTGCTTCGTCGCTTCGCCCCTCGCAATGACAGAATCCGGGTTCACTGGGCGATAAGGGCCTCGATGAGAGCCTTGAACTTCAGCTCGGTCTCGGCAAATTCCTTCTCGGGGGTCGAGCCGGCCACGATGCCGGCACCGGCGTAGAGCGTGGCGCTGTGGGCGTCGATCAACGCGGAGCGGATGCCGACGAAGAACTCGCCGCCGCCACGGTGGTCCACCCAACCGATGGACCCCGCATAGAGGCCGCGCTCGAAGGCCTCCAGCCGGCGGATCGCGGCCAGCGCCGGCTGGCGCGGCGTGCCGCCGACAGCCGGGGTCGGGTGCAGGCGGGCGACGAGGTCGAGGATGTGCACCCCGGCCGGCATGGCGGCGGAGATGGGGGTGTGCAGGTGCTGCACGTTGGCGAGGCCGAGCAGGCGCGGCTGCTCCGGGAATTCCAGCCGGACGTCCAGATCGCCCAGGCGACGGGCAATGGACTCGATGACCAGCCGGTGCTCGCGCCGGTCCTTCTCGCTCTGGAGCAAACCGCGCGCGAGCGCGGCATCCTCGCTCGCCGTCTGCCCGCGCGGGGCCGAGCCCGCCAGCGCCTCGGTGTTGAGCCGCCCCGCCGCCACGCGCACGAGGCGCTCGGGGCTGGCGCCGATGAAGCTCTGCCCGTGCGGATTCGCCACCGAGAAGGCATAACAACCGGGAAAGCGTTGCCGCAGGTGGTTGAGCACGCTGAGCGGATGGAAGGAATCGGCCGTGGACAGGCGCTGCGCCCGCGCGAGCACAATCTTCTGGTAATCGCCGCGAGCGAGACCGGCCAGCCCGCCGTTGACCGCCGTGTCGTAGGCACCGGCCCCGCCGATTTCCTCCCGTCGTTGCGCGGCGCCGGGGCGCGGGCCGCCGGCGGCGGCGCGGTAGTCGAAGTGGTTGAATTTGCCGTGGGCGCGCCAGACTTTCGCCGCAATCTGCTCAACCGGAGCATCGGCCGCCACGACGAGGTTGGCCACGGCCACGGAACCGTCGCCGTGCCGCGCCACCTGCCAGCGCGGCACGAAGACGCGCAGCGCGGGGAACGGCTCGGCGGCATTTACCTCATCGAAGAACGATGCGGCCACGAAGAAGTGCGGACCGGCCAACGGCGCCTCCACGGGACCGACGGCGATGGTATCCGCCAGGGTTGCGGCGATGAAGTCGCGCGCCCGCGTGAAGCGGTCCGGGCCGGCGGCCGTGAACTCGAGCACGGCCTCGGCGCCCGCGACCGAGAAGCCCGCGGAGGGGCGCTCGGCGTAGAAATGCAGCTCGCGCGGCTCGTAGATCGACTCGAGCACCGCCAGCGGGTCGAGGCTCTCGACCTCGAGGCTGATGCTGACGAGCTGCGGCCGGCCGGCAGCGCGGGCCGCCCCGCGGCACTCGCCCAGGAACGCCGTGAGCGCCTCGGGCGTCGGGTTCGCGGTCGGATTGACGGGCAGGTGGCGCATGGCGGGGCCGCGTGACCCTACCCTTTTTTCTCCGTCGCGGGCTTGGGAAAGAGAATCTCGACCGGCTGGAGCTTCACGCCGCGGAGGCGGTCACCCCACTCCAGTTCGCCTTCCCAGCGTGCCAGCGCGTGCAGTCCGAATCCCGCGCGGATCTTGCCGACGGTGGCGGGCATGAACGGCTGCAGGAGCGCGGTCGCGAGCCGCAGGGCCTCGGCCATCGTCGCCAGCGCCGTGTGCAGCTGCGCCTGGCCGGCGGGGGTGGCGTCCTTCGCCAGCTTCCACGGTGCACGTCGCTCGATGTAGGCATTCGTGGCGGTGACGAACTGCATCGTGCGTTCGAGCGAGACATGGAACTGCAGGCCGGCATTGAGGCGCATGACCTCGTCGCGCGTCTGCGTCCACAGCGCCCGCAGGTCGCGCTCGACCTCGTCGCCTGTCCCCGCCGCAGGCACGGCGCCGCCGGCGAAGCGGGTCGTCATGTTGAGCGTGCGGTTGACGAGATTGCCCAGGTTGTTGGCGAGTTCGCTGTTGTAGCGGACGAGGAACTGCTCCTGCGAGAAGTCGGCGTCCTGCCCCACCGCCATCTCGCGCATCACGAAGTAGCGGAAGGCGTCGGTGCCCCACTGGCGGCAGAAGGCGACGGGCTCGATGAAGTTGCCCGTGCTCTTGGACATCTTGGCGCCGTTGATCATCCACCAGCCGTGGACGAGGAGGGCCTTGGGCGGCGGCAGGCCGAGGGCGTGCAGCATGATGGGCCAGTAGATGCCGTGGGCCGGGATGAGGATGTCCTTGCCGATGACGTTGTAGTCGGCGGGCCAGCGGCCGAGGTCCTTCACGGCGCTGTAGTAGTTGAGCAGCGCGTCGAACCACACGTAGGTGACGTAGTCCTCGTCGAAGGGCAGCGGGATGCCCCACTCGAGGCGGTCCTTCGGCCGCGAGATGCAGAGGTCGTTGAGCGGCTCGGCGAGGAACTCGAGGAGCGACTTGCGGCGGTGCGCCGGGAACACGAAGTCCTCGTGCGCCTTCACGTGGTCGATCAGCCACTGCTGGTAGCTGCGCAGCTTGAAGAAATAGTTGGCCTCGGTGATCTCCGTGACCTCGCCGAAGATCTCCGGCCACGAGCCGTCGGGATTGCGGTCCTTGTCCTGCAGGAACTGCTCCTGCCGCGTCGAGTAGAAGCCCTTGTATTCGGCGCGGTAGATCTCGCCCTTGTCGTAGAGCCGCTGGAGGCAGTCGCGCACGACCTCCTTGTGGCGCGGCTCGGTGGTGCGGATGAAGTCGTTGTTGGAAAGGTTGAGCACCTTGGTCAGCTCGACAAATTCCGCCGCCACGCCGTCCACGAACTGCTGGGCGGGCACGCCCTGCGTGCGGGCGGCCTGCTGGATCTTCTGGCCGTGCTCGTCGGTGCCGGTGAGGTAGTAGGCGTCGTCCCCCCGCAGGCGGCGCGTCCGGGCAATGACGTCCGCCAGCACCTTCTCGTAGGCATGTCCGAGGTGCGGCGGGCCGTTGACGTAGTCGATGGCCGTGGTGAGGTAGAACTGTCCCATAAGGAGGGGGTAAACTACGGGGGTGCCGGAGGGTTTGTCGAAGGTTTTGACGGGACAGGCGCGGTAGAAATGCCACTATCCGGCCCGATGAGTTCCACCGCGCGCACCGTCGCCCTTTCGCTTGTGCTGCTGCTGGTCTTCCTGGCCGCCGCGCTCGCCGCGGAGTATTGGGTGCGCAGCCAGACCGCGCGGCTGCGCCTGCAGGCGATCGAGGACCAGCGGGCCAGGCTGGACCAGGCGGTCGCCTTTTCCGGCCGCGCACCGGGGACCTGGGATAGCAGCTTCGCGGCGCAAATCGGCGCGCTCATCGGGGCCAAGGTCGAATTCCGCGAGGCGCGAGGCGAGACCGTGCTGGCGGTCGACGCCAACGGAGCCTTCTACACCCACCGCCTCGCGGGTGCGCCGGGCTGGCAGGCGCACGTGACGACGGAACTGCCCGTGGAGGCACGCCTGCTGACCCTCCAGCAACGCACGCTCAGCGCGATGGGCCTGCTCGCCCTCCTGCTGGCGATCGTCCCGGTGCTCGTCGCCCTCTGGGTGCGCCGCCAAGCCGGACAGGAGGAGGCGGATTCCAGCTCACCGTGGCAGGCCTCGCGGCAACATGCCGCCGGGCTCGAGCATTTCGCCCGCATCTCGCACGAGCGCGGCTCCGCGCTGGAACGCGAGCACCACGCGCGGCGCCGGATCGAGGAGGACCTCTCCGTCAACCGCAGCCTGCTCGACCATTCGCTGGCCGAGCGCGTGCGTCTCGGGCGCGACCTGCACGACAACATCTGCCAGACCCTCTATGCCGTCTGCCTGACCATGGAGAGCCTCCAACGGCGCCTCGACGGCTCGACCGAGGCCGCCCAGCGCCTGCAGCAGTGCCTCGCGGAGCTGCGCCGCGTCAACCAGCAGGTCCGGGCCTACCTCGACGACCTCGAGCCCCAGTCGGTCCTGCGCCAGTCCTTCGACAGCGCGGTGGACGACATGCTCAAGGCCCTGCCCCCGGAGGAGGCGGCGCGGATCGAGCGGAAATTCGACCCGGAGGCCCTCGCCCTCATCCCGCCGCATCAGGTCGGCGAGGTGCTCAGCATCCTGCGTGAGGCGGTGAGCAACAGCCTGCGCCACGGCCACCCGACGAGCATCGTGCTGCGGGCCGGGCACGGCGACGGCGCGGTCGCCCTGGCCGTGCAGGACAACGGCGCGGGGTTCGCCGCCGGCGCCGGCAACGGCCACGGGCTCGGGAACATGCGCGCCCGCGCCGCGGCCCTCGGCGGGGAGTTGCGCGTCGAATCCGTCCCCGGCAGCGGCACTCGGGTTCTGCTCAGCCTGCCGGTCGCCGCCACCGCCAGCCCGTGACCGCCGCGAAGAAAATCCGCCTGCTGCTGGTCGATGACAGTCCCATCGTGCGGCTGGGGCTGCGCGCGGCCCTGGAGGACCAGACGGACATCGAGATCGCCGGCGAAGCACCCAACGCCGCCGAAGGCATTGCCGCCGCCGCGAAGCTGCGGCCCGACGTCGTGTTGCTGGACCTGCAGCTGCCCGACCGGTCGGGACTGCAGGCCTGCCGGGAGATGTTGCGCGCGACACCGGGCTTGCGGGTGCTCGTGCTCACGTCCAACAGCAACGAGCGCAACGTCCAGGAGGCGATGAACGCCGGCGCCCAGGGCTATCTGCTCAAGGAAAACGACGGCGCCTCGCTGGCGCGCGCCGTCCGGCAGGCCGCCGCCGGAATGCCCGTGCTCGATCCCTCCCTGGCGGGACAAGTCCTCAACCTCGTCCGCCGCCGGCCGCTCACCCCTGCGGCCGAAAAACTCGGTGCCCTTTCCCCCCAGGAACGTCGGATCGTGGCGCTGCTGGCCGAGGGACTGACAAACAAGGAGATCGGCGAGCGCCTCGGGTTGACCGAGAAGACCATCAAGAACTATCTCGCCACCGTCTTCGACAAGCTGGGCATCTCCCGGCGCGCCCAGGCCGCCGCGCTCTTCGTGGAGGCGAGACGGGACGGTGAGCAGCAGCATCCGTTCCCCTCCTAGCTCAATAGCTCAACCGGCAGCGTCTTTCCCATGCCAGACCAATGTTCGTAATACGAACATTGGTGTCCGGGCCGGTCACATGACACGGGCTTTCAGCCACTCTGCCAACTGCGCCCAGGCCCGGCCACGGTGGCTGAAGTGGTTTTTCTCCTCCTCCGTCAGCTCGGCGTAGGTCCGTTCAAGTCCCTCGGGCACGAACAGCGGATCATAACCGAAGCCCCCGCCGCCCCGCGGCTCCTCCCGCAGCCGGCCCGGGCAACGGCCCTCGGCCACGAATTCCACCCCGCCCGGACCGCGCACCAGTAGCACGCAGACGAAGTGCGCGCCGCGCCGCGCCGGCGGCACGCCGCGCATCACCTCCGTCAGTTTCGCCAGGTTGGCTCGCATGTCGTGCTCCGGGCCCGCGAAATAGGCCGATTCCACGCCCGGCGCGCCGCCGAGCGCGTCCACGCACACGCCGCTGTCGTCGGCCAGCACCCACGCCCCCGGTCCCAGCATCGCCTGCAACGCCAGGGCCTTCTTGCGCGCGTTGCCCGCGAAGGTTCCCGTGTCCTCGGCCACCTCCGGCATCTGCGCCGCCGTCACGATCCGGACCGGCCGGCCCGCCGCGTCGGCCAGCCGCTGCAACTCCTCCGCCTTGTGCCGGTTGCCGCTGGCCAGGTGCAGCCGGAGCACGGCACTCTCGGGTTCACTCGCCATGCAGCGCCCGGTTGAACGTCGCCTCGTCCACGAACATCTTCTCCGGATACTTCACGAAGCCCCGCATCAGCGAGTCGTCGCCCAGCGTCTCGTGCCGCACGCGCTCCAGCCGGATGGCGTTGGCGAGCGTCTCCGTGCGCAGGCCGCGCAGGATGCCCTTGCCCTTGTCGTCGGCGAACAGCACCGGCGCGTGGTAGGTGAACAGGTAGTCCAGTTCGCGCGCCTGCAGCAGCTCGCTCAGCAGCTGCGCCCCGCCCTCGAAAAACACTCCCGTGATGCCCTCCTGCGCGCAGCGCCTCCGGAAATCCCCGAGGTTCACCTTCGGGCTCACCGAGTTCAGCACCCAGGTCTTCACCCCCATGGTGTTCAGCTTGCGCACGTAGCCCAGGCCCCCGTGCTGCGTCGTCACGACGATGGTCCGCTCGCGGAACTCGTCCGTGTAGAGCGAGGGCATCGCCTTGTCCACGACCGTGCGCAACAGGCCGTCGAACACGAAGCGCCACGGGCACCACTCCGCGCCGTCCGTGCGCGCCGTCAGCCGCGGGTCGTCCGCCCGCACCGTGCCCGCGCCCACGGCGATGGCGGGAAAATAGCGCCGCCAGTGGTGCGCGTGGGCCCGCGACGCCTCGCCCGTGATCCATTTCGAGTCGCCGGTGCGCGTCGCCACCTTGCCGTCGAGCGTCACGCCCGCCTTGGCCGCGAACAACGGCCGGCCCGTCGCCATCCAGTGGTTGAAGATCAGGTTCAGCCCGGCGCACTCCTCCGCCAGCACGCCCTCCGTCACCTCCACCCCTCCGGCGCGCAGCACCTCAAAGCCCTTGCCGGCATGCGCCGGATTCGGGTCGGTCGCGCCGGCCACGACCCGGGTGATGCCCGCATCCACGATCGCATCCGTGCAGGGCGGCGTGCGCCCGTGGGTGCAGCACGGCTCGAGCGTCACGTAGAGCGTCGCGCCGAACTTCGGGCGCCGCCCCAGCGCCTTCAACGCATTGATCTCCGCGTGCGCCTCGCCCGCCTTCTCGTGGAACCCCTGCGCGACGATCTGGCCCTCCTCCACGATGACGCAACCGACCATCGGATTAGGGTGCGTCGTGCCCCAGCCATGCCGCGCCAGCTCCAGCGCGCGCCGCATGAATTGCTCGTGGTTGGTGTGGCTCACGCCTCCACCTCCGCCACAAACGGATTCGTCCGCTTCTCGTCGCCCACCGTCGTGCGCGGGCCATGCCCCGGGAATACGATCGTCTCGTCCGGCAGCGTGTAGATTTGCGCGCGGATCGACTCCGCCAGCATCTCGAAACTCCCTCCCGGTAAATCCCACCGACCCACGCCGCCGTTGAAGAGCGCATCGCCGACAAAGGCCGCCTTCGCCGCCGGGCAGTAGAACAGCACGTTCCCGGGGCAATGCCCCGGCACGTGCCGCACCTCGAACTCCCGTCCGAGCGCCTGCACCTTGTCGCCCGGTCCGACCCACTGGTCCACCTTCACGCCCTTCAGGCCGAGTTTTTGGCCCATGAAGCCCTCCATGATCTCCGGCGTCTCGATCAGCCCCTGGTCGTCGCGGTGCGCCAGCACCTTGACGCCCAGTTCGGCCTTCAGCCGCGCCGCGTCCTGCATGTGATCGAAATGCCCGTGGGTCAGCCACAGCTCCGTCAGCTTGCAGCCCTCCCTCGCCAGCACCGGGCCGATGATGTCCGTGATGCCCAACGGCGCGTCGATCAGCACCGCCTCGCCCGTCTTCGGTTCGGTCAGCAGGTAGGCGTTGGTCTGGAGCGGCCCCGCGGGCTTCACATGGATTTTCACGCGGACAGGATTTGCACCGGCGCCGCTTCCGCAAACGCAAATTCCCGCCTCCTGCCCCCAACTTTTCACTCGCCGCCCCGTCCTCTGTCTTCTGTCCTCTCTTCCTGATCACTTTTCTCCGCCTTCCGCCCTCCGTCCGATGACCTCCGCCCAGATCCGCCAGTCGTTCCTCGACTTCTTCAAGTCCAAGCAGCACGCCGTCGTGCCGTCGTCCTCCCTCCTGCCGACGGCCCCCAACCTGCTGTTCACGAACGCCGGCATGAACCAGTTCGTGCCCTACTTCCTCGGCGACCAGGCCGCCCCGTGGCAGCGCGTCGCCGACACCCAGAAATGCATCCGCGCCGGCGGCAAGCACAACGACCTCGAGGACGTCGGCTTCGACACCTATCACCACACGATGTTCGAGATGCTGGGCAACTGGTCCTTCGGCGACTACTTCAAGAAGGACTCGCTCACCTGGGGCTGGGAACTCCTCACCAAGGTCTGGGGCATCCCGCCCAAGCGCCTGTTCGCGACGGTCTACTCGCCCGACAAATCCAAGGGCGACCCGTCCGACTTCGACCAGGAGGCCTACGACATCTGGGCCGGCATCTTCAAAGCCGCCGGCCTCGACCCCGCCGTCCACATTGTCCACGGCAACAAGAAGGACAATTTCTGGATGATGGGCGACACCGGCCCCTGCGGGCCCTGCTCAGAGATCCATTTCAATCTGCTCCCCGCCGACGACGAGGCCGCCGGCCGCGCCCTGGTCAATGCCGGCAGCCCCCGCTGCATCGAGATCTGGAACCACGTCTTCATCCAGTTCAACGCCAACGCCGACGGCACATTCTCTCCCCTCCCCGCCAAGCATGTCGACACGGGCATGGGCTTCGAGCGGGTCGCCGGAATCCACGCGACGACGAACGGATTCAAGGATTTCTCCAAGGATCCCTCCAATTATGCCGCCGACGTGTTTGCGCCGCTTTTCGACTGCATCGGGAGGCTCTGCGGGAAACCGTACATGAGCACCGTTCCGAAATCCCGCGAAGGGCTGACCGGGACGGAACAGACCGACGTCGCTTTTCGTGTCCTGGCCGATCACGCGCGGTGCGTCTCCTGCGCCATTGCCGACGGCATTCTGCCCGCGAATGACGGGCGAAACTACGTCATCCGCCGTATCCTGCGCCGCGGAATCCTCTATGGAAAGAAACTCGGTCTCCAAGCCGGTTTCTTCGAGCAGCTGGTCGCTCCCGTGGTCGACTCGCTCGGCGGCGTGTTTCCCGAACTGGTCCAACAGCAGGACATCATCCGCCGCGTGATTCGAAGCGAGGAGGAGAGCTTCGGACGGACCCTGGACCGCGGAATTGATAAGTTCAACGAATCCCTCTTTTCCACTCTACATGAGACTGTGCGGGCGGGAACCAGTGGCCGACCTGTCAACATCAGGACCATGTTGGGAGGCACTGGATATTCCGGGCGCATTTCCACTGACGAAAATCTTCCAAGATTAATCTTGGATTTCAGTGAATCGCTTTCTCAAGAACTCAAGAAAGTCGGAGTTAGTGCCCCAACCTTCCCCGGCGCCGCCGCCTTCGAGCTCTACGACACCTACGGTTTCCCGCTCGACATGACGCAGCTCCTCGCGGCCGAGCGCGGCCTCTCGGTCGACACCTCAGGCTTCGAATCTGAGATGGAAAGGCAGCGCGAACGGGGCCGGGCGTCCCAGAAAAGGGAGGTGATCGTGGCCGCGAAGGAGGGCGATGCCGCCGCCGATCTCACCGCGACTCGATTCAGCGGATACACCGCCGCCGGCGCCACAGCGCGTCTGATCGACGTCGTGCGGACGGAGAAGGACACCTTTCTGGTCTTCGACCAGACGCCGTTCTACGCCGA
>CAZMFB010000026.1:15213-30080 GCA_964565475.1 uncultured Opitutaceae bacterium | reverse complement strand
GCCAACGGCGGCAAACATATGAAGGACGTTTGGGATTCACAATTTGAACTCGGCATTGTGGTGCCGACGCAGAAGCCATCCTCTACCGCCCCCCCCCCCCCCCCCCCGAGGCAGATTCACTGTCGTCGGTCTGGAAGCTGACCGCACCGGGTCAAAATGAGAAAACGGAAGGCAAGCATCCGACACAGAAACCCCTCTCGCTCCTCGAGCGGGTCATTCGTGCGTCTTCCAACCCCGGCGATCTTGTCCTCGATCCTTTTATGGGCAGCGGCACGACACTCACGGCCGCCGCGAAACTCGGCCGCCGAGCCGTCGGCATCGAACTCGACGAGGCTTACATCGCCCTCGCGGCGAAGCGCCTTGCCGCATCCCGCGCCTGACATGAAAACCGGCGGCACAGGCGGAGCGAATACTGGAACGGGGCTGCGCTTTGAAAAGGCTGTTGATTTGCGGGATTTGCTACGAGGAGTTGAAGGCTACGAAGTCCGGGAGGTTATCGGACAGGCCGGCCACGCAGTGTATTTTCGCGGCAAATTCGTCGCTCGCTGTTTCCAAAAGCACTCGTTCTACAATTTCTTGGAGGAAAACGGCATTGTTTGGGACAGAATAATTTCGCGCCGTATTCTTCCAGATGATGCTTTGCTGGTAATCGTGCGTGAGACGCTCTTCATCATTGAGGTGAAATACCAACAAGGTGAAGGCTCGGTTGATGAGAAGCTGCAGACATGCGACTTCAAAAGAAAGCAATACGCCAAACTTGTTGCCACCTTGGAGCTAAAGGTTGAATATGTTTATGTGCTTAGCGAGTGGTTCAACAAGCCAAAGTATCGTGATGTCTTGGCTTACATCAACAGTATGAACTGCCACTATAAATTCGGTTCTATCCCACTCGCTTGGCTTGGATTGCCAACGGGTTAAACTCCTTCGATCTCCTTGAGGCTGTGCCCTTCCGCATCGCGCCAATCGGTTTGTCCGTTGGCATTTCCTCCTCTCACAACGGCAGCTGCAAAACTAGGACTGCTGAATTCCACGTCGCGCGCAAAAACGAAGTTCGCACCGTCGGATACCAAGGTTCCTTCGGCTAGTAGCTGCTCTCGGAGTTTTATCATCCAGCCTGCGTGCTTGGAAGCAGAGGGGCGCAATTCTGCAACCGCTTGTGAGTTTCTGAGCACGAGAAATCCGGTTGGCGTTCGATAACCGTAGGCGCGAAGTCCTTTGATTTCGCAGATCAGCGGCTGCTGAGTGATCGGACTGCGCGCGGTGCCAAAGAGATCACAGCCTAGCAGTGGCAAAAGCTGTGTAACCTTGCCGAAAAACACCTCCATCTCGGCACGGTCCGCCTCGGGCAGTTTGGATCCACTGCCTTGTCCATTGATCAGATGCCAGCGACCGGCCTTGCGCGCCTCCTCGATCAAGCGTCCTTCGAGATAGCGGGTGTGTGCCTTGGTGAGATTCTCGTCCTTACTCAGAATCACATGGGCCTGCACCCAAAAATCCCTGTCCCGATGAGAGCGCAATCTGTCGCCCAGTGTTTCTGCTTCTCCTATGTAAGCTGCCGGACGGTTTGTTGCGTCATCGGTTCCGGTCAGACAATAGATGCCAGGTTGCTCCATCTCGTCTCGCGCGAGCAATTCCTTAAGCTCTGAACGCGGCGCGGCGAGTGCCTTGCCATTCCAGTTGGAAAGTTCCGCAACCTTGAGCCCTTGCGGATCACCGGTGGGCAGGAACAACTTGATCGTCGCGGCAGGCATGGCGGTCGCCGCACCTGATCAGAGCCTTGATCCAGCGTCAAGCTACCCTCCACTCCTTCGACCGGCTCAGGGCAAGCGGCCACTGGCAACGCCTCTGACCCCGATTGTGCGGGCGCCCGCACAATTCCCCCACACGCCAATTCTGGCCAATTGGCCAGAATCTCCCTTCCCCTCAATTGCGCGACCAGTCGCACAATCTTAACGCAACCGGGTCACCACGAAGAACTCGAAGCCGTAAGCCGGGGAACTCGCCCCACTTCGCGGCCTTCGTGAATTTCGTGGTTAATCTCCGTCCTCCTCCCTCTTTCCTCCACGTAATGGATTCACCACAGAGACTCAGAGGCATAGAGAACCAGTCCGGATTATTTTTTCTCTTCTCTGCGTCTCCGTGTCTCTGTGGTTAATCCTCTGTTCTCCGCGATCTCCGCGGCCTCTGCGTTTAGTTCTCCGTCCTCTGCTTGCCGCGCCGTAGCGCACAGCGCGTAGGCGGGTTCTCCGCCCCCTTCGACTTTGATTCACCACTGAGACTCAGAGGCACAGAGAGCCGGTCCAGATTTTTTTCTCAGCGTCTCCGCGCCTCTGTGGTTAATCCTCTGTCCTCCGCGATCTCCGCGGCCCCTGTGTTAAGTTCTCGGGTTTCCGGACGTTGGATGTTCAGCGTTAAGCGTTGGACGTTGAGCGTTGCTCCTCCCCTTTTCCCCTTCGACTTTGCTCCTGCGTCAGCGGACACTACCCGCATGAACCCCACCCCCGAAACCCCGCCTGCCAAAAGTGGCGCGGCCAAATACATCATCACGGGGCTCATGTTGGTCGTCCTCCTCGCCGCCATCCCCGGCATCTCCTCCTATCGCAGCCATCTCCGGCTCACCACCGGGAAGAAGGTGGTGCAGGGCAATCTCCGGCAGTTGGGCGCGGCCCTCGACCAGTTCACCCTCGAAAAGCCCCACCGCCTTTTCCTGCGGTTTGAGGACATCTACGGCCCGCAGAATTATGTCAAAGCGGTGCACCCCTCCCAGCTCGGGGAGGACTACCAGCCCCTGTTCCCCTTTTTCCTGCCGGACAACGAATACGGCCCCGCCCTGCGCCTCCCGCAGGGCCTGCTCGTCTCCCTCAACTACGCACCCACTCCGCCACCCCCGTCCGATGGCGTGCAGGTGCAGCCCTACCGCTACGGCGGGAAATTCGAGTTCACCTGGCGCGGCGGCGTGCGGCACGGCCCGATGCGCGCGTGGCGGGACGACGGCTCCTTGTGGTGCGAGGCGGTGTTCGAGGAGGGCCGCGCCATCTCGGCCATCCACGTCACCCGCGACGGCCGCCGCCTCGACGAGCTCAAGGGCGAGGTCCCGGACTAAACCGGGATCCTGGAAGTTATCCGGAAACGGAGTTTCTGTCGTGGGGCAGCGCGCTTGCGCGCGCTTTGCGACCTTGGTGTGATGATATTTCGCCCTCACCGCGCCGCAGTCCATCCGCGCGCATCCGTGAAATCCGCGGTGAAACAACTTACGCCCGCGCCTTCCACTTCGCCAGCAGCTCGGCCTCGCGCTCGGGCTTGAGCCCGGAGCGGAACGCCGCCTGCCGCTCCGCCGGCAGTCCGCGGAACCACGCCATCAGGTCGGTGACCGTCGTCGCGAGCGGCCGGTAGGTGAGACCGGAGGCGATGCACTTGGCCGTGCTCATGCGGTGGAAGCCCGCCGTCTCGCCGCCGCCCGGCACCCAGGTGGTGAACTCGCTCCACGCCTGGATGCGCTGCGCGTCCACGAAGGCCTGGTCGGTGAAATGGAAGCGCACCTTGCCGCCCAGCGCGGCGTGGATGCCGTGCAGCATCGCGCCGGCGCCCAGCTCGTAGTCGGGGCCGACCGCGTTGTAGATGCCGAGGGCCCGCTGCTCACAGAGGCGGATGGTCCATTCGGCGAGGTCGCGCGCGTCGATGATCTGGATGGGATCGGCCGGCGGTGGCGCCAGCACGTCGCCCCCGCGGGCGATGCGGACCGGCCAGTAGGTGAAGCGGTCGGTGTCGTCGCCCGGGCCGACGATGAGCGTGGGGCGGATGACGGTGGTGTGGCCGGGGAACCATTTTTCGGCCTCCTGCTCGCACGCGGCCTTGAGCGGACCGAAGAGGTTCATGTTCGCGATGAGGGTCGCGCGTGTCTCCTTCATCACGTCGGGCCCGGTGTATTTCGCGGTCGGGGCGTCCTCGGTCATGCCGGGCGTGGCGGTGCCGGCGTAGGCGGAGAGCGAGGAGATGTAGACGTAGTGCTTCACCCTGCCCTGCAGCACGCGGCCGACGTCGCGCACCCAGGAGGGCACGCTCGTGGGGTTGTCGATGCACACGTCCCACTCACGGCCCGCGAGGGCCTTGAGGTCGGCGGTCTCGCGGTCGCCGGTCAGCTCCTCGACCTCGCCCGGCCACTCCTTCGGGCGGCGGCCGCGGTTGAAAAGCGTGAGCTTGTGCCCGCGCGCGAGCGCATAGCGCACCTGGTGCGGCCCGGTGAAGCCCGTGCCGCCGAGGATGAGGATGTTGAGGGGTTTGGCCGCGCGCTCGACGCCCACGGCGGCGGGCACGGTGACGACCGGCAGGCGGGCCGGCGGCTTCGCGGCGGGGGCCTGGGCGGAGAGACGCGGAAGGAGGGAGGCGGCGCCGGCGGCGGCACCGAGTTTGAGCAGGTCGCGGCGGTTCATGGGGTGTGCCAAAATTACGGCGCCGCCCCGCCCGGCCAAGTCCCCTGCGGCCACCCGCGACCCCCGCGAGGCGAAGCGTCGAACTCGATGGAAAGCATCGCTCCTCCAGATTATCTTGATCACGGATTCAGCGGATGAAGACGGATGCCGCGGATTTGCACCCGGGCAATCTGTCCCTATCCGGGCAATCCGTGGTAAAGAAGAGCTCCGCTTCCCGTTTCACCCGTGCCGGCCCCTGAAGGTCAGCTCGGCGACGCCGCTCTTATCAAGGCCGCCGAGCCCGAGCGCAACCATGCGGTCGAACTGCGCCCGGGTGGCCTCGGCCAGCGGCAGCTTCAACCCGGCCTCGCGGCCGAGCCGGGCGGCGATGCCGGAGTCCTTGGCGGCGTGCGCGGCGGAGAAAAAGCAATCGTGCGCGCGGTTCTGCATGTCCTCGCCGTCGGTCTTGAGCACCTGGGAATTCGCGCCGGTCTGGGCGAAAACCTCGCGCAACATGTCGAGGTCGAGGCCAAGCGCGTGGCCAAGTCCGAGCCCCTCGGCGAGGCCGGCGGTGTTGATGTTCATGACCAGGTTGACGAGCGCCTTCACCTGCGCGGCGCGGCCGGCCGGCCCGACGTAGCGCAGCGCCGTGCTGAGTTTCTCCAAAATCGGCCGCACCCGGGCGAAGCCATCCGAATCGCCGCCGCACATCAGGTAGAGCGTGCCGTTGCGCGCCTGCGGGATGGACGAGGCCATGCAGCCCTCGAGCGAAATCGCGCCAGCCCGCTTCGCGCGGCGCTCCACCTCGACGTGCACGGCGGGCGTGAGCGTGGCGCAGTTGACGAAGATCCTGCCCTGTGCGCCGGTGAGCAACGAGTCGCCCGACTCCGCGAACACGGCGAGCTGGGCCGCGTCGTCGGTCACGACCGTGAAGACCACCTCGGCCGCGGCCGTGACCTCCGCCAGCCGGGCGGCGTGCTTCGCGCCGAGCTCGGCCGCCAATGCGGCTGCGGTCGGGGCATGCGCGTCGTAGACCGCCGAGAGCGCGTAGCCGCAGTCCTTGAGCCGCCGCGCCATGTTGCCGCCCATGCGCCCGACGCCCACGAAGCCGATCTTCTCGTTCATGCGCGCCGAGTTTTCCCGCCGCTGTGCGGAACGCAAGGTCAAGGGCTGTGCCGCCCGGGCCGAACGGCCAGTTGCCGGCCTGCTTCCGACCCGTATGCTGCCGGCATGTCCACGCCCGGCTTCGAGCTCGACGCCTATCTCGCCCGCATCGGCTACGCCGGCCCGCGCACGCCGACGTTGGAGACGCTGCACGCCATCGCACTGCACCACACGACGAGCATCCCCTTCGAGAACCTCGACGTGCTCCTCGGCCGGCCGATCAGCCTGACGCCCGAGGCGCTGATGGCCAAACTCGTCCACCGACGGCGCGGCGGCTATTGCTTCGAACAAAACAATCTCCTCCTGCTGGCGCTGCGCGCGCTGGGTTACCGCGCGATGCTCCTGGGCGCGCGGGTGCGCGGACCGATCCCGCGCGAGCAAATCCCCTACCGCACCCACACCTTCGTGAAAGTGACCCTGCCCGAAGGCGAATATCTGGCCGACGCCGGCCTCGGCACCTCGTCGCTGACATGCGCGATTCCGCTGGTGTTCGACCGCGACCTGCCCACGCCGCACGAGCCACGCCGGTTGGTCCGCGAAAACGGCCGGCTCTTCCACCAGGTGCCTACCGAGGGTGGCTGGATGGACGTGTGCGAGTTTTCACTCGAGGAATTCCACTTCGTGGACTGCGAGGTGGGCAACTGGTGGACGAGCGCGCACGAGCAGTCTCATTTCCGGCACAACCTCATTGTCGGCCGCGCGCGGCGCGACGGCACCCGGGTGGCAATCCGCGAGGGAAAATTCCTGCGCCGTCGCGGCGTGGAAGTTCTCACCGCGGAGCCGCTGACCTCGGCGGAGCAATTGCTCCGGCTCCTGCGCGAAGCGTTCGGCCTCGATTTCCCTGCCGGCACGCGCTTCGGCCCGCCCGGCGCGCCCTGGGCGTGAGCTACGACGGCACCTCGTAGCCGCGGGCACGCAGCACGTCGCGCCAGTTCTCGTTTTCCAGGCCGGCGGCGCAGAGCGTGTCGCGCCAGTCCTTCTCGGCCTCCGCGAGTTCGCGCAGGGCGCGGCGGGCGTCTCCCTTGCTCAACAGGATGATGGCCAGGAGGACGCGGTCGCCTTCGCGGTTGATCAGCGGCAGGCGGGCGGCCGCAAACTTTTCCCCGAGGTGCCGGGCCGTGGCCGCATCGAACACCTTCGCCAGGGCCTGCGTGACTGCCGGACCGGGCTCCACGCGATCAGCCGCTGCGCGGGTGCGGCGGAGGCCGGCCCTCGAGCGCGTCGATGCCGTCGAAGATGGTCTGGATGTCGTCGCGGGCCGTGAGGCCCGACTCCTGCTTGACCTTGGCGATGACGGCGGCGCCGCGGTCGTTCCAGCCGAGCTTGCGGATGTATTCGTTCCAGACGCGGGCCTGCTGCCGGTTGGGCCGGAGGCCCTGCGCGAAGATCCACTCGGCGATCTCGGCGTCGGTGCCGCCCTGGTGCACGCGCGCCTCGATGGCGGCAAATTCGACCCCGAGGAAACCGCAAAGCTGGCCGTCGAGCCCGAAGGAAAGGCCGTAGTTGCGCTGGAAATCCTCCGGCAGTTTTCCGGCCGCCTTGAGGCGCATCTTGTCGAGCATGCGGCCGAGATGGTGCAGGCCGCCGGCGTTCTGGTCGTAGGGGGAGCGCAGGCCTTCGATCGGGGCGAACATGCCGCGAGTGAAGCCGCGGGACGCGCCGACGCGAACAGATTTCCGCCCGGTCAGCTCCGTTTTTGAAAGACCATCTCCTGCTCGGCGATCTCGCCCGCCTGGCTCCCAGTCACGAGCCAGACCCGGAGCGTGGCCCCGCCGTCGTCGAGGCGGAAGGTGAGGCCCTCGAAGCAGGCCGCGCCGGGCGCGACGCGGACGAGCCGGAACGTGACGAAGTCGGCCTTCTCCTCCCAACCCTTGAGGTCGCGCGTGAAGTGCTTGAGGCAGAGCTCGACCGTGTCGCCGACCGGCAGCAGCAGGCACAGCTCGTAGACCTGCGCGGCACCCTTGCTGACGAGCCGGAACATGCCCGCCATGCTGGTGCCCTCCGGCGGCGTCCAGATCTCCTCGACGTGCGCGCCGCCGAAACCGGTGCCGACCCAGTGTCCCGCCAGCCACGCGAAGTCGGCCAGCCGGGCGGGCGGCGACGCGGCTCCCGCGTCGAGCTTGAGCGTGTGCACGGAGTTGGCGGACTGGGCGGCAGCGGAAAGCGCGAGCATGGCCAGGGCGAGCAGACGGGCGGCGGTCTTCATGCGCGCAGTCTCCGCCGGACCCGAGGCGGCGCAAGCGCCACCCGACCAGCGGACCACAACCCGCGACCAAACTGCCCGGCCCGGGCGACGAAAAAGGCGCGGGCTGCAGAGCCCGCGCCTTGAAGATCAAAGCGGTTCAGCGTCTCACCACTTGTAGCTGACCTTGCCGTAGTAGAAGCGGCCGTTGAAACCGAAGGGCGAGATGCCGCTGTATGGGAAGATGCCGGCGTTGTCGCTGCCGAGCCACTGCGAAGTGGAGGCGATGTTCTGGTCGGGGTAGACGTCGAACAGGTTGTTGGCGCCGACCGAGAACGTGGTGCGGTCGTCGAAGCGCCAGGTGACGTCGAGATCGGTGAGCCACTTCGCGCTGAAGGTCTGGACGGGCACCATGTTGCCGGCGGCGGCGCCGGGGGCCGGGGGCAGAAGCTCGATGTCGAAGCCGGGCGAGAGGGCGGCGTTGCGGGCGGCGATCCAGCCGGAGGCGTCGGACTGCGCGGCGGAGACGGCGCCGTAGCGGACGTTGCGGAGGAAGACGGTGAAGTCGTTGAAGACCCAGTTGAGGCCGAGGTTGAAGACGTTCTTGGGCTGGCCGTCCTCCATGCGCACCTTCTCGACGATGTCGAAGAGCGGGGTCACGACGCCGAGGGCGGTGAGCTGCGAGGGGGTGGCCGAGATGCGGGTGGCGTCGGTCTGGTTGAAGTTTACGCCGGCGGTGGCGGTGAGCTTGCCGAGGCCTGCGGGCTCCCAGGTGTAGCGGACGTTGAGGTCGACGCCCTTGGTCTCGGTGTCGACGGCGTTGGTGAAGTAGCGGCCGCCGTTGGCCTGGCCCTGGCCGTTGGCGGCGAGGAAGGGCCCGATGGGGCCGCCGGAGAAGTTCGACGAGAGCACGATGCGGTCGTCGATCTCGACCTGGTAGAAGTCGATCGAGGCGGCGAAGTTCTGGCGCGAGAAGGTGGCGCCGATGGAGAGGTTGGTGGACGTCTCCGCCTTGAGCGGACGGGCGCCGAGGAGGCGGGCGACGGGGTCGTTGACCGGGAAGGTCTTGTTCTCGAAGGGCACGCCGCCGATGAAGTTGGTGGCGGTGGAGCTGAACCATTGCTGCGCGAGGTGCGGGGCGCGGAAGCCCGTGCTGGCCGAGGCGCGGACGGCGATGGCGTCGTTCACGGCGAAGCGGCCGGCGAGCTTGAACGTGGTCTCGTTGCCGAAGTCCGAGTAGTCCTCGAAGCGCACGGCGGCGCTCACCAGAAGGTTGTCGGTGAAGTTGCGCTCGCTGTCGACATAGAGGGCGTAGCTGTTGCGGTCAGCGTCGATGGCGTCGGAGGGGCGGAAGCCGGGGAAGACCTGCGCGCCGACGGCCCCGAGACCGCCGGTGTTCGGGCCGTCGAGGATGCGGACGCCACCGTCGCGGTAGGAGTCGGGCTCGCCGGGGGTGATCTCGTAGCCCTCCCGGCGGTATTCGGCGCCGAAGGCGACTTTGAGGGGGTTGTCGCCGGAGCCGAGCGTGGTGGTGAAGTCGAGGTTGGTCGTCCACTGCTCGAAGCCGAGGCCGCCGGCGTCGAAGGTGCGCCGGCTGTTGGCGCCGAGGGTGACGTTGGCGGAGTTGCTGATGGTGAAGTCAAACTGGTTGCTGCCGTAGACCATGCTGAAATCCCAGCCCAGCTTGCCGCTGCTGCCCTTGAAGCCGCCGCCGAGCGAGTAGTCGACGATGTCGGAGTTGATGAGCGGGAGGAAGCCGTTGGGGTAGATGGCGCGGACCGTGCGGTCGTCACCCGGGCGGCGCCAGAAGCCGGCGGCCTGGCCGTCGCGCGTGGTGTAGCCGCCGAAATAGTAGAAGGTGGTGCCGTCGCCGACCTTGAGGTCGCCGTTGACGAAGACGCCCATGTCCTCGGAGTCGCCGTCGCCCTGGCGGTGGTTGCGGCGGTTGATGGTCTGCTCGGCGGCATTGAGCGTGAACGTGGTGGTGGGCGCGGCGGCGGCGCCGGTGCCCGAGCCGGCGGTGGGGGTGAAACCGGAGCCGAAGTTGCCGTTGAGCGTGGTCAGGGCACCGGTCGAGGTGCTGGTGCCGAAGTATTGCTGGCGCGTGTCGGGGCGCGAGCGGTTGGTGTTCTCGCGGTCGCGCCAGAAGGCGGAAAGGAAGATCTGGCCGTCCGCCTCGGTCTGGAAGCCGCCGGCGACGTTGAAGTCGAGCACGCGGCCGTCGCCCTCGGAGGTCTGGCCCCACTGGAAGTCGGCCTTCCAGCCGGTGTCGCGGGCGAGGATGACGTTGATGACGCCGGCGATGGCGTCGGAGCCGTATTGGGCCGAGGCCCCGTCGCGCAGCACCTCGATGCGGCCGATGGCGGAGGCGGGGATGGCATTGAAATCGATCGAGACCGAGCCGCGGCCGACGAAGCCGTTGACGTTGACGAGCGAGCTGGTGTGGCGACGCTTGCCGTTCACGAGCACGAGGGTCTGGTCGGGGGCGAGGCCGCGCAGCATGGCGGGACGGATGTGGTCGGAACCGTCGCCGACGCTGATGCGCGGGAAGTTGAACGACGGCACGAGGGCCTGGATCATCTGGCTGGTCTCGGTGTAGCCGCCTTGGCGGAGTTCACCGGCCGGGATGACGTCGATCGGCACCGGAGACTCGGTGACGGTGCGGTCGTTGAAGCGCGTGCCCGTGGCGACAAAGGCCTCGAGCTGGACGACCTCCTCTTTCTTGGGGGTTTCAGCCGGCTGGGCCGGCAGGTTGCCGACGGCAACCAGGGCAAGCGCACACAGCGCCGCCCGCGTGGGGAACGAATGGGTTTTCATGCGATTGGGGAGCAAGGGGGAAACCGCGGAACAATTGTGCGTGGCAGCATAGTCCGGATGGCCCAATCAACAAGTGGAAACCGGTGGGGTAGTTTTGCGACTTGTCGGACCCCGGGCCGCGCCGGAATATGCGGACATGATCGCCACCCCGCGTCGCCGCGTCCCGTTGCTCAATCTCGTCCTGGCCTTGGCCGCCGCCCTGCCGCTGCCGGCCCAGCGCCCCGCCATCGAGGCGCGCCACGGCCTGGTCGTGTCGTGCAACTCCCACGCCTCCGAGGCCGGCCTCGAGATCCTCCGCAAGGGCGGCAATGCCGTCGACGCCGCCGTGGCCACAGGCCTCGCGCTCACGGTCACCTACCCCTTCGCCGGCAACATCGGCGGCGGCGGTTTCATGCTCATCCGCCTGGCGGACGGGCGCGAGGTCGCCATCGATTACCGCGAGGCCGCGCCCGCCACGGCCACCCGCGACATGTATGTCGGCCCCGACGGGAAACTGATCGCGGGCGAAGGCTCGTCCACCGTCGGCTGGCGCGCGAGCGGCGTGCCCGGCTCGGTGGCGGGCTTCGCGCTGGCCCTGGAAAAATACGGCTCCGGCAAGGTCACGTGGGCCGACGTCGTCGAGCCCGCGCGCCGGCTCGCCGCTGAAGGCCACGCCGTCTCGCAATGGACGGCCAACAACCTCCGCGATCCACGCTGGGCCAAACTCCTTGGCGCCTACCCCGAATCGAAGCGCATCTACCTGAAGGACGGCGCGCACCACAACGTTGGCGACCACTGGGTGCAGGCCGAGCTCGGCGAGACCTTTGCCCGCCTGCAAAAGCAGGGCCCGCGCGAATTCTACGAGGGCGAGACGGCGCGCCGCATCGCCGACGCCATGGCAAAGCACGGCGGCCTCATCACCCTCGCCGACCTCAAGGCCTACCGCCCGGTCGAACGCGTGCCGTTGCGCGGCGAGTATCGCGGCCACGACATCCTCACCATGCCCCCGCCCTCCTCCGGCGGCATCGCCCTCCTCCAGATGCTCGGCATGATGGAGCCGCTCGACGTCGCCGCGATGGGACACAATAGCGCTGCCAAATACCACCTGTTCGCCGAGGTGATGAAACGGGCCTTCCGCGACCGCGCCGAATACCTCGGCGATCCCGGCTTCGTGCGCGTGCCCGTGGCCCAGTTGCTCGCCCCCGCCTACCTCAAGGGCCGCATGGCGGACTTCTCACCCGACAAGGCCACGCCCGCCGCCGCGGTCGCGCCCGGCCTTGGCAAGTTCGTCGCTGCCGCGCCCGCCGAGAAGACCGAGACCACGCATTTCTCCGTCGTCGACGCCGCCGGCAACGCCGTCGCCAATACCTATACGCTCAACGGCGCTTACGGCTCCGGCGTCACCATCCCCGGCACCGGCATTCTCATGAACAACGAGATGGACGACTTCACGTCGCTCATCGGCGTGCAAAACATGTTCGGCCTCCTCCAGGGCGAGGCCAACGCCATCGCACCCGGCAAGCGCCCGCTCTCGTCCATGACTCCCACCATGGTCCTCAAGGACGGCAAACTCCTCCTAGTCACCGGCTCGCCGGGTGGACCCACGATCATCAACACCGTCTTCCAGATCGTCACCAACTTCATCGATTTCGCGATGCCCGTGCAACAGGCCATCGAGGCCCCGCGCGTCCACCACCAATGGATGCCTGACGTGCTCACCTTCGAACGCTTCGGCCTCAACGCCGACACCGCCGCCCTCCTCAAGGCCAAGGGCCAGATCCTCAAGGAGCGGCAATCCTACGAGGGCGCCTACCAGGGCGACGCTCCCTCCATCGCGGTCGACCCGCAGACCGGACTCCGCCTCGGCGCCCCCGACCCGCGGCGCATGGACTCGAAGGCGGCCGGCTACTGATCACCCGAGCCAATCCTGGCCGATCGGACACCAGAGCCTCAATAGTTGTTATTGACAACTATCACCAGCTGGTTGCTAGTCACAACCACCATGAAGACCTCCACGTTCCTCCAAACCCTCCGGGCGCATGCCGCCCTGCCCGTCGTGTTTCGTCGCGGCGGCGATACTGTCCCCTCCGGCTGGCACCTGACCGAAGCCAAGCGCGTCACCTACGAAACCATGGACTGCGGCGCCATGACCCACCGCTGGACCGAGACGCAGTTCGAAATCTGGGTGCCGCCTCTCAACAGTATGAACCCCCTCCGCGGCCACCTGGCCGCCGACAAATTCCTCCGCATTATCGACCACGTCGAAAAGGAGCTGCCGCTCAACGGCGACGCCGAGGCCCGCATCCACGCCGTGCTCGGCGAAGGTCCGCCCGCGCTGTGGGACATCGCCGCCGTCGCGCCGTCCGCCGGGCAGCTTGTCATCTCGCTCACCTCCGACCGCACCCGCTGCAAGGCCGCCGAACGCCGCGTCTGCAACCTCGCCAGCGGCAAATGCGGCGACAACGCCAAGGATGACGACGCCCCGTGCTGCTCCAGCGAGCCCGCCCCTGAGGTCCAGGAAGAGTCCGCCTGCTGCACCTGAATGCTGTGACGCCGCGCTCGCCAAACGGCGGGTGCGGCTTCATCGTTCCGCCATGCCCCGCGCCTCCGCCCAGTCCGCGCAAAACACCGACGCCCTGCTTCGCGACGTCGTGCGCCTCTTCACGCAGGCCCAGCGTGTCATGACCGAGTGCTGCACCGACGCCACCGCCAAGGAGTGCCAGGCGCTTCTCCTGCTGGCCCAGAGCCACCCGCCGCCCACCGTGCAGGAATTCGCCGACCGCATGAGCCTCGAGAAAACCTGGGCCAGCCGGCTCGTCGTGCGCCTGGAGAAGCGCGGCCTCGTGCGCCGCATCGACCATCCCGACGATGGCCGCAGCTGGATCATCGAGCTCACGGCCAAGGGCCGCGCCGAAGGGGCCAAACTCGACCGCACCCTCAACGAACACGCCGCCAACCTCCTCGGCTGCGTGCCACCCGCCCACCGCGCCAACGTCGAACAGGCCCTCACCCATCTTCGCGACGCCCTCGCGCAATGTCTGGTCGACTGCGTGCCCGACAAACGCTCCCGATGCTGAAATCCCCCCACCCCGAAACCCTCGCCGTCCACGCCGGCAAGTCCGTCGATCCCGCCACGGGCGCCGTCACGCCCAACCTCACGTTTGCGACCACCTTCGAGCGCGCGCCCGACGGCACGCTGCCGCACGGTTATCTCTATTCGCGCTACGACAACCCCAACCGCCACGGTCTCGAGACCGCGCTCGCCGCCCTCGAAGGCGGCCCCACCGCCCTCGCCTTCGCCTCGGGCCAGGCCGCCACCGCCGCCGTGCTCCAGTCGCTCGAGCCCGGCGCCCGCGTCGTCTTCGCCGACGACATCTACCACGGCACGCGCAAGCTCGTGACCGACCAGTTCGCCCGCTGGGGCCTGCGCGGTGAGTTCGCCGACTTCACCGACCTCGCCGCGCTGGAAAAACTCCTGCGCGCGGCGCCCACGCGGCTGGTCTGGTTCGAGTCGCCCTCCAATCCCTGCCTCAAGATCGCCGACATCGCCGCCGTGGCCAAGCTCGCCCGCGCCGCCGGCGCCCTCGTCGTCGCCGACAACACCTGGGCCACGCCCGTCCTCACCCGCCCGCTCTCGCTGGGCGTGCACGTGGTCATGCACTCCTCGACCAAATACTTCGGCGGCCACAGCGACGTGCTCGGTGGCGTGCTCGTCGTCGGCGCAGATTGCCCGGCCGAGACCGGCCAGCGCCTCCGCGACTGGCAGAAACTCGGCGGCGCCGCGCCCGCGCCCTTCGACTGCTGGCTGCTCCACCGCAGCCTCGCCACCCTGCCCCTCCGCGTCCGTGCGCAGACCGCCACGGCGCACCGGCTCGCCGAATGGCTCGCCACGCACCCGCGCGTCGAGCGCGTGAACTACCCCGGCCTGGCCTCGCACCCCGGTCACGACGTCGCCCGGCGCCAGATGGCCGACTTCGGCGCGATGATGTCCTTCCACGTCAAGGGCGGCTTCGAGGCTGCGAAGGCCGTCGCCGGCAGGGTGCAGCTCATCACGCGCGCCACGAGCCTTGGCGGCGTCGAGAGCCTGATCGAGCACCGCAAGCTCGTCGAGCCGGCCGGCTCGACGACGCCCGAGAACCTGCTGCGCTTTTCCGTCGGCCTCGAGCACGTCGAGGACCTGCAGGCCGACCTCGCCCAGGCGCTCGCCTGAGGAGGCACACCCCGAGTGTCATCTAATAGATGACACTCGGACGGGACGGACTCACTCGTTGCGCAGGGCCTCGACGGGGTTGACGCGCAGGGCGCGGAGCGCGGGC
>CAZMFB010000026.1:0-15113 GCA_964565475.1 uncultured Opitutaceae bacterium | reverse complement strand
TCACTCGTTGCGCAGGGCCTCGACGGGGTTGACGCGCAGGGCGCGGAGCGCGGGCACGAGGCAGGCGAAGAACCCGGCGGTGCCGAGCGTGACCAGCACGAGGCCGTAGGTGACGGGATCCGCGGGCGTGATGCCGTAGAGGGAATTGGCCTGGAGCTTCGCGGCGTAGAACGCGAACAGGAGGCCGAAGGCGAGACCGAGGACGAGGCGCACCCCGCCCTCCCGCAGGATGAGCCGCAGCACGTCGCCGGCGGTGGCGCCGAGCGCCAGGCGGACGCCGATCTCCTGCGTGCGCTGGCCGACGCTGTAGGCCATGACGCCGTAGAGCCCGATGCCCGCGAGCAGCAGGGCCACCGCGCCGAAGATGCCGTAGATCCAGGCGAAGAGCTGCTTGAAGAACTTCGCGTCGGCGACCATCTTCTCCAGCGTCTGCGGCCAATAGATCGGGAGGTCGTCGTTTAATTCGCGCACGGTGGTGCGCACGACGTTGGCAAGTTCGGCCGGGTCGCCGGAGCGGGCCTTGGTGATGACGGTGAAGAAGCGCGCCTCGGTGCGCTGGGTGTAGGGCACGTAGGCCTGCGGGATGTCGGACATGCGGCCATGGAAGTTGCCCTGCAGGGTGGGGCTGACGACGCCGACGACCGTCAGCCAGCGCGGGGGCTCCTGGTCGTTGCCGGGGGTGTAGGCGAAACGCTGGCCGACCGGATTCTGTCCGGGCCAGTAGCGTTCGGCGAACCGGCTGCTGACGATGGCGACGGGCAGCGCGGTGCCGGTGTCGCGGGCGTCGAAGGTGCGGCCCTGCAACAGGCGGATGCCGAGCGTCCCGAAATAGCTGCCGGCCACGCCCACTTCGGTGGCGAACCGGCGCGGCGTGTCCTTGCCCGGGATCTCGCCGTCGAGCAATATGGTGGCGCGGTTGTTCCAGGTCGGCTGGGTGTTGGTGAGGGTGACGGCCGCGACCTCGGGCCGGGCGGCCAGCCGCTCGAGGAGCTGCGCGTAGAAATCGCGCTGCGCCTCGATGGACTTGTATTCCACCTCGGGCAGGCCGATGCGGTTGGTGAACAGGCCCGCCGTCTGGTAGCCGAGGTCCGTCGTCTGCATCTTGATGACGGAGCGGACCGAGAGGCCGGAAAGCACGAGCAGGATGGTGGAGAGCACGACCTCGGCGATGACCATGAAGCGGGTGAAGCGGCTCAGCGCGGCGCCGGTCGAGCCGCGCGTGCCGTCCTTCAGCACGGCGTTGAAGTCCGCCCGCGAGGCGCGCCACGCGGGAAAGAACCCGGCGAGGAAGGCCGCGAGCAGCGCGAGGCCGGCGGTGAAGAGCACGGAGACGTGGTCGATGGTGAACACCATCCAGTAGGGCGGCGGGTTGGTGCTCATGACCTGGTGGCGGAATACGGCCATGAGCGGGTAGGATGCGGCGAGCCCGAGCGCGGCGCCGGCCCCCGCAAGCAGGAACGCCTCGGTGAGCAGCAGTTGCACGATGCGCCGCCGGCCCGAGCCGAGCGCGGTGCGGATGGCGATCTCCTTGGTGCGCACGCCGGCGCGGGCCAGGAGGAGATTGGCGACGTTGGCGCAGGCGATGAGCATGACGAGCATCACGGCGCCGAGCATGACGCCGAGGATGGCGATGGTGTCCTCGCCCACGAACTCGTCGCGCAGGGGCTTCACCGTCACGCCGACGTCCTTGTTGGTGGCCGGGTGCGCAACGGCGAGACCGGCGCCGACCGCCTGCAACTCCGCGCGGGCCTGCTTGAGGGTCACACCATCCTTCAACCGGCCGAAGACCTCCCAGTAGCGGTTGTCGCGCTTCTCGTTCTCGGGGAGCCGGCGCAGCGGCATCCAGGCATCGGAGCGTTCCTCGAACTGGAAATCCTTCGGGCCGACACCGATGACGGTGGCCCATTCGCCGTTCACCTTGATCTGGGTGCCGAGGATGGCGGGGTCGGCCTTGAAGCGGTTCTGCCAGAGGTTGTGGCCGAGCACGATGACGGGCGCGGCCTCGGGCCGGCCCTCGGCGGCGGTGAACCACCGGCCGAGTTGCGCCGGCACTCGCAGCATGGCCGGCGTGCTCCAGGTGACGGCACAACCGGTGACGCGCTCGGGGTCGCCCCCGGGACCGCTGAGGTTGAAGGTGCGCTCCTGGTAGACCGCCAGGTCCTCGAACGATTTCTGCGCGGCCCGAAAGTCCAGGTAGTCCAGCGTGGAGACGCCCATGCTGTTGATGCCCTCCTTGAGGTTGTGGTTCTCGACGTGGATCAGGCGGTGCTGCTCGGGAAACGGCAGGCCGCGCAGCGCGGCGGCGTTGACGATGGAGAACATCGTGGTGCTGACCGCCACGCCCAGCGCGAGCGTGAACACGGCCACAAAGATGAATCCCGGACTCTTCGCGAGAGTCCGCAAGGCGAGGCGGAAATCAGACAGCATAGGGAAGGGGTGTTGCCCTCCAGAACCCGGCTGACGGTCCTTGGTTGCAGATATCTGTGCGCGCCGGGGCCGAATGCCGGTTCGACACCGGCGGGCCGGCCACCCAAGCTGCGGGGCATCATCCGGATCGCATGGCACCCACCCCACGCCTTGCCCTTTCCTTCCTGCTGCTGACCCTCGGCTTGGGCGGTTGTGTCTCGTCGAAATACAAGATGGCGGCCAAGGACACGCCGCCGGCCCAGCTGCTCGAGCTGAAGGCCGGGGATACGGCGGCGCCGGCTGTCCTGCGGACGGTCATCGTCTACCAAGGCCCGGGTTCGTGGAAAAAGGCGGCGTATTGGGACGAGTATGTCGTGTCGGTGCGCAACCCCGGCCAGACGTCGCTGACCATCACCGGCGCAGAGCTTACGGACATCGACTCCCTCATCCTGACTCCCGGCGAGAACCCTTGGGCGCTGGAAAAGCAGAGCAAGGCGCGGCTGAAAAATTACCGGGAATCGGGCCGCTCGATCCTGATCGGCGCGGGTGTCACCTTGCTCTGGGCCGCTTCGGTCGATGTTGCCGCGGCCATCGCGACCGGATTGGGGGGCGGCACCGTGCTGGCCGCGGGGGCGGCGACCGTCATCGTCGGCGTGCCGCTGTGGATCATCGGCTCCGGCGTGCGCACCTTGGTCGCCCGGGACGCCATCAACGACGAGTTCGATCGCCGGCGGGCGCATCTGCCGCTGACCCTGGAGCCCGGCATCGAGCGCACGGTGAGCTTCTTCTTTCCCGTCGCACCCAGTCCCAAGCGGCTGGTCCTGCGCCATCGCAGCGGCGAAACGAGCGGTGAGTTCAGTTTCGACCTCACCGTGTTGTCCGGCCTGCACCTCAAGCCGGCCGAACCGGGCCCGCGCCGGTAGCGCCCCCTACAGCGGCGAGATGCCCACCACCAGCCCGACCACGCCGCCGAAGGCCACGTGCCCGACGAGGTGGCTGAGGCCGACCGCGAAGTCGGCCTCCTTGAATTCCTCCAGCGGATGGCGGTCGGCGATCACCCACATGAGCATGAGGCTGACGACGAGCCCGTGCAGGAATCCCGCGCCGAGGCCGAGCATCATCGCCAACGGCATGCCCGTCATCCCCAGCACGAGCATGAGCGTGGTGTAGACCATCGCAAAGCCGACGCTCGACACGGCGTGGATGGTCAGGCCGACGCGGCGGGCGTTCTCGCGCGATTTTGTGAGCAGGCTGCCAAGGGCGACGATCATGTCGGCCTTGGCCCAGCCGCCTTTGCCGATGGCCCACATGGCACCCTCCATCGCCAGACCGCCAAGCGCGCCCGCGACGAGCGCGGTGAGGATGAACGTGATGATGACAACGGCCTCGTTCATGGGAGACTCCGGGGTTGAGGTGACAGGCCGCCGCACGCCAGTGCGTGGCTGGCCGGCAGCCATGATGCAGGCCGCCGAGGGGAAAGCGATGTTGTTCTGACGGCGTGTTCCGGGTGCGTTTGGCCGCATTTCGACTGGCCTTGGCCCGGGCGCCGGTTTTCCTCGCGCCCTACCCCGTATGCGTCTGCCCCTCCTCTTCGTCGGCGCCGCGCTCGCGTGCGCCCAGACCACCACCCTGCCGCCCGTCCGCCCCGGCGCGCCCGTCGGGAAATTCCAGCAGCTTGAGACGTTGCTCCCCACGCCCAACGACCAGCGCACCGCCTCGGGCGCGCCCGGCCGCGCCTATTGGCAGAACACCGCCGACTACGACATCGACGCAACGCTCGACGACGCGAAGCGCCACCTCACCGGCCGCGCGACCATCACCTACCACAACCGTTCACCCGACCCGCTCGCCTACCTCTGGCTCCAACTCGACCAGAACTACATGTCGCACAACGCGGACAGCCGCGCCGCGGGCGACACCCGCCGCGGCCCCAGCGCCGCCAAGCTCTCCTACCGCGCCCTCGACCGCTTGCTCCATCTCGAAAGCTACGACGGCACGATGAACATCAGCGCCGTCACCGACGCCGAGGGTCGGCCGCTGCCGCACACCATCGTGAAGACGATGATGCGCCTCGACCTTCCCGCCCCGCTCGCCCCGGACGCGAGCACCACGTTCAAGGTCGCGTGGGATTTCCCGATCAACGACATGAAGCTCATGAACGAGCGCACCGGTTACGAGTTCTTCGAGCAGGACGGCAACTGCACCTACACCATCGCGCAGTGGTTCCCGCGCCTGGCGCCCTACACCGACTACACCGGCTGGCAGCACAAACAGTTCCTCGGCACCGGCGAGTTCACCCTCGATTTCGGCAACTACACCGTGCGCCTCACCGTGCCCGACGACCACATCGTCGGCGCCACCGGCGTGCTGCAGAACCCCGACCAAGTGCTCACCGCCGCCCAGCGCGACCGCCTCAAGCAGGCGCAGGGCGAGTTCCAGAAACCCGTTTTCATCGTCACGCCCGACGAGGCCCTTGCCGCCGAGCAGGGCAAACCCAAGGGCGTGAAGACCTGGGTCTACCGCGCCGAGAACGTCCGCGACTTCGCCTTCGCCTCCTCGCGCAAGTTCATCTGGGACGCGATGGCCGTCGAGGGCTTCACCCATCCGCCGGCCCCCGCCCGCACCGGCGGCATTGCCGACCGCATGCACCGCCCACCGGTCATGGCGATGTCGCTCTATTCCAAGGAGGGCCTGCCGCTGTGGGACAAATACTCCACGCACGCCATCGCGCACTGCATCCAGGTCTACTCCCGCTACTCGTTCACCTACCCCTACCCCGTCGCCTGGTCCGTGCTCGGCGGGCTCGGCGGCGGCATGGAATATCCGATGATCTGCTTCAACGGCCCGCGCCCCGAGGACGACGGCACCTACACCAAGCGCCAGAAATACGGCCTCATCGGCGTCGTCATTCACGAGGTCGGGCACAACTACTTCCCGATGATCGTCAACTCCGACGAGCGCCAGTGGACGTGGATGGACGAGGGCCTCAACTCCTTCGTGCAGATGCTCGCGCAGGAGGAATGGGAGGCCGACTACCCGCAGCGCCGCACCGAACGCGAGCTGGTCGACTACATGCGCCGCCGCGATCGCGTGCCCATCATGTCCAACTCCGAGTCCATCGCCGACCTCGGCCACAACTCCTACGCCCAGCCCACCGTCGCGCTCAACCTCCTCCGCGAGCACGTCCTCGGCCGCGAGCTCTTCGACCACGCCTTCCGGACCTACGCCCGGCGCTGGATGTTCAAGCGCCCCACCCCGGCCGACTTCTTCCGCACGATGGAGGACGCCAGCGGCGTCGACCTCGACTGGTTCTGGCGCGGCTGGTTCTACGGCACCGACCACGTCGACGTCGCCATCGCGGAGGTGAAATGGCTCCAGCTCGACTCGCGCGACCCCGCCGTCGAAAAGCCCAAGGCCAAGGCCGAGGAGGACGCCCTGCCCAAGACCACCATGCGCGAGCGCAACGCCGCCCTGCCCAAGCGCGTCGACCGCTTCCCCGAGCTGAAGGATTTCTACGACTCCTACGACGAGGCCACCGTCCTCCCCAGCGACCGGAAGAAATATGAGGAACTCCTCCAGGAGCTGCGGAAGGAGAAGATCAACCCCGACCTCCTCAAGACCGCGCGCAACTTCTACCTGATCGAGTTCCGCAACGTCGGCGGCCTCATCTCGCCGCTCCACCTCCGCCTCGACTACACCGACGGCACCAGCGAGGAAATGAAGCTCCCCGCCGAGATCTGGCGCTACAACACCGAGGAGTGCGCCAAGCTCATCATGACGCCGAAGGAGCTGAAGGCCGTCACCTTCGATCCCCGGCAGGAACTCGTCGACTGCGACCTCGAGAACAACTTCTGGCCCCGCCGCGCCGTGAAGACCCGCTTCCAGCTCTTCAAGGAGGAAGCGCAGCCCAACCCCATGCGCGAGCTCACCAGGCCCGAGAAGGAAGGAGAGAAGTGACGTTACACGTTGGTCATCGCGAGGCCCGCCGCGGCGGGCCGTGGCGATCCACTTGCAGGTCGGGTTTCATGCCCGACTTCCCGTTTCGTCGCCTCGCTATTTTTTGCTCACTGCTCACCGCTCACTGCTGGCTGGCCCTGCCCGCGCTCGCCCATCCCGTCCACCTCGGCACGGCGCACGCCGACTACAACACCACGACCGGGCGGCTGGAGATCTCCGTCGCCCTCGACGCCGATGACGCCGAGACGGCCCTGTCCCGCCGCACGGGCCGGCGCATCTCGCTTGAGCAGACCCCCTCCGCCACCCTCGACGGCCTGCTGCAGGCTTGGCTGGCGGAGAAATTCCTCGCCGTCGACCGCCACGGCGCCCCGCAACCACTGCTTTGGGTCGGCCGCGAGCTGAAGGAATCCGCCCCGCATTACACGCTCTGGCTGCATTGCGAAGTGGTCCTGCCGGGTGGACCGGAGGGGGCCCGCCTCGCCCACCTGCTGTTGCTCGACGAGTTTCCACGCCAGGAGAACGTCCTGCGGGTCCGCGCCGGCGGCCGCAGCTGCACGCTCACCTTCCGCCGCGGCGACACCCCCAGATTGGTCGCGTTCCCGTAAGACTCCGCGCGTTTGTAATCTATTAGATTACAAACCGGACCGGACGTCAGGTCCCCCAGTGTGGTTGCCGCCGCCCGCGAGGCACCCCGCGACAACCACCCTCCGCTGCGCTGCGGGCCCATGCCTCCGGCACGGGCCATCTCCGCGCTTCATCCTTCGCGTGAAGCTACGGATGACGGGGTCGCGCTCCGTCCCCGACCGGCACTGTCGTGCCAATCTGCAAACTCCCACTCGCGCTTCACCGTCGCGTGCCCGTTGCTGAGCAGGGCGTTGTTGAGGTAGGTCTCTCCGCCCGGGTGCGCGATGAAGACATCCGCGAGATACCGATCATACTTGTCCGGTTTCGTCGTGCAGACGGTCACCGCCGTGGCGCGGGCGACGAGCGCCGCCGTAAACCGCTGCGCGGCCTTGCCCTCCGCCGTGGCGATCTCCGGGCAGTCGAGGTCGCGCAGGCGCAGCTTCTCCTTCACCCACTGGTCGGGGCGCAGGTAGATGCGCACCCACAGCGTGTCGCCGTCCACCACCTTGAGCACCTCGGCACGGTAGGTGAAGAGGTCGGCCTTGGTCGCGTCCTTCGCCGCCATGACGCCATCCACCTCCACGCGCACGAAGTCACCCGCACTGTGCCGTGAACCGGACGGCAGCGCCAGATAGCAGGCGAAGCCGAGGTCCACGGCGCGCTGCCCTCCGTCTTCGATCACCCGGCAGACGCCCGGCGTGCCGCGGCGGGGCGTGAGCAGGCGCGGCGGGGTGACGTTTTTCGCCGTCGCCAATGCTGCATCGGTATCGTGGCTCGCGTTGATGGCGCGGACGCGCACCTCGAGCTCGCCGCAGGTCCACCCATTCTTGGCCGCCTGCAGCTCCAGGGTCTTGCGGCGCTTGGCGTCGGGAACCTCAATCAACAATCGGTAATGCCCCCAGGCCAATTGTGGCCACGTGGCCACAATTGGGTATTCCCGGTAAAATTTCAGGCAGCGATAAAGCAGTCGCCGGTCTGTGTTGAGCGTTTCGGCGAGCTTGGGGATGACCTGGGCCCCGTAGGCGGCGCGCTCCTCGTGCAGCAGGAGGTGGGCGTCGATCAGCTGCCCGGTGCGGTGGTAGGAGAGCAGGTAGGCGCGGTCGGCCTTGGCCTGCCCCTCGTGGAGCGCCGAGCGCACGGCGCGCACGAGGTCGTCGAACGAGCGGGGCGGGACTGCGAGGACGCGGGCCACGGCGGAGCGGGGACGCCGTTACTGTGGAAAATCCGTGCGCTTTGTCGAAACCGAAGGTCGGAGCGCGCCCTACTGTATTTCCTGTAGATCGAGCGCACCCACCGCCTGGCGTTGACGATTCCGCCCGCGGCGTGCAAAAAAGAACCGCACAACTGCTGGCGCGAACCGCCCTTACCCCGGGCGTAACCCCAAACCCCCGCCACAACTCCCAGCCACCCGGCGCCCCATGAACCGCATCTACCAAGGCCGCGTTTCGGCTGTTCAGATTCCCAACCCCGAGAAGACCGCCAGAAAATCTATGCCGTGGTTGCCTCTGGACTCGGATCCCAAGATCGCCCGCGTGAAGGGCGAAACAGCGCTATGGGAGCACCATGTCCTTTTTCAGGACGCGGTGAATTATTACATTGTCGCGTTAGCATCTTTGGGTGTCTCGCCAGAGAGTAAACTGACGAAATTGCGCGCGCTGTTGTCAAAAGTCTGGGAGAGCGCGGACAAGAAAGGTCAGCGACGGAGTGGTATGAGCGCGTCCTTGCAACGAGCGTGGCAATTGGAGAAAGCACCGACACTGGAGGAGGCGGTGGATCGGTTCCGGAAATCTCTGGCCGAAGATTCTGTGCCAATGGCCACCGCTGAGAAAGCTGGGGAATTTCTTCTGTTCAACCTCGGCGGCGAAGCCGCGATACAACAAGGCGGGCGAGTTTTCTTTCCCATGTTTTGTGACGTCGAGGACGAATCGACCTATCGCCTGTCTGTTGCACGGCGCGGGCGTGCCGACAGTGAAGAACGCCTCAGAGTTGAGCTTCATCGCGATCTCTCAGCTGCGCAAATCCGCGAGCTGGCTGACTCCATTACCCTCGGTTCCGTCGTGAACCTACAACCTAGCGAGGAACCGGACACAGGCGAAATCGCGGTCGCACGGATTCGCGAAGCAGCTACAAGCTTTCGCGAGCTTGTCCCCGATCAACAGCTTTCCAACTGGCTGAAGTCTTTGCCTGTCGATTTCGCGCTTCCTAAGAGCCGCGGTGGGAACATCAACAAGGCGCGGGTTCACGCCTGCATTCTGTTTCTCGCCTTTCCGAATGAGACCACAAAGGGCCTGTTTCAGGCGACGTTTCCTGCGCCAAAACCACCTCGCTTGAAGTCCAGCAAGAATGCACCGATGGAAGCCGAAACAGAAATCGACGAATCCCAATTCATAGTCGATGGAGACGATCCGATCAAATTGGCGCGCGGCACTCGCGGGTGGGTATTCCTTGGGTTCACAGCTCTACCAGTATGGCACGGCGATGGACGAAAACTGCATTGGAAGCTGTTTGACATCGCCGCCTTCAAGGAAGCGCTGAAAGTCTACAATCAATTTCAACAAAATGTGGAGAAGCGCGAGGCGAAGCTGGACGCCTTGGCGACAAAATTGTTGGTCATGGACGGCGAGCGGGCGATTGAAGCCTATGCAGCGGAAACCGAGCTGGACCAAAAACTGCGGTCGCGGCTGGCACGAATCTGGGCCAAAACCAAGGGCAAGCCGAAGCCGCCAACCAACGAAAACGACGAAGAGGCCGCGCTCGCGAGATTCACCGGCGATCCGCGCATCGACCGACTGCGGCAAATCGTGAATGCCGACCTAGCCGAGGAGTATCGCCTAACCGATGGCCGGTTGACTCCCTACGGATTGCGTCGCCGCACCATGAAGGGTTGGAGCGAGGTCAAGCGTCGCTGGCAGAAGCACGTCCGCCCGGGTGCTGCGTTCTCCGAAGAAACACGGGCAAAGTTGAAAATCGAGCTCGACGAGCTACGCGGTGGCGAAAAGCGCGAGCAGATCGGTTCGCACCGGCTGTTCGAGGCCTTGTTGTCGGATGAGACGGCATGGAGCATCTGGCGCGAACCCGACGAAAAACTGGCGGAGCGAATCAGCCGAGAGGGCTGGGCCACTGATCCACTGGAGGCGTTTCGCGAATATTGTGAAACGCGCGAGGCATTTGAGGAGGTTTCGGGGCGGCCACTCAATTTCACTCCAGCGGACGCGCGCTATTCGCGTCGGCTGTTCATTTTCACCGATGCTTGCAGCTTCGGCAACGACCGCGGCGAATACCGGCACGATGCCAAAGAGCTGGCGGTGACGGTGCCCGTGGCGTGGAAAGACGAGACTGGGAGGTTCTCCATGCAGCCGCATCGCCTCGTGTATTCAGCGCCGCGCTTGCTGCGCGACAGCATCCGCGCGGAGGACGGAGCCTACGTGCAGAATTGGACGCAGCCGATGATGCGCGCGCTGTTTGGCGAGTCTGTAGAGGCATCGAACCCGCAAGAGTTGAAGGATGCCGCGGTCCAACTCATGCCGGATTTCGATGGCAAGGGCCAGCGGCGCGTCCTGCTCAACTTCCCACTCAACCTGGAGGAGGCGCGCCTTAAAGCCCACCTGTGCAAAGCCGCGCTATGGGAAAAGCAGTTTCACAGCTGGAAAAAAGGCGAACAGCTGCCGTTCCTACGCTGGCCCACCGAGTTTGACGGAAAGGAACCGCATCGGTGGTGGGATAAAGTAGACAGTTTCCGCGTGCTCGCCGCCGATCTCGGCACGAGGCACGCCGCGAGCGTTGCCTTGCTCGAGGCCGGACGCGAGCAGCACGCCACAGCGCGATTCATCGGAGAGGCGGGCGGGCATGATTGGTATGCCCGCTTCCGCACGGGAACCATTCTCCGTCTGCCGGGAGAAAACGCCCAGGTGCTGCGACCCCAAAGCAGCCACGACCACGACGGAGATGGCCCCGCTTTTCGTGAGGAGCTGTATGGCGAACGCGGTCGCAAGGCATCGGAGCAGGAGTGCAGTGACACCATCGGCATCCTACGCGAACTAGGGCAGGTCGAACTGCTTGCCGACGCCTCGGACTCGGCAGATTTACGCCTTCGCTTCAGTTTCCCCGAGCAAAACGACAAGTTACTGGTGGCCCTCCGCCGTTCGCAAAACTGGATCGCGATGTGCGTTTCCTGGCATTGGAAACTGACCCAGCCCGACAACGAGGAACAAAGAGCCGCGGCGTTGGTGCAGATCGCCGAACACGACCGAATGCCGGCATGGAAGCCGCTCGCCCAAGGCCACACGGCGAACGCTGGTCAGCTTCGCGATGTTATCCGCGATCATATTCTGCAGCAGCGCGAGATCGTGCAAAGGAGGCTGCTTGAGGTGACACGCCGCATCCTGCCGTTGCGCGGACGAACATGGGAGTGGGTCGTGCAGCCGGATAAGACCGATTGCCGGTTGCTCAGGCAGACGGCTTTCGGCAGCGTCAACCAATCGGAGCTCCTCGCGGGGCAGCGTGGTCTCAGCATCGCACGCATCGAACAGTTGTCGGAGCTCCGCCGCCGCTGGCAGTCGCTCAACCAATCTTTGCGTCGCGAGCTCGGGCAAAAGCCACTGACCGCATCTGAGATGCGCAACGATCCGATTCCCGATCCGTGCCCCGATATACTGCGTAAACTGGAGAACATTCGCGAGCAGCGCGTTAACCAGACCGCACACCTGATCCTGGCACAGGCACTTGGCCTCAAATTGAGACGGCCGGCGGTATCGCCTGAAAAACGCCAAGCACTCGATATGCACGGCGAATACGAAATCGCCCGCCCCCCGGCCGACATGATCGTGCTGGAAGATTTGTCGCGGTATCTCTCAGACCAGGGCCGCGCTAAGAGCGAGAACACCCGGCTGATGAAATGGTGCCACCGCGCCATCACGCAAAAGGTGAAGATGCTCGCTGAACCCTTTGGAATTCCAGTGTTGGAGACGCCTGCTGCCTACTCTTCGCGCTTTTGCTCGCTGACCGGCATCGCGGGTTTTCGCGCCGCCGAAGTCGGCTGGAATGACAGGCATGAATTCAGGTGGCGCGTATTGCTTAAGGAGGCCGTGCAAGCGCGGGCCGAACAGAAGGAACCATCCGCAAATGCAAAGCACGCGGAGGCTCTATTCAGGCAACTTGAGACCATCGCTAAATCAAGGCGGCCGCACCGCACCCTACTGGCACCACAACCCGGCGGGCCGATGTTCATCACGACGATACCGGTGCCGCATCCTGCTCCTGCCGTCAACAGGAAGCATAAAGGCAACCGCACTGTGCTGCCGATGCAGGCGGATATAAACGCAGCGGCCAATCTCGGCCTTCGTGCAATAGCGCACCCGGCGTGCGCCGATCTCCATCACCGCCTACGGACACTCCGCAAGCCCGGGTCCAAGAGCAAACCCGACACCTACCTAACCCGCGAGGCACGACGCTTTGGCAAAGAGGGCGTAGCTATCGAGCTACACCGCGATCACGCGTTGCCTAAAGAGCGTAACTCAAATCTCTTTTTCGACCCGTTTGGAGTAGCCGCTTTCGGCCGGGCCCGCTTGGCGTCTGATACGGTCGATGTGTTTCACTACTCCTCGGGTCCCGGGCTATGGAAAAAAGTCAATGATCGTGAATTTCAGTGGTCCCGCTGCGCTGAAATAAACCACCTACGCCTGGATATGGAAGCTGAGGATGTGCCGATGTAGCCGCCATGCCCGAATCCGGCCTTCAGACTTCCGGAGAACTCGCGGCCCAGCCGCCGCTGCCGGTGCGACGGCTGCACAACTATCTCTACTGTCCGCGGCTATTCTACCTTCAGTGGGTCGAGAACATCTTCGAGGAAAACGCTGACACCGCCACTGGCACCGCCGTCCACCGGCAGGCGGACCAACCTTCGCGCTACGATGAGGAGAAATCCGCGGCGTTGCGCGAAGGGTTGCCTGAAGGCGCGAAGCTGCGCTCGCTGCGGCTGGAGAGCGAAACCCTTGGGCTGGTCGGAGTATTGGACATCGTTGAGGGCGGGACGGACGGCGCTTGTGTGGTGGATTACAAGAAAGGCTCTGCCCGACGACTCGACGATGGCACGCGTGTGGCCAAGGAGCCCGATGCCGTGCAGATGGCCGCCTACGCGCTGCTCCTGCGCGAGCGCGGCACCGCCGTGGAGTCGGCGGCGATCTACTACGCCGAGGACAAGCGCCGCGTGCCGGTGCCGTTGACGGACGAGCTTTTCTCCAAAACCAAGGCCGCGCTCGCAGAGGCGCGGGCGCTGGCGGCGGGTGGCAAGATGCCGCCGCCGCTCGTGAACGACCGGCGCTGCGATTTCTGCTCGGCCTATCCGGTGTGTCTGCCCAAGGAGTCGCACTGGTGGGCGCAGGCCCGCGAGCGGTCGCTGGCCGACGACGCGCAACTGCGCCTCGCCTTTCCCGACGGCGAGCTGCCGCCGGATTTCACGGGCGAGCCGCCTGCCGATCACGACCCGATGCCGCCGCCGCGCCCGCCGCGCGATGACGGCGAATTGCTCGTGGTGCAAAAACCGGGATCGCAGGTCGGGCAGCGCGGTGGGGAGTTTATCGTGACGGTGCAGGGCGAGGTCGTGCGCAAGCTGCCGCTCCATCAGGTGCGCGCCATCTACCTTTACGGCGCGGTGCAGGTGACGGCGCAGGCGGCGGAGACATGCCTGGAGCACGGTATTGATGTGGCATATTTCGCGGCGTCGGGCCGATTTCTCGGCCTCTTGCGCGGGCTACCTATGAGCGGGGTGGACGCGCGGCTCGGACAGGCGCGGTTATTCGAGGAACCGTTTTTCCGCGTGAAGCTCACCCGCGCCTGCCTCCGGGCGAAGATCCACAACCAGCGCGTCATGCTCATGCGCAACGGCGAGGTGCCGGACAAGGTGCTGCGGCTGCTGGCCGAAGCGCGCGACGCTTGCGACGACGCCCGCACCATCCCGGAGCTGATGGGCTGCGAGGGAGCGGCGGCCAACCTCTACTTCGAGCAATTCGCCTCCATGCTGAAGGGCGATGTGTGGAAGTTTGATTTCCAAGGACGCAACCGGCGCCCGCCCCGTGACCCTGTCAACGCCTTGCTTTCACTAGGTTACTCGATCCTTGCCAAGGAACTGGCCGGCGTATGCCACGCGGTGGGGCTTGATCCGTTTCTCGGGTTCATGCACCAGCCGCGCTACGGGCGGCCGGCGCTCGCGCTCGACCTGATGGAAGAATTCCGACCGCTCATCGCGGACTCGGTGGCCATCTCGCTCGTGAACCGCGGTGAGATCGACCCGGGCGATTTCATCAGATCAGCCAACGGCACCTTCCTCAATGAGCAGGGGCGGCGGCGATTCTGGGAAGCGTGGTTCCGGCGGATGGACTCGGAAGTGAGCCACCCGCAGTTCGGCTACAAAATGAGCTACCGGCGGATGTTGGAAGTGCAGGCGCGGCAGCTCTGGCGCGTCGTGCGTGGAGATGCGCCCGTTTATCACGGCTTCATCACCCGTTGAATCATGGCCACAGCCCGGCTCCGCTACCTCGTCTCCTACGACATCGCCAACGCGAAACGTCTGCGGCGGGTGGCCAAGACTTTGGAGAGCTATGGGACGCGGCTCCAGTTCTCGGTTTTTGAGTGCCCGCTGGATGACACCCGGCTCGCCCAAGCCAAGGCCGCGCTCGCGGAGATCATAAATGCCGACCACGATCAGGTGTTGTTCGTGTCGCTCGGACCGGCAGCGGCCGACGCCACTCTTATCATTGAGGCGATGGGGCTCCCATACACCGTGCGCTCTCGGGTAACGATTGTTTGAAAGGTTGACCCGGGTCGGCAGATGGCTTGGCTCTGCGTTGGCCACGTGCCACCGACCACCTTTCTTCCGCCATTGGAAAGGCACGTTTCTTGAAATCGCGAGGGATTCGGACCGGGCGAGCACCCCGAGTGCGAGAGTGCCACCCAACGGGCGCTCGCACTTAGGATTTCAGAGGGAAAGAATAGCGAACGGATGTATGCCTGAGCCGGGCTTTGGCAGAAACTGCCGGGCGCTCGTTCCTCACAATTGTCCCAGAGGGGAAAATGTCACTTATCCACAGGCGCGGTCCCCCCCGTAGCGGTTTCAGAAAGCGTGAGGCGGG
>CAZMFB010000025.1:24682-34444 GCA_964565475.1 uncultured Opitutaceae bacterium | reverse complement strand
CGCGGTTGCGCTCGCCGCCGGAGAGCACGCCGACCTTCTTCTGCTGGTCGGCGCCCGTGAAGCCGAACTGGGCGCAGTAGGCCCGGCTGTTCACGGTGCGCGGGCCGAGCGGCATCATCTCCTGGCCGTCGCTGATCACCTCCCAGATGGTCTTTTCGTTCTGCAGCGAGTCGCGCGACTGCTCGACATAGGCCCACTTGACCGTCTCGCCGGTGCGGAATGTCCCCGCGTCAGGCTTCTCCATCCCCGTGATCAACCGGAACAGCGTCGTCTTGCCGGCGCCATTGGGGCCGATGACGCCCACGATGCCACCAGGCGGCAGCGAGAAGGCCAGGTTCTCGTAGAGGAGATTGCCGCCGTAGGCCTTGGTCACGCCCTTCGCCTCGACCACGAGCGTGCCAAGCCGCGGACCGGGCGGGATGATGATCTCGAACTTCTTCTCCTGCTCGGCCACGTCCTGCTTGAGCATCTGCTCGTAGGCGTTGATGCGCGCCTGGCCCTTGGCCTGCCGGGCCTTGGCGGAGGAACGGATCCACTCCAGCTCGCGCGCCATGGCCTTCTGGCGGCGATCCTCGGTGCGCTGCTCGATGGCGAGTCGCTTTTGCTTCTGCTCCAGCCAGCCGGAGTAGTTGCCTTTCCACGGGATACCGTGGCCGCGGTCGAGCTCGAGGATCCAGCCGGCGACATTGTCCAGGAAGTAGCGGTCGTGCGTCACGGCGATAACGGTGCCCTCGTAGCGCGCGAGGTGCTGCTCAAGCCATTGCACGCTCTCGGCGTCGAGGTGATTGGTCGGCTCGTCGAGCAGGAGGATCGAGGGCTTCTGCAGCAGCAGGCGCGTCAGCGCCACCCGGCGGCGCTCGCCGCCGGACAGATTGTCGACGATCGCCTCGGACGGCGGGCAACGCAGGGCGTCCATGGCCTGCTCGACCAGGGGTGCGGTGTCCCAGGCTCCGAGTGCGTCGATCTGCTCCTGCAGTTTCGCCTGCTTTTCCGAGATGGCGTCGCGGGCCGCATCGTCCGCGGCGGCGGAGAGTTCATCCCAAGTGGCGTCGTAGGCGGCGGTGAGTTCGGTGAGGTGCTTCACGCCCTCCTCGACACAGGCGCGCACCGTCGCGCCCGGCGTGAGCTGCGGCTCCTGCGGTAGGAAGCCGACCGGGTAACCGGGTTCGAAAGCGACGTGGCCGTCAAATTCCTTGTCCAGCCCGGCGAGGATGCGCATGAGCGAGGATTTGCCGGAACCGTTGAGGCCGAGCACGCCGATCTTCGCGCCGTAAAAGAACGACAGCGAGATGTCGTGCAGGATCTCCTTGCGATCGATCTTCTTCGAGACGCCGAGCATCGAGAAGATGATCCTGGGGGCTTCGCCGGGTTGGGCCATGGCGCGGAAGCAAATGCGCCCGGCGGGGCGTTGCAACGCCTTCGTCAGGATTCCGCGCGCCCGGTTGGCGGGGCGGTGGTTCTCAGCGGCGGAACAGGAGGTGGGCCAGCCAGGCGGCCAGCAGCAGGAGCACGACGCCCACGGCAACCCGGATGGCGAGCTTCTTGTGGCGGGCCGCGGCATCGGCGGGAGATTCCGCCTTGTTCGGGTGCACCAGGAAGATCCGCATCTTCTCGGGGATGTTCTTGAGCTTCTGCGGCGGAAGGTAGGTGCCTTTGAGGTTCAGCTGGTTCTTGACCTGTGCATACAGGAAGCTGGACAGGGCGATGCCGCCCGGGTCGGCCAGCGGCTGCACGCGCGCCGCCACGTTCACCGTGTCGCTGAAGATGTCGTCCTGCACGTCGACCAATTCGCCCAAGTGCAGGCCGATGCGCACGGAATAGCGGTTTTCCAGCGGGACCCAGGCGTTGTTGGCCTCGATGGCGGTGAGGACATTCATGCTGCAATTCACCGCGGCCAACGCGGTGGGAAACTCGGCCATGGAACCGTCACCGAGGAACTTCACCAGCCGCCCGCCGTATTTCGGAATCTCGGCGCGCAGGAGTTTCTCGAGCTCGCCCACGCAGGCCAGCGCGCGGGCCTCGTCCTTCGACATCATCGCGCTGTAGCCGACCATATCGAGGAACATGACGGCGGCGAGCCGGCGGTTTTGTTGCGGGAGTCCGGGCATTGAGTCCATAGGCGCAGCGCCATTGGATAGGCATTCCCTCCCGTGGCACAAGGAGGAATCGGTCCCCTGGCTCCGGGCTAGGAGCCGGTGGAGTCAGAGGCCGTGGGTTTATCCCCCACGGGCTCCTTGGCGGGCTCCTGCTGGGCCACGGCCACGGTAGCGGAGGCCAGGCTCTCGACGACGCGCCGGAAGAACTCGGGGTCGACGTTGAGCCGCGAACGGAGCACGCTCCCGTAGACCTGTGATTTGCAGACCTCCAGCTCCTGCCGGGTGAGGCCGAGCAGCTCGATCTGGCGGAGGGCCCGGCTGAGCGCACGAGCGTAGGTGACAACGACCTGGGCTTCCGGAATCTCGCTTTCGCGCAGCCATTCGCTGAACCCCGCGATCAACTGCTCCGGGCTGGGTTCTGTCTCGGGCTGGAAGCTCCGGTAGGTCTGGAAGGCGGTATTGAGCGCCAGCGCGACCGCGTCGAGCTGCTTTTCGCTCTCACCGCCGAGGAGGCCGGCCTCGCTGGCGGTGCGGAGCACCTCACGCACGGCGCGGTCCTCGACGCGGGCATCGGCCACCTGGTAGTCCGATTCGGCCGGGCGGACCTTGGCGGGGATGGTCACGAACTTGGCGATCCAGCGATCGCGATCCTTGCGCTCGTCCTCCGTGATGGCGCGGGCATAGATGCCGAGGATCTGGAGCTGCTCGCGCACGGCGGCGGCGAGGTCGGCATCCGGCGGCGTGACGGTGTTGTCCGTGCGCGGGACATTGGGGGTGAAGGCCTGCTCGAGGACGTCGCGCGGGGCGGCGCCGACGGATACCACCGCGCGCAGGGCTGCGTCACTCAACGGCACCGAGCCGAACAGGTCCGGGGTGATGAACTGGTTCTGCAGCGAGGCAAAGCCGGGCACGGTGCTCAGGTCGAGATAGGACAAGTTGGGCACGACCGGCCGGAACGAGTTGCTGGTGACCAGATCCGCGATGAAGACCGTCTGGCGGACGCCGCCCGCGTCAGGCAGGATCGAGACCACGCCGGGGCCCGTGCCCGCCAGGATGTTGCCCTTGTTGACGGTGTAGTTGAACGAGTTGGCCCCGGCCGCGGGTGAATATGCGGTGCGCGTGGGCATCGGGGTCAGCGCGCTGGAGGTGGCGGTGTAGAAGAACACCCCGCCCGCGATGAGATCGGTGCCGTTGTCGGCCGTGGTGGTATTGGAGCCGTCCTGATTGATGGCCGGCAGGGGCGCGCGAGAGCGGATCGAGACCGCCGTGGGCGAGGCGACCGAGAACGGGGCGCTGCTGGCCAGGACGAGGAATCCCGTGGCCGCCGTGTTGCTCAGGGTGATGCCGTCGGTCGCGGCGGTGCCGTCGGCGAGGATGATCAAGGAACCGTTGCGCACCACCAGGCGCTCGAAAGGCTGGATCGTGACCTTCCGGGCAAAGAGGAGCAGGTCGCCCGGGTTGCTCTTGAAGATCGAGGAGCGGAACGGTGCGGTGGTCTTGGCCGTGGAACCGGTGACGGCGCCGCTGCCGAGGATGATGACACCGCTGGCGGAATCGATGCGCGTGTCATGTGTGGCCGTGGAACCCGGCACCGTGAATTGCAGGAAGTCGTTGAAATCATTCGAGTTGTTGGTGCCGATGGAAAGACGGATGTCGTTCTCCGCCCAGATGTCGGCACCCACGGCCATGTTCCGGGCGTTCGCAGTGATGGAGGTGAAGCGACCGGTCGAAGCACCCATGTCGCCCACTGACACGACCGTGGCGCCCGGGGCATCGAGCTGGAGTGTGCGGCCGGCACCCAGCACGCCCTGGTTGAACCGGATGCCATCGGTGGTGGAGCTCGCGGCCGAGGAGAACGTGAGGTTGGTGTTCAGCTGGACCGGGGTCGGGCCGGCGTAGACTTGGGTGCCGGTGGTGTTGATGGTGATCGGGGAGGCGCTCAGGCTCTCGATGGTCACGGCATCATTGAAGGCGATCCGCGTGGCGCTGAAGTTGGCGCGCACCGTGGTGGTGCCACCGGCATTGGTGGTGACGTCACCCACCCGGCTGGTCTGGCCGACGGGGGCGTTGAACACCGTGGCCCCCGAGACATTGGCGATGAGATCGCTTTCACCGGTGCTGGCGGCGCTGCTGTCGCCGCCGAGCGGCGAGAGCGTGGCCAACGGCACATCGGTGTTGATGGTGTTGTTGAAGGTGAGGTTTGTGGCCGTGAAGGTGGTATTGGCCCCGAGCCGCACGGCATCGTTGTAGGTCTGGGCACCAGTGGTGGCGACCACACCGCCGTAAAAGCGGATCGCGCCCGTGGTGTCCGTGGTGATGGACGCAAGCGGAGCGATTCCGCCCACCGCACCGAGGAAGAGCGCGTCACCGGTCAAGTTGACCGTCAGGGCCTGGCCGCCGTTGAGCGTGGTGTTGAACCGGCCGGTCGGGCCGGAGATGACCAGGGAGTTGGTGAGCGTGACCGGGTCATTGAAGCGGAAGAAACTGGTGACGCCCAACAGGCCGCCACCGATGGAGGTCGAGCCGGGCGCATCGGTAAGGAGGGAGCCGAGACCGTTGATGGCGCCGTTGAGGGCGGTGTTGGCCGGGGTATTGACGGTGAGGCTGCCGTTGCCGGTCAGCGTGGAGTTGAAGGCGACCGCGCCACCCGTGCTGACGAGGAAGGCGCCGCTGACGTCGAGCGCACTGATGAATGTCGCGCTGCCGGGAGCCGTGACCGTGACGCTGCCGCCGGCGGTGGCGATGCCGGAAAGCTGGACGAACCCGGCGGTGGCGGTGGCGGTGAAACTGCCACCCGAGGTGGTGATGTTGCCTGGCGCAGTGGCCAGGATGTTCTGGGCGGCCGTGAGTGTCATGGCGCCGACCGAGTTGACGGGCGCGTTCACAAGGATGTCACCACCGGTCGAACCAAGGTTGACGGTGGAACCGCCGTTGATCGCCGAGCTCACCGTGAGCGTGCCTCCGGTCTGGAGGTTGAGCGCGCCGGTGGCCTGCACGCCGGCGATGTTGATGGAGCTGACGTTGAAGAGGGTGATGGCCGAACCGTTCAACTGGACGGTGCTGAAATTGTTGCCCGGCGCATCCAGCATGATGCTGAAACCGTTGGCATTGAAACTGGAGACACCCGGGACCACCGAGGGTCCGGAGTCCGTGATGGGCCCGAAGGCGTTCACCGTGAGGTTGCCGCTGAGGGAGATGCCGACGAGGTCGAAGGCCGAGTTGTCCACCACGGAAACGTTGGCCAGTCCCGTCGCGGGCGCGAAGGTGACCGTGCCGGTGAAGTTGTTGCCCGCATGGTCCACGGAGATCGAGGCGCCGGCGGCACTGGCGGTGAAGAGCGAATCGCCGCCGATGGTGAGCGCACCGCCGGTATTGGTGATGTCGCCGGTCGTGGCGGTCACGGTCAGATCATTGGTGATGTTGATGGCGCCGAGATTGAGACCCGTGGCGTCCACCACGGTTACATCGACGCCGTTGGTCACGGCGAAGGCGCCGCCGAAGTCGTTGCCGGCAGAATCCAGCGTCACGCTGTTGCCGGCCCCGGGCGTCAGCGTGGTGTTGCCGGAGACGACCACGTTGCCGGTATCGGTGATGGCCCCGTTGGTGGTGAGGGTGAGGGTTTGCACCGCGGTGGCGGGCAGGATTTGGCCGGTGACGGCCGAGTTGTTGATGGTCAGGGTGCCCAATGCCCCATTGACCGCGCTGCCAATGGGACCGCCAAAGGTGACCGCGCCCGTGCCGGTGGTGAGGGTGAGGTCATTGGCCTCGGTGGCCTCGCTGTCGAGCGTGCTGCCAAAGGCGACCGTCCCGTTGCCGGTGGTGACCAACACGTCGCCGGTCAGGGTCGTCGCGGAGGCGTAGTTGACGGCATCGCTGGTGGTGGTGATGTCGCCTCCGGTCAGGATGCCGCCCGTCGCCGTGAGGCTGACGGCCCCATCGGAGGTGATATCGCCCGCGGCGGTGAAGGTGGCCGTGCCCGACTCGCTGACCGTGATGGTGCCGCCGTTGGTGGTGGTGACGGTATTGTTCACCACCAAGTTTGTTCCGGTCAGGCTGATGCCGCCAATGGCGCTGGTATCAACCGCACCGTTGAACGTGGTCGTGCCCGAGCCGGCCGTCTGCAGTAATGTGGTTGCGGCAAAACCGGCGGAGGCCGTCACATCATTGGCGCTGGCGATGTTCACATCGCCCAGCCGTGTTGCGCCGACGGTGCCGGCAAAGGTGATGTTGCCGGTGGTGCCCGCCGTCAGTGTCAGATTCTCGGCGGTGGTGCCCTTGAGTGTGCTCTGGAAGGTGATGTTGCCGCCCGTGCCCGCAGCCGTGGTATTGATGGCCACGGTGGATCCCGCGCCATTGAGCGTCACCCCCCGGAGGAAATCAACCGCGCCCGAGGTTGTGCTGATTGTCCTGGAACCCGTGATCTCGACATCGCCCGCACCATCCTGGGTGATCGCGCCGTCAGCGATGATGTTCGCGTTGATGGTCAACAGGCCGGCATTGGTGAGGGTGACGGTGCCGCCATTCAAGGTGCTGAGGTTGTTGTTGGCGGTGAGCGCGCCACCAGTGGTGAGCGTGATGTTCGAACCCGTGCCCGTCGTGGTGAGGCCGCTGGTCGAGGTGAAGGAAGCGTTGCTGACGGTCTGCGCACCGACGGTGCCGACGGTCAGCGCGTTGGCGTCGCGGTAGGCGATCGTGCCCGCGCTCGTCGTGGCCGCGAGGGTGACCGCGTCGTTGGTCGCCGTCGTCACGTCGATGGCGCCCGCGGCGGTCAGGCCGAGGAGGTCGGCGGTGATCGCCCCGCCGGTCTGGCTGATGCCGGCCCCGGAGGCCAGGCGCACATCGCCGGCATTGGCCGCGGTGAGGTTCTGCGTGAGGGCCAGCGCCCCGCCGGTCTGCAGGAGCAGGTCCGTGGCCGTGCCCGTCGTGGTGAGGCCGCTGGTCGAGGTGAAGGAAGCGTTGCTGACGGTCTGCGCACCGACGGTGCCGACGGTCAGCGCGTTGGCGTCGCGGTAGGCGATCGTGCCCGCGCTCGTCGTGGCCGCGAGGGTGACCGCGTCGTTGGTCGCCGTCGTCACGTCGATGGCGCCCGCGGCGGTCAGGCCGAGGAGGTCGGCGGTGATCGCCCCGCCGGTCTGGCTGATGCCGGCCCCGGAGGCCAGGCGCACATCGCCGGCATTGGCCGCGGTGAGGTTCTGCGTGAGGGCCAGCGCCCCGCCGGTCTGCAGGAGCAGGTCCGTGGCCGTGCCCGTCGTGGTGAGGCCGGTGGTCGAGGTGAAGGAAGCGTTGCTGACGGTCTGCGCACCGACGGTGCCGACGGTCAGCGCGTTGGCGTCGCGGTAGGCGATCGTGCCCGCGCTCGTCGTGGCCGCGAGGGTGACCGCGTCGTTGGTCGCCGTCGTCACGTCGATGGCGCCCGCGGCGGTCAGGCCGAGGAGGTCGGCGGTGATCGCCCCGCCGGTCTGGCTGATGCCGGCCCCGGAGGCCAGGCGCACATCGCCGGCATTGGCCGCGGTGAGGTTCTGCGTGAGGGCCAGCGCCCCGCCGGTCTGCAGGAGCAGGTCCGTGGCCGTGCCCGTCGTGGTGAGGCCGGTGGTGCCAGTGTAGTTGCCAGTAGCCGCAACTGCTCCAATCGTGAGTGCGTCCGCATCGCGATAGGCAATCGTGCCGGCGCTCGTCGTGGCCGACAGCGTGCCGACGTTGTTGGTCGCGGTGGTGACATCGACCGCCCCACCCGCGTTCAGGCCCAGCGAGGCGGCGATGAGGTTGGCGGTGCCGGCCTGGGTGATACTGCCACCGGCGGTCAAGTAAACCGTGCCAACCCCGGCATTGACGTTGTTGTCCAGGGCGAGTGCGCCCGCCCCGGTCAGTGTGCGGATGTCGGCGTTGCTGCCAAAGGTCGTGAGTCCGGCGGTGGCGGTGCCGGTGTTGATCGCATCCTCGTCGCTGGTAACCGTACCGATGGCGAGCGCCCCCGCGTCGGTGTAGGTGATGGCGAGGGTTCCGGCGGCCGCGCCCGTGGACCGGCCCGCCGCGAGCGTGGTGACATTGTTGGTCGTGGAATTCAGGCTGAAGGTGGCGGTGCCGTCAGTGAGGAGGCGCAGGCCGTCGGCCGTGATCGCGCCGCTGAACTGGCTCACCGCACCCCCGCCGACGGCATTGAGGGTGACATTGCCGGTGGTGGTGACGTTGGACGCCACATCGAGACCGTGGATAACACCCAGCCGGATGCCCGTGCCGCCCAGGCTGCGCAGCAGGATATCGCCGGTCGCCGAACCGCCGCCGATGAGATTGGTGCCAAGCTCCAGATCGATGCCCTGATATCCACCGGCACCGGTGCCGGTGATTGAGATATCGCCCGCGCCGGTGGAAATCACGCTGCCGCCGAAGACGAGATGCACGCCGAAGCTGTTGATAAGCCCGGAGGCGCCCGCCGTGCCCGTGATCACGATGTTGCCGTTCACGGCGCTGACCGCCGCGCCGTCGCCAATCCGGACGCCGTTCATGTTGTTGCCGGCGGTGTTGTTGCCCGTGCCGGTGATGGCAACAGTTGCCGCATTGGTGGCCGCGACGGTCGTGCCTGCATCGCCCATGTAAACACCGTTGTTGTTGTCCGTCGCGCCCGTGCCACCGCCGGTGCCGGTCAGGCTGATCGCGCCGCCGGTGGACGTCACGTCGCCGCTGCTGACAATGCGGATACCATGGTTGTTGATGGTGCCCGCGCCGCCGGTGCCGGTGAGCGTCACTGTCGCCGCGCCCGTGGAACTGATCACACCACCCGCCAGCGTAATGCCCGTGTTGTTGCCTGCCGTGACGGTGCCGCCGGCGTTGCCTGTGACCTGGATGTTGCCGGTCACTGACGTGACATTGCCGTCGATATAAATGCTCTCGTTGTTGGCCGCGCCACTGCCGCGGGTGCCGGCTATCGTGATGGTGCCGGTGCCCGTGGAGTTTACCGTTGCGCCGCCGGAGCGGATGGCCACGCCCACATTGCTGTCGCCCGTGCCGGTGCCGCCGGTGCCGGTGATCGAAATGTTGCCGCCTGCGCCGGTGCTGGTGACACGCGAGCCGGTGCCGTTGACATCCACGCCGATGTTCAGGCTACCGCCGTTGCCACCCAGACCGGTGATCGCCACCAAGCCCGTGGAAGACTCGACCACGCTGCCGTTCGCGATGCTGACGCCATACCGGTTGTCACCCGCCGAATTGTTGCCGCGGCCCCGGATGGAAATGGCACCCGCACCGGAGAAGAGCTGCGCGTTATCGAGGAGCACGCCCTCGACATTGGCCCCTGTGCCGATGGCGGCGACGTTGAGCGGATCGGCCCCACCGCCCAGACGGATGAAGCCGCCCGCACTGGTGAAGACCGTGCCGCTACCCAGGGATATCGCGCCACCCACTACGCCATCAGCATTACTGTCGGCATTAAGTGTGATGCTGTAAGCCCCTCCTCCTAGTCCCGTCACGTCTGCGCTGGAATTGAAAATGATACTGCGGCCGGCCTGCAGCACCAAGGCACCTGATACCGTGTTGTTACGGGTAATGTGGTTGGAGATGGTGATGTCGTTCTCACCCGTCGCCACCAGAGTGAGATCGCCATCAACGTTGAGCGAACCCGTCGTGTCGATCGCGCCGGCGGCCGTGAGCGTGGCCGTGGTCGCGGCCAGGC
>CAZMFB010000025.1:1371-24582 GCA_964565475.1 uncultured Opitutaceae bacterium | reverse complement strand
GGGCGACCGTCGTGCCCGTCAGGTTCACCGAGCCGAAGTTGGCCGTGTCGCCGGCCACGATGGTGATGGCATTGGCGCCGGCATCGAGGGTGAGCAGGCCGGTCGTGCTCAGCGTGGCGGTGCCCGTCGTGTCGATCGCGCCGGCGGCCGTGAGCGTGGCCGTGGTCGCGGCCAGGCCGGCCAGGGTCAGCGCGCTGTCCTCCGTCAGGGCGACCGTCGTGCCCGTCAGGTTCACCGAGCCGAAGTTGGCCGTGTCGCCGGCGTCGTCGCCAATGGTGATGGCATTGGCGCCGGCATCGAGCGTCGCCAGCCCGCTCACTGAGATGATGGTAGTCGCCCCATCGGTAATCGGGCCGCCGGTGGCAACACTAAGGGTTTGGGCCGTCACGGCAGGCAGGGCCAGACCCGTGGCGGAAGTGTTGGTCACGCTCAACGTGCCGAGGGCGCCGTCCGTGCCGGTGCCGACCGCGCCGCCGAACGAAACGGCCTGATTGCCCGAGGCGAGCGTGAGGCTGTTCGCCTCCGTGGCCGCGCTGTCCACGGTCGAGGAGAAACTGATGGCCGCACCGGTGCCGACGCCGCCGTTGGTCGTGTCGATGCTGACCGAGGCGCCGAGGGTGACCGGGCCGGTGAAGTCCACCTGTCCATCCCTGGTGATGACGTTGGCGGCGTTCAACACGATGCCGCCGGAGGCGGTGACATTCAGCGCGCCCAAGGCGGTGCCTGCGCCGACATCGCCGTCAAAGGTGACGGAGCCGGCACCTGCATCGAGGGTGAGGCTCTCGGCGCCGGCCGTGGTGCCGTCCACCGCGAAACCGAAGGTGACGTTGGCGCCGTTGGTTCCGGTGCGGTCGATGACCAAGTTGCTTTCAAGCGTGACGGCGCCATTGAAGCTGGCCGAAGCCGCGACCGCGTCGTCGTCGTCCAGTCTTACTGTGCCACCGGCGATGATGATTGTGCCAGCTGTAATATTAAGTCCTGCCAGAGCGCGATTCGTGCCGGAGCCGCCCGTGCCAATTGCGCCGTTGAAGCGGACAGTTGCTGTGCCGGCTGTGACGGTCAGGGATCGATTCGCGGCCGCCGTGCTGTTGTCGGCATTGAGGGTGCCGCCGAAGGTCAGGTTGTTGTCGAATGTGCCATCGGTATTGATAGTCACGTTGTTGCCCAACACGACGGCCCCGGTGAGGGTGGAGGTGGTGCTGGCGGCACCGGCACTCACGTTCACGGTGCTGCCGGCGAGATTGATAGTGGATGAGGTGACACTCAGGTTCGCGAGTGCCTGGCTGGCTCCCACATCATTACTAAAAGTGGTGGTGCCAGAGCCGGCGTTCACATTGAGTGTGCGATTGTCCCCGGCTGCGCTGGCATTGACCGTGTTGCTGAAAGTGACGCTACCGCCGCCGGTCGTGATGGCTCGGTTGCCAGTGAGGGTGACGGGGCTGTTGAGACTGACAGTGCCACCAGCGCCGGCAACGCCGGCTGCGGGCACGGTGCCAGCGCCCGCACCACCCGTGGTAGTGATGTCTCCACCGAGATCGATACGGGTAGAGCCAGTAAGGGCAACCACCCCACCCGCACCGCCTGTGCGCTGCGCGATGTCGGTGCTTTCCGCTGCGCTACCCAAGGCGTTGATGGCACCGGTGGTGAGGATGCCGCCGGAGTTCAGTGTAACATTGCCGGCCGCCAAACCCACACTGTCGGTGTTGGCCGTGCCACCGTTGGTGGTGATCGTGTCAACTGTGATGTCTCCCGTGGTAGAGATGCTGACGACCCCACCGTCAGTGTTCGCCGCTCCAGTGGTAGTGATGCTGCCGGTGGTGATGCTGCCCGCTCCGGTGACGGTGAGAGATCGGCTCGCTCCGGATATAGCACCGTGTGTCAGTCGTGAGTTTGCGCCGACGCTGAACGACGCATTGCCGGTCAACGTAGTGGTGCCAAAGGTTAGCCCGGCTGTGTCGCTGTTTACATTGGAGCCAGCGGCAACCGTGAGGGTCTGCGCACCGATGGAAAGAGTGCCCAAAGTGTGTGTGACACCCGATCCGGCAGTTAGCCGATCGGAAATGATCTGCAAGCTGCCGGACACGGTTGTATCGCGGCCAAAATTCAGCCCGGTATCATTAGCCAATTCGAGTATGCCACCAGTTAGCGTTAGCGTGCCGGCACCCAAGGCTTCCGCGTTGGTGGTCGCGCGTAATGTGCCTGTATTCAGAGTGGTGGTGCCAGTGTAGGTATTGATTCCAGAAAGAACCAAGGTGCCCGCACCATTCTTGATGACATTGGTGCCTGCACCGCTGATGACACCAGATTCAGTTATGGTGGTGCCCGCGGCGGGTGCGTAAGTGAGATCGCTGGCGCCAACAGTGTTGCCGGTATGGGTGAAATTGCCGGCGGTGGTGCCGATGGTGCTGTTGCCGCCGCCCACCAACGTCAATTCTCCAGCAAAGGTGTTGTCTCCGCTGATGTTGTCCACTGCGCCAGCCCGGCCCGCTGTTGCCCCGGTGCCATTGAGGACTACCGTCTCGGCGGTGCTGTAGTTAATGCTACCCGAGAAGCCGAGCGCCGCTCCGCTTGCCACTGTGGTGATACCCGCAGTGGTGCCCAAGGCGCCGTTGGCCGCGGCAATAAGAGTGCCTGCGCTGATCGTAGTTGCCCCGGTGTAAGTGTTGGTGCCGGAGAGAGTCACCGCGCCGGTGCCGGTCTTGGTCAGGCTGACCGCGCCATCAAGGATGGCGCTGACCGCACCGGCCTGCAGGTCGAAAGCCGTGGCCGAGGTCAGCGTGCCGCCGCTGCCGGTGATGCTGCCGGAGGTCAGCTGGACTCCGTTGACGGTGTCGCTGTTGGCTCCCAAGGCGAGCGTGCCGCCCGAGACCACCACGTTCGAAGTATCGGCCATCTGATCGGACTGCTGCAGCACGGCCGATCCAGCCACAACCGTCAGATTGCCGGCTAAGGCATTGGCGGCACTCGTGTTCAAGTTGAGCGTGCCGGCGTTCACCGTGGTCGTGCCGGTGTGCGTGTTCAAACCGGTCAGAGTGAGACCACCGGCGCCCGCTTTCGTCAGCGCGCCACTGGTGGCTGCACTAGCTCCAGCCAACGTCAGAGTGTTGGCGCCAGTGGTGACTTCGATTGTGGACGTGGTCGTCGCAGTCAGCGTGAAGTTGCGGTCGGTCGAAGCGGTGGCACCGACGTATTGGAGGGTGCCGCCACCAAGGACGAGATTGCCGGCGGCATTGGTCGCCGCACCCAGATTGCCGGCGACACCACCATTCCCGATGGTCGCCACACTCAATGTTCCGCCATTGATTGTGGTCACCCCTGTATAAGTGTTGGTGCCGTTCAACGTCCAAGCACCCGCACCGGTCTTGGTCAGGCTTGTGGCGTTGGCCCCATCGTCGCCCAATATAGGAGTAATAGTGTTGGCCCCGGTGTTGGTGCCGGCCAACGTCAGCGTGCGGGTCCCGGTGCCGCTGAACGCGATGCTGCCAGTGTCGGTGAAACTGAGTGCACCACTGCCGGATGCCTCAATTGTTCCTCCGCTGGTGCCTATTGTGAACAATCGATCAGTGTTCTGCGCCGCACCAGTGTATCGCAAAGTCCCGCCGTTGAGCACCAGATTGGCAGCAGCACTGGTAGAGGCGCCAATATTGCTGTTCGCCCCGCCATTGGCCAATGAACTTACGCTCAAAATACCAGCGCTGAGTGTCGTGACACCTGTATAAGTGTTGGCGCCGGAGAGCGTCACCGTGCCGCCAGTGGTCTTGTTAAGTGCGACGGCGCCCGCGAGGACTGCGCTTACGGAGCCGTCTTGCAATTCGAATGTGCCGGTAGTCGTCAGCGTGCCGGTGGTGCCCGTGATGCTACCGCCACCTGAAAGCGTTACTGTGCCAACCGTATCGCTAAAGGCACCGAGGGCGAGAGTGCCACCATTGACGGTGACTGCCCCGGTGCTGATCACGTTATCGGCTCCGTAGGTCAGCGTGCCGGCACCGACCGCAGTCGTGCCGGTGTAGGTGTTGGGCTGCGAGAGTGTCAGGTTACCGGCACCGGTTTTGGTCAGGCCGCCCGAGCCGGCGAAGACGCCAGACTGTGACGCCGCACCGGAGTTGTTGATCGTCAGCAGGCCCGCTCCCGCATTCAGGGCACCCAAGGACATCGTGGCGGCGTTGAGGGTCAGGGCTCCACCGTTGGTCGAGATGGTGAATCCGGTGGAAGTGATGTCGTTGGTCGCGGTGAACGTGATTCCGCCCGTGCTGGTGTTCGTGACGTCGGCATTGATGTTGATATCATTGCCGGCCTCGAGGGTCAGAGCAAAGCCGCTGTTCCAGGAGATGGCGGCATCGACCGTGATGTCGTTGGTCGCGGCCAGCGTCAGGTTGGTGGAGCCGAGCAGGCCCTCCACCGCCCCGTCGGTGATGATGCTGTTGGCGCCCGGAAAATCGCCGGCAGCGTTGTCGAGGTCCGTCACCAGCGTGAGGTCGTTCGTCGCTCCGGAAAGGGCCCCGTCGATGTCGGGACCGGAGGCCTGGATGGTGATGTTGGTCGGATCGAGCAGGAGTGTGCCCCTGGCGCCGAACGGGGCGAGCAGGTCCACCCTGCCGCGAAAATCCAGGTAACCCTTGCCGGACACCTCGGCGAAGCCGCCGTCGCCCCCGGCGAGGCCGCCGCGGGCAGAGATGTCGCCGTAGAAGCGGGTGGTGCCGTCGGCCCAGACGATGACGCGGCCGCCATTGCCTTGGTTCAAGGCATCCGACTTGAGCGTGACATCGGAGCCGACGTAGGTGCGCCAGGCATTGCGGATGTTTGCGTTTGCCCCCTGGAAGTCACCGCCGACCAAAATGGTGCCGCCACCGGCCGGCCCGGAAGCGTCGAGCCGGGCCCCGCCAATCAGGCCGACCTTTTCACCGGTGACTTCGATGCGCCCGCCGGTGTCTCCGGTCGCGGAGGCATCGATGTTGCCACTGACCCGGACCTCGCCCCTCCCCTGCCCTTGTAGACGGATGTCGCGGCCGGCCAGCTTGCCGTCGTGGGTGATGGCGATGGAATAGAAGTCGCCCGCCGCCAGGACGGCGGTGCCGCGGCCGGCGTTGATCGTGCCGGAGTTGGCGACCCCGGTGTCGGAGCCTGCCGGGGGCGCTGACACGCCGGCGTCCACGAAGATGCTGCTGCCGTCCTGGCCGAGGAGCACCTTGTCGCCGGCGGCAAGGCCGATGAAGCCGCCGGGAGAAACAATGGAGCCCGTATTGACAACGGAGCGTCCGATGAGGGCGGCCATCTCGGCGCGGATGGAGCCGGCGTTGTGCACGTCGCCGGTCAGTCCGCTGAAGCGGTCGAGCCCGGCGAGGAAGTCCTCCTTCGAGAGCATGCCGCCGACGGCGTAAAGGCGGCCGACATCAACCACGGCGGTGGAACCGAAGTAGATGCCCGCCGGGTTCATCAGGTAGACGTGGCCGTTGGCCAGCAGCGCACCGTTGATCTGCGACGGGGTGAGGCCGCCGATCCAGTTGAGCACGCGTGCGTCCGAGCCGGGCTGCACGAAACGCACCGTGTCGCTGGCGGGGATGTTGAACGCGCCCCAGCGCAGCACGCTGTTGTGGTCCACTGTGACCGTCGTGTGGTTGGGCGCGGTCTGGACCGTGGCGTTGCCGGTCACGACGGCCATGTCGGTCAGCTGCGCGTGAAGCCCGGGAGACGCCAGCCCGAGCCAAGCCGCCAGCGCCGCAGTCAGGCGCGGGAACCGGGCTGGAACGTTGTGGCGGCGCGTTACCATGAGAAGCTGGTGACGACGTAGAACTGCTTGTTGCCCTTCTCCATCACGACCTGCGATTCGGCGGGCCGGGTGTCATCCCGGATTTCGGTGAGGGCGGTGCCGTAATCGCAGCGCAGGGAAAAATTCTGCCGCACGAGCAGCGTCAGGCCGACGCCGGCGCCCATCAAGTTGAGGTTCTGGTCGGCGAGCGGGATCACGGTCACGGGGGGGGCGCCGGTATCGGGCGGGATCGGCGTGACCTCGCGGCGACCGTAATCGATGAACGCCCGCACGGCCAGGTCCCAGTCGGGATTCTGCCCGGCCTTGGTCGGCCGCCACTTGAAGGGCCAGCGGATGAACTTGCCAACGTCGCCGGGCTTGAGCGCGCGCGGGATATGCCAGGCGTATTCAAAGGTGGCGGCGAGGAACTCGTCGGCGGAGAGGATGGACTCGGGATAGCCGCGGAGGGAGAGCGCGCCGCCGATCGGCTCCTGTTCCTGCGGGATGAGGCGGTCGCCGCGCAGCAGGATGCGGCCTTTGACGCGCATCGATGCCTCATGGACGAGGCGGCGTGCCTTCGTCGGATCGCGCTGGAACAGGGCATCGAGGTAGACCGCGCCGCCGATGTTCCAGCGGGCCGAGGTCCATTCGGAGTCGGCTCCGAGGCGGCCGAGCGCGGGTATGCCGGTGGTCGGATCGCTGTTGGCAAAATCTCCCAGGGTATGGTCGAACCGCACGCCGGCGGAAACGGACCACCAGCCGGCGTCGCGCGTGAGCGTGGTGCCGAGGAAGGGGACGAGGAAGTCGGAGTCGCCCGAGACCAGCGGGATGTCGCTGATGAGGCTCTGGATCTCGTAGTGGTTGTATTGCGCGCCGAGGATGCTGACGAGCTGCCAGCGGTCCCACAGCGTGAGGTGATTCGTAAGCTCGAGGCCGCCGAGCCAGTTCTTGCCGGCGAAGCGCAGGTTCTGGAGCGTGGCATCGCTGGCCAGGAAATCACCGTAGGAGCCGTAGACGCGCGCGAGCAGGCGCGCCGGACCGAAGACGGGGATGCGATAGGACAGGAAGGAGCCGTAGGTCTTCAGGTCGGGCGTGCTGATCGCGTCGACGTTGAGGATGTCGTCGTGGTTGGTGAGCTGGTTGTGCTGGAAGCCGAGGCGCAGGCGGATCTCGCCGGTGGCATCGGTGCCGTAGTTGTTCGCCTGGCTGAAAATCTGCCACGACTTCGATTCATTGACGAGATAGTCGAGGACCACCTTGCCGGGCTCGCCCGAGGAGGCGATGGAAGCCTCCAGGCGCCGCCCGGGGTGAAGGCTCATGCCGTAGAGGTAGCGGTTCAGTGACTCCTGATGGAAGAGGCTGCCCGGCTCCTCCGGACTGGCGCCCGGCCGCAGGGGCGAACGGCTGATGATCCGGCGATGCTTGCGATGGTTGATGGAATCCTGGGGCTTGATGCGACTGCCGCGACCGAGCGTGCGCACCTCGGCGATCTGGCTGGCCCAGATCACCAGTTGGGCGGCACGGTTGTCAGCCGGGCGGCTGTCGACCAACCCGGCATCCGACGCCTCCATGTCGGTGTAGACGACCCACACGCCGTAGATATCGCGCTCGTTATACCAGCGCACGACATCCTGCGCGATGCCGCGCAGGGCGGCGCTGTCGAAGCGGCTCCCCTCGGGCACCTCGCCGAGGCGCAGGTTTTCGGCGCCGGCGTCGGCGGCCGCGCGGAAAATGCTGCCGTCGCGCGTCACGCGGACGGTGAGGCTTTTGAGCTCCTCGAGCGGCGGCAAGGCCGGGTGCCCCAATCCGTAGCTGAAATCAAAACGCTCGATGGCGATCCCGTTTTCGGTCGCGGCCGCCTTGACGGTCGATTCCGCTTCCTGGGCCGGCGCGGTCGAGAGCCCGCAGCAGAGGGAGGCGAGCAGCAGGCCAGACCGGATACTTGCACCCGGAATCCTTGAGTTCCGACCTGCGGTGGTTGCGAACAGCACAAGCCAACCGAGCCGGCTCCGCATCAAGCGAACCCGACTGGCGACAATACACCTGAAGTGTTTGGGATGGGGTAACATGCGCCAAGCAACCCGCTGCCAATGCAGGTTACATCTAATGACTGGCGTCCATCGTCAAACTTTCGACCGGCTTGGCCATACTAGATTTACCGGGTTAAGCCCAAAATCACCCATAAATAGGTGATTCCCCCTAGTCGAAGTCTGGAATTAACTCCTATTTTCTTCCCAAAACAATCAGAACGGGGAGCCGGTCGAACGAAGCAAGCGGGTGAAAAAATTCATGCGAAACTTGGAAAGCCACTTGGCGGCGGCCTGTCGGTTGACGTCGACGGCGATTCCATTGAAGCACGATGCCCTGGGAAGCAGGCCGCGGCCAAGGTCGGCGATGACACTCGACTCGACCGGCGACAACTGGGCGTTCAATTGGTAGGGAATGTCGCTCACGACCGGTGTGGCGGCGGGCAAGGTCCGCAGCACCACGAAATCCGCCGGGCCGGGTTCACCCAGGATCACGTCCAACCAGTGGCGTCCCTGAGGCTGCAGGCCGAGCATGGGCACGGAGGGATCAAGCTGCGTCGCCAGAAAAGAAAGCCATGCGTTCAACGATTCCGCCGCATCCATGCCCGGCACCGCCGGCAGACGCAGGGCACACGACCGGGCGTGCGGCTGCTTCTTGTTCTCGCACCAGGCGACACGGCCGGGTGCGAAGGCCGTGCAGTTGACCTGCAGATGATGGAGGACGCGGCGCAGCACGTCACTCTCGCGGGTGAAGTGCGCCGTCCAAGCCGCCACGCCGGCCGGAGCATCGTGCTGCGTGCCGGCCGGCTGGCCGGGCAGGCGTTCGCGCAGCGATTTCTGGACACCGTCGATGAGCGCGACCACGACCGAGCTCGACGTCGTGCCGCGGCATTTCTCCGCAAGCTGGCGCAGCGCGGGCAACAGCTCGGCGTGCTGCCAGGTAAAATCCTGCCCCACGCAGTGGGCGAGGATGATCATCGGGTAAAGTGAGCGGCCCTTGCCGTCGCGCGAAGACCACATCAGGCCGGTGAGCGACGCGTGCAGGCGCCGCCAGTGGATCACATGGTCGAAGCCCGCTGCGACCTTGTCGGCGCCGGCCTTTTCCCACGCCGCGCTTTCGACCTGGTGCGCGATGCCGTCGTAGAGCAGCGCCTTCCCCCGGATCAGGGAATCGGTCACCACGCCGATGTCATCGAGGTGGTCGTTCCAGCCGGGATGCTTGCCGAATCCACTCAGGTAGAAACGCGGGGCGTCCGGCATCGCCTTCCAGTCTTCGTTCAGAAACTGCTTGGCGTAGTCGTTCATGCGTGGGCCCGGGCAGGTTGGTCGGAGGGACTCCTCAGTTTCCCTGGCCTCCCGGGGCCGCGGCCGCCTCGATCATGGTGGTCATCGCCGCCCTGAATTCCTGGCGGAGCGGCCCCATGTATTTCGCCGCGCGGGCCCGCAGGGCGTCGGGGGCGTCCGGCTTGGGGGCGGCGCCGGCCGGGGGCGTGAGCAGTTCCATGCCCAGCGCGTAAGCCTCGAAGCGCACCGCATACGCGGGCACGCCGTCGTTCACCGGGTTGAACGCCGACGCATCCAGGTCGGCCAGCTGCGCCTCCTCGGAGGGGGGCAGCACTTTTTCCAGCTGGGACGAGACGTGCTGGTTGAGCGCGGCGAGCTTGCGGTCGAAGTCGCGGTGCAGCGTGTATTCGCTGGCCGCGCCCGTGGTCGCCTCGGCCGCGGCGTCCGCGGCGGGTTTCTGCTTGAGCAGGGTGGCGCGGATGAGCTGCGAGGCACGCTCCGTCTCGCGGCGCATGCCGTCAAGGGTGGTCCGATAGGCGGATTCCAGCAGCACTTCCTCGCCGGCCTTCACCCGGGCCTTGAGCTCGGCATGGAGGGTGTCCACTGCGGCGCGGCGGGCGATGAGGTTCTCCCAGGCGGCGATCACGTCCTGTTTCCAGCCCCGGGCGGTGCGGGGCTCGGCCAGCGCGCGCAGGAACGATTTCTCCGAGTCGAGGAAACGGACGACCGTGAGGCGGCCGGTGCGGATCGACTGCACCGTCTGCATCTGCACGCCGAGGCCGTCGTGGACGGCGCGCTCCAAGGCGTCCCAGCCGCGGTTGAGGGGCTGGTTGTCGCGGAGGCTCTGGCCGCGCGAGAGCCACGCGCCGGGCCACCGGCCCTTGCCCGCGCCGACGCGGTAGGTCCAGTCGAAGATCTTCATCAGGGTGTCGAGGTCGGAGCTGCCGGCGGGCAGCTTGACCAGCGACGGCCCGAGCAGGGGGTTGAAGAATTCCTCCGCGGGATAGTCGGCATCATAGCCGGGCAGTCCCTTCAGGTGGATCGAGCTCTCCAGGCGGATGAGGGCGGACAGGCGCGCGGAATCACCCTCGCTCCATTCCGTGGAGTTGACGAGGCGGTCGCGGTTGGCCTCGACGATGGGGGCGATGACGCTGGCCTCATAGAGGATGCGCTGGGCCTGGCGCCGGCTCGGGTTGGCCTTCAGGGCGAAGGCCTCGAGCGGGCGATAGATGAGCGGGATCTGCATGTCGGTGCTGACGCGCCGCTGCAGGGTGTCGTGGAACTGCAGGATCGACCACTCGCGCTTGTCGTCGAGCTGGACGATGTCGTTGCCGGTGTATTCGAGCCGGCTGTTGACCACGGGCTTCCACTTGGTGCCGGACCAGTTCTCGGGCCGGGCGGCGGGGCGCCAGAACACCAGCTCGCTGCCGACGCTGTTTTTCAGGGCCAGGTAACCCATGAGACTGATCGCGAGCACGGAGAGCATGCCGGCCAGCACGACGCCACCGATGACCAGCTGGCGGGTGCGGACCAGCTTGTCGGTGTTGCTGGCGCGGGTGACGAGGCCCTTTTCCCGGAATATCTTGTGGACGAAAAGGTCCTTGAGAAAGAAGGAGCGTTCCCGCTCCCAGGCTTTGCTCGACGGCAACTGGTCCTCGGAGAGGCCGAGGGCCGCAGCGAGCTCGGTGTCGAGCTCCTTGCCCTCGGTGAGCGCGGAAGTGAAGTAAATGCCCCGCAGGAAGAGGGGCTTGCCGCCGGCCGTGCCCGTGGGGCCGAAGAGGGTCTCCAGATATTTGCGCAGCCGCGGGGCGAGGCCGCTGACGCTGGCGGTGAGGGCGTAGAGCGAGTCCACCTCGTCGAGGCGTTTCTTGCCGGCGTCGGTGGGCACGGGATCCTTGAGCAGGCCGAGCTGGCGCCGGCCGATGCGCTTGACGACTTCCGCGAGGTGCTGGTTGACCGCCTCCATCTGGAACGGCGAGTCGAGCGGCGCGGGGTTGGACCAGCCCGTCATCTGGTCCTGCAGCTGCTGGTTCTTGATGCCCGCGAAGAACTCGCGGAAGCCGACGATCTTGTCGCACTTGGTGATGAGCACGAAGACGGGGAAACGCACGTCGAGGGTGCGCTGGATGGTCTGGAGCTGGCGGGCGATCTTGCCGGCCTTGCTCTCGATCTCCTCGAAGGTGTCCTTGATCAGGCTCTCCGAGGGGATGACGAGGAGCAGGCCGTTGATCGGGCAATGCGGGCGCGAGGTGCGCAGCAGCTTGAGGAACTCGGTCCACTCCGTCGTGGTGCCCGGGGGCGTTTCCTGGAAAAGCAGCTTGCCGGCCGTGTCGATGAGCACGGCGTGGTTGGTGAACCACCAGTGCATGTTGATGGTGCCGCCGGCGCCCTGCATCTCGTCCTGCAGGCCCGGGGGGAAGCCGACCTTGCAGCGGCGCACCGCCTCGGTCTTGCCGGAGCCGGGCTCGCCGCACACGACATACCACGGAAGCGAGTAAAGATCCTTGCCGACCGCATGGAACCGCTCGATGCCACGGGAGAAATTCTCGCGCAGGCGGTCGAGCTGGGCGAGCTGGGCGGGGTCGCTGATGGAGCCGGGCTTGGCGGAGCTGTGCGCGGTGAGGTGCCCGGTCATGGCGCGCGTGCGCCGCTGGCCCTGCCACTTGACATAGAACTGCCAGGCAAAGATCGCGCCGGTGACGAGCGCGATGCCCACGGCGGCGATCAGGAAGGCGGTCTTGCTGACCAGCGCGGTGCCCGCGAGGAGCGCGAGCGCGCACAACCCGGCCGCCAGCAACTGCATGGCCTTGGGGATCTGTTGGAATTTGTTGAGCATGGCCGGATCAGGGTTTGGCGGTGGCCGTGGCGGGATCGCGCGCCGTGATGGAGTTCAGCACCTCGGTCAGTTCCGACGAGGCGCTGTAGAAGGTGTAGATGTTGACCGCCACCACCACGAGCATCAGGCCCGTGAGCACGATCAGCAGCGGCACGAGGCTGGCGGCCATCGGCATCGGCAGGTTGGTCATGTTGGTATGCTGGTAGGAGGCCGGCGTGATGAAGGCCGACTCGTCGATGTCGACGTAGGCGCGGACCCGCTGGGCCAGCTCCTCCATCTTCTTGCGCAGGAATTCCGGCGGGTTGCCGCCGGTGAACCCGAGCCCGATGCAGATGTAGAAGATCGCCAGCCGCTCGTCGGTGCCCTCCTTTTTCTCCTGCAGGGTCTCGTCCAGCAGGTTGAAGAACTTCTCCTCGTCGGAACAGCCCTTGCGCAGGTAGGCGAGCCGGTTGTTGCCCCACTTCTGCGCGAAGCCCACCGCGCTGTTGGCCAGCATCGAGTCGACGAAGATGAGCAGCGGCAGCTCGACCTGGCGGTATTGCGCGCCGAGGGAGAGGTCGCCCTGCGCCGTGCGGCCGAGCACATCGAACATCTCCTCGATCTCGGTGCGCACCTGGGTGTAATCCAGGGTGTGGCCGGATCCCTTGCGGATGATGCGGTTGAATCGGCAGATCAGCTGGAACAACGGATCGCAGTGGGTGATGAGGCTGGCGGACATAAAGTCGGGGGGATGAAAGGACGGGCGGGAAAAAATGGCGTCGGCTCAGCCCCGCGGGCGGCGGGAGACGGGCGCGGGGTGCTGACAGGGGAAATCGGTCACGGAACGGCGCCGGGTCATTTGCTGGATCCGCGGATCAGGTCCTCGGCGTATTTCACGACCGCATCCTGCACGTCGTCCTCGATCACCGTCTCCGAAAGCTGCGAGGCGAGCTCGGTGTATTTTTTCCACAGGGCGGCGTCGGACTTGCCGCCGCCCTCGGCCTGCACGACCTCGCGGATGGCGTCGGGGGCGTAATGCTGCGTGTAGCGGCGCGAGAAATTCTTTCCGGCCGGACCGAGGCCGGCCAGCAGGCCCGCGATGAGCAAGCGCGAGGCCTCGATCTGCCTGTGGACGGCGGCAGGCGTGATGTTGGGGTCGCCGGTGAGCGCGCGCCGGGTCGCCATGCGCAGGTCGCCCTGCGTGGTGTCGCGCTTGATGGCGGACTTGGGCGCGGCGGTGCGCCAGAGGTTCCACGCGAGCTGGTCGAGGATGAGCATGGCCTCGGCGTAGAGGGCGAAGAGTCTTCCAAGACGCTGCACGTCGATCTTGTCCTCGGCGTCGAGCTTGAGCTTGGCCTGGATGTCGGTCAGCGCCTCGCCCTCGACGGGCGCGCCGGTGGGCAGCACGAGGCCGGCGGCCGCGAGCTTTTGCTTCACCTGCTCGCGTTGCTCGCTGGAAAGCTGCGGGACCAGGTCGAGGAAGGCCGCGATGACCTCGTCGGGTTGCATCCGCGCCGTGGCCGCGGGCTGGTTCATGGTGATCGCGGCGAGGTCCCACTGGGGATACTTGGTGGCGAGGGCATCGAGGCAGGCCCCGCGCTTGTCGGCCGGCACCGTTTGCAGGACCCGGCGCATCTCCTGTTCGAGCAAAACCTGCCGGGTCTGCGCCTGCTCCCCGGCCAGGCTGGTCTGCAGATACTTCCAACGTTCCCCCTGGGACGAGGCCCAGGCATTGGGGTCAGCAATAGCCGCATCAGTGGGGGAGGCTGGCTGCATGGGAGGTTACAATGTCAGGTATTTTTGGTTACGGACAAGCACTAAGAACTTGTAGCGCTCGCGGAATCCGGGTGGCGCGTCGAACGCCGGCCGGATGCCGACGTCGCTGTAGCCGTCCTGCAGCGCCGTCGCCGCCGTGCTGCCGATCAGGCCGGAACCCTCGACCTTTTGCGGCTGCATGAAGTCCAGGCCCGGGGGCGAGAGCACCGAGCCGCCGCCCACGTAGTAGGCCTTGGCCTTGTCGTCATAAAGGTAGGTCCAGACGTTGCCGAACAGGTTGACGAATCCGTTCACCTCCGGGCCCTCGTCCACCGGCCCCGGCCAGAGGCGCTGCTTGTCGGGCATGGTCGTCGGCTGGCCGTCGTCGACAAACCGCGGTTTCGTGAAGGCACCGGCGATCGGCCGCCAGCGCACGGTCACGCCGCCCTCGCGGTAGTTCTCCAGGAAATTCCAGAGCTGCTGGTAGCTCGGACCGCGGAAGAATCCGTCCGTCGGCCGGCCGGCCAGGCTGGCGACCGCACGCCATTCCTCCGGCTTGGGCAGGCGCGCCCCCAGCACCTGCTCCGCAAAGATCCGCGCGGAATCCGGCGGGAGCTGCTGCAACGGGCTGCGCGCGGTCGGAGTCTCCTTGAACGCCCGGTCCAGCTCGGGCCGGCTCCCCAGGAGCGCGATGTTATCCACCAAGCCCTGCACCTGCGGGTCGCGGTGGTAGATCCAGGTCGAATTCACCTCGATGCCGCGGCCGTCCTCGCGCGGCCGCCACGAGAGCGGCTGGTTGTAGGGCTTGGCGCCCGCGGCCGAACGGGCCCATCGCGGCAGTGCCTCCGTCACGGCGGTGACGGCCTTTGTCCGCACCGTGAGCAGGTCGACGAACTCACCCACCGCCACCGCCCGGCGCGCCAGATAAAATGGAGGCGAGCCGTCGGCCGGCTGCACGATGTTGTATTCGATCTGCACCGTCTTCCCGCCGCCGGTCCAGGTCGCGACCATGCCCAGGCCCTCGTTGGTCAGATCCTCCTGCCAGCCGGCCAGACGCGGCGAGGGGGTCGGCGGCCGGTTCGGGTCATCCTTCAGCTCGATGCCGGACAGCTCGTTCAACAGCGGCCCCACCCCGGGCTGGGCCGTGATCCCGTTGATGGCGCGCACCGTGTTGACGAACTCGTCACGCCGGACGCGCAGGCGGTCGAGGTTGGACTCGTTCCAGTCGGCGCGCTTCAGGCGCCAGAGCGCCAGGTTGTAGGCCACGGGTTCCTCAAGGTCGGCCTCGGTGAGGCCCGCCGGCTGCAGGCGCTCGAACATCGCGGTGAGGGTCGCCTCGGCGGCGGCGGCCACGCGCGCCGCGCGGTTGAAACGCTGGCGGGTCTGCCGCACCATCTCCTCCAGCAACATCGCGCGGCGCGCCTCGTCCTTCACGTCGCGGCCGACCGTCTCGCGCAGCACCGCCACGACACCGCGGTCGAAATCGAAATCCTCGGGCCCGCCCGGCCAGCCGGCCAGGGCGCCGAGCCGGCGCCAGGCCATGAGCTTGCGCGAAAGTCCTCCGCCCTGCGTCGCGTTGGTCAGGGAGGCGCGGTCGGCGGCGGTCGCGAGTGTGGACAATTGTCTCGCCTCGGCATGCCATTCCTCCGGCCGGCCGGTGAGCTCCTCCACTCCGCCGTAGCCGGCCAGCGCGGTGACCACCTCCTGCACTCCCTCGCCCCACTCGAACCCGGCCGTGAGCAGCTCGTTGAGGCGGTCGAGACTGGACGCGAATTGCGGCAGGCCCGCCAGCCAGGTGCGGTGCGCCTCGAAGGGTGCGCGCACCGCCGCGCTGGCGGAAGCCCATGCGGTCACCGGCAGCGCGTTGCGCCACTCGGCGGCCGCGCCGACCGCCGCGGCTGCGCGCTCGCGGCGCACGGCCTCAAGCCGCTGCAGTTCACCCGCCGTGTCGGGCGAGGCCGCCGTCAGGTCGGGCACGGTGAGCGCGCCGAAGCCGTTCGGGCCCTCGAGGCCGTCGAGCCATTCCCGGATCTGGCGTTCCTGCCCGCGGAGCGCGCGCATGCGGGGCCGGTCGGCGCGCAAGGCCTCGGCCGTTACGCCACTCAGCGTCGCCTGCCACGCCGCCCAGCGCTGCCTGGTTTCGTTGAACTTCCCCTCGTAGGGCTTGGCCACCTTGTCCAGCCAGGTCTGCGGGTTGAGCAGCACCAGCGTGGCCTCGATGCGTTGACCGAGGACGGTGAGCGTCTCCGCAAACTTGTTCGCTTCCTCCGCAATACCCGGCAGGTCGCGGCGCACGATCTCGCGGGCGCGCAGTTGCTGCAATTCCGTCGTCTTCGCCTGCATCTCGCGGGCGAAGTCCGCCGTGCTCAGCGTCGGCAGGCCACCCGGCTCGGGCGCGGGCGCGTCGACGTCCAAATCCTGCGCGGTCTGCGGCAGACGGCCCATCGTGGCGTCGAGCGTCGGTGCGAGCCGCGGATCCTCACCCGCCGGCACCTTCGAGTAGGCCACCAGTTCCTGCTCCCAGCGCGGGAAGTCCACGTCGGTCACCGCGGCGGTCTCGGCCTGCAGGGGCGACTCCTTGAGGAAGCGCTCGCGCACGACCTGCGGGTCGAGGAATTGCTTCCGGCGCTGGCGCATCTCCTCCAGCGGGGGCACCAGCAGGTCGGCGAAATCGGCCAGCGAGGACCGGTCGACGAGACGGCCCTTGATGAGGCCGGGCATCGCCAGCTGCACGCGGTCGCCGCTCGCCTCCATCTCCCCGGTGAGCCGCGTGATCTCGCTCCAACGGCCGGCCAATGGGATCGCGCCATCGCGGTCGAGGGACAGTTCGTTGAGCAGCTTGAGCGTGCGGACGATATCGAGCCGGTAGCCCGCACTCGAACGCGCAGGGGGCAATCGTGGCTGTAGTGCCGCCGCAGCACGGGTGAAGCCCCGTGCCTCCATGTCGGCGAGCAGGCTGCGCATCTCCTCCCAGCGCTGCCAGGTTTCCAATTGCAGGGCGAGTCGGTTGACCTGTCCCATCGCGGCTGTCACTGCATCCGACACCGAGACTTGGAGCAGCTTGCTCCTCACGTTGTCCGGTGGCGCATCGGCCAGCGAGCCCAGTCCCCGGCCCGCCGCCTCGGGCACGATGATGTCAGGACGCAACTGCTCCGCCGTGGCCACGAAACTTGCTACGGCGGCTTTGAGCGGATCGTTGGGCGCCCATAGATCCTGCGTGCGATCGAGTCGCTTGGCGCTGTTCTGCAGGTCGAGCAGCCAGGTGTCCCATGCCCGGCAAAGTCGCGCCCAGTCCGGAGTGATCTCCTCGCGGAAGGCCTTCGGATTGCGCAGGGTCACCGCAAGTTGGAGGATGGGGCCCGGCATGTAGATCGGGTCGCCGAAGCGGGCGAAGCCGACCACCGCCGCGGCAGCGAGGCCCACCACGCCGGCGCCGAGCAACGCGGCCGTCTTGACCGGGTTGGAATCCTTCGGCACGCGGCGCAGCCGTTTGCGGACTTCCGCGACCGTCAGCGCGCCACCCTCGGGACTCGGGTTCAGCAGGTCGTTGCAGAAGTCGAGCCACGCCTTGCCGGGTTTGCCGAGGGCGCGCCACTCCGGCGCGTCCTCGATCGGCCAGGCTCCCGGCGGACGGCGGCGCACGATCTCCGCCAGCATGTGGCCCACCGCCGCAAAGTCCCGTTGCCCCAATTGCTCCGGGGTGGCGCCGGGCAGGGACCAAGGATCGGAAAGTTTCGCCGGCATTCCGACCAGCGACCCGGTCCGGCCGAGGAAGACATTCGAGGCCTTGAGGTTGCCGTGCGGACGGCCCGTCTGCTTTTCCCACTGCTCGATGGTGTCCAGCAGGCACTCGGCCAGCGCCCGCAGCGTGTCGCCCTTGATGCCGAGCGTCTTGATCCACGGCTCCAGGGAACGCTCCTGCCACGGCATCACCAGGTAAGCACCTTCCTCGCAGCGCCCGAACGCCAGCACCTCGACCACCGCCCCGTCTTTCTTCGCCGCCTGCTGCTGGCGCTCCGCCGCGAGCAGCCAGCCCTCGACGGCCAGGACCCGGCGCACACTGGTGGAGGCAGGCGGGTGGAAGACCTTCAGCGCAAAGCGGCCCGGCCGGCCGTCGGCGGCCACGGCCTCATGCACGCTGGTCAGCGGGGCCAGCGCATGGGTTCGCTTGATCTGATATCCGTTGTAATCAGCCATGCGGACTCAGGAAACCGCCCGTGCGGCCACTCCCCGGGCTGACGCGACAGCCGGTTGGGGGCGGGACATTTCGTGACGGGGTGGGCACAGGCGTTTTTGTCGCTAAACCCCGGCAGCCAAGCCCTTCTTCCGCCGGCACGCAAGAACGTGTTCACGCCGACCCTGGTCCGAAACCGTAACAGGGCGGCAATCGGGGCGTCGTCACCCAATCGTTGCCGCGGACGAGGCGTCCGTTATATATTTGTCTTGGCGAATATATGGGGGAGGGATTGGCTACCGCCGTGAATTTGCTCCGCGTCTATGATTGTCTCTGCGATGCCACGCGCCTCCGTCTGCTCAACCTGCTGGTGCGGCAGTCCCTGTGCGTCTGCCACCTGGAGGCCGCGCTGAAACTCCCCCAGGCCCGCATCTCCCGCCACCTCGCCTACCTCCGGCGCCACGGCATGGTCACGGTCACCAGGCAGGGGCTGTGGCGCATCTATGCGCTGGCCGAGCCGGCCCCGGCGGCGCTGCGGGCCAACCTGGCCTGCCTGCAGGACGCCCGGTCGACGGAACCGCAGCTCGCACGCGACGTCGCGCGTCTCAACCGCCTGGCGACGCAGGTTGATTGCGGTTGTGCGGGCCCGCGGGTGCCGCGCCGCCGGATTCTCCGCCTCGCCCACCGATCACCATGAGCGACTCCGTTGCCCAAAAGATGTCCTTCCTCGACCGTTACCTGACGGTCTGGATCTTCGCGGCCATGGCGCTCGGCGTCGTGCTGGGCAACTTCGTCCTCGCCGACCCGGCGGCGTTTTTCGCGCCGCTGACCGTCGGCACCACGAACCTGCCCATCGCGATCGGCCTCATCGTCATGATGTATCCGCCGCTCGCGAAGGTGAAATACGCGCAGCTGCCGCGCGTCTTCGCCAACGTCCGCATCCTCACCCTCTCGCTCGTGCAGAACTGGCTGATCGGCCCGGTGCTGATGTTCCTCCTCGCCGTGACGCTGCTCCGCGACCACCCGGACTACATGGTCGGCCTGATCCTCGTCGGCATCGCGCGGTGCATCGCGATGGTGCTCGTCTGGAACGACCTCGCCAAGGGCAGCCCCGAATACGCCGCGGGCCTTGTGGCCCTGAACAGCATCGCCCAGATCGTGTGCTACAGCTTCTTCGCCTGGGTGTTCATCACCGTGTTGCCGCCGTATTTCGGCCTCGCCGGGGTCGTCGTGCCCGTGCGGATGGTGGACATCTTCTGGAGCGTGATGATCTACCTCGGCATCCCCTTTGCCGCGGGTGTGCTCAGCCGCGTCGTGCTCGTGCCGCTCAAGGGCGAGAAATGGTATGAGCGGAAATTCATCCCGCGCATCGCGCCCGTCACCCTGGCCGCGTTGCTGTTCACCATCGTGGTGATGTTCACCTTCAAGGGCGGGGCCATCGTCCGGCTGCCGCTCGATGTCCTGCGCATCGCGCTGCCGCTGGTGATCTACTTCGCGGTGATGTTCCTCGTCAGCTTCTTCATGGCGCACCGCCTCGGCGCCGACTACCCGCGCGCCACGACGCTGGCCTTCACCTCCGCGGGCAACAACTTCGAGCTCGCCATCGCGGTGGCCATCGCGGTCTTCGGACTGAACTCCGACGTGGCCTTCGCCACCGTCGTCGGCCCGCTCATCGAGGTGCCCGCCCTGATCGGCCTCGTGCACGTCGCCTTCTGGCTCCGGCGCCGCTGGTATCCATCCGCATCCTGACCCCCGACTCCATGTCCAAACCCTCCGTCCTCATCCTCTGCACCGGCAACTCCTGCCGCAGCCACATGGCCGAAGGCGTCCTGCGCAACGTGGCGGGCGACCTCGTCGAGGTGCACAGCGCCGGCTCGAAGCCCGCCGGCTACGTCCACCCCAAGGCCATCGCGGTCATGCGCGAGATCGGCATCGACCTTTCCGGACACGCCTCGAAGCACATGAACGAGTTCCTCGACCGCCGGGTGACGACCGTCATCACCGTCTGCGGCAACGCCGACCAGGCCTGCCCGATCTACCCGGGCCAGGTGCACCGCCACCACTGGCGCTTCGACGACCCCGCGCACGCCACCGGCACGGAGGAGCAGGTGCTCGCCGAGTTCCGCCGCGTGCGCGACGAGATCCGCCGGGTCTTCACGGCCTACGGCGCCGGCCTGCGTGAGGGCGCGGCCCGCTAGAACGCGGCTCGACTCGCGGGACGGTCGCGCCAAGCTTTCCCGGCGCACCACCCCCGCACATGAAAAAATACCTCGTCGAGTTCATCGGCACCTTCTTCCTCGTCTTCACCATCGGCATGACGGTCCTCGCGCCCGGCGCCGGGGCCATGGCTCCGCTCGCCATCGGCAGCGTGCTGGCGGTGATGATCTTCGCCGGCGGCCACGTCTCCGGCGGCCACTTCAACCCCGCGGTCACCCTCGGGGTCTGGATGCGCGGCAAGTGTCCCTCGACGGACGTCGGTCCCTACATCGGCGCGCAGGTCGCCGCCGCGCTCGTCGCCTCATTCGCGGTGAAGGCATTGAAGTCCGGTTTCATGAGCCGGGCCGCGGCCTACGCCGGTCCGACGACACCCGAGATCCTCCCGGCCCTGCTCGCCGAGTTCCTCTTCACCTTCGCGCTGGTGTGGGTGGTCCTCAACACCGCCACCGCCCGGGGCACCAGCGGCAACTCCTTCTACGGCTTTTCCATCGGCTTCACCGTGCTGGCCGGCGCCTATGCGGTCGGTGGCGTCTCGGGCGGCGTGTTCAATCCCGCGGTCGCCGTCGGCGTCTGCACGATGGGCATCATCTCGTGGGGCAGCATCTGGATCTACTTCGCCGCCAATCTCGCCGGCGGCGCCGTGGCCGCCCTCGCCTACCGGCAGGTCAACGGCTCGGACTGAGTGCCTCCGTCGGGCCAAGGTGAAGACCCACCGGCAGGAACTCTGGTTCGAGACGCCCGCGCGGCGCGCCTTCCTCAACATCACGCCGCAGGTCGAGGCCGCCGTGCGCGCGAGCGGCGTGCGCGAGGGCCTCGTGCTGGTCAACGCCATGCACATCTCGGCCTCCGTCTTCATCAACGACGACGAATCCGGCCTGCACGCCGACTACGAGCGCTGGCTCGAGAAGCTGGCGCCGGAGAAACCCCACTCGCAATACGACCACAACCGCACGGGCGAGGACAACGCCGACGCGCACCTCAAGCGCCAGATCATGGGCCGCGAGGTCGTGGTCGCCCTCACCGGCGGCCGGCTCGACTTCGGCCCGTGGGAGCAGATTTTCTACGGCGAGTTCGACGGCCGGCGGAAGAAGCGCGTGCTCGTGAAGATCATCGGGGAATGACGCCATGAGTCACCTCGTGCCCGACCGCCCCGGCCCGGCCGCCCTCGAGGCGTTTCTCCACGAAAAAATCCCGCTCACCCGCGCGATGGGCCTGCGCGTGATCGAGAGCAGCGCCGCACGGCTCGTGCTGGAGGCCCCGCTCGCCGCCAACGTCAACCATCTCGGCACGGCCTTCGGCGGCTCGTTGCACGCGCTCCCCACCCTCGCCTGCTACGCGGCGTTGTGGACGCTCCTGCGTGAGGCCGGCGTGGACGGCCACGTGGTCGTGAAGCGCAGCCAGGCATACTACCGCGCGCCGGTCACCGGCACGTTGCGCGCCGTGTGCGAGCGCCCGCCCGCGGCCCGGTGCGCGGAGTTCATGCAGGACCTGCAACGCCACCGGAAGGCGCGGATGGAGATGTCCGCCATCGTCGAGGGCGAGGACGGCAAGCCCGCGGTGGAATTCACCGGCAGCTTCGTGGCGGTGGCGTGAGTCGGAGGCAGTTTCGACGCAGGCTGCTCACCGCTTGCTGCTCATGGCTTACTAAATGTGCTTCGAGTCCGCCTCGTCCTTCTTCGTGTAACCCGAGTCTTGGCGCTGGAAGTTCACCGCGTTCTTCTTGAGATAGGCCTGGTAGACGTCGTCGGGCGTCATGCCGAGCGTCTGCGCCAGCGACACCAGGAAATGGAACAGGTCCACCACCTCGACCTTGGCGTTCTGCTCGTCGAACTTCTGGTATTTGGCCCACCACTTCCATGGCACGCTGTCGATTAGCTCCGCCGTCTCCTGTTGCATGGCCCGCGTGTAGTTCAGGATCCACTTCGCTTTCTCCTCATCGGTGGATGGCGGCAGGTTGACGCCGATGCGCCGGTTTAGCGCGTCCTGCATGCGGAAAATCTCCTCAAGTTTGTCCATGGACGCAGGTTGCGACACCAAATTGGCGCTGGCAAGCTCCTGCAATCCGGGGCCCGGGGCCGAAAATTAGAATTGCCCCACTCTATAGTGTAGGCGACTTTGCCCGCTTACCGCCGCCGTCTGCGCCCCGCTTCCGGGTGCGCCTGAGCGCCCACCATGCGCTCCGGCCGGCCTACCAACCTCGCGCCGCCCACCCGCAGGCGCTTTCAACCAACAACATAGACATGTCCTCCACAGAATCGTCCGGTGCCGCCCCTGCCGAGGCCGCCGCGACCACTCCGGCGCCCAGCGCCCCCGTTAGTTTCGGCACTTCCCGCGGATCGGGCCTCTCCCGCGGCAAGCGACCCGCCCCCTCCGGCCCCGCCAACGCCAGTGCCCCCGCCTCCGACTACCGGCCTACCGCCATCGAAGTCGTGCAGGCTCCCCGCGAATACCAGAACCCCTTCGCCCCGGCTGCCACACCGGAGGCTGCGTTACCGGAAATCCCCGTTCCGGCCGCCATCATCGAAACCACCCCCGTCGCGACTCCCGCCCCCCGCGAGATGTTCCCGCTCGAGGATTCTCCGGCCGCTGAACCCGAGGAGAAGGGTGAGCTCAACATCCTCGAACCCGCCCAGCAAAAGGCCGTGCCCGCCCAGACCTGGGAGAGCGACGGCTTCCGCAGCCGGCGCGACGACACCAGCGACCGCGCCTCCCGCGCCGATTCGCAGGCCGGCGAGGAGGCCGATGCCTCATCGATCCCGTCGCAGTTCCTCTACGTCCGCCCGGGCGTGAAGTTCGTGCCGACCCCGCGCAACTGGGGCTCCAGCGAACCCCGCCCCCGCCGCGGCGAGCCCAGGTCCACCGAGTCCAAGCTCGCCGAGTCCGCGCCCGCGCGCGAGCACGCCGCCCCGGAATCGCCCGGCTTCTTCGGCTGGCTCAAGTCTCTCTTCGGCGGCGCCAAGCCCGCCGCGAAAAACGGCGACATCCCCGCCGGCGAGCACCGCTCCCACCGCCGCCACCGCGGCGGCCACGGCGACAGCGCCCAGTCCGAGCTCGGCGGCGAGCACCGCGAGCGCGGTGGCCGTCGTCGCCGGGGTGGCCGCGACCGCGGTCCGCGTCGCGGGCACGAGTCCGAGGGCAGCCGCCAGGGCGGCAGCATCTGAGCCACTAAAATCTTGTCCGCGCTGTCCGCGCG
>CAZMFB010000025.1:0-1271 GCA_964565475.1 uncultured Opitutaceae bacterium | reverse complement strand
GATCTCATCATCCACGGCGGCAAACCCCTCGGCGGCACCATCACGCCCTCCGGCAACAAGAACGCCGCCCTGCCCATCCTCTGCGCCTCCCTGCTCACCGACGAGCCCGTCACCCTCCTCAACGTCCCCAACATCACCGACGTCGAGAAGCTCGTCACCCTTTTCACCGAGCAGGGCTCGCGCATCGCCTGGGACCGCCCCGCCGGCCGCATGGAGATCGACCACTCCGGGTTCGACACCCGCCGCATGAACGGCGAGCTGCCCGCCGGCATGCGCTCCTCCGTCCTCCTCTTCGCCCCGCTGCTACAGCGGATGCGGCGCTTCACCATCCCCTCCAATGCCAAGGGCTGCTCGCTCGGCATCCGCGAGCTCGACCCGCACCTCGAGATCCTCGAGAAGCTCGGCGCCCGCGTCGCGCACAACGGCGACCTCTCGATGTTGCTGCGCGGCGGCTTCAAGGGTGCACGGCACTGGCCCGACTACATGTCGGTCACGGCCACCGAGAACTTCGTCATGGCCGCGGCCCTCGCGCAGGGCGAATCGGTCCTCATCAACGCCGCCAGCGAGCCCCACGTGCAGGACCTCTGCCGCGTGCTCGCCGCCATGGGCGCGAAGATTGCCGGGATCGGCACCAGCCAGCTCACCGTCACCGGCGTGAAAAAACTCCGCGGCGGCACCTTCACCATCAGCTCCGACCACCACGAGGTCGTCACCTTCCTCGCCCTCGGCGCCATCACGGGCGGCGACGTCCGCGTGCAACACTCCCTTCCGCAGCATTTTGACCTCATCACGCGCGCCTTCGCCAAGCTCGGCGTCGTCGTCGAACACGAGGGCACGACCGCCCGCGTGCGCCGCGGGCAGAAGCTCGTCGTCCAGCATCCGTTCACCAGCAACCTCCTGCCCAAGATCGAGGCCGCCCCCTGGCCCTATTTCCCCGTCGACCTCCTGCCCGTCATGATCGCCCTCGCCGTCCGCGCCCGGGGCGAGGTGCAGTTCTGGAACAAGATCTACGAGGGCGGCTTCACCTGGATCCCCGAGCTGGTGAAATTCGGCGCCCACGTGGTGATGAGCGACCCGCACCGCATCATCGTCTTCGGCGACCGCCCCCTGCGTCCCGCCGTCGTCGAGTCGCCCTACATCATCCGCGCCGCCGTCGCGCTTTACATGGTCGCCGCCAGCATCGAGGGCCGCAGCGTTGTCAAGAACGCCGACAGCATCCGCCGCGCCCACCCGCGCTTCGTCGAGAACCTCCGCAGCCTCGGCGCCGGGGT
>CAZMFB010000024.1:7779-39596 GCA_964565475.1 uncultured Opitutaceae bacterium | reverse complement strand
AGGACACCACCCTTTCACGGTGAGAACCGGGGTTCGAATCCCCGTGGGGACGCCAAATTTCAAACCCGCCATGCGCAAGCCGCTGGCGGGTTTTACTTTGCCGGCATACCGGGGATGGGTATCCTTGGGTTCGACGAGGGGAGCCAAAGACGACCGTAGGTGGGGCGCGACGGAGTCGCGAGTGCGCGGCACCTGTGAAGCAGCCAATCCCCGTGGGGACGTCAGACGAAAAGTCCCGCAGCTCGTGGAGTTGCGGGACTTTTGCCCTCTGGATGGAAAGCAAATTCTCCTAGCGCCGGGCCGCGCCGACGGTAAGGTGTCGGCACCGCACCCCGCGCATGTCGCTGATTTTGTTCCTCACCGTCTCCGGCGTCATCCTCGCGCTCGCCTATTGTTGGTATGGCGGCCTGCTCGCGCGCTTCCTCGACCTCGAGACCGCCACGCCGACGCCGGCCCACGCCCGGCGCGACGGCCTGGACTACGAGCCGGCCAAGATGTCGTGGCTGCTGCCGCAGCATTTCTCGGCCATCGCGGCGGCGGGTCCCATCGTGGGCCCCATCCTCGCGGCGACCTACTTCGGGTGGCTGCCGGCCTGGCTCTGGATCATCTTCGGCGCGATCCTCATCGGCGGCGTGCATGACCTCATGGCCCTGACGGCCTCCGTGCGCCACGGCGCGCATTCCATCGCCGAGGTGGTGCGGCAATACATGAACCGCCGCTCCTACCTGCTTTTCCTCGCCTTCGTCTGGATCTCGCTCGTCTACGTGATCATCGCCTTCGCCGACGTGACCGCGGGCACCTTCGTGCAGGCCGCCGCCTCGGCGACAGAGGAGGCGCCCGGCCCGGCCGTGGCGACCTCGTCGATCATCTACCTGGGCCTCGCCCTCATCATGGGCCTGTGCATGCGGCGCTGGAAACTCGGCGAAGGCCGGGCCCAGCTGATCTTCCTGCCGCTGGTCGTCGTCGCGATCCTGCTTGGACCCATGCTGCCCTTCGACCTCGGGGCGCTGACGGGCAGCGCACGCCCGCAACTGCTGTGGGACTACGTGCTGCTGGGCTACTGCTTCTTCGCGGCGCTGGCGCCGGTGTGGCTGCTCATGCAGCCGCGCGGCGCGCTGGGTGGCTACTTCCTCTACGTCGTCATGGTCGTGGGCATCCTCGGCGTGCTCATCGGCGGGGTCACCGGCCGGCTTGACATCGCTGCGCCGGCCGTGTCCTCGGCGAACCTTTTCTCGTTCAACGGCGCCACGCCGCCGCTCCTGCCGGTGCTGTTCATCACCATCGCCTGCGGGGCCTGCTCGGGTTTTCACTCCATCGTCGCGAGCGGCACCACCTCGAAACAGCTCGACCGCGAGCGCGATGCGAAGCCCGTGGCCTACGGCGGGATGCTGCTGGAATCGTTCCTCGCCTGCCTGAGCCTCGCCACCGTGATGATCCTGGCGCAGCCCGCCGGCCGGCCCGATCTCAACTACGCGAACGGCGTGGCGGTGTTCATGAACCAGGCGACGTTCGGCCTCGTTTCCGTGGAGGTCGCGCGGCAATTTGGCCTGCTGTGTTTTGCGACGTTTGTCTTCGACACGCTCGACGCCTGCACGCGATTGGCGCGCTATGTGTTCATGGAGCTGACCGGCTGGAAGGGGCGCGCCGGCATGATCGGCGCCACCGCCGTCACGCTCGCTTTGCCGGCCATCGCCGTCAGCCTGCCGCCGGCGGAAATCGCCGGCCAGCAACTGCCGCTGTGGCGCGTGTTCTGGAATCTCTTCGGCACCTCGAACCAGCTGCTCGCCGCGCTCACCCTGCTGGCGGTGACCGTCTGGCTGCACCGCAAGGGCAAGTCGGTGTGGTTCACCCTCGGACCCACGTTCTTCATGCTGGCAATGACGCTGTGGAGCCTTGGCCTCGCGCTGCAGACGCATTTCGGCCGCATGGCGCGGGGTCCGGCCGCCGCCGTGCATCATATCGAGTTCGGGGTCGCCGCCCTGCTGCTGGTGCTCGCCGTGTGGCTGGTCGTGGAGGCGCTGCTGCTCGCGCGCAACCGCCCGCCCCCGGCCGCGCAGCCGGCCCTGCAGGGGGCTTGAACCAACATAAAGGCCGGTCCCCCACGGACCGGCCGGAAATACCCGTTGCAGCTCGCTCAGCCCTCGAAGGGCGGCAGGGCCCGGGCCACCGGCTCCTTGCCGAGGCGGATGTAGGCGGGCAGGCCGTTGTCGTAAGGCACGCTGACCTCACCCTGGATGAGCGGGGTGGCGTAGCGGAAGAACTGGAAATTCATGCTCACGCCGTCCTCGTTGATCCACTCGCGGGGCAGTTTCTTGAGGTTGGCGCCGACCTCGGCCAGCGAACCCAGGCCGGTCTCACAGGTGTAGGCGTCGCCATCGCCACGGATGAGCGTGACCATCTTGTCGGACTCGCCGTTCACGGCGGCCTTGACGGCGGCCTGGCCGGCGAGAAAGGCCTCGTCGGCGTCCGTCTTCGAGGCGAGATGGGCGGCGGCGCGCTGGGCCACGCCGAGGCGGGCGACGCGCACATGCAGGCGAAGCTGCTCCTCGACGAGATCCTTGAGGTATTCGCCGATGCCGCCGAGCTGGGCCTGCCCGAAGGCATCGGTGGCGTGCGTCTCGACGGCGACGAAGTTGCCATCCTTGTCCACGAGGCCCTCGCCCGCGACGACCACGCAGTGGCGCTCGCGCTTGAGGACGCGCTTCACGTCCTCGATAAACTTGGCGGAATCAAAGGCGACCTCGGGCACGAGCACGATGTGCGGGGGATCGTTGGGCTGGTCCTTGCGCTTGGCCAGCGAGGCGCCCGCGGCCATCCAGCCGGCATTGCGGCCCATGACCTCCACGATGGTGACGAGGTCGTTCTGGCCCATGGCGTCGGCGTCGGTGGCCAGCTCGCGCACCGTGGTGCCGATGTATTTGATGGCGCTGCCGTAGCCGGGGCTGTGGTCGGTGCTGGCGAGGTCGTTGTCGGTCGTCTTCGGCACGCCGATGACGCGCAGCTCGTGGTTCTGCTCCTTGGCGAGGGCGGCCAGCCTGGCCGCCGTGTCCATCGCCTCCGGGCCGCCGACGAAGAAGAAATAGCGGATGTTGTGCGCCTTGAAGACGGCGAGCGCGCGCTCGAACTCGGCGGGCTTCTTCAGCTTCAGGCGGCAGGTGCCGAGCGCCGCGCCGGGCGTGAAACGCAGGCCGCGGATCGCCTGCTGCGACTCGGCGGCGAGGTCGATCAGGTCCTCATTCAGGATGCCCTGCACGCCGTTGAGTGCGCCGTAGACCTCCTCGATGCAGCCGTGGTTCAGGGCCTCGGAGACAATGCCCGCCACGCTGGCATTGATGACGGCGGTCGGGCCGCCGCTTTGGCCGATGAGACAATTTCCTGCTAGTTCTGACATTGGGATGATGTGTTGAAGCTGTGAAAGAAAGGAACGGAACGGGCAACCAAAGGCGCCGCCCCAAGGCTAGGCAAACAATTTCTCCCGCCGCCCGCGGAAAATATTTTTTCCCTGTGAAAAGCGCGCTTAAAGCAGGGCGCCGGGGCGGTATTCCGCCACGCCCTTGGTCCGCTTGGCCACGGCCCGCGCCTCCTCCACAAAGGCATCCACCTGGTGCGGTGCCGCCCCCACGAACCGCGCGCTGTCGGCCAGGATTTGCTGCAGCTTCTTCCGGCCGAGGCCCACGCGCCTCTCGCCCGCCAGCCGGCCCAGCAGGTCCGAATCCCCTCCGGTCCGCAGCGCCTTGGCGGCGGCCACCGCGTGCTCCTTGATGGCCTCGTGCGCGGTCTCGCGGCCGGCGCCGGCCTTCACCGCCTCCATCAGGATCGTCGTGGTGGCGAGGAACGGCAGGTTGCGCCCGTTCTCCGCCGCCACCGCGGCCGGGAACACCTCCATCTGCCGCAACACCGTGATCCACGTCTCCAGCAGGCCGTCGATCGCGTAGAACGCATCGGGCAGGGCCACGCGGCGCACGACCGAGCAGGACACGTCGCCCTCGTTCCACTGGTGGCCGGCGAGCCCGGCGGCCATCGTCACGTGGCCGGCCAGGATGGTGGCGAAGCCGCAGACGCGCTCGCAGTTCCGTGCGTTCATCTTGTGCGGCATGGCGGACGAACCGACCTGGCCCTCCTGAAAACCCTCGGTCAGCAGGCCGGCCCCGGCCATCAGGCGCAGCGTCGTCGCCGCACTCGCGCACGCCGAGGCCGCCTGGTGCAACGCGCTCACCACGTCGAAGTCGAGGCTCCGCGGGTAGACCTGCCCGACGGCGTCGAGCGAACGCCGGAATCCGAGGTGCTTGAGCACGCGCTTCTCCAGCTGGTCCACTTTCGCCGTGTCGCCACCGAGCAGGGTGAGCTGGTCCAGTTGCGTGCCCACGGCGCCTTTCAGGCCGCGCACGGGATAGCGTCCGATCAGGTCGTCGAGCCGCTCCAGGGCAATGAGCAGTTCCTGCCCGAACATGGCGAGGCGCTTGCCGAAGGTGGTCGGTTGGGCCGGCACGTTGTGCGTGCGGCCGGTGAGCATCAGGTTGCGGTGCTCGGCCGCGCGCGCGGCCAGCTGGGCCAGCGCCGCCACGGCCTTGAAACGCACCAGCTCCAGCCCGCGCAGCACCTGCAGCTGCTCGACGTTTTCCGTCAGGTCGCGGCTGGTCAGGCCGAGGTGGATGAACTGCCGCTTGGCGAGATCGGAAAACTCCTCGAGGCGCGCCTTCACGTCGTGGAGCGTCTTGCGCTCGCGCTCGGCGATGCGCGCCAGGTTCACGTCGTTCTTCACGCGCTCGTAGTCGCGGATCGCCTCGGGCGGGATGGCCACGCCGAGGTCGCGCTGGGCCTTCATCACCGCGATCCAGAAATCGCGCTCAAGCAGGATGCGGCCGTGCGCCGACCAGATCTCCTTCATCGCCGGCGAGGCATAGCGCTCGGCGAGCACGTTGGGGATGGCTTCGGTGGCGGGGTCGGTCGGCTTCACGAGGTGACGACGGTTAAGCCACACCGGAAGACAGGACAACGGAAAAGATTGCCGCTGTGCCGGTGCGGCCAATTCCGGGCTTTCCGTCCGCAAGGCTCCGGCTTCAACTCCCGGCATGGGTCATTCCGTCGAGGGACACCTCAAGCTGAACGTCGCCGACTACGACAAGCTCATCCGGCAGCTCGTGCCCGGCTACGCCGCCATGCGCGAGGCGCACATGGCGCTCTTGCGCAAGCTGCTGCCCGCGGACCGGCGCACCCTCGTGCTCGACCTCGGTGGCGGCACCGGCGCGCTGGCCGAGGCCGTGGCGGAGACGCTGCCCCTGGCCGAGGTCGAGATCTGGGACATCGACCGTTCGATGCTCGGCGTGGCCCGCGCGCGCTGTGCGCGTTTCGGCCCGCGCGTCCGCTATGTCGAGCGCTCCTTTGCGGAGCCGCTCAGCGCGTGCGACGCCGTCGTCGCCTGCATCTCATTGCACCACGTGAAGGACATGGCGGCGAAGGGCGCGATCTATCGCAACATCTTCACCGCGCTGAAGCCCGGCGGGGTCTTCCTCAACGCCGACACGGCCATCGCCGCCGGCGGCCGCCTGCGGGAGTTTTCCTATCAGGAATGGGTCGAAGCCATGGCGCCGCACGGCATCACGGAGGCGGAGGCCCGCGCGCATTTCGCCAACTGGGCGCACGAGGATTATTACCCGCCGCTCCTGGCCGAGCTGAAGCTGGTGGAAGCGGCCGGCTTCGCCGACCCCGAGTGCTTCTGGCGCGGAATCCCCTTCCTGATTTTCGGCGGGATCAAGTAACCGCCAGGCAACTTTTGGTCATCGCGCGGCCCCGTTAGAACGGGGCCGCGGCGATCCAGCCAAATGACCGGCCCGCGTCAGGCCGCGAGGCAGCGCACCGCCATCTCGCGCAGCACGGTCTCCTGCTCGTTGGGTCGGCGGATGATCTCCTCAAAGGCCCGGACGAACTCGAGCTGGTTGTCGATCAGCCGGCGCAACGGCGGCAGCCGTCCGCCCGCCACCAGCTTGCCCGCATACCACTGGTTCTGCGTGAAGAGGTTGAAGGACGACTTCTCCGCGTCGCCGCCGAAGTGCTCCGCGTGGCTCTCCTGCGCGCGGGCCCAGGCCGCCTTGTCGAAGCCGTATTTCTCCGACGGCGGCCGCAGCTCGCCCGCGTCGAGCAGCACGCGCGCCTGGATGAGGATGCGGTTGCGGTTCTGCAGCGAGGCCAGCAGGGGCCGCGCATCGCCGCCGGCGAAGAAATGCCGGTGCAACGCGTCGAGCGTGGCCTGCAGGTTGCCGGAGAAGAAACGGTCCGCCGCCTCGAAGAAGTCGCCCTCGGCCACGTTGGGCGTCAGCTCGGCCACGTGCGCCTCCTCGATGACCGCGGTATCGCCCGCGTAGGTGGCCAGCTTGCGCACCTCCTCGGTGATGAGCCGGGTGTTGGCGCCGACCTTCTCCAGCAGCAGTTCCACGGCGCCGTCGCCGAAGGTCGCGCCCATTTCCCGCGCCTCGCCCAGCGCCACGGCGGCGAGGGCCTCGCCCGCGCGGTCACCGTCCGCGCCGACGAGCGCGAAGTCGGCCTTGCTCTCGCACCATTTCGGAAAACTCCGCCGCCGGTCCACCGGCGCGGCGGTGATGACGATGCCGACCTCGTCCGGGTTCACCCTTTCCAGCAGCTCCTGCAGGGCCTCCACCTGCTGCTGCGTGCCCTCGGCGCGGCCCGTCACGGTGTCGGCGAGGAAGTTCACGTCCTTGAGCCACACCACGCGCTTGCCGCCGAACAGCGGCACGGTCTGCACGGCGTCGCGGAAACGGTTCACCGCCACCCCGACCTCGTCCACATTGGCGGCGAAGCCGTTGACGATCTCGCGTGAGAACTCGTCGGCCTGCGCCGCATCCGCCAACGCCGTGAAGCGCTCCTGCCCCACCCGGTTGACAAGGAAGTCGTCCGGGCCGCAGATGAACACGAAGGGCTTGGCGGCGGGCATGGAGTCATGCTCGCACGGCATCGCGCCGGGCCGCACGAAAATTCTTCAGTTCACCAGCGGGGCCACGGCCTTGCGGGACTCGCGCAACACCTCGCGGCGCAGCCAGTCGATGGCCGCGGTCACGGCCCGCTGCTTCACCGTGCAGCGGGGGCCGGGGTAGGTGAGTTTCTTCGCCCAGTCGCCGCCGGGCGAGTGGATGCCGACGTAGATCGTGCCGACGGGGTTGTCGCCGTTGCCGCCCGTCGGGCCGGCGAAGCCCGTGATGGCGACGCCGTAATCGGCGCCGAGCTGCTCGGCCACGCCGCCGGCCATCGCCACGGCGCACTCGGGGCTGACGGCGCCGTGCTGCGAGAGCAGGCACTCGGGACAGTCGAGCAGGAGCATCTTGGCGTCGTTGCTGTAGCTGACGACGCCGCCCATGAAGAACTTCGAGGCGCCGCAGATGTCGGTGAACGAGTTGGCCAGCAGGCCGCCGGTGCAGGATTCGGCCACGGCGAGCGTGCGGCCCTGTGCCCGCAGCGTGTCGGCGACGACCTTCGTCATCGAATCATGGCCGAAGCCCACGAAGTCAGGTCCGAGCAGGTCGGCGCACTCCTGCGCGATGTTCTGCAGGACATCCATCTCGTAGCGGCCGTCGGGTGAGCTGATGCGGCAGTCCACCTGCCCGAGGTGCGCGCAATAGGCGATGCCGAGCCCGGGGTATTTCCCAAAAACCGGCTCAAAACGCGTCTCGAGCAGCGACTCACCCACGCCGGCCGTGCGGATCTGCACGTAGGCCTCGTGGTTGATGAGGAGGCCGAGCGCCGCCAGGCGCGGCAGCACCTGCTCGGTGAACATCGGCTGCAGCTCGTTCGGCGGGCCGGGCAGCATCACGAGCACGCGCCCGTCCTGCTCGACCCAAAGTCCGGGGGCCGTGCCGTTGGCGTTGGGCAGCACCTCCCCGCGCTCGAACTTGTAGGCCTGCTTGAGATTGTTGGCCGTGGGCTGGCGGTTGAACTTCGCGAAGCGGTCCCGGATCGCCTGCTCGATGGCCGGATCGAACACCAGTTTCTGTCCCAGCAGTCCGGCCAGGACGTCGCGCGTGCGGTCGTCGCAGGTCGGCCCCAGCCCGCCCGTGGTGATGACAATATCCGCCCGCGCCCAGCTCTCGCGGAACTGCGCGGCGATGGCGTCGGCGTCATCGGAAATCGTCACGTTGCGCTGGAGCTGCACGCCGCGGCGGCCCAGTTGCTCGCCGATCCAGGTCAGGTGGCTGTTGGCCGTGAGCCCGAGCAGCAGCTCGTCGCCGAGGGTCAGCAGCTCGAAGCGGGGCGCGCGGCGCGACGCGCCCGGTTTTGACGATTCAGGGTTGGCCATACAGTGTGTGGGAGCGCACCGTAGCCCGTTTCCCGCAAAATGCCAGCCCCCGCAATACCAAGGGTTGGCCACAAAAAAGCACAAAAGGTCACAAAATGAATACCCTGAGCATCAACCAACTCTGCGATATCGTGCGTGAAACCTCTTTCGCCATCCATCGCTTTCACCGTCACGGCCACGTCGAGAAAATCTACGAAAATGCCCTCGCCCATCGCCTGAGCAAACAAGGGCTCGCGGTGCAGCAGCAGCACCCTTTGCGCGTATTGGACGAGGACGGCACGGTGCTTGGCGATTTTTCGGCCGATCTGTTCGTTGATAATCGACTGATTGTCGAACTGAAGGCCGTCCGCGCCATCGCCGACGAACACGTGGCACAACTACTCGGTTACCTCCGCTCCAGTCGCATCGAAACCGGCTTGTTGATCAACTTCGGAGCGACAAGGTTGTCCGTGAAGAAATATCTGATGTCCGACCCCTTTGTCTGATTTTGTGATTTTTCGCGCCTTTTTGTGGCCACTCCCGCTTCCAGCTTGAAAGAAAAGGTCCGCGCCCTGCCGGACGGCCCGGGCGTCTACCTGATGAAGGACCGGCTGGGCCGCATCATCTACGTGGGCAAGGCCAAGAGCCTGAAGAAACGCGTCTCCTCCTATTTCCAGCCTGGCCGGGCCCGCGCCCTGCGCCACCAGCCGAAGATCCGCACGCTGATCGAGATGATCGCCGACTTCGACATCCTCGAGGTGAAGTCCGAGCCCGAGGCGCTGCTGCTCGAGGGCAAGCTGATCAAGCAGTGGCGCCCGAAATACAACACCGACTTCACCGACGACAAGCGCTTCCTGCTCGTGCGCGTGAACCTGGAGGACGCGCTGCCGCGGTTCCTGCTCACGCGCTACCGCAAGGAGGACCGCGCGCGCTACTTCGGACCGTTCGCGCACTCGGGCCTGCTGCGGCGCACGCTGGCGACGATGCGCCGGCAGTTCGGCATCCTGCTCGGCGACACGCGCCCGCTCGACCTCGGCGGCGGCCGCTGGCGGCTCTACGACGACGCCCGCGCCGAGATCTACGGTCATCCCAACGAGGTGACGCCCGCCGACTACCGCGCGCGGGTCGAGGCCGCGTGCGAGTTCCTCGACGGCAAGAGCCGCGAGTGGCTCGCCGAGCTGCGCGCGGAAATGTCGGCGCGCGCGGCCAAGCAGGAGTTCGAAAAGGCGGCCGAGCTGCGCGACATCGTGCTTGCGCTCGAGCGCACGCTGGCGCGCACGCGGAAGTTCACCCGCGACCTCACGCGGCTCCGCCCGGACGAGGAGGCCCTGCGCGCCCTGCAGGAGGCGGTCGGCCTCGAGGCGCCGCCCGCGCACATGGAGTGCTTCGACATCTCGCACATCAGCGGCACCTTCGTCGTCGCCTCGATGGTGCACTTCACGGACGGGCGGCCCGACAAGGACCATTACCGGCGCTTCCAGATCCGCAGCTTCATCGGCAACGACGATTTCCGCGCCATGGAGGAGGTGGTCGCGCGCCGTTACCGCCGCCTGCTCGAGGAGAAGAAGCCGTTCCCCGACCTCGTCGTCATCGACGGCGGGCGCGGCCAGGTGGCGGCCGCGCTCAAGGCCTTCGTCGGCCTCGACGCCATGCCGCCCGCCATCATCGGCCTCGCGAAGAAGCAGGAGACGATCGTCTTCCCCGATGCACGCGCCCCCCTCAACCTGCCCCTCACCCATCCCGGCCTCAACCTGCTCCAGCGCCTGCGCGACGAGGCCCACCGCTTCGCCAACACCTACAACGCCGACCTGCAATCGCGCCGGCTCAAGGAGAGCATCCTCGACGACTTCTCCGGCCTCGGCGCCAAGCGCAAGGCCGCGCTTCTTACCCATTTTGGCACCATCGGAAAACTCCGCGCCGCCACGGCGGCACAGATCGCCGAGGTCGACGGTTTCGGCCCGAAACTGGCCGGTGAGCTGCACGCCTACCTTGCCGCGACCGCCTGAGGCTTATTTTTTCAGCCGGGTGATGAACTCGATCACGCGCGCGGGCAGTGCCCACTTGAGAAAGAGGAAAAACTTGGCGTGCAGTGGGGCGCTGTAGCGCGGCGCCGGGTTGTCACTCACCAGCGCGCGCTCGACCAGACGGGCGATGTCGTCAGGTTCGCCGGCGACGCTGCGCAGGCGCTGGTAACCGAGCCGGAATCCGGCCAGGTAGGGCTCATACGGCCCGGCATTCTCGGTGTAGGCATCCGACGCACGGTTGGCCGCCTCGATGAACTCCGTGATGATGTATCCGGGCCGGATCAGGGTCACGCGCACGCCGAAGGGCTTCAGCTCGCCGCGCAGACCGTCGGTTATGGCCTCGAGGGCGTGCTTGGTGGAGTCGTAGATGCTGGAGAGCGGACGCGCGATGCGGCCGGCCACCGACCCGATGTTGACGATGCAGCCGCCGCCGCGCTCCCGCAGGTGCGGCACGACCAGCTGGGTCAGCGCGATGAGCGAAAAGAGGTTCACCTCGTAGTTCCAGCGGATGGCATCGACCGGCACCAGCTCGACCGGGCCGCGCGTGCCGTAGCCGGCGTTGTTCACGAGCGCGTCGATGCGGCGGAATTTGAGCAATGTCGACTCGACCAGGCGCCCGCGGTCGTCCTCGTTGGTGAGGTCGCCCGCCACTGCCAGCACGCGATGGCCGGTCGGGTCGAGTTCGCGCGCCAGGGCCTCGATCCGGTCCTGCCGCCGCGCGAAGAGCACGAGATTCGCCCCGCCTGCGGCCAACCGCCGGGCCGTCTGTTCGCCGATGCCGGAGGAGGCGCCGGTGATGATGACGACCTGGCCGGAGAGCGCGGGCATGCCGAACGGTGCAGCGTTCGTCGCGCCGTGGCAAAAATGATTTTGTGAAAAACGTGTCTTCTTTTCCGCCAGATTTCTGCAATGTTCGCCTAAGAACCGCCCGTCTCTGCCGTCTTTCCGTCATCTTATGATCATGCCCATCTTAAAATCGCTCCGCCTCCCCTTCACGCTTGCCGCGCTCGCCGCCGGTCTTTCCGCCGCCGTCGATTCACGCATCACTGCCGTGACCGTCTATACCGACCGCGCGGTCGTCACGCGCTCCGCCACCGCGGACCTCGCAGCCGCGGGTGTCCATGAACTGGTCTTCGAAAAACTCCCCGCCACCCTCAACGAGCAGTCGTTGCAGGTCTCCGGCAAGGGCACCGCGGCCGCCACCATCCTCGACGTGAGCGCCAAGCAGACCTTCCTCGACTTCACCCCCAACGAACGCGTGAAGGCGATCGAGGACCAGCTGCGCGCGCTCGCGAAGCAGCGCCGCGCGCTCGACGACCGCGGCCGCCTGCTCGACCAGCAGCGCCAGACCGTGGACCGCATCGAGGCCGCCATGATCACGCCGCCGGCCAAGGACGTGCCGCGCGCCGAACTCAACCAGTTCACCGCCACGCTGAACTTTGTCAGCGAGCAGCGCGCCAAGCTCGCCACCGACGTGGCCGCGCTCGACGAGCAGCGCGAGGATTTGCAGACCAAGATCACCGCCGTGGAGCAGCAACTCAACGAGCTGCGCGGCGCCGGCGGCCGGGCTTTCAAGACCGTCACCGTGCGCGTGGCCGCGGCCAATCCCGGCAACCTCAACCTCGCCCTCTCCTACACCGTGCCGGGCGCATCGTGGTCGCCCAGCTACGACGCCCGCGTGCTCCACACCGAGCGCGCCGTCGAGCTCGGCTATTTCGGCCTCGTGCGCCAGAGCACCGGCGAGGACTGGAAGGACGTCGCCCTCACCCTGTCGACCGCCCGCCCCGGCCTCGGCGGCGCCGCCCCGCAGATCTACGCCTGGAACCTCGACATCATCAACCCGATCCTGCTGCGACAGGAGGCGGAAAACCGCGCCCGGCGCGAGATGTCCGCCAAGTCGGCCATGAACGCCCCGCGCGCCGTGAACATGCAGTCGCTCACCAGCGACGCGGCCGGCGCCATGCCCGAGGAAAAAGACGCCGAGGCCGCGGTCGCGACGATCGAGGCCGGCGCCACCAGCGCGGTGTTCAAGCTCAGCGCCGCCGCCAGCGTGCCGAGCGACAACTCACCCCAGAAGGTCCCGATCATGTCCACCCAGTTCAAGGCCGCGCCCGAATACCTCACTGTCCCCAAGCTCCAGCAGAACGCCTTCCTCACCGCCAAGGTCACCAACACGTCCGACTTCCCCCTGCTCGCCGGCGCCATGAACGTCTTCCTCGACGGCACCTTCGTCGCCACCAGCAAGCTGCGCACCGTCATGGCCGGCGAGAAGTTCGATCTCGCCCTCGGCGCCGACGAGGGCATCGGCGTGAAGCACAAGCGCGTCCAGAAATTCACCGAGGACACCGGCATCACCAACTCCGGCAAGCGCATCACCTACGAATACCTGCTCACCATCCAGAACAACAAGCGCACGGCCGAGCGCGTCGTGGTGGCCGACCAGATCCCTCTTTCGCGCAACGAAAAGATCGTCATCAAGCAACTCGCGCCGACGCCCTCGGAACTGAAGCCCACCGACGAGGGCACGCTCAAGTGGACGCTCGACCTCAAGCCCGGCGAGAAAAAGGAAATCACCGTCAAGTTCACGGTCGAGCATCCCAACGACGTCCAAGTCGGCGGTCTCGAGTAAACCCGCCCTGCCCGCCTGCATAAAGCCCGCCCTCCCGGCGGGCTTTTTTGTGGCCGGCGCGCCCTGGCTCGCCGCTTTCCGTTTGCCCGTCGGCGGCCGCCGCGTAATTTCGCCCGCCTATGTTACCCCGCACACTGCTGACTACGGTGGCACTTGGTCTGGCCGCCACTTTGTCCGCGCAGGAAAAACCGACGGCCTTCGTCGGCGCGCGCATCATCCCCATCGCCGGCGACCCCATCGAGCAGGGCGTCCTCCTCGTCCACCGCGGCAAGATCACCGCCGTGGGTGACGTCCGCGCCGTCCGGCTCTCCTCCGACGCACAGATCGTCGATGTCGCCGGCAAGGTCCTGATGCCAGGCCTCGTCGATTCGCACAGCCACATCGGCGGCGGCCAGGGCGCCGACAGCTCCGCGCCCATCCAGCCTGAAGCGCGCGTGCTCGACGCCATCGACGCCCGCCACCCTTCCCTCCAGAAGGCGCAGGCCGGCGGCATCACCACGGTGAATGTCATGCCCGGCTCCGGCCACCTCATCAGCGGCCAGACCCTTTACCTGAAACTCCGCGAGGCGCGCACGGTCGACGATCTGCTCATCCGCCACGCCGACGGCTCCATCGCCGGCGGTCTCAAGATGGCCAACGGCACCAACCCGCTGAAGGCCGCCCCTTTCCCCGGCACGCGCGCCAAGTCCGCCGCGCTCGTCCGGGAGCAATTCCTCAAGGCCCGCGAATACGCCGACAAGATCGCCCGCGCCAAGGGCGACCCCGAGAAAATGCCCGCGCGCGACCTCGGCCTCGAGATGCTCGCCGAGGTGCTCGCCGGCCGCCGCGTCGTCCAGCACCACACGCACCGCCACGACGACATCCTCACCGTGCTCCGCCTCCAGAAGGAATTCGGTTTTAAGGTCGTCCTCCACCACGTCAGCGACGCGTGGAAGGTCGCCCCTGAGATCGCCGCGGCCGGTGTGGCGAGTTCCATCATCATCGTCGATTCCCCCGGCGGCAAACTCGAGACCCGCGACGTCAGCTTTGGCAACGGCGCCGCCCTCGAGAAAGCCGGCGCGTCCGTGGGCCTGCACACCGACGATGGCGTCACCGACTCCCGGCATTTTCTGCGCTCCGGCGGCCTGGCCGTCCGCGCGGGCATGACGCGCGACGGCGCCCTGCGCTCCCTCACCATCGCCAACGCCAAGATGCTCGGCCTCGACGACCGCGTCGGCACGCTCGAGGCCGGCAAGGACGCCGACTTCATCGTGCTCTCCGGCGACCCGCTCAGCGTCTACACCCGCGTCGAACAGACCTGGATCGAAGGCGCCAAGGTCTTCGACTTCGCCGATCCCCAGGACCGCATCTACGCCCTTGGTGGCCCCGGGGCCGGCGACCCGCGACGACCCCAACTCTGTTGCTACGGCAACGCCTGGGACCTGATCGCCGCCGCCAACGCGCAGCTCGAAGGAGGTGCCCAATGAAAACCGCCATCGTTTCTCCCGCCATGTCATCGCGAGACCCGCACCGCGGGTCGCGGCGATCCATCTGGATGGCTTCGTCGTCCCGCTGCGCGGGACTCCTCGCCATGGCGCTTGCGCTGACAGCCACGCTCTCCGCGTCCCCGCCGCCCCTCGCGATCCACGCCGAGACCCTCTACACCTCCGCCGGGGCGCCGGTGAAGAACGGCCTCGTGCTTGTGCGCGACGGCAAGATCACCTACGCCGGCCCCGCCGAAGGTCGCATGTATTCCGCCGACCACATCGGCGTGCACGCGAAAGTCGTCACGCCCGGCCTCATTGATGCGCGCTCGACGGTCGGCCTGTCCGGCCTGCTCAACCAGCTCCACGATCAGGACATGCTCGAACGCTCCACGGCCCTGTCACCTGAGTTGCGCGCGCTCGATGCCTACAACGCGCAGGACGACCTCGTCGCCTGGATCCGCTCCTTCGGGGTCACCACCGTCCACACCGGCCATTCGCCCGGCGCGCTCATCTCCGGCCAGACCATCATCGTCAAGACCGCCGGCCGCAACGTCGAGGCCGACCTCATGAAAGCCGACGCCATGACCGCTGTCGCGCTCGGCAACAGCGCGCTCGCCCGCTCCGATGGCCCCGGCGGTGGTGGCGGTCCCGCCGCTGCCTCCGGCTCGTTCCGCTCGCCCTCCACCCGCGCCAAGGCCATCGCGATGCTCCGCGCTGAACTCATCAAGGCCCAGGAATATGGCAAAAAAATCCAGGCCAAGGACGAGTCCAAGCGCCCCGCGCGCGATCTCCGCCTTGAGACCTTGCTCCGCGCCCTCGACGGCTCGCAGCCGCTGCTCGTCACCGCGCACCGGCAGTTCGACATCATCGCCGCGCTGCGGCTCGCCAAGGAGTTCAACCTGAAGATCGTGCTCGATGGTTGCGCCGACGCCCACCTCGTCCTCGACGAGATCAAGGCCTCGGGTTTCCCCGTCATCGTGCATCCCACGATGGCGCGCGCCAACGAGGACACCGAGAACCTCGCGATGGACACCGCCGCGAAACTCAAGGCCGCCGGCATCCCGTTCGCCTTCCAGAGCGGCCACGAATCCTACGTGCCCAAGACGCGCGTGCTGCTCTTCGAGGCGGCCGTCGCCGCCGGCAAGGGTCTCGGTTTCGACGCCGCACTTGAGGCCGCCACCATCGGCGCCGCCCGTCTGCTCGGCATCGCCGACCGCGCCGGCTCGCTCGAAGCCGGCAAGGACGCCGACCTCGCCCTCTACGACGGCGACCCCTTCGAATACACCACGCGTTGCCTCGGCACGGTCATCAACGGACAGCACTTCGCCCAGGAGCCGCGCTGAACTGTCCCGCTCAGGCGCGCGGGCCTCTGCACCGGCTCGCGCGTTTGCGTTCTTCGGATAGTCCGCCAGTTTCGCCCGCATGAAAGCCGCCTTCCTTGACGCCTTGAAGCAACCGCTGGTCGTGCGCGACAAGCCCGATCCTGTCGCCGCGCCGGGCCACGCTGTGGTGCGCCTTCACGCCGCCGCGCTCAACCACCGCGACGTATGGATCCAGCAGGGCCTCTACCCCGGCATCGCGCTGCCGGTCACGCTCGGCTCCGATGGCGCCGGAGTCGTCGAGGCGGTCGGGAGCGGCGTGGACGCGGCCTGGGTCGGACGCGAGGTCATCATCAATCCCTCGCTGAACTGGGGCGACGATCCGCGCGCGCAAGGCCCGCAGTTCCGCATCCTTGGCATGCCCGATGCCGGCACCTTTGCGGAAAAGATCGCCGTGCCCGCCGCCAATCTCGCGGCCAAGCCTCCGCACCTCACCTGGGAGCAGGCGGCGGCGCTCCCGCTCGCGGGCCTCACGGCGTGGCGCGCGCTGTTCACCCGCGCGCGGCTCCAAGCCGGCGAGCGCGTGCTCGTCACCGGCATCGGCGGCGGCGCGGCGCTGTTCGCGTTCCAGTTCGCGCACGCGGCGGGCGCCAAGGTCTTCGTCACGTCCGGCTCGGCGGACAAACTCGCCCGCGCCGCGGCGCTCGGCGCGTTGGGCGGCGCCAACTACCGCGACACCGACTGGGCGGACCAGTTGCTCAAGCTCGCGGGTGGGCAGTTCGACGTCATCGTCGACAGCGCCGGCGGCGACGGTTTCGGCAAGCTCATCGATCTCACCGCGCCCGGCGGCCGCATCGCCTTCTTCGGCGCGACGGCGGGCAACCCGAAGCTCTTCGAGATGCGCAAGGGTTTCTTCCGGCAGATCAACATTCTCGGCACGACGATGGGATCGCCCGCCGACTTCGCCGGCATGACCGCGATGACGACCGAAAAGAAACTCAGACCCATCGTGGACCGGGTCTTCCCGCTGGCCGAAGCCGAGCCGGCGATGCGGCGCATGGCCGCCGGGTCACAGTTCGGCAAAATCGTCCTCCGCTGCGCCTGACCGGTCCCGGCTGGAAACGCTGCGGGGTTTTCCAGTCCGGTCGGGCTTGTATGCCGGTGGGCGAACGCTTGCCTCGCGCGAATGAAAAAAAGCCGCCCACCCGCCTTGGAGGGATTCCTGTCCCCGAAGCATGGTTCGTTAAGCCTGAACAGCCTTTCTGAATACCTGGCAAAGGGCGCGGCCTGCATAACCCTCAAGGATCGCCAGCGCTTGCGGCGCCTGCTGCCAGCCGTGCGAACGAAAACCATGCAGATCAAGGACTCGCAGATTTTGCGTGCGCGGATCAGCCTGCTGGCGCAATTCTTGGAGGAATCCGGGCCTGAGGCGGACACGCAGGCACATCAGGAGGCTACCTTCGCCCTTTATTATTTCCTCAAGGGATACGACCTGCTGCCCGATTCGTTGCCCGAGATCGGACTGCTGGATGACGCCCAACTGGTGGAGGCCACCCTGCGCCGCAATGAATATGATCTGCGCGGCCACTGGAGCGCGCGAAAACGCCGCTGGCGGTTCAAGTCCTGATGTGCTGTTGATTCCAATTCTTCCATGACCGACTACATCCCTCTGTTTCCGTTCGCCCAGTATTGGTGGTTCTACGTGGGCTTCACGCTCTTCGTGCTGGGCATGCTCGCGCTCGACCTCGGCGTGTTCCACCGCCACGCGCATGTGGTGAGCTTCAAGGAGGCGTTGGGCTGGAGCGTCGTCTGGATCAGTCTCGCGCTGGTGTTCGGCTGGGGGCTCTACCAATACGCGCTCTACAAATTCCCGCTCGACCCGCGGCTCGCCGGCCTCGACCACGCGGCGCTGGCAAAACAGACCGGCCTCGAATACCTCACCGGCTTCGTCGTCGAGAAATCCCTCTCGGTGGACAACATCTTCGTGTTCGTGGTGGTGTTCAGCTATTTCGCCATCCCGCCGCAATACCAGCACCGCGTCCTCTTCTACGGCATCCTCGGCGCGCTCTTCTTCCGCATCATCTTCATCAGCCTCGGCTCCGTGCTGATGCAGTTCCACTGGGTCATCTGGATCTTCGGCGGCTTCCTCATCCTCACGGGCATCAAGATCCTGTTCGCCCCGGAAAAACCGATCGATCCGGAGAAAAACCCCATCATCCGCCTCCTGCGGAAACTGATGCCGGTCACCCCGCAGCTGCACGGCCAGAAGTTCTTGGCCAAGATCGACGGTGTCTGGCATGCCACCCCGCTGTTCGTGTGCCTCGTCTTCATCGAGATCACCGACATCGTCTTCGCCGTCGATAGCGTGCCCGCGATCTTCGCCCTCACCCGTGAGCCGATGATCGTCTTCACCTCGAACGTCTTCGCGATCCTCGGCCTGCGCGCCCTGTTCTTCCTGCTCGCCGGTGTCATGCACAAGTTCCGCTATTTGAAATACGGTCTCGGCCTCATCCTCGTCTTCGTCGGCCTGAAGATGGTCTGGCTCAACGACGCCTTCGGCGGGAAGTTCCCCATCACCTGGTCGCTCGGTATCATCGGCGCCCTGCTGGCGGCGTCCATCCTCGCTTCGCTGCTGATCCCCGTCAAACCGGCGCCCGGCGCCGCCCCGAAAACCTGAGCCCCATGGTCCGCCTCGCGCAACAGATCGTCGCGCACCGCGGGTTTCAAGGTCTGGTCATCGCGATCATCGTCCTGGCCGGCGTGCTTGCGGGCGTGGAAACGAGCCCCGCGCTCGTCGCCGCCTGGGGGCCCTGGCTCCACGGGCTCGATCGCGCCGTGCTCGCGGTCTTTGTGGTTGAGATCGCGCTCAAGCTCGCCGCCTGTGGCCGCAGCCCGGGCCGCTATTTCGCCGATGGGTGGAACGTCTTCGATTTCCTTATCGTGGTCGTGTGCTTCCTCCCGGTGGCCGGCCCCTTCGCCGCGGTGCTGCGCCTCTCGCGCGTGTTACGGCTGCTGCGCCTCGTGCACGCCCTACCCAAGCTCCAGCTTCTGGTCGGCGCCTTGCTGAAAAGCCTGTCGGCCATGGGCTACGTCACGCTCCTGCTCGGCCTGCTCTTCTACATTTATGCCGTGGCCGGGGTGCATCTCTTCGGCCGAGTGGACCCGGCGGACTTCGGCACGCTTTCCACCTCGCTGCTCACGCTGTTCCAGATTGTGACCCTCGACAACTGGGGCGACTTCTTCCACCGCGCCGCCGCGGTCGCGCCCCCGCTCGTGGTCGCGCTCTACTTCGTGTCCTTCATCGTCCTCGGCACGATGATCATTTTGAATCTCTTCATCGGCATCGTCCTAAACAGCATGGCCGAGATGCACAAGGAGCTGGAGCAAACCGCCGCGCCGGCCCCCGCCCCGCTGGCCGGCGACCTCGCCGCGCTCGAAAACCAGCTCGCCGCCGTGCAACGGCAAGTGCAGCTCCTGCGCCGTCAGGCTGAGTCCGCGCCCGCAACTCCGGCTGGCCAAGCGCCCCCGCTCCCCTCAGCGTCGGCGCAACCCTGATGGATATCCTCGAAGCCGTCCGCGCCAACCTGCTCTCCCCTGCCGTCCTCTTTTTCGTGCTCGGCGTGCTGGCCGCGGTGCTGAAGAGCGACCTGAAGTTCCCCGAGCAGCTTTATCTCGGCCTCACCATCTACCTGCTCATCGCCATCGGCCTCAAGGGCGGCGCCGCCATTGCCGAGGCCGGGCTCGCCCGGGTCTGGCTGCCCTCGCTCGCCGCCATGGTCCTCGGCGCGCTCATCCCGTTCTGGACCTATCCCGTGCTCCGTCTCGGCAAGCTGCCGCCGGTCGACGCCGCCGCCATCGCCGCGCACTACGGCTCGGTCAGCGCCGTCACCTTCATCGCCGCCACGAACTACCTCACGCTCATCGAGGTGCCTTACGAACGCTACGCTTCGGCCTTCCTCGCGGTCATGGAGTCGCCCGCCATCCTCGTCGGCGTCGTCATCGGCAAGCTCGTCACGCGGCAGACCGGGGACGCGTTCGGCGCCTCCTTGCGCACGGCGGTGCATGAGGCCTTGTTCGGCCGCAGCGTGATTCTGCTCGTCGGCGCGCTCGTCGTCGGCGCCGTGTCGGGCGGCGCGGGCCTGGCCAAGGTCGAACCGTTTTTCGTCACGCCATTCCAAGGCGTGCTCGCGCTCTTTCTCCTCGAGATGGGGCTCGTCGCCGGCCGGCGCCTCGGCGACCTCCGCAAGGCCGGGCTCTTCCTCCTCGCTTTCGGCATCGCCGTCCCGCTCGTCAACGGCGCGCTCGGCGTCTGGCTTGGCCGCCTGACCGGGCTCAGCCTCGGTGGCGCCACCTTGCTCGGCGTGCTTTCCGCCAGCGCCTCCTACATCGCGGCCCCCGCCGCCATCCGCCTCTCCCTGCCCGCCGCCAATCCCACCCTCTCGCTCACCGCCGCGCTCGCCATCACTTTCCCGTTCAACCTCACGCTCGGCATTCCCTATTGCCTCGCACTCGCCCGCCAACTCTACGCCTGATTCCGCCATGACACCGATGAAACTGGTCGTGATCGTTTGTGAAGCCTACGCGCGCGACGCCGTCACCGCGCTTCTGCGCGAGACCGGCGCGCAAGGCTGGACCCTGTTCACCGTCGAGGGCGAGGGCGCCAAGGGCGGGCGCCCGGCCGACATCCCCGAGTTCGCCAACATCCAGATCGAGGTCATCGTGCGGCCCGAAGTCGCCACCGCCCTGCTGGAGCGGCTCGCCCGCGATTTCTTCCCCCGCTACGCGATGGTCGCCTACGAATCGGACGTGCGGGTCTGGCGAAAGGACAAGTTCTGACCGTGAACCCGTCCTCCCATCCCCCGCGCGCACCCGATCCGCTGCGGCGGCTTTCGGAGGATCTGCGCCGGCTGGCGGATGGATTCGGCGACCATCGCGTCACCATCGGCGAGATCATGGACCGCCTCGGGGCCAGCGCCTCGGCCCTGATCGTCGTCCTCTGCGCCCTGCCCTTCTGCGCCCCCATCACCATCGCGGGCCTTTCAATTCCCTTCGGGCTGGTCATCCTCCTGCTGGCGATCCGCTTCTCTCTCGGCCTGCCGCCGTGGCTGCCCGTCCGATTGCGCACGGTGGCGCTGCCTCCGGGCTTCTTCGCCAAGGCCCTGGCCCTGGGAGGAAAGATTGTCGGTTGGATCGAGCGCCAGCTCGTGCCGCGCTGGGACTGGCTGACCGACGCCCCGTGGAAACTCCGCGCGCACACCCTTGTCGTCGCCGCCGCCGCCACCGTGCTGCTCCTGCCACTGCCGCCGTTCCCGCCGCTCACCAATACCCTGCCGGCGCTCGTCATCGTCATCCTGACCATGAGCGTCCTCGAGCGCGACGGGTTCGGGCTGGTCGCCGGCCACACCCTATTCGTGCTGATGATCGGCTATTTCATCTTCTGGGGTGCCGTCATCGTTGAGTTCTTCGAACGGCTGCTCGCGCGAGCGGCAGGCTGATCAGGTGCCGCGCTTATTGCCGTAGAGCTCGATGTGCAGCCGCGGACAGTAACGGTAGCCGCGCGCCTTGCACAGGTCCGACAACCACGCGGTCTTTTCCCGCAGGGCTTCGCGGGTGACGCCTTCCGGCATGAGGAGCACCCGCTCCGGCGGCACGGGCCGGCCCAGCTCGCCCAGCATCCGCCCAATCTCCGCCACGTCTGCCTCGCGGCCGACGACGAATTTCAACTGATACCCGCCCTGTGCCATCCACGCGGCCACCACCTGCGGCTGCCAGCGCAGCTCCTCGTGCCGGCGCCGCCACGTGTCGTCGAGCCTTGCGTCGGGCGCGGAGTGCGCGAGCTTCGGGCTGAGCGAGGCCAGGTCGCACGCGATGTCGCCCGGCGGCACCGTGGCCGCCGTCTCGATCGTGATGTGCCGGCCGCTTTTCTGCAGCCTCGCCGCCAGTTCATGGATCCCCGGTGCGATCATCGGCTCGCCGCCGGTGAGCACGACGTGGCGCGAGGGATGGTGCGCCACCGCAGCGAGAATCTCGTCGACCGTCATCTGCGTCCCCTCGGGATTCCATGAGGCGTAGGGCGTGTCACACCAGTTGCAGCGCAGGTTGCACCCGCTGGTGCGGATGAAAACCGAGGGCACGCCCATGAGGAGACCCTCGCCCTGTAGGGAATGGAAGATCTCGGAAATCAGCATGTCATCTGTCCTGTTCCCGGTGCCGCGCCCGGGCTATTTGGCCGGACCGGCGGGCACGGGCACCGGCACCTCATAAACCGTCGGGTCGGGCAGGCCCGCGAGCTGGAACGCCTCACGCCGCTCCACGCAGGTCCCGCAGCGGCCGCAGTGCTGCGTCCCGCCGACATAACAGGACCAGGTCCGCGCGAAATCCACGCCGAGCTTGGCACCCTCCGCGGCAATCTGCCCCTTGTTCAATGCGATGAAGGGCCGGAGCAGCTCCACCTGCGCATGGGTGCCGGCCTTCAGGGCCGCGGCCATGCCTGCCATGAAATCCTCCCGGCAGTCCGGGTAGATGGCGTGGTCCCCGCCGTGCGCGGCGATGACCAGGCCCTGCGCCCCCGTGCTCTCGGCCAGCCCGCCCGCCACCGCCAGCATGATGCCGTTGCGGAAGGGCACGACCGTGCGCTTCATGTTCTCGTCGGTGTAGTGGCCTTCGGGCACGGGTCCGCCCGACTTGAGCAGGTCCGACTTGAAATGCCGCCCCATGAAATCCAGCGGCACGATCACGTGCCTGAGTTCCAGGCGGTCGGCATGCCCGGCCGCGAAGGGGATCTCACGGTGATTGTGCTTGGCCCCGTAGTCGAAGCTGAGCACGGCCGCGATATGGTGGTGCTTCCGCGCCCAATAGAGCGCGGTCACCGAATCCATCCCGCCGGAACACAGCACGACAACATCCATGCCGCCACCTTGCCAGCCCGGCCCGGGAAATCACCAAAAAAGTCTGGTCGCCAATCCTGCCGGCCTGTGTTCCGTTCCGCGCGTGGGCCGCACCCTTGTCATCGGGCACCGCGGCGCGCCGCTCCGCGCGCCGGAAAACACCCTCGCCTCGTTCCGCGCGGGCCTGGCGGCGGGCATCCGGGCCTTCGAGCTGGACGTGCACGTCACCCGCGACGGCGTGCCCGTGGTCTTCCATGATCATTCATTGCGCCGCCTGACGGGCGACCGCCGGCAGGTCACCGCCTGCACATGGGCGCAGCTGCGCCGACTGCACGTGGCGGGAAGCGGGAGGATCCCGCGCCTTACCGATGTGCTGCGGCGGCTGCGCGGCCGGGCGCTCGTGCAGATCGAGCTGAAACGCGGCGCGCCGGCCGCACCCGTGATCGCCGCCGTGCGGCGCGCGCGCGCGGAGCACTATGTCCATCTCGCCTCGTTTTCCGGGCGCATAGTGCGGGAATGCGCACGGCTCGCCCCCGGAACACCGCGCGAGCTGATCGCCCACCGGCCCCACACCGCCCGCGGCCTGCTGGCCCGGTTGCACGCCGTGGGCGCGGGCGGACTCAGCCTGGATCACCGCCTGATCCGCTCCGCCCCCTTCGTGCGCCAGTTGCACGCCGCCGGTGCTTCCGTCTGGTGCTGGACGGTCAACGACCCCGCCCGCGCCCGCCGCCTCGCGGCCTTCGGCGTGGACGGCATCATTTCGGACAATCCCGCCTTGCTCCGGCACGCCCTCCGCCAAGGCTAGCGGCTTGTGTTGATTTGCCACGACCCGCGTTGCACCGACTACGGCTCCCACATGCGGCCGGAACAGCCCGCGCGCATCCGGAAGACCGTGCCGCACCTCCGCGCCGCCCATCCGGCCTGGCGGTGGGAAACGCCGACCACCCCGGTCGAGGAGCCGACCCTCCTGCTCGCCCACACGCCGGCGTTGCTCAAGCGCATCGCGCATGCGCCGGACATCGACGCCGACACGCCCTATTTCCCGGGCATCGCCGAGCACGCCCGGAGTGCGGTCGCGGCGACCCTGCTCGCCACCGAATCGGCATTGAAGGGTGAAAGGGCCTTCGTGCTGATGCGGCCACCGGGGCACCACGCCACCCGCAATCAGGCCATGGGCTTCTGTTATCTCAACCAAGTCGCCATCGCAGCCCTGCACGTGCAGTCCGCCCGCGGCACGCGCGTCGCGGTGTGGGATTTCGACGCCCACCACGGCAACGGCACCGAGGACATCCTCGAGGGCAAGGCCGGCGTGCTCTTCGCCTCCGTGCACCAGTTCCCCGGCTACCCCGGCACCGGCACGCGCTCGACCCCCAACTGCCGCAACTTCCCCGTCGCCCCCCACGCACCGCGCGAGAACCACAGGGACGCCCTCGCCCGCTCCTGGGAGGCCGTGCTCGCCTTCAAACCCGACCTTGTCCTCGTCTCCGCGGGCTTCGACGCCTATGTGCATGATCCCATCACCGAGATGAGCCTCGAGGCCTCCGACTTCGCCGAACTCGGCCGCTGGCTCCGGCAAAGCTCCCTCCCCGCCGCCGCCACGCTCGAAGGTGGCTACAGTCCCGATCTCGCCGCTTTGATTGACGTTTTCCTTTCCGCTTGGGACAAATGACCTCCCTGATCGCTTGAAGCAACCGCCGCACTACACCCTCATCGACCAACCCGCGCAACTGGCGCCGTTGTTCGCCGCCCTCGACCGCGTGGACGAGGTCGCCCTCGATACCGAGGCCGACAACCTCTACCACTACCACACCCGCGTCTGCCTCCTGCAGATCCTGGCCGGGGGCGAGATCCACCTTGTCGATCTGCTCGCCAACCTGCCGCTGGCCGACCTCTGGCCGCGACTCCAGACCAAGCACCTCATCATGCACGGCAGCGACTACGACCTGCGCCTCTTGCGCGGTGTGTGCGATTTCCGTCCCCGCAGCCTGTTCGACACCATGTTCGCCGCCCAACTGCTCAACATCCCGCGCTTCGGCCTCGCCGCGCTCCTCGAGCAGTATTTCGGCGCCAAGGTCGACAAGGACCACCAGAAGGCCAACTGGTCCCAGCGTCCGCTCGACCGCGACATGCTCGATTACGCCGCGCAGGACGTCTACTTCCTGCCCGAACTCCGCGACAAGATGACCGCACAGCTCGCCCCGCTCGGCCGTCTCCCCTGGCTCGAGCAAAAATGCCGCTGGCAGATCGAGGTCGCGCGCGAGGGTTTCTCCGAGGGCGACGACAACGCCTGGCGTCTCGGCGGTTCGGAAAAACTCAACGGCCGCGGCCTCACCGTGCTGCACGCCGTCTGGCACTGGCGCGAAAGCTGGGCCGAGAAGCTTGATACGCCGCCCTTCAAGGTCACCGGCAACCAGATGCTCCTGCGCCTCGCCCTCGCCGCGCACGACGGCAAATCCGCCCCCGACATCCTCCACGTCCACCTCGGCCGGCGCCACGACCGGCTCTTCCCCTCGCTGGCCGAGGCCGTGCGCCGGGGCCTCGCCACCGACCCGCAGACGCTGCCCCGTCGCGAACGCCGCCGCGAATACAACCCGCTCTCCCCCGATGAACTGGCCCGGCAGGACCGGCTCAAGGCCGGCCGCGACAAGCTCGCCCAGGGCCTGAACCTCGATCCCACGCTCATCGCCACACGCATGCAGCTCGTGCAGATCGCCCGCGAGCCCGCGAGCATCGAATCCGTCCTGCTGCCCTGGCAGGCCCAGCTGCTCAAGGCCGAGCCCTCCTGGCAGGCCTGACAACGGACGGTCCCCCGTGTCCGAGTCCGCGAACATCGCCCGCCACCTGCCGCAGATGGCGGCACGGCAACCGGATCATCCCGCCGTCAAGATCCCCCGCGGCCGCTCAGGCGACGGTCGCATTGACTATCTCGCGCTTACATTCCGTGAGCTCGATGCCGAGGTCGATACCTGGGTTGCCCACCTGTCCGCCCAGGGCGTGCGGCGCGGCGACCGCGTGCTGGTGATGGTGCGGCAGGGACTGCCGCTCATCGCCGCGGCGTTCGCCCTGTTCAAGCTTGGCGCCGTGCCGGTCATCATCGACCCCGGCATGGGCCGGAAGCAGTTTCTCGCCTGCGTGGCCCGGTCACGCCCACGGGTCCTGCTCGGCATCCCCATGGCGCAGATCCTCAGCCATGTCTTTCGGCCGTCCTTTGCCTCCGTCGAGCTGCGCGTGTGGATTTCCGGCTCAGCCACCGCGCGCGCCCCGCGCCCAAGCAAGAATCCGCCGCCGATAGCCGAGTCCTCGGCGGATGAGCTGGCGGCAATCTTGTTCACCAGCGGCTCGACGGGTGCACCGAAGGGCGTGTGTTACGAGCACGGCATGTTCGAGGCCCAGGTGCGCCTGATCCGTGATGCCTATGGCATCAAGCCGGGCGAGGTGGATCTGCCGATGCTGCCCATCTTCGCGCTCTTCAACCCCGCGCTTGGCATGACGACCGTCGTGCCCGAGCTCGATCCTTCGCGCCCGGCGGCCGTGGATCCGGCGAAGATCGTGCAAGCCATCCGGCAGGAGAATGTCACCAATTCCTTCGGCTCACCCACCCTGTGGCGGAAGATCTTCGACCACTGTCTCGCCCAAAAGCTCACGCTGCCCTCGCTCCACCGGGTGCTCAGTGCCGGCGCGGCCGTGCCGGTCTCGTTGTGGGCCGACGCCCCGCGCATCCTGCCCAACGGCAAACTGCACAGCCCCTACGGTGCGACGGAGGCGCTGCCCGTCGCCACGGTCGCCATGGATGAGGTGCCCGCCCATACGACCGCAGGTTCACTGGTCGGCCGTCCCCTGGCGGGAAACCTGGTGAAGATCATCGCCCTGCATGACGGCCCGCTCGCTTCGCTGGCGGAGGCCCGCGAGCTTCCACCCGGCGAGATCGGCGAGATCATCGTCACGGGCCCGACGGTTACCAAGGCCTACGACGCCCTGCCCGAGGCCACGGCGGCGGCCAAGATTCCCGACGGAGCCCGTGTCTGGCATCGCATGGGCGATTCCGGCTGCCTCGATGCCCGGGGCCTGCTCTGGTTCTGCGGCCGCGTGGCCGAGCGGGTCCAGACGGCGGCCGGCCCGATGTTCACGGAGCAGGTCGAGCTGGTCTTCAACGCCCATCCCGAGGTCCGCCGCAGCGCGCTGATCGGCCTCGGCGAACCCGGCCGGCAGCGGCCCGCCATCGTGGTCGAGCCGCGTTCGCGCGAGGTCGTGGCCACGCCGTCGCTGCGGCGCAAACTCATCCGCGCGCTGCACGCCCTCGCCGTGGCCCATGCCCACACCGACCGCATCCGGCTCGCGTTCCTGCACCCCTCCTTCCCGGTCGATGTGCGCCATAACGCCAAGATCCACCGCCTCGCGCTGGCGAAATGGGCCGCCCGGCACCATGGCTATGAGATGGACAAGCGCGAGGTGTCGCAGGAGGCCTTGCGGCCATGAACACGGGGCCTGCCTTCATCACCGGGGCGAGCGGCTTCATCGGCGGGAACCTGGCCGCGCGGCTGCTCGGTGATGGCCGGGCGGTGCGCGTGCTCGCGCGCCGGCCGCTGCCGGAGCTGGAGAAACTCGGCGCCCAGATCATCACCGGCGACCTGCATGATGTGGCCGCGCTGCGCCGCGGCTGCGAGGGCGTAGGCACGGTTTTTCATGTGGCCGGGCGTGTCGGTGTCTGGGGTCCGGCCAAGGATTTTTTTCACGTCAACGTCGAGGGCACCCGCCATGTCATCGCCGCCTGCCGTGCCGCCGGCGTGAAGCGGCTCGTCTACACCAGCTCGCCGAGCGTCGTGTTCAACGGCGGCGACCTCGCCGGCGTGGACGAGAGCGCACCACTCTGCACCGAGGCGCCCTGCGCCTATCCCACGAGCAAGGCGGAGGCCGAGCGGCTCGCCGGCGCGGCCAATACGGCCGGGCTGGCCACGGTTTCACTGCGCCCCCACCTCGTCTGGGGCCCGGGCGACCGCAACGTCGTGCCACGCGTGCTCGCCCTCGCGCGCAAGGGTCGCCTCAAGATCGTCGGGGCCGGCCGCAATCTCGTCGACTGCACGCACATCACCAACGTGGTCGATGCCCACCTGCTTGCCGAGCGGGCGCTAGCCGAGTGTCATCTAATAGATGACACTCGGAAATCCGCCTCCGCGGCCGGCAAGGCCTACTTCATCACCAACGGCGAACCGATCGTGCTGTGGGACTGGATCAACGAGCTGCTGCGCGGCTTGGGTGTGCCCGAGATCACGAAGCATGTCCCGCTCGGGGCGGCCTACGTCGCCGGCGCCATGCTGGAGGCGCTGTGGAGCGTGCTGCCGCTCAAGGGAGAGCCGCCGATGACGCGCTTCGTGGCCAAGGAGCTGGCGACAGACCATTGGTTCAAGATCGACGCGGCGCGACGCGACCTCGGCTACGCGCCGCGCGTCACGATGGCCGCCGGCACGGCGGAGCTGCTCGCGCATTACCGCGCTGGCAACGAGCACTGAGGGTTACTTGTCGCCCGTGCCGATGATGATCGGCACCTTCAGGGGAATTTCCCGCCCGTCGTAGCGACCGCGCAAGCCCGCAATGACTTCCGCAACGCACGCGGCGCGCTCACTCTCCGTGAAGCTGTCGAAATACGGCCTCATGGGCGCTGAAACCTCGTATTGGCGGCGCCAAAGCTCCTCGGGCGGCCCGGGCCAGGCCGTGCCTACGGTGTGTGGTTCCTCCTGCACGGTCCGGAAGCCCGCGGCCCTCATTTCGCCCCCGAGCAGGCCGGCGGGGGCGTAGCGAAATTGCTGCGGCGTTCCCGGCGGTGGACGGCGTTTCCTGAAGGGGCCGAGGAGCAGCCGGATGAACTCGTTCTGCTCCGGGGGTCCCCAGACAAGGAACGCCGCGCGACCACCGGGCTTGAGCACGCGGAGCACCTCGCCGAGGGCGCGCCGGCTGTCCCAGAAAAACATGATCCCGAGCCGGCACGTTACGCGGTCGAAGGACGCATCCGGGAATGGCAGCGCATGGGCGTCGGCCGTCGCGCAGGTGACGTTGGCGACGCCGTCGCGCGCGGCGAAGTCACGGGCGATCTCCACCATCGGCGGGGCGAAGTCGGTGATCACCACCTCGCCGGGCGCAACGCGCCGGGCGATTTCCAGCCCGGGATCGCCGGTGCCGCCGGCGAGGTCGAGCACGCGTTGTCCCGGTCCGAGCGCCGCATGGGCGAACAGCGCCGCATTCAGCTCACGCCAGAAGTGCACGGACTTGTCATGCCATCGCCGCCACGCCGCGCAGGTGGCTTCATCGAGCCACTCGGCGCGCACCTTGGCTTCCATCTGGGCGTCGTGGGGCATGGGTGATCCGGGGCCGGTTTCAACCACCGCTGCGTTGGCGGACGGCCTCGAAGAGCGTGATGATCGTGGCCATGGCGACGTTGAGCGAGTCGGCCTGGCCGGCCATGGGGATGCGCACGAGGGCGTTGGCTTCCTTGAGCCAGAATTGGCTGAGGCCGTATTGCTCGCTGCCCATCACGAGGGCGAGCGGCCCGCGCAGGTCGGTCTGGGTGTAGAGGTGCGGCGTGTCGGGCGTGGTAGCGACGGCGCGGACGCCCTTCTCGCGGAGCCAGGCCAGCACCGACGCCGAATCAGCGACGACGACCGGCACGTTGAACAGCACACCAGTGGAGGAGCGGACGACGTTGGGGTTGAAGATGTCGGTGACGGCGTCGCAGACGATGACTGCATCCACGCCGGCGGCGTCGGCACTGCGCAAGATGGTGCCGAGATTGCCGGGTTTCTCGATGGACTCGACGACGAGCAGAAACGGGTGCGGGCCGAGGGCGAGATCGCCGAGGCCGCGCTTCCATTGCGGGGCCACGGCGAGCAAGCCGTCGGGGCGGTCGCGATAGGACACCTTGGCGAAGGCCTCCTTGGACAGCTCGAAAAGCTGGGCGCCGGCCTGGCGGGTTTGGTCGAGCAGAGCGGGTTCATTTTCGCCCAAGAACCACTCGGGGCAGAAATAGAGCTCCTGCAACCGAACATTTTTCTCCAGCGCGCGGCGGACCTCGCGGTAGCCCTCGACGAGGAACAGCCCCGCGTCGTCGCGTTCGCGGCGCTCGCGCAGCCGCACGAGCTGCTTCACGCGGGGGTTTTGCAAGCTGGTGATTTTCTCGGGAAGCACACTGCAGGTTTGAACACGTAGGACGCGGAGGGCACGGAGAAAATCAGGCCAAGACTTGCCAATCTCCTCTGTGTCCTCTGCGTTCTCTGTGTTGAAAAAGAAGAAATTCAACGATCACCCGTTCGCCTATCATGCCGAGATCGAGCTGGAGATTTCCACGCTCACGAATCTCGGGGTCGGGCTTGGGCGGGTGGCGTTGCCAGACACTCAGCCCGCGCAACCCGCGAAGGACTTGTCGAGCCATAGCTCCGCGGAGCGGAGCGACGGCGGATGGGTAATCATGGTCCCCTTCACGCTGCCCGGAGAACGAGTGCGGGCGCGCGTCTACCGCAACCACAAGAATTACTCCGAAGCGGACCTGCTGGCGGTGCTTACGCCGTCGCCGCACCGTGTCGCTCCGCGTTGTCCGCTTTTCGGCACCTGCGGTGGCTGCCAATACCAGCATCTCGCCTACGCGGAGCAGCTCCGGTGGAAGCAGCGGCAGGTGGAGGAACTGTTGCGGCATATGGCCGGCCTGGAGTTCCCCGTGGCACCGACCGTGCCCTCGCCACGGGAGTTCGGCTATCGGTCGAAACTCACGCCACATTTTCAGGCGGGGCGGAGGACGGACTCGGCTGAACCACCCATCGGCTTCCTGCGGCAGGGCACACGCTTTGACCTGGTCGATGTGCCGGAATGCCCGATCGCCACGCCGGAAATCAACGCCAAGCTGCCCGAGGTGCGGGCCAAGACCCGCGCCCGGCTCGCCGCCGGCGAATACAAGCGCGATTCAACCTTGCTGCTGCGTCACGCGCAGGAGGGCGTGGTCACGGATTATGACGCGGTGATCCACGAAAAGGTGGGTGATTTGCGCCTGCATTTTCTCGCGCGGGATTTTTTCCAGAACAACCCGTTCATTCTGCCCGCGTTCACGGGCTATGTGCGCGCGCAGGCCGCCGCGACCGGCGCGCGGTGCCTCGTCGATGCCTACTGCGGCAGCGGACTGTTCGCGCTGGCCTGCGCGCCGGCGTTCGAGCGGGTGGCCGGCGTGGAGGTGAGCGAGTCCTCGGTGAAATTCGCCCGGGAAAATGCCGCCGTTAACGGTATCGCCAACGCCACGTTTCTGGCCGGCGACGCGGCCACGATCTTTGCCGGACTCGGCCCGGAGTTTACGCCAGCCGACACGGCGGTGGTCATCGATCCGCCGCGCAAGGGCTGCGATGAGCCGTTCCTCCGGCAGCTCTTCGCCTTCGGGCCGCGTGCGGTCGTCTATATCTCGTGCGACCCCGCCACGCAGATGCGCGACCTGAAGCACTTTACCACCGCCGGCTATTCACTGCGCGTTGTGCAGCCCTTCGATCTCTTCCCGCAGACGCGCCACCTTGAGTGCGTGATCACGCTGGCGCGGTGTTAGTCACCGAGCTGCGAGGAATATTACCGCCCCCATCACACCCATGAATACAGCGATCAGTATTCCACCAGGCTCAAGGCAAGACCACTGAGGACGCAGTGGACAATAGTGGACATCCACGATCACGCCGGGGCGATACCATTTTGCGGTATCGCGCGCTCCGCTCCAAAGGATGGTTCCTGAGTCAAGGTGGTCTGAACCTCCACCACGCAAGCTCCAACTCGTTTCGAATGGTTTGATGTTAGTGCCCTTGTATTCAATGCCGTCGACGGTGTAGCTGTAGCAGAGGACGTGATCTTCCTTATTCCTGCGGTAGAATTTGCCGTCTTCCACGGCCAATTCGGATTGAGCATCATGAAAAGAGATTTCGACCTTACCTTTCACGCTAGGCCAAGACAGTGACCAAATTGCCGTCACGAGAAACACCGCGATAACGACAGCATACGCCGCAAAGATGACGCTAACCACCACATTCATTTCAGCCGATCTTTCAGTTTTCGGACCTCCGGCGTGACGGCGGAGCAGTTGTTGTTCCCGCAACTGGCCTGAGGCTTTTTCTTCAGCCACGAGCGGAGCAGCAGTCCCGTCGCAAGGGCGACGAGGCCGAGGGCGAGGATAGTCTGGAGGTCCGGGCTCATGTCA
>CAZMFB010000024.1:0-7679 GCA_964565475.1 uncultured Opitutaceae bacterium | reverse complement strand
CGCAAGGGCGACGAGGCCGAGGGCGAGGATAGTCTGGAGGTCCGGGCTCATGTCAGAAACCAAACGCGCGGCCGGCCCGGTAGACAAGGAGGCAGAGGAGCCAGGCGGTGCCGGTCATGTAGGCGGTCTGGAAGAGGGGCCAGCGCCAGGAGTTGGTCTCGCGCTTCACGATGGCGAGGGTGCTCATGCATTGCATGGCGAAAACATAGAACACCATGAGCGAGATGCAAACCAGCGGGGTGAAGAGCGCGGCGCCGTCGGGCCAGGTGGCCGCGCGCAGCGCGTCGCGCAAGGGCGCAGTGTCGTCGTCCGCGCCCTCGACGCCGAAGATGACACCCATCGAGCTGACGAAGACCTCGCGGGCGGCGAACGAGGTGATGAGGCCGATGCCGATGCGCCAGTCAAAGCCGAGGGGCTTGATGACGGGTTCGAGGAGGTGGCCGGCCTGGCCGGCGAAGCTGTGCGCGATCTGCTGGGTGGGCGTGGCAGCGGGATCGGGGTGCTTCGGGTAGGTGGTGAGGAACCAGAGCACGATCGAGATGCCGAGGATGATGGTGCCGGCGTTTTTCAGAAAGAGCCAGCCGCGCTCGGTCATCTGGCGGAGGATCTCCTTCACGCGCGGGGGCTGGAAGGGCGGCAGCTCCATGATCATGAGCGGCGGGGCGCTCTGGAACAGGGTGCGCTTGAAAAGCCAGGCAAAGCCGAAGGCGCCAAGGGTCCCGAGGGCATACATGGCGAGCATGATGCCGGCCTTGGTGGTCGCGGGCATGGCGTCGCCGGGCAGGAGCGTGGCGATCATGAGCAGATAGACGGGCAGGCGCGCGGAGCAGCTCATGAGCGGGGCGACGAGGATGGTGACGAGGCGGTCCTTGGCGTTCTCGATGGTGCGCGTGGCCATGATCCCGGGGATGGCGCAGGCGTAGGAGCCGAGCAACGGGATGAAGGACTTGCCGTGCAGACCGACCTTGCTCATCGGCCGGTCCATGATGAAGGCGGCGCGCGCCATGTAGCCGGTGCTCTCCAGCAGGCCGATGAAGAAAAACAGGATGAGGATCTGGGGCAGGAAGATGACGATGCCGCCCACGCCGCCGATAACACCGTCGGTGATGAGGTCGCGCAGGTCGCCGGCCGCCATCGCGCCTTTGACCCCGTCGGCCAGCGACGCGACGCCGGAGTCGATCCAGTTCATCGGATACTCGGCGAGCGAGAAGATGGAGAAAAACACCGCCGCCATCAGGCCCGCGAAAAAGAGCCAGCCCCAGAGGGAGTGGCACAGCACGGCGTCGACACGGTCGGAAAGCGAAAGGCCCTGCTCCCGGGTGCGGCGGATGACGCCGGCGCAGAGGCGGTTGATGGCGTCGTAGCGGCTGCGGATGAGCAGGCCGGACCAGTCGGTGCCCTTCCCCTCGAAGCTCCGGCGCCAGTGCGCGAGCACGGCGGCGGTCTGGGTGCTGTGCGGGGTGGAACCGGCGACGCGCACGGCGTCGAAATCGGTGAGCAGCAGCAGGGCCTCTGCGCGCGCAATGAGCGGCGGGCGGCCGTCATTCTCGGTCAGCGAGACCTGAAGCGCGGACACGGCGGGGGCGATCTCGACCGGCACGTCCCAGCGGTGCTTGGCGAGCGGCAGCTCGATGCGGCTCATGGCGAGGCGCAGGGGCACGAGGCCCTTGCCGTGGACGGCCTCCGTGGGGATGACGGGCACGCCCAGCTCGGCCTCGAGGCGCTGCGGATCGACGCGGATGCCGGAGGCGGCGGCGAGATCCATCATGTTCAGGGCGATGACGACCGGGCGGCCGAGATCAAGGACCTGATGGACGAGGTAGAGGTTGCGCTCGAGGTTGCAGGCATCGACCACGCAGATGATGCGGTCGGGCTGGGGCGTGTCGGCGCGGCGCCCGAGGAGGACATCGCGCAACACAGCCTCGTCGGGGGAGCGGGCGGCCAGCGAGTAGGCGCCGGGCAGATCGATGATCTGGATGGGGCGGCCGTGCTGCGAGTAGGTGATGCCCATCTTCTTCTCGACGGTGACCCCGGGGTAGTTGCCGACCTTCTGGCGCAGGCCGGTGAGGGCGTTGAAGAGGGTGGTCTTGCCGCAGTTGGGGTTGCCGACGACGGCGTAGACGGGAGTGCGCTCCGGGGCGGCGCCGGGGCGCTTCAGGCCGGCCAGCGTGATGTGGGCGGGGAGCTTCACGAGCGACGCGACGCGCGGCTCAGCGGGCGCCGGACGGCAGCTGCTCGACCAGGATCGACATGGCCGCGCCGTGATTGAGGGCGATGCGCGTGCCGTTGACCTCGCAGAGGCTGGTGGTGCGGCCGGAAATCTTGGTCACCAGGGCGGCCTCGCCGAAGCCCATCTCGCGCAGGCGCTGGCAGAAGCCCTCGTCACCCGTGATGGAGCAAATGCGCCCCATCGCGCCGGCGGGGAGCTGGCAGAGGGGCGAGCGCGGGAGGGCGGTGGACATCGGGTGGGAAGGAAACCGGCGGCGGGGCGGTGTTCAACCGCAAAGGCCGGGGGAAGTGTGCGCGATTCGCCGGTGGATTTCCACCCCGGGGCGGCCAGATTCCGCCTGCGGCGGGCCGCCCCACCTGGCTGAAGCACCGCACGGCGGGCGATCAGCGGCGGCGGCGCTTCACGGCCAGCTGGACGCCGGAGTAGCGGATCAGGCCCTGCAGGTGCTCGTATTGCTGCGGGTCGATGTTCTTGGCGTCCTTCAATTCCTGTTCGGCGCGCCGGAGCGCGGCCTCCACGGCACCCTCGTCGATCTTCTCCTCGGAAATGGCCCGCTCGGCGAGCACGCGCACGCGGTCGCCGTCAATCTGGGCGAAGCCGCCGCTGACGGCGAGAAACCGCGTCTCGGCGCCCTTGGCGACCCGGAGCTCGCCATCCTGCACCTGGGTGACCAGCGGGATGTGGCCGGGCAGCACGCCGATCTCGCCCTCGACCGTCGGAATGACGACGGAGTCGATGGTGTCGGAATACACCTTCGCCTCGGGCGTGACGATTTCGAGGGTGAGGGGCATGGCGGTTACTTCTTGCCGGCGGCGGCGAGGACCTCGTCGATGCCGCCCTTCATGTAGAAGTCGCCTTCGGAGACGTCGTCGAGCGAGCCGTCGAGGATCATCTTGAAGCCGCGGATGGTGTCCTTGACGGACACGTATTTGCCGGGCGTGCCGGTGAAGACCTCGGCAACCGCGAAGGGCTGCGAGAGGAAGCGCTGGATTTTGCGGGCGCGGTAGACGGTCTGCTTGTCCTCGGGGGAGAGTTCGTCGAGGCCGAGGATGGCGATGATGTCCTGCAGATCCTTGTAGCGTTGGAGGACGCGCTGAACCTCGCGGGCGACCTTGTAGTGCTCTTCCCCGACGATGTCGGGTTGGAGGGCCTTGGAGGTCGAGGCGAGCGGATCGACGGCGGGATAGATGCCGAGCTCGGCAATGGCGCGCTCAAGCACGATGGTGGAATCGAGGTGCGCGAAGGTGTTCGCGGGCGCGGGGTCGGTAAGGTCGTCGGCGGGCACGTAGACGGCTTGGAAGGAGGTGATGGAGCCCTTCTTCGTGGAGGTGATGCGCTCCTGGAGGATGCCCATTTCGTTGGCGAGGGTGGGCTGGTAACCGACGGCGGAGGGCGAGCGGCCCAGGAGGGCGGACACCTCGGAGCCGGCCTGCGAGAAGCGGAAGATGTTGTCGACGAAGAGGAGCACGTCCTGGTTTTTCTCGTCGCGGAAATACTCGGCCATCGACAGGGCCGAGAGGCCGACGCGCATGCGGGCGCCCGGGGGCTCGTTCATCTGGCCGTAGACGAGGGCGACCTTGGACTTGGAGATGTCCTTCTGGTCGATGACACCGGCCTCGGACATTTCGTGGTAAAGATCGTTGCCCTCGCGGGAGCGCTCACCGACACCGGCAAACACGGAGTAGCCGCCGTGCGCCTTGGCGATGTTGTTGATGAGCTCCATGATGACGACCGTCTTGCCGACGCCCGCGCCGCCGAAGGCGCCGACCTTGCCGCCCTTGGTGAAGGGGGCGATGAGGTCGATGACCTTGATGCCGGTCTCGAGGATGGTGGCCTTGACGTCCTGATCGACGAGCTTGGGGGCCTCGCGGTGGATGGCGTAACGCTTGGTGTGGGGCACGGGGCCCTTCTCGTCGACGGGGTCGCCGGTGACATTGAAGATGCGGCCGAGGACGCCTTCGCCGACAGGGACGGAGATGGGCGCACCGGTGTCGCGGGCGGGCATGCCGCGGACGAGGCCCTCGGAGGAGGACATGGCGATGGCGCGCACGACGCCTTCGCCGAGGTGCTGCTGGACCTCGAGGGTGAGGGTCTCCTTCTTGCCGGCGACGGTGAAGTCAATGGCGAGCGCCTGATAGATGGGCGGGACGGAGTTCGCGGCGAACTGCACGTCGACGACAGCGCCGATGACTTGGACGATTTTGCCTTGGTTACTCATGACGGAAACGGGTGCGGGGTTGGAAAAGGGAATCAGTTGGAGGAGGAGAACGAGGCGGCCGCGATCTCGAGGATTTCCTGCGTGATGGCGGCCTGACGGGCCTTGTTGTATTCGAGGGTGAGGTCGCCGATGAGTTTGGTGGCGTTGTCCTTGGCGGTTTTCATCGCGACCATGCGGGCGCTGTGCTCGGAGGCCTTGGCGTCGAGGATGTGCTGGTAGACCTCGCGGTTGAGATAGAGAGGGAGCAGCGCGCTGAGGACGGAATCGGCGTCGGGCTCAAAGAGGACCTCGCGGGTGTCGGTCTTGGCGGTGGCCCCGGCGTCACGGTGCAGGTCGGCGATGACCTCGCGCAGGTTCTGGAGCGGCAGCAGGGGCAGCTGGGTGGGCACCTGCACGAGGGTGTTCTTGAAGTGGGGGTAGATGAGCTCGACGGTGTCGACGTGGCCGTCGAGGTATTGCTGCACCATGAACTCGGCGACGACCTTGATCTCCGCGAAGGGCACACGGTCGTGCACGGTGAATTCGGCGAGCAGGTCGCGGCGGGTGCGGGCGATGAACTGGGAGCCCTTGCGGCCGATGACGGCGTATTTGGCCGGGGTCTTGATGTCGGTGACGAGCTTGAAGAGGTTGGCGTTGAGCGGGCCGCAGAGGCCCTTGTCGGAGGTGACGAGGATGATGCCGCGGACCTTGACGTCGCGGCGGGTGAGGAACGGGTGCGTGGCCTCCTCGACGCGGTCGGCGAGCGCGGCGAGCATCTCCGCCATGAGGGCGGCGTAGCCGCGGCCGGCGAGGGCGGCCTGCTGCGCCTTCTTCATCTTCGACGCGGCGACCAACTCCATCGCCTTGGTGATCTGGCGGGTGTTCTTGACCGACTTGATGCGTCGGCGGATGTCGCGGGTGCTGGCCATCGAAGAAGGGTGAGGTGCGCGGGTGGGTTCGGCTCGTGCGGAGGACTCGTCCTACCGGGTTACTTGGCGACGAAGGTGCTCTTCCACTCATCGCAGGCGGCTTTGAGGCCGGCCTCGATCTCGGCGTCGAGCGCCGCCTTGGTGCGGATGGTGGCGAGGAGCGCCTCCTTGCGGCCGGTGAGGAAGTCCTTCAGCGAGTTGGCGGCGGTGACGATGTGCTTCACCTCGATGGAATCGAAATAACTCTTCTGCAGGGCCCAGAGGACGGCGGCCTGCACCTCGATGGCGAGGGGGTTGAGCTGCGGCTGCTTGAAGAGTTCGACGATACGGGAGCCGCGGTCGAGGGTGGCCTTGGTCTTGGCGTCGAGGTCGGAGCCGAACTGGGCGAAGGCGGCCAGTTCGCGGAACTGGGCGAGCTCGCCCTTGAGTTTGCCGCCAACCTGCTTGGTGGCCTTGATCTGGGCGGCGGAACCGACGCGCGAGACGGAGAGGCCGACGGAGACGGCGGGGCGGATGCCCTGGTTGAAGAGGTCGGTTTCGAGGAAGATCTGGCCGTCGGTGATGGAGATGACGTTCGTCGGGATGTAGGCCGACACGTCGCCGGCCTGCGTCTCGATGATGGGGAGGCCGGTGAGCGAGCCTTTGCCGGCGAGGCGGGCGGAGCGTTCGAGGAGGCGGCTGTGGAGATAGAACACGTCGCCGGGATACGCCTCGCGGCCGGAGGGGCGCTTGAGGATGAGCGAAATCTGGCGGTAGGCGACGGCGTGCTTGGAGAGGTCGTCGTAGACGATGAGGGCGTCCATGCCGTTTTCCATGAACCATTCGCCCATGGCGGCACCGGAGAAGGGGGCGAGGTATTGGTTGGCGGGGTTGTCGGCGGCGGGGGCGGCAACGATGATGGTGTATTCGAGCGCGCCGGCGGCCTCGAGGGCGGCGATGGTGCGGGCGACGTTGGACTGCTTCTGGCCGACCGCGACGTAGATGGAATACACCGGGCGGAAGTTCTTGTCGCCCGAGGCGAGGCCGACCTTGTTGATGCGGGCCTGGTTGATGATGGTGTCGATGCAGATGGTGGTCTTGCCGGTGCCGCGGTCGCCGATGATGAGTTCGCGCTGGCCGCGCCCGATCGGGATCATCGAGTCGATGGCCATGATGCCCGTGAAGACGGGCTGGCTGACGGATTTGCGGACGATGATGCCGGGGGCGATCTTCTCGACCGGGTAGAATTCCTTGGCATCGATGGGACCCTTGCCGTCGACGGGCCGGCCGAGGGCGTCGACGACGCGGCCGAGCAGGGACTTGCCGACGGGAACGGAGAGGAGCTTGCCGGTCGTCTGCACCTCGTCGCCCTCCTTGAGGGAGGAGACGTCGCCGAGGACGACGCAGCCGACCTCGTCCTCCTCGAGGTTGAGGGCGATGCCGATGGCGCCACCGGGGAACTGAACCATCTCGTTATACATAACGTCGGAGAGGCCCTCGATCTTGGCCACGCCGTCGGCGACGGTCCGGATGGTGCCGGTGTTCTTCTTGACCGCCTTGGTGGAGAGCTTGGCGATCTGTTGTTCGATTTGTTCGATGACGTTGCTCATCGGGAGTTGGGTTAAAGGTGGCGGGGGTTAGACGGTGGCGGAAAGGGCGGCGAGCTGGCCGGCGACAGAGGACTCGTAGACATCGGAGCCGACACGGACGCGGAGGCCGGCGAGGAGACGGGGCTGCGGGCGGGCGACCGAACTGATGGTGCGGCCGTATTTCCGGGTCATGGCGATCTCGATCATCCGGAGCGTGGCGGCGTTCAACGGTCCGGCGTGTTCGACCAGGGCGCGGGACCGGGCGATCTCGGCGCTGACGAGGCGGTGGTAGTTGCGGAGCAGCGCGAGCGGATGGCGGGGCGAGTGCTTCTCAATCCAGCCGAGCACGCCCTCGACCTGCGCGGGGGCCACGGCGCCGTTCACGACGCTGAGCTTGAAGAGCTGCTTGGCGAGGCGCTTGGTCTGTTTGTCGGCGGCCATCAGACGTTCGTGAGCTCCTTCGTGGCGGTGTCGTTGTAGGCGGCGCGGTCGGCGTCGGAGAGTTTCTTGGCGAGGACGCGCTCGGTGGTGGCGACGACGAGGCGGGCGATTTCGCCGCGGGCCTCGTTGAGCATCTTCTTGTGTTCAAGCTCGATGGCCTGCTGGGCCTTGGCCAGCAGGTCGGCGGCGCGGGCGAGGGCCTCGGCCTGCTGCTTGTCGCCGAAGTCCTTCGCGGACTTGCGGGCTTCGTCGACGATCTTCTGGGCCTCGAGCGAGGCGTTCTTGAGGATGCCGGCGCTCTCCTGCTGGACGGC
>CAZMFB010000023.1:22171-46225 GCA_964565475.1 uncultured Opitutaceae bacterium | reverse complement strand
GCCTCGCCCTGGTGCCGCTGGAGAAATGGCGCAGCTTCACCGGCCAGCCGGCCGCGGCCTGAGGACAGGTTCCTACACTTGCACGCCGGCCTGATAGGCCGCGGCAAGATATGCGCAGTGGTGCGCAACCGGGCGGTAGGCGCTCCCCCCGGCGGCTGGCATACTGGGGCGAACCTCAACCCTGCTCCATCCCACCATGAAATCACGACTGCTCGCTGCCGCCGCCTTGCTGGCTTTTTGTTCCTGGGCCTCCGCCGCCGATGCCCCCGCCAATTGGGAAAACCACTGCACCTCCTGCCACGGCGCCGATGGCAAGGGCGAGACCAAGCAGGGCAAGAAGCTCAAGATCAAGGACCTCACCGACGCCGCCTACCAGGGCAGCTTCACCGACGAGGATGCCTACAAGGCCATGAAGGACGGCATGAAGGATGACAACGGGAAGCAGAAGATGAAGCCCATCGAGGGCCTGAGCGATGAGGAGATGAAGGCCCTCGTCGCCTACGTGCGGGGCATGAAGAAGTAATCCCCTCCCGCGCGCCGCGCCCACGCCGATGTCGCCGCCCGTCCAGCCGCCGCCCCGGGACCCGGTCGAGTCACGGCGGATCACCCTCGCGCTGCTCGGCGCGACGGTGCTTTTCCTCGGGCTCGCCGGCGCCTTCGTCATGGACCTCTGGGGCCGGCCCGAGCTGCCCGCCCGCGTGCCGCTCGTCGACGTGAAGTTCCTCGACCAGACCGCCTCGCGCCGCTCCTACGCCGACCTCGTGCGCGCGAAGGAGGATCTCTCGGACTTCGCCTGCTACGTCTGCCACGAGAAGGACAAGCCCCCGCCCGTCAAACTCGACGCGACGGGCAAGGTCATCATCCCCGAGGAGCACGAGAACATCGTGATGGCCCACGGTTCGCACAACCGGAACAACCTCTGCTACAACTGCCACAACGAGGCGAACCTCGAGACGCTGCACGTGCGCGCCGGGCCCGAACTGCGCTGGGACCAGAGCACCCAGCTCTGCGGCAGCTGCCACGGCCCGACCTTGCGCGATTGGGAGGCGGGCGTGCACGGGCGGACCAACGGCCATTGGGACCGCCGCAACGGCCAGTCCTTCCACCGCCTCGACTGCGTCAACTGCCACAACCCGCACCAACCGAGCATCCCCGGCCGCGAGCCGGCGCCCGGCCCCAACCTCCTCCGTCCGGGCAAGCCCGCCGCCCACTGAGCCATGCCGCTGCCGGAACAGCCCCCCGCCCCGCCCGCCGCGCGCGACCTCGACCGCCGCAGCTTCCTGCGTTCGACCGCCGCCTTCGCGGGCCTGAGCGCGCTGGCGGCCAGCCTCTCGCCGTTGCGCGAGCTCAGCGACTTCACCTCCGTCGAGGAGTTCATGCAGAAGTATTACAAGGAGATGACGCCGGAGGACATGCAGCGCGTCCTCGCCCGCATCGAACGCCAGGTGGACCGCGAATACGGCGTGCGCCCGCACGTCCGCGACCTCAAGCCGATGGACGGCGTCGAGTTCGTCTACTGCCTCAACCTCACCCGCTGCATCGGCTGCCGCAAGTGCGTGCACGCCTGCGTCGCGGAGAACAACCAGTCGCGCAACCCCGAGCTGCAATACATCCGCGTGCTCAAGATGCCGCACGGCACCTTCGACCTCGAGAAGGGCGACCACCATTACACCGACCCGAAGGTGCCCGAGCCGGGCTTCTTCTACATGCCCGTGCAGTGCCAGCAGTGCGAGAACCCGCCCTGCGTCAAGGTCTGCCCCGTCCACGCCACCTGGCAGGAGAGCGATGGCATCACCGTCATCGACTACGACTGGTGCATCGGCTGCCGCTACTGCGAGGCCGCCTGCCCGTATTTCGCGCGCCGGTTCAACTTCACCAAGCCGGAGATTCCGAAGGAGCGCCTCAACCCCGACATGGCCTACCTCGGCAACCGGCCCCGGCGCCAGGGCGTGATGGAGAAGTGCCACTTCTGCATCCAGCGCACCCGCGCCGGCCGCTACCCGGCCTGCCTCGAGGTCTGTCCCGTCGGCGCGCGCAAGTTCGGCAACATCCTCGATCCCGAGAGCGAGGTCTCCTACATCCTCCGCACCAAGCGCGTCTTCCTCCAGCTCAAGGAGGAGCTCGGGACCTCCCCCCGCTTCTTCTACTACTTCGACAAATGAGCCGCCCCGATCGCACCAACATCAGGTGGAGCGCGGCCTCCGGACGCGCTCTGAACCCGTCCGGAGGCCGGGTTCCACCCCGTAGTCCAACGCGTGCGCGCTGCACGCTTTCCCCATGATCACGGCCGCGCGCAACTACCTCGTTTTCCTCCGGCGCTGCATCCGCCTCGCCTTCGTCGGCGACTCGCGCTACTACCTCTGGATGGGCGCGCTCACCCTCGTCGCCCTCCTCGGCCTCAACGCCTACTGCAAGCAGCTCGTGCACGGCCTCGTCGTCACCGGCATGAGCGACGAGGTCTCGTGGGGCGTCTACATCGCCAACTTCACCTTCCTCGTCGGCGTGGCCGCCGCCGCCGTGATGATGGTCATCCCCGTCTACATCTACGACAACGAGGAGCTGCACGACCTCGTCATCTTCGGCGAGCTGCTGGCCGTCGCCGCCATCCTCATGTGCCTCGCGTTCGTGACGGTGGACCTCGGCCGGCCCGACCGCTTCTGGCACCTCATCCCCGGCCTCGGCGAGTTCAACTTCCCCGCCTCGATGCTCAGCTGGGACGTGATCGTGCTCAACGGCTACCTCGCCCTCAACGTCTACATCTGCGGCTACCTCCTCTACATGCGCTACCAGGGGCGGCGGCCCTCGAAGTGGTTCTACATCCCCTTCGTCTTCATCGCCATCGTCTGGGCCGTCTCGATCCACACCGTCACGGCGTTCCTCTACGTCGGCCTCGGCGGCCGGCCCTTCTGGAACTCCGCCATCGTCGGCCCGCGCTTCCTCGCCTCGGCCTTCGCCGCCGGCCCCGCGCTCATCATCCTCGCGCTGCAGGTCATCCGCCGCGCCACCGCCTCCGGCTCCGCCAAGGACCTCGAGGGCGGCGTGGATGCCAGCGAACGCCCCGGCCGCGGCACCAACCCGCAGGACATCGCGGCCCTCCTGGAGTCGCTGCCCGAGCTGAACGACGTGCCCCGCGCCGAGCTGGAGCAGATCATGGCCCGCTCGTCCGTCATCCTGGCCGCGCCCGGCGACGTCCTCCTGCGCCAGGGCAAGGCCTCCCCCTACGCCTTTCTCGTCATCCATGGCCGCGTCGTCGTGAAGCGCGCCGAAAGCGGGCGCAGCCGCATCACGCGCACCGCCGGGCCGGGCGAGCAGTTCGGCGAGGTCTCGGCCCTGCACGGCACCCCGCGCATGGCCACGGCCATCGCCGAGACCGACGCCGAGGTGCTCCGACTCTCCGCCGACGATTTGCGCGCCCTCATGCAGACCAAGGCCGTCGACAAGGTCGTGCGCTCCCGCATGGCGGAGCGCCTCATGATCACCGACCACGCCCTGCTCACGCTGCGCGGCATCGTGCAGGTCTCGATGATCATCAACGTGTTCCTGCTCGCGAACGAGGTGTTCAAGGAATTCTACTCGGGCAACCTCCACGTCGCCTCCTCGAAATACCTCTTCCTCGGCCTGCACGGTTACCACGCGCTCGTGCCGTGGATCTGGACCGCCGTGGCCCTCAACCTCATCGGCATGGTGCTGCTCATCCTCCCGATCAGCCGCAGCCTCAAGTGGCTCGATGTCGCCTGCGTGTGCTGCATCGTCGGCATCTGGATCGAGAAGGGCATGGGCCTTGTCATCCCCGGTTTCATCCCCACCCCGCTCGGCGCCATCGTCGAATACACCCCCACGCTCAACGAGACCCTCGTCTGCCTCGGCATCTGGGCCGCCGGCCTCGCCTGCTACACGGTGCTCCTGCGCATGGCCGTGCCCATCATGCAGGGCCGCCTGACCAAGGCCAACGAGGGACAGCCCGAGCTCCAGGGCGACGAGGCCGACCGGCCCCTCGCCACGCCCGCCAACCCCTGATGGCCCGCCAGCTCACCGACGCCGACGCCCGCCAGTCGCTCACCGCCCACGTGGCCGCGCGCGGCGCGGAGATCTTTGCGCGCTTCGGCCCGCAGATCGGCTGGTCGGAGCTGCTGCTCATCCTCGAGGACCGCACCTTCGTGCGCTATCCCGTGACCATCGACTTCGACGCCGGCCCGCTCCAGCCCGGCGAATTCGCCTGGCCGGAGCCGCGCGGGGCCTCGCCCGAGGACGGGTTCCGCCTCTGCGTGCACCCGATGTTCATGACCAACCTCTCGCAGGTGCCCTTCCTCGCCCTCTACCAGCTCGTCGTCGTGAATTACGGCGGTTTCGCCGGGCACGAGGAGGCGGAGGCCTTCGCCGCCGCCGCGCTCGGGCTCGACCGCGAGACCTACTACCAGACGATCTGCGCCCTCGCCGACCAGCTGGGCTCGGGCATCGATCCCGGCTTCAGCCCGGCCGGGCCCCCGCTGCCGATGCAGGCCTGCGGGAGCGGCTGCGGCTGCCCCTGAGCGTGGTCACGGTGCCGGCGGCACCCTCTCGCCCGTCCCCTCCGCTTCGCGGCGCTTGCGGAGCCGCGTGAAGATGAGCGACACCACGAGCAGCACCGTGCCGAGCACGAGGAACGACAGCACCCGGTAGGCCGGGCTGAACCGGCTCGTGCCCGCGACCGCGAGATACAGCGCCGTTAGCAGCAGCGTGGCGTGCCCCATCCAGCGGAACTTCGGGTTCCGCACGACGAGGTTCACCAGGTAGTAGAAGAGCGCGAGACCCACCCAGGCCAGCGCCACGAACCGGCCCGAGACCAGGTGGTAGAGCGCATAGGGGAAGATCACGAACGCGCTCACGAGGTAGGCGTTGCGCATCAGGCCGGTCTTCAGCTCGAGGCGCTGCTGCTGCCAGTTGAGGATGCGCGCGCTCGCCAGCGCCGCCAGGCCGAAACCCACGCTGATGCCGGTCTCGAGCTTCACCGCCACGACGTAGCTCAGCACGATCAGGACGTAGATGAGGAAATTCGCCACGATGATGAAGCGGGAGCGGAACCAGATCGCGGTCGCGACCACCACCACGCTCTGCACCGAGAGCCACACGAACACGGCCGGGCCCGTCACGGCCTTCCCGATGGCGAGGCTCAGCGCCAGATAGCCGGTCATCGCGTAGAAAAACGTGGCCAGCCGGCTCTGCGCGCGCAGCCAGAACGCCACCGCCACGCCGAGCAGCACCGCGAAGGCGGCGAGGTGCAGGCCGGCCAGCGCCCCGCGGTAGGCGCCGACGGTGTGCAGCAGGAACATCCCGTAGCCGAGCACACAGTTCAGCACCGTGCCCACGCCCAGAAAGGGATCCTCGGCCTTCGTCGGGCGCCGGAGGTAGCCCGCGCCGATGATCGCCAGGTGCGCGAGCAGGACGAGCGGCCACATCCCGCCGGCGGCCACGCGCACCGGATTCCCGAGGTGCGGGTTGCCGAGCATCCACAGCCCATAGACGAGCGGCCCGAGCACCGTGCCCAACGGCAGCAGCACCTCCCAACCGCGCGCCCCGCTGAGGAAGACCGTGAGGCCGGCGAGCAGCAACAGACCGAGGCCCACCAATGCCGGCGTGCCGACGGCCGACACGCTCACCGCCACCGCCAGCAGACCGAGGCCGGCCAGCCAGATGGAACGCCGCGCATAACCGACACCCACGATGCCCCCGGCCGCAACGAGCAGGACGAGCGGTGCCAAGGCCGAGTCCGGGGCGATGGCCGGCGGCTGGCCGAAGAAAAACAGCCGCACCGCCGAGAAATACAGCACCGCCAGGCCCGCGCCCCAGAAAAAACGCGCCACCAGCTCGAAGGCACCCCGCCACCGGGCGGCCAGGGCCAGCAGCACCGCGCCGACCACGATGCCACCGAGCGACGGGACCAAGGCCGGGAAGTCCGGCCACGGCTGCGCCAGCATGAAGCCGAGGCCGGCCACCAGCGCCACGATGCCCACGAGGGCGAACCAGTTCTGTCCGACGACGAATTCCAAATCCTCCCCCTTCGGGCCGGTCGCGGGCGCGGGTCCGGCCACAGCTGCCAGCGGTGCGGGTGCCGGTGTGCCTTCCACGGGACGGCGCGCGGTCGCCTCCAGGGCCGCCAGTCGCTGCTCGATGTGCTCCAACCGCCGCGCCAGCGCGGATTCAAGGGGTTCGGGGTTGTTGCTCATTGGGGTGGTCCGCGTGGGCGGGGGTCAGGCGGCGGCGGGCGCGCCCGACCGGGCGTTGCGCAACCGCTCCGCCTCCTCCGTGAGCACCTGCCCGTTCTCCGCCGACATGCGCTTGCGCATCTCGTCGCGGTAGGCGTTCACGGACTCGAAAAATTCCGACATCATCAGCATGAGCCAGTAGCGGCCGCGCACGGTCGGCACCCAGCCCTGCGGGGTGCGTTTGACGGCGCCGAGCAGTTGCAGCGTCAGCAGCTCGCCCAGCAACCGGAGGAAGAATCCCGCCCCGTGCCGCGCCCGGGCCCAGGCGAAATCCAGCCGCAGGCCGAACAGTTTCACGAGCAGCGTGTAGCGCATCCGCTCGAGCGGGGTGAGCGTGTGCCGGGCGGTGATGCCGGTCAGCCCGCGGGCGATGCGCTCCTCGTAGGCGCGCAGCGAGAAGGTGGTCGCATGCAGCGTGCCGTCGAGGTAGCTGAAGGCCCCGCTGCCGACGCCGACGTAGTTCTCGGTGGTGACGATGTATTCGTCGCCGGCGCCGCCGGAGTGCGCGAAGCACCAGGCCGAGACGGGCGTGAAATCCCAGCCGAGGCCCCGGTAGATGGCGTCGTAGAAATGGCGCAGGCGGCGGCGGTCGGGCTGGCCCATCGTGCCCGCCATGCGCTGCAGGACGCTGGGCGAGGTCATCAGCGGGTAGCACGAGATCTGGTTGGCCCCGGAGGCGCGGCAGAGGTCGAGGTCGTGCCGGAGCGAGGCCAGCGACTGGTGCGGCTGGTTGAAGATGAGGTCGATGTTGACCGTGGGGAACCGCTTCGCCGCGTGCCGCAGCTGCAGGAAGATCTCCGCCCCGCTGCCGTATTTCTCATACCGGCCCATCTCGCGCAGCAGCTGGTCGTCGAAGCTCTGCACGCCCACCGAGAGTCGCGTGACCCCGCAGTCGTGGAGGGCCTGCAGGAGCCCGGGCGTGAGCTCCTTCGGGTTGGTCTCGACCGAGATTTCCCGGACGTGGAAGAGGTCGCGCACGAGGTGGATGGTCCGGATGAGCTCGGCCGGCTCGATCGTCGGCGTGCCGCCGCCGAAGTAGACGCCGTCGAAACGGTAACCCGCCCGGTGGTAGAGCGCGATCTCGCGCCGGAGGGCGGCGAAATACCGCTCGGCGTGCGCATGGCAGTGCTGCACGCGGTGGAACGAGCAGAACGGGCACAGCACCTCGCAGAAGGGGATGTGCACGTAGAGGTGGCAGCCCGGACCGGCGGGCACGGGCGGCACCGCCCCGTCCGCCTCCTGCATGCGCAGGAACCCCCGGGTGTTGAACCGGAACAGGCCGACGAGGAGGTCGTCGAGGATCTGGGGGGCGCGCATGGGGATCAGTGCCCGAGGCGGGTGAGGAAGGCGTAGATCATGAGGCCGAGCAGGACCAGGCCCGTGCCGACGAAGACGAAGCCGAGCGCCTTGTAGAGCAGGCGGCGGCTCTCCCAGTCGTCGTGGAGGACGCGGTGCTGCTCGAGGCGGCCGGCGGCGACGAGGCGGTCATGCCATTTCCGGCGTTCCTGCAGCATCTCCGTCTTCGAGATGCGTCCGGAGAAGATGACCATGTCCATCGGGAAACGGTCGAGGCGGAAATGGGTGTTGAAGAAGTGGAACGCGAAGATGAAACCCGCGGCGAGCAGGGCCTCGTCGGAGTGGATGACATGGGCGATGTTGATGGTCCACCCGGGCAGGAAGCGGGAGAAGAAGACCGGGAACCAGAGGACGAGGCCGGACACGCCGATCATCGCGACGCCCCAGAACACGGCGAGGTAGTCGAAGCGCTCCCAGTAGGTCCAGCGGTCCCATTGCGGCTTCTCGCCGCGGCCGAGAAACCACTTGAAATGCGCCCAGAGGTCGCGGAGGTCCTGGAGCGACGGGGCCATCGAGTCGGGGCCGAAGAGCGCGCCCCAGACCCGGCGCAGCTCGAAGCGGCCGGTGGCAGGATCATTGACCGCGCCGCGGTTTTGCCAGAACGAGGCGGCGAGGCTGCCGAGGTGCAGGGCGAAGTAACCGAAGGTGACGAGGGCCGCGAGATGGTGCAGCGTCCGCGCGGCCTCGGGGCCGCCGAGCAGGTTGAACATCACCTTCGCCCACTCCGTGTAGTAGAACTTCAGCGGCATGCCGGTGATGACGAGCGCGAGGAAGCTCGTGACGACGAGCATGTGCAGGAAGCGCTCGAACGGGGTGAAGCGCCGGTAGGTCTCGGCGTCGTGGTGGGCGGCGGCCCGGGCGGCGCGGAAGGCGGCGGGGTCCCGGACATAGTTGACCACCATGCGGCCGACCCAGAGGAGCGTGTGCCCGGTGAAGAACACGAAGACGCCGATGAGGAGCGACGTCATGAAGACGAAGACCTTGTTGAGCAGGGGGTATTTCTCGCCGTCGTGCGGGTCGGCGTGGGCCTGATACTGGGTGAAGGACGGGGTGGCCCCGGCGTGGCACTCGGCGCAGGTCCTGACGATATTGGCCCGGTGCAGCCGGGAGCGCGGGTCGTCGGTGGCGAAGACGTCGTGGTGCCCGTGGCAGTCGTAGCAGGCGGCGACGGCGGGCGCGGAGCCGGGGCGGTTCAGCGCCATGGCCTTGCCGTGGTAGGTCTCGTGGTAGTTGGCCAGCTGCGCCTCGTGGCACTTGCCGCAGCTTTGGTCGCTGGCCAGCTTGAACCGGCCGTTGGCCGGCCGCTCGATCTGATGGGCGGAGTGGCAGTCGGTGCAGACGGGCGCCTTCGCGTCGCCCTGGGCCAGGGCGAGGCCGTGCGCGCTGGCGGCGAAGGTCTGGTCCACGCCGACGTGGCAGGCCGTGCAGGTGGCGGAGAGGTGGCTCTTGTGCGTGTGCGAGGCGGTGTCCTGCGCCGACCGGATGTCGTGCACGCCGTGGCAGTCGTTGCACGAGGGGGCGACCTTGAGGCCCATCTTGTAGAGGCCGAGGCCGTGGATGCTGTCGCGGAAATTCCTGACGGCGTCGTGGCTGCGGAGCCCGAGCTCGGCGATCGCCTTCTCGTCCTCGTGGCATTTCGCGCAGGTGGTGAGGAGGTTGAACTTCGAGACGGGCGCGTCGGCGTGCTTGGCGGGGAGCAGCTCATGGGCGTTGCCCCCGTGGCAGGTGGCGCAGGTGGCGGCGGGCGGGCGGCCGTTCGTGCGCGCGACGCCGTGGATGCTGCGGGCGAAATCCTGCACGGCCCGGTCGTGGCAGGAGGCGCACTGCACGTCGGGCAGCTTGGAGGGGTGTTCCGGTTCGGTGATGGTGTCGTGGCACTCGACGCAGTTGAGCCGGCCGTGGGCGGAGCGGGCGAATTCCGCCGGGCGCACGCCGATCCACTCCTTGGGCAGGCCCTTCCTGCGCGATTTGAACTCGGCCTCGTGGCAGTCCATGCACTCGCGGTTCGGCACGGCGGGAGTGGGCTTCTTTTCGACCGTGGTCCCGGTCGCGGCGATCCCGGCGAACAGGGCGCAGGCGGCCAACCACACCGCCGGCCGGGCAGGAAGAGGCGACGTTTTCATGGTGCCGCGCGCAGTATGCCACGGAAGCACCGGGCCGGCTGCGCGGGCCTTGCCCGCCCATGGGCGTATCTTGCGAAGGGGCTACTTGCCCTGGATGCCGCCGTTGTGGCAGTCGGCGCAGCGCAGCTCCTCGTCGTAGGGACCGCTGGGGTGCTTGAACTCGAGGCCCGAGGCGCTGAGGGTGGCGAGGTCGGCGCCCTTGCCCTGCGCGAGGATGATGTGGCAGGAGGAGCAGTCGCTGGCCTTCACCTTTTCGCCGGTGGCGGTGGAGTGCTTGTCGTCGTGGCAGCGGAAGCAGCCGGGCCAGTCCTTGTGGCCGATGTTGTTGGGATACTGGCGCCAGTCAGCCTTGCGCTCGGGGAAGATGGTCTCGGCGTAGAGGCGCTGCACCGTGGCGATGGTGACGGGGAGGTTGGCGGCGTCTTTGTAGCGGTTCCGGAGGTATTCGGCGATCTTGCCGGAGGCGTCGGCGGAGGTCACGATGCCGTCCTGCAGCATGGCGGCGACGGCGTGGCGCTTGATATTGGGGAGGGCGAGGTCGATCTCGCCGAGGGCCATGGCGCGTTCGACCACCTCGTTGGCGGGCGGGAAGACGTGGGCGGGGCGGTTGTGGCAGTCGATGCAGTCCATCACGCGCACGGCGCCGGCGGGGGGCTCGCCCTTGAATGCCTCGTTGCGGAAGACCTTGGTGGAGCCGTCGGTCTTGTTGGTGACGCGCATCCAGACGATGTCCTGCCGCTTCTCATCCACGGCGTAGTATTCGACGGTCTGGTCCTTGCTGACGTGCCAGTGGATGCCGTTGAGGGGGCTGCCGGGGCGGCCCTCGTTGACCTTCATGAGCATGCGGACCGAATAGGGGGTGTTCTTGCGGTCGGAGAGGTAGTGTTCGAAATTCATCTCGAGGTTGCCGAGGAACTTCTCGGGCCAGTGGCACTTCTCGCAGGTATCCTGGGCGGGGCGGAGGTTGTGGACGGGCGTGGGGATGGGCCGCTGGTAGTTGTCGAGGACGAAGGAGATGAGCTGGCGCGTGCCGTTGAGCTTGGCCTCGACGAAGGCCTTGGCGCCGGAACCGATGTGGCACTCGACACAGTCGACGCGGGCGTGCGCGCCGCGGCGGTAGGTCTGCCATTCGGGGTTCATCGCGGAGTGGCAGACCTGCCCGCAGAACATGTTGGACTCGGCGTAGTGGTAGCTCTGGTAGCTGCCGAAGGCGCTGAGCATGACGAAGGCCACCGTGCCGAGGCCGAGCAGGACGATGAACTTGCGCTGGGCGACGTTGCCGAGGTCGATGCGCCACTTGTCGGGGTCGTCGCGGTGCCTGAGCGCCCAGGAACGCTGGGCCCAGGCGCCGCCGAAGACGAGGGTGAGGCCGCCGATGAGGAACACCGGGGCGACGATGTAGGTGAAGATGCCGAGGTAGGGGTTCTTGTCGTCCTGCGTGAAATCCATCCACACGAGCAGGGCGAAGGAGAACAGCGCGCCCATCACGATGATGGCGCCGATGGCGCTGATCCAGTTGTTGAAATGGGAGCGCGGCTGCAGGAGCGGCGCCGGGGCGTGGTCCGGTTGGTCGTTCATGGGCGTGGAGGGGTGCTGGGGTGGGAAAAACAAACCGGCCGGTGCGGGCTGGGAGTGCCCGCGTCGGCCGGGGGGACCGCCGCGCGGGGCGGCGTCACTTCAGGGTGCGGATGTAGGCGACGAGATCCTTGATCTCGTCGTCGCTGAAGGTCTCGGCATAGCCCTTCATCCGCTCCTTGCCGTTCTCGACCACGCCTTCCTTGATGGCCTTGAACATGGCGTCGTCCTTGAGCTCGGCCTGCACCTTGGGATCGGTGTAGTCGCGAATCTTCAGTTTCTTGCCCTGTTTGGTCTGGGCTTTGCCGTCGGCCCCATGGCAGGAGGCGCACTCGTTCTCCCAGTTCTCCGCCGCGGGGGCGGCACGCCCGAGCGTGGCGGCGAGGGGGAGAGCGAGGCTGGCGAGGAGGATCCTGGTCGTGGTTTTCATCGTCGAAGGCAGTATGGTGGTTTGCGCCTCAGAAGCGATATTGGACTTTGGCGTAGAAGAGGTGCGCCTCGTAGTCGGCGAAGCCGACGGAGGGCACGTCCTCGTTCTCGGCATAGGCGTAGCGGGCCGAAACGGTGGTGTTGCGGTTCAGCCGGCGGGTCCAGGTGACACCGAACTGCGTGAGCTTGCTCTCGGAGCCGTAGGGCACCGTGACGGCCGAGTTGTTGATGTAGCTGTCGCGCGATTCGTAGAGGCCGAAGTCGCAGTGGAGGTCGCTGGCGTCGTCGAGGGCGTAGCCGCTGCTGACGCTGAAGTTGTAGTAGTTCGCGTCGCTGTTTTTCACCAGGTTCGCGGCGGCGCCGGTGAGGCCGACGGCCGGGGTGGTCAGGGTGTCGTAGACGAGGTTGAGGTTGGCCTGGAGGAACCAGCGGTTGACCGGGTTCCAGCTGATCGACTCGGAGAGGATGTGCTGGGTCATCTCCGCGCTCTGCTTGAAGCCCAAGCCGACGTCCTGGGTGCGGACCTCGGTCTTCTGGTAGTCGTAGCGGGTGACGCTGCGGAGGTTGGCGGCGAGGCGGTGGCTGACCCGCACGTTGAAGTCGCTGGTCTCGAAGTCCTGGTTGGCGATGTAGGCCGGGTAGCGGTCGGAGGTGCTCACGGTGTTGTCGCGGAGGGCGCGGTAGGTGTTCTGGCGCGCGCGGTAGAACCACTGCACGGCGATGGTCGTGCCCGGCCGCGGATACCAGGTGGCGGTGAGGGCCACCTTCTGGACCTCGCGTTCGAGGTCGGTGTCGCGGTCGATGGAGATGGCCTGCAGCGGGGTGCCGGGCTCGAGGATGCGGTCCTCGACCAGCTTGCCCTCGGAGTTGGAGAGGTCGGCCTTGAAGTTGAGGGCCCAGTTCTTGAGGCCGGTGTAGCGGGCCTCGAAGGAGCCGGACCAGGTCTTCCAGTGCTTTTCGCTCGCGGCCTCGACCTCATCGGTGATCGGGGCGAAGGCCGGGCCGGCACCGAAGTTGGTCTCCTCAAACTCGATGAGGTTGTCCCACTCGGTCTTCTCGAAGCGCAGGCCGGGGATGAGGGCCCAGTGCTGGTTGGGGCGGATCAGGGCCTGGATGTTGGCGATGGTCTGCACCATCTCGGACTCGCCGAGGCTGGCATGGCCGGGCGCGGCGAAGTAGCCCTCATCGCGCTGCTGCCGGGTCGGGTAGTTGTTCGTGTAGGTGGCGTCGTAGCTGGCGCCGAAGATGCGGCTGCCGCTGAGCGTGGTGTCGATCTTGGTGCGCGAGGCGGAGGTCGTGACCTTCACCTTCTCATTGATCTCGGTGGCGTAGCTGCCGCGGAACTGGAGCGAGTCGTAGTCCTGGCCCTCGCGGGCCGTGACATAGCGGTCGGTCGTGGGCTCGAACGGACGGCGGCGGCTGTATTTGGCGTTGTCGTATTCGCCCTTCTCGTAGCGGGCGGCCAGCAGCCAGTCCTGCTTGTCCGTCTTTTCGCCGAAGCTGCCGGTGAGGATGTGCCGCTTCTCGTCGAAGCGGAGGAAGGTCGGCACGATGTAGCGCGTGGCGGCGGAGGTGAAGGGCGGGAGACCGCTGTCCATCCAGCTGGTGGAGTCCTTCTCGCCGTCGCGCGTCGTGTAGTCGTAGCGCAGCATCGAGTTGATGCCCTGCGGACGGGTGGTGCCGATCTCGAACCAGAGGTTGCCCCGATCGACGCCAAGGTCCTCGTCATAGAGCTTGAAGGTCCGCCCGGTGGCCGGCCAGACACCGCCCGAGCCGTCGAAGAACGTGCGGAAGTGCTTGTAGCCGGCCTTCAGGTAGCCGACCTCGTTGCGGGTGACGTTGAGGTCGATGAGGTAGTCGTTGTTGCCCGCGAGCGCATGGCCCTTGAGCTTGAGCACGGTGTTGTCATCGAGCTCGCTGGTGTAGAAGAAGTCCTCGATGCCGCCCCAGCCGTCCTTGTTCTGCTGGAAGGCCTTTTGGAAGCCGGGGCGGTCGCCGCTTTGCAGCGTGTAACCGCCGCCCAGGGTGATCCAGTTCTCGAGGGGCGCTTCTTTCTTTTCCGCTCCCGTCACGCCCGAGCCGAGCAGGCACGCGCCCAAGAGCCAGGCGGCGCACCGACGCATTGTGGTGAAGTTGGTCGTATTCATTGCGGTTGATCCCGGAGGTTGGTGAGGGGTTAGAAACGGAGGGAGGAGCTGACGTGCGAGCCGTGGACGGCCTCGTGGCAGCCGCCGGACCAGCAGGTGCCGCGGGTGAGGAACGACGCGTGGTCGCGGCCGCCGATGAGGATGACGCCGGGCGCGGTCTGTTCCTGGAAGTGGCACTGCAGGCAGAGGTTCTGGTTGCGGGCTTTGAGCATGCGGGCGTTCATCGAGCCGTGCGGGAGGTGGCACACCGTGCAGCCCTCGCGCGAGGCCTCGTGCTCGAACACATACGGGCCGCCCTGCGAGGTGTGGCACTTCACGCAGGTGCTGTTGAGCGCGGCCAGGTTGGTGGTGTTCTCACCCACCGCCTCGCCCGTGTGCGGGTTGTGGCAGTCGGAGCAGGTCATCTTGCCGGAGAGAACCGGGTGCGTGTGCGCGAGGCTGAACTCGCCGCGCTTGTCGAGGTGGCACTGGAAGCAGGTTTCCGGCGAGGCCCCGGGGTTGACGATCGTCCCGACGCTGCCGCCGGCCTTGACATGGAGGGAACCGGGGCCGTGGCAGGACTCGCAGCCGATCTCCTGCCCGTTGGAGCCCGCGGCCGTCAGCTTGGCGTGCGTGGCGTCATGAAAGCCATTGGTGATGTCCTCGTGGCAGTCGGAGCATTTCTTCGAGCCCACGAAGGTGGCCCCCGCCACGTGGGGCGGCGCGACCATGGTGCGGTCGGCCATCACGCACCCGACGAGGAAGAGCCCCCAGGCGGCGGCCCCTCCGAAGATGATCTTACTGGGATTCCAGTGAGGGAGTTTGAGTCTCATGGTTCGCGAGGGTTGAGCGGTTAAGAAGGAAGCGGTTCCTGGATATAGGTTCTGATTCAGCGTGGCAAGCATCGCAGAAACGCGCCGTCACGGCTGCGCACCCCTTGCGGAGCCGTGCGCAGGCATTGCGGAAGATCCCTCCGGCTCCGCCGCCAATATCCCGGGCGGGCAACACCTGCCGCCGCCCCCCTCCCCCTCGGTCCGCGGCGCGGCGGTTTCGGATCCGCCGCGCCGGTTCCGCCCCCTCAGCGCAGGGCGGAGAGCGGGGCCCCGAAGTTGATATGATAGGCCGCGCCGCCGAAAACGAGCGCCGGCACGGATTTCACGCCCGCCTTCTCGGCCTCGGCGAGCCGGGCCTTGGCCGCGCCGAGATGGACGACCTCCACGTCGTAACGGGCGGGATCGAGGGCGGCGGCGATGTTTTTCTCGGCCGCCACACAGACGGGGCAGCCGGCATGATAGAAGACAGCTTTGGTTTTCATGGGATGGTTCGTTTGGGTTTTCGGGCGACGGCCCGCACCATGCGGACCGCCGGCGGACATTCTGCCACAGCGCGCGGATTCCGGCAGAGGGCACGATGCGGTGGGCGGGCACCGTTTTGTTCCCTCGTGCATTCGCCCCGCGCTTCTGCCAGAGTGACGCCGTGAAACGCCACCTCAGCCTGCCCGAGCGCACCGCCTACCGGCGGCTGGAGGACGTCGTCGGCTGCAAGTGGTCGGCCGCCGTGCTGGCCGCCATCGGCCGCGGCGTGACCCGCCCCGGGCAGCTCGAGCGCTTCATCCCCGGCATCTCAACCAAGGTGCTCAACGAGCGGCTGCGCAAGCTGCTCGACTACGGGCTGGTCTCGCGGCGCGAATTCCCCGGGAAAATCCTGCGCGTCGAATACGGCCTCACCGCCACCGGCCGGAAGCTCTCCGCCATCATCGAACAGATCCGCGACCTCGACGAGAGCCACGCCCAGCGGCCGGCGTTGTAAGGAACCGGCTCAGGTTTGGTGCAGCGTCGCCGGCCCGATCTCGCGCACATTCGTGCAGCCGGCCAGGCCCAGCGTCAGGTCGAACTCCGCCAGCACGTTGCCGATGACTTCCTCCACGCCGCGCCGGCCCGCGAGCGCGAGTCCGTGGACGTAGGGCCGGCCGAGACACACCGCCGTCGCGCCGAGCGCGAGGGCCTTGAACACATCCGCCCCGCCGCGCACGCCGCTGTCGAGCAGCACGGGGATCTTCCCGTTCACGGCCTCCGCCACGGCGGGCAACGCGTCGAGCGAGGCGATCCCACCGTCGATCTGCCGGCCGCCGTGGTTGGAGACGATCAGCCCGTCGAGGCCCAGCTCGACGGCCTTTTTTGCGTCGTCCGGATGCAGCACGCCCTTGAGCAACACCGGCAGCTTCGTGTGCTGGCGGAGGAACTTCAGCTCATCCCACTGGAGTGAGGGCCGCGAATATGTGGTCATGAACCGCTGCACGGCGGCGCGCGGGTCACCGGAAGCGAGGTTCTTCAGCAGGCCGCCGGGGAAGTGCGCCTTCTGCTCGAGCGCGGTCGCGATCGTTTGCAGGTTCAACGGCGGCTTCGGTTCCAAGGTGGAGAGCGGCGTCCCCGACGCGCTCTTTTGAACCCGTCCGGAGGCCGGGTTCCACCCTTCCCTCAACTGCGCCCGGAACACCGGGTCGCTCGTGTATTGCGCGATGCCCTTGCCCTGCAGGAACGGCAGGTGCGCGAGGTCGAGGTCGCGCGGCCGCCAGCCGAGCATCGTCGTATCGAGCGTGAGCACGATGGCCGAGCAGCCGCAGGCCTCGGCGCGCTGCACGAACGAGGCCACGACCTCGTTGGAGCGGCTCCAGTAGAGCTGGAACCAACGCGGGGCATCGCCCATCGCCGCGGCCACCTGCTCCATCGGCACCGAGGCCTGGTTGGAGAAGATGAACGGCACGCGCCACGCCGCCGCCGCGCGGCCCACCGCGAGGTCGGCCTCCCGATGCGCCATCTCCAGCACGCCGATGGGGCACAGCAAAAGCGGCGTGGGCAGGCGCTGCCCGAACAGCTCGATGGACAGGTCGCGATTCTCCACGTCGCGCAGCACGCGCGGCACGATGCGCCGCTTCTCGAAGGCGGCCCGGTTGGCGTCCATCGTCGACTCCCGCCCCGCCCCGCCCGCGATATAGGCCCAGGCCTCGGGCGACATCGCGCCCTGCGCGGCCTTCTCGAGTGCCGCCGGCTCGACCGGCACGGGGGGCCTCATGCCGCCGACGCCCGCGAGGTAAATGTCGCGCTGCCGGCCCCGGCCGATGTCGGTGTGCTCAGGATTCATTTAACCACAGATGAACACAGATTCACACAGCTGGAGGCAATGGACAAGAGGACCGGCCTATCTTTGTCCATCTGTGTTCATCTGTGGTTGCAACTACCGCAGCCCGCAATTCCGGCGGGCGCGTTCCATGACCTTGCTGGCCACGGCGCGGGCGCGCTCGGCCCCGTCCTGCAGCACCGTGTCCACGTAACCGATGTCGGCGACGAGTTCGGCGCGCCGGGCGCGGTAGGGCGCGAAGAAATTCCAGTAGTGCTCGAAGAGCGCCTTCTTCAGGTCGCCGTAGCCGAGGCCGCCGGCGCGGAGCCGGTTCTCGTAATCGGCCGCGACATCCTTCGGCGCGACATGCTTGAGCAGCTGGATGGCGAGGTTCTTCTCGGCGTCGGGCTTCGGCTCCTGCGGCGTGCGTGAGTCCATGACGAGGCCCATGATTTTTTTGCGCAGGACCTTCTCGTCGCCGAAGATCTCGATCGTGTTGTCGTAGCTCTTCGACATCTTCTGGCCGTCGAGGCCGGGGATGACGGCCACCTGCTCGGAAATGCGCTCCGCCGGCACGACGAAGGTCTCGCCGTAGGCCTGGTTGAACTTGATCGCGATGTCGCGCGTCATCTCCAGGTGCTGCTTCTGGTCCTTGCCGACGGGCACGACGTTGGTGTCGTAGAGCAGGATGTCGGCGGCCATCAGCACCGGGTAGGCGAAGAGGCCGAAGTTGGGCGCGAGGCCCTTGGCGAGCTTGTCCTTGTAGCTGTGGGCGCGCTCGAGCAGGCCCATCGGCGTGAGCGAGCCGAGCAGCCACGTGAGCTCGCAGACCTCGGGGATGTCGCTCTGGCGCCAGAAGACGGCCTTTTTCGGGTCCAGCCCGCAGGCCAGCCAGTCGAGGGCGATGCCGCGCGTGTAGTCGCGCCGTTCCTGCGGGTCGGTCAGGGCGGTGAGCGAGTGGTAGTCGGCGATGAAATAGTAGGCGTCGCCGCCGGCCTGCAGTTCGATGGCGGGGCGCATGGCGCCGAAATAGTTGCCGATGTGCAGGGTGCCGGAGGGCGTGATGCCGGTGAGGACGCGGGGCATGGAAAGGGAGAGTGAAGACGGGTGGGCGCGGGAAACGCAAGGCCGCTCCCCGGCCGTGCCGGTCAGTCGCGCCGCGGGATGGTGGAGACGCTGGCGCGGCTGCGCGCGATGGTGCCGGCGGGCAGATAGCCGCCGAAGGCCGTGCAGGGCGTGATGAGGGCGCGCTGGCCGAGCAGGGTGCCGGGGTTGAGCACGGCGTTGCAGCCGACCTCGGCGCCGTCGCCCACCACCGCGCCGAACTTGCGCAGGCCGGTCGCCACCGTGCCGGTGGGCAGGCGCACGGTCACCTCGGCCTGGTCGAGGCGGAGGTTGGAGCAGATGGCGCCCGCGCCGAGGTGGGCCTTGTTGCCGAGGATGGAATCGCCGACGTAGTTGTAGTGCGGCGTCTGCACGCCGTCGAGGAGGAGGCAGTTCTTGTATTCGCAGGCGTTGCCCAGCACGCAGCCCTCGCCGACGATGACGTTGCCGCGGATGAAGGCCCCGGGCCGGATCTCGGTCTTCGGCCCGATCCACGCCGGCCCGATGATCATGGCGTAGGGCGGCAGCTTGACCGTGGGGTGGATCCAGATCTTGCCCTCGATGTGGACACCGGCGGGCACCTTGGCGCCGGACGCGGAAAAATCGACCTGGGCCAGCGCCTCGCCGATTTTCTTCAGCCAATCCCACGGCGGCGCGTCGGCGGGAAAATACGGGGCAAAACGGCTCAGCGACGGCGGCAGGGCGAAGAACTCGGAGGCTTTCACGTGTTCCTCGATACCAAAATCCCGCCCCGAAACCAGAGGAAACCCATCCGATGGCGGCGCGGATACCCCGCCATCCAAAACGCAGAAACCCCTCATTGCTGAGGGGTTTCTGTAAATGGAGCGGGCGAAGAGACTCGAACTCTCGACGTCCACCTTGGCAAGGTGGTGCTCTACCAACTGAGCTACACCCGCGAGAGAAGGCCGGACTATTGGCGGCGCGATTGCTCCGTCAACCAGAATTATCCCGGGCGCTCCGGCGGGGTCCGGAAAAGCGTTCGGCCGCATCCGCCTCAAGGATTTGCACGCCCAAAATAGCCGGGCCACTGGCATGCAACCGGCAACAGCCCGGGCATGAACTCCCACGCCATAATGGCCGCCGGCCCCGTGATCTCGGACGAGGAACGGCACGCGCACCTCAGCCTGCTGCCCGACCGCTATTTCCTGCAGTCCGACCCGGCCGAGGTGCAGCTGCACCTGGAGATGGTCCACCGCCTCCTGCACACCATCGCGGCGGCGGACTCGGTCGGCACCCTGCGCCCCGTGATCGAATGGCGGCCGGGGCCGCGCGAGGGCACGGCGGCCGTGCACATTGTCACATGGGACCGGGCGGGGTTGTTCGGTAAGCTGGCCGGAGCCTTCGGTGCCGCCGGACTTAGCATCCAGTCGGCCCGCATCGCCACGCGCACCGACCACCTCGTGCTCGACACCTTTGTCGTCGGCGAGCAATCGGCCGGCCTGACCAGCGCCCGCGAATACTGCAACCGCGTCCTCGAGGACGCGCTGACCGGGCGCCGCGAATTCACCCCGCCCGCGCCCCGTTCCGCGGGCGACATCCCGCCCCTGGTCGAGATCTACCGCGAGACCGCCGGCCGCAAGCTGATCGTCGAGGTGCACGCCGCGGACCGCCTCGGCCTGCTGCACCAGCTGGCCTCCGTCCTGGCCCGGCACGGGCTCGACGTCAGCTTCGCGCGCATCGGCACCGAGCGCGGTCTCGTGCTCGACACCTTCCACGTCGCTCCGGCCGACCACCGGCCCGTGCCCGACGACGACGGCCTCCGTCAGCTCCGGCAGGACCTGCTGGCCGCCGCCCGCTAGGCGCGCAATTTTCGCTCCCCAAGCCCGGGCAACCCTGCTCATCTCCCGGTTTCGATGAACGAAACCGATCCCCGCGAACTCGCGGCGCTCTACCGCCTCGCCGCCCTCGCCAGCCGCTCGTCCGGCCCGGCGGAGGCCATCGCGTCGGTGCTCGCGGAGCTGGTGGCCTTCTTCGCCGCCGAGAGCGGCTCGGTCTCGCTCGTCAACCCCGACACCGGCTGCCTCGAGATCGAGGCGCACCGGGGCTTGCCGCGCGACACGGGCGGCTTCGCCCTAAGGCTCGGCCAGGGCGTCACCGGCTGGGTCGCGCTGCACGGCCGGCCCCTCCTCGTCCCCGACGTCGCCCGCGACCCCCGCTACATCGCCGCGCGCCGCGCCGTGCGCTGCGAGATGGCCGCCCCCCTCACCCTCGACGGCCGCACCTTCGGCGTCGTCAACCTCGACGCCGACGAGGTCGGCCGCTTCACCGAGGCCCGGCTCGCGCAGCTGGTCCGCCTGACCGACGAGGCCGCCCGCACGCTCGAATGCGTCTGGCAGGTGCATCACTACCGCTCCCACTCGGCGCAGCTCGAGACCCTCGCCGAGCTGGGCCAGTCCCTCGTCAAGCGCCTCGCGGAGTCCGACCTGCTCACCACCGTGGCCGCCAGCGGCCGCGCCATCTTCGGCGCCCGGCTCTGCACCCTCTACGCCTACGACCCCGCCGCGGACACGCTGCGCCTGCGCGCCGTCTCGGCCGACGCCGACCTCGCCGTGCGCGTGCCCCCCGGCCCCGTGCCCGCGCGCGAGTCGCTCCTCGCCTCCGTCCTCACCTCGCGCGCGCCCGCCGAGCACCAGCAGCTCGGCACCGGCCTGTTCGCCGACGCCGCCGACCTGCCGCCCGCCGCCGGCCTGCACTCGGCCCTCGTCACCCCGTTGCTCAGCGACAACGCCCCGGTGGGCACGCTGGCCGTCTTCATGGGCTCACCCCACCGCTTCGACGACGCCCAGAAGCGCGCGCTCGCCACGCTCGGCAACTTCGCCGCCGTCGCCCTGCAGAACGCCCGGCTCTACGCGCGCGTCTTCGAGTCCGAGCAGACCCTGCGCAAGAACGAGACCCTCACCTCGCTCGGCCTGCTCGCCGCCGAGATCGCGCACGAGATCCGCAATCCCCTCACCGTGATCAAGCTCCTGCACGGCCCGCTCGGCGCCGGCCTCGCGCCCGACGACCCGCGCCGCCGCGACCTCGAGGTGGTGACCGAGAAGATCGGGCAGCTCGAGGACATCGTCGCCCGCGTGCTGTCGTTTGCCCGTGCGCCCGGCGCCGTGCACTCGCGCTGGGCCCTGGCCGAGGTGGTCGAGGACACGCTCCTGCTGCTGCGGGCGAAGTTCGCCCAGGCCCGCGTGCAGGCCGAGTTCGTGCCGCCGCCGGCGCCCGTCCATGTCAGCGCCCACAAGGGCCAGCTGCAGCAGGTGTTGTTCAACCTCATCATCAATTCCCTCCAGGCCATGCCGCAGGGCGGCCGGCTGGTCCTCAGCGCGCGCAGCCACGGCGACCGCGCCGAGCTGGATGTGGGCGACACCGGCGGCGGCATTGCACCCGGCATGCAGTCGCAGCTCTTCGAGCCCTTCCTCTCCGGGCGCGCCGGCGGCACCGGCCTCGGCCTCGCCATCGCCCTGCGCATCATGAAGGACCACCGTGGCGACATCAGCGTCGTGCAGACCGGCCCCGGCGGCACGACCATGCGGTTGACCCTGCCGCTCGCCGCGGCGCCGTAGTAGTTGGGCGCATTTCCGGGCGGACGGTGGCTGCGGACTCGCCATGGGCGCCGCGCCACGCACAGTCGGAGGCATGAGCTTCGTCACTCTTGCCTCCCTGCCCGCCAAGGAGATTTTCGGCGGCATCATCCGCGGCCACTACGCCCACCTCGAGAAGATCACCGTCGGCGAGGTGCACCTGAACGCCGGCACCACCGTGCCCATGCACCAGCACCCGCACGAGCAGGTCACCTACGTCATCCGCGGGCGTTTCCAATTTACCGTCGGTGACAAGACCACCGTGCTCGAGCCCGGCATGGCCGCGCTCATCCCGGGCAACGTCCCGCACGGCGGCACGACCCTGACCGACTGCGTCGTGTTCGACCTCTTCGCGCCCGTCCGCGAGGACTACCGCTGAGGCGGCGTAGATGTGGTCGGTATACCGCGTGTCCGTGCTGGAATGGCCACCGGCTTGACTTGCTGAATCCGTCGGCAATCCTACTTGCATGTCCCGCCGCGAACTTCAGGCCATCGTTGATCGAAGCTCCACCGCGGACCGCCTGTTTCTCTCCGCCTATCTCCGGCATCTGGCCGACCGCGATGAGCCGCAAGTGCACAAGTCCATCAGCGCCAGTCATCGCGAGATTTCCCGGGGGCGGAAGGTCAATCTGGCGGGCCTCAAGCGACTCAATGCCACGCTGAACAAGACGGGATTGTGAAATGGGCCGCCAGCTATGATGTCGTGATGCCGGTCTCGCAGGTGGCCGCATTTCAGACGGCGCACAAGCGCGAGCGCAAAGCCTTGCTTCGGTTCTTCGATCGCCTTGGGGCCGACCCGTTCATGACCACCGACTGGATCGTCCGCGACGAGAACGGCCGGGACAACTACCAGATTCAGGTTGGGGCGCACCTGCTCACGTATTGGTCCGACCATGCCGCGAAAGAAGTCCGCATCACGCGGCTTGAGCGGATCGAATAGTTGCACGTCTGTGGTTGCCTGCAGGGTGAGCATTCCGGGGCCCGCACGGCGGCACGACCCTGACCGACTGCGTCGTGTTCGACCTCTTCTCGCCCACCCGCGACGACTACCGCTGATCGCTCCGGTTCACAGCATTTCCCGGAATTGTTCCGGCGTCAGCCCGGCGACCTTGGCAATGTAGCCCATCGTGTAAGCGTTGATGACCGTGTGTCTTGGAATCTGCACCATCACGGCGCCGTTGGACAGCGTGAGATGCTTGCCTTGGCGGATGATCCTGAAACCGCGCTTCGCCAAAACCCGCACCGCATCCTTCTGGCCGATGCCGGGCAGCTTGGGCATGACTTAGAGTGTCACGGTCTCGTGCTGCACGGCCTCGATTCCGAATTCGGCCTCGTTCACCTGCTGCTTGGCCGCAAGATATTCGGCGATTGCCTCCCGGATATTCGCCAAGGCCTCGTCGCGCGTCGCCCCCTGCGAACAACAACCGGGCAGGCTGTCGCACCAGACCGCCCAGCCTTCGTCGGACTTCACCAAGGTGACGTCATATTTCATGCCGCGAAGCTACGTGGATGCGCTTGAGCGTCAAGCTGCCGGAATCAGCCGTAAGGCCGCTACTTTGCACCGATCTGCGACTACCGGTGAAAACGACGAGGGCCGGCACGAGGCCGGCCCTGTCGCGGTAACAGCAATGGCGGGGTGTTATTCTTCGAGCTCGACGTTCCAGTAGGCGACGTCGAGGAAATCCTTCCACTTCTCGTGGCCGTGGTTGCCGAGCACGAGCGAGATGACGGGCCGCCACTTCGGGCGCACCGGCTTGCGGATGAGCCGCATGTGCGCCTCGTGCGGGAGGCGGTTGGCCTTGCGCGTGTTGCAGCGGATGCACGAGCACACGATGTTCTCCCACGTCGTCTTGCCGCCGTAGTGGCGCGGGATGACGTGGTCGAGGTTGAGCTGCTCGCGCGGGAAGCCGTGCCCGCAATACTGGCACTTGTCGGCGTCGCGCTCGAAGACGTTGTTGCGGGTGAGCTTCAGCTCCTTGCAGGGCAGCTTGTCGAAGAAGGTCAGCAGGATCACGCGCGGGAGGCGGATGGTGCGCGTGGGCGTGTGCACGAGCTCGAGGCGGTCGATCGGCGGGTTGTAGGCCGAGAAGTCGATCCAGTCCATCAGCGAGAAGGTGCGGAAGTCGTCCTCCTGCTGGTGCACGACCTGCGCGTGCCCGCGGGCCAGCAGGTTGAAGGCCCGGCGCGCGGCAATGATGTTCACCGCCTGCCAGAGGCGGTTGAGCACGAGCACCGGCTGGTCGAGCACGGCTTGCATAACGGGGCCGTGGGATACCGGGGCCCCCCACCCCTGTCAAGCGGCGGGACTAACGCCTCCCCCGCGGCGGCGCGGCCCGGGTCAGGGCGGCGATCTCCCGCGCAAACGCCGGATACTGCCGCGTCAACCCGG
>CAZMFB010000023.1:0-22071 GCA_964565475.1 uncultured Opitutaceae bacterium | reverse complement strand
CGGGTCAGGGCGGCGATCTCCCGCGCAAACGCCGGATACTGCCGCGTCAACCCGGCGCGGTCGCCCAGCTCGAAGTCGCCCCAGACGAATTCCGGCGCGAGCACGTTGGCGAACAGGGCCCAGCGGCCGCCGGGCCGCAGCCGCGTGCCCTGCCAGCAGCGGGCCGGGGCCGTGTCGAGCAACCGCTGGCCGGCCGCGGGATCGGTGCCGAGCTGAACCACTTCGCCGCGGCCGTCGGGATAGAGCCGCAGCTGCTCCAGTGCATCGCCCGCGAGGAAGGCCCAGATCTCGTCGTTGGCCAGCCGGTGCATCGCCGAAAAACCCCCGGGCGTGATCAGCGCATAGATGGCCGAGTAGGTGCGGCGTTCGTTGTGGAGTGGCGCGGGCAGCGCCCCGGCGGGGATTGTGACGTCGGATTCCAGCACGCGCCGGAAATACGCGCCCTCCTGGTCGAGCGGCTCCAGCTGCAGCAACGCGATCACCTGCTCGGCGCTGTAGTGGTCGGGCGAAAGCGGCCTGGACATCTTCCCAGCTTGTAGGAGCGGCTTGATGCCGCGACCGAAAAATTCGGCTGCGCTCGAGCTGACAAACCCGCTACCGCAGCGCGCCGCGCAAGATCGCCTCCGCCTGCGCGAGGCCCTGCTGCGCGAGCGTGTAATCGGGATCGATCCGCAGCGCATCCTCGAAACACCGCTTCGCCTCGGTGACCCGGCCCTCGCTGAGCAGGACATGCCCGAGATTGTTCAGCGCCTGGTGGTTTGACGGGTCGCACTGCACGGCCCGCAGGAAACTCGCCTTCGCCTCGCCGCGTCGACCCAGCATCCAGAGGGCGTTGCCCTGGTTGTTGAGCACGCCGGCGTCGTCGGGGTTCACCGTCAGCGCCATCTTGAAATAGTGCAGCGCCTCCAGCGGCCGGCGCTGCTGCGTGAGGAGCGAGGCGAGGTTGTAGTTGCCTTGGAAAAAGTCGGGCTTGAGGCGCACGGCTTCGTGCAGCGAATCGAGCGCCTCATCGTAACGGCCCGCGCTCATCAGCGACACGCCGAGGTTGCCGTGCGCCTCATACATGCGCGGCTGCAGGCGGATGGCCTCGCGCTGGCAGGCGATGGCGCCTTCCGTGTCGCCGCGCTCCTGCAGCTCGCGCCCGAGGTTGGACTGCGCGCGGGCATTGGACGGGTTCTTGCGCACGGTGTCGGTCCAGAGTTTCTCCGCCGAGGCATAGTCGTGGTTGCGGTCCACGGTCAGGACCGCGAAGGCGACCACCACGGCGGCAGCCGGCCAGATCACGCGCGCACCGAGCCAGCGGTAGCCGACTCCGATGAACAGCGCCACGACTCCGGCCAAGGCCAGATAGACGCGGTGCTCCGCCATCGTCTGCGTGGCGATGGGCACGATGCTCGAGCTGGGCGCGAGGCAGATGAAAAACCACGACCCCGCGAAGGCCGCGGCCGGTTGCCGGCGCCAGAGCCAGAGTACTACCCCCAGGTGACCGGCCACCACCAGCGCCTGCCACCAGACCTCGCCCAAACCCGTCACCGTGGCCGTGCCGTAATCGAAGACCAGCGGTGCCGGCCCTAGCGCCAGCTTCAGGTAGAGCACGACGGCCTTTACCTGGGTGAGGGCGTAGGCAATCACGCCGAGATTGGTCTCGAGACCGGCCGTGCCGCCGCGGCCGCCGCCGCCGAGCACCAGCCAGCCCAACAGCAGCCAAGAGGACGCCAGCCCGGCGTAGAGCGGCCAACGCTGCCGCAATGCGGCCTTGAAGTCTTCACCACGGACTAGTCGGTCGTAGAGCAGCACGAACATGGGCGCGACGACGACCGTTTCCTTCACCGCCACCCCGGCGAAAACCGCGGCCACCGCCAGCCACCGCCAGTCCCGCGCCGCGGCGTAGAGGGCCAGCAGGATCAGCAGGGCCGCGAATGATTCCGCCCGCTGCACGACGTAGGTGACCGCCGCGGTCTGCAACGGATGCAGCGCCCACAACACGGCGACCAGCCCGGCCAGCATCGTGGCGTGGCGGCCGAACTGCGTGGCCAGCGCGCCCGTGCCGAAGGCCCGCCGGGCCAGCCCGAAGAGCAGCAGCGCCGCCGCCGCATGGAGGGCGACATTCACCACATGGTAGCCCCGCACGTCGAAGCCGTGCACCGCGTAGTTGAGGGCAAAGGTGAGGTTGAGGAGCGGCCGGCCGGCGACGGTCTGGCCGATCTCGCCCGGCGGCTGCAGCGCCGTGCGCAGGCTGCGGATGGAGGCGTTTTGCTCGATGGACGGCAGGTCATCGAAAACGAACACACCCTGAAAACTGTTGGCGTAGACGATGAGCACGCCGAACACGATGGCCACAACCCAAGGCCACCACGGAGCGGTGTCGGCTGAGGTTTGTTCCGGTTTGGGCGGCTCTTTTCGCGCCATGTCCCCACGCAAATCCGTCCTGCGCCCGAGTCGAGCTACAAGCTGCCGGCCGCGGCCTTGGGCTGGAGCACCTGCTCCTTCAGCCGGATGCCGGCCAGCTTCTTCACCACCACGGCCACCTGCTCGGTCGCCACGTCGACGTCGGTGTGATGCTCATGGATGTCGATGGCGCCGACCACCTGTGCGGGCAGGCGGGTGACGCCCGCAATCTTGCCGACGAGGTCGGCCGGCGTGACGAGGTGCGCGCGCCCGACGTTGAAGGTCACCACGCTGAACCCCTCCTCGCGGCCGGTGCGGGGCTTGCGCTCATAGGTGCGCTTGACGGGCTTGGCCGGGGGTGGACGGGACGGGGAAGCCGGCGGCGGGGCCGCGGGGGCCGGCGCCTGTTTTTCCGCCACCCAGGCCGGAGCCGTGGCGGCCGGCGCATTCTTGCCCGCGGCCGGTTCGGCGGAGCCGCCTTGCATCATATGCAGGAGGGCTGAGGCGATGTCGGTGCTCGAATATCCCTGCTCCAGCAGCCGGTCGATCATCCGGTCCTGCGGCTTGAATTGCTTGGCCTCGAGCGTCGCGCGGAGTTTCTCGAAGAACACGTTTTCGCGCGCCTCCTCCACCTGGTCGAGCGACGGCACGCGCTCGCGGCGGATCTTGAGCCGCGCGTAGTGGATCATGCTCTGGAGCATGTAGATCTCGCGGCCCGAGACGAAGGTGATGGCGCGCCCGCTCCGGCCGGCCCGCCCGGTGCGGCCGATGCGGTGCGTGTAGTCCTCGGCGTCGTTGGGCAGGTCGTAGTTGAACACCACCTCCAGGTCGTCCACGTCGAGCCCGCGGGCGGCGACATCGGTGGCGATGAGGAACTCGAAACCGCGGCGGCGGAATTTCTCCATCACGCGCGTGCGCTGGGCCTGGGTGATGTCGCCGTGCAGGCGGTCCACCGCGTAGCCGCGGGCGTGCAGGTGCTCGTCCAGCTCGTCCACCATCACCTTGGTGCTGCAGAAAACGATGCCGTAGCGGAAGTCGTGCAGGTCGATCAGGCGGGTCAGCACCTCGAGCTTGGAGCGGCGGTCGACCTCGTAATAGACCTGGTCGACCTGCGGGGCGTTCTGCGCGTGCGCCTCGATCTTCACCCAGGCCGGGTCGCGCGAGTAGCGCTTGATCAGCTCCTGGATGGCGCGCGGCATCGTGGCCGAGAAGAACAGCAGCTGCCGCGCCGCCGGCACGGACTTGAGGATGTGCTCGATGTCGTCGCGGAAACCCATGTCGAGCATCCGGTCGGCCTCGTCGAGCACCGCGACCTTCAGGTGGTCGAGCTTGAGCGTGCCGCGCTGCATGTGGTCCATCACGCGGCCCGGCGTGCCGATGACGACCTGCGCCCCCGCGTGCAGGGCCCGGAACTGCCGTTCGTAGCTCTGCCCGCCGTAGATCGGCACCTCCATCACGCCCTTCTTGAACGCCGCCAGCTTGCCGAACTCCTCCGCCACCTGCACCGCCAGCTCGCGCGTGGGGCAGAGCACGAGCACCTGCGGCTGCCGCAGCTTCACTTCGACTTTCTCGAGCGCGGGGATGGCGAACGCCGCCGTCTTGCCGGACCCGGTGGCGGACTGGCCCACGACGTCCTTCCCCGCCAGCCCGTGCGGGATGACCGCCGTCTGGATCGGCGAGGCCTCCTCAAAACCCATCTTGTCCACGGCCTTCAGGATTTCGGCGGACAGGCCCAGCTCGGCGAAACGGCGTTTTTCCATGCCGCAGGGTGACGCCGCCCATGCCGGAATGATAGCCCAATCTTTCACGGCTTTTCGCCGACCGCGAAATCTGCTCCGCTGCGTCCGTGCACCTCACCCACCTCGCCTGCACCGCCTGCGGCCAACGCCACGACGCCACCGTGCCGCAAAACGTCAGCGCCTGCTGCGCCAAGCCCCTCTACCCGCACTACGACCTCGCCGCCGCCGCGCGCACGCTGACCAAGGCCGCGCTCGCCACCCGCGTCCGCTCGCTCTGGCGCTACCGCGAGGTGCTGCCCGTGCGCCACGACGCCGACATCGTCACGCTCGGCGAGGGCTTCACGCCCCTGCTGCCGGCCCCGCGCCTCGGCGCGAAGCTCGGCCTCGCCCGCCTGCTCATCAAGGACGAGTCGCTCAACCCCACGCAGAGCTTCAAGGCCCGCGGCATGTCGACCGCTGTCTCGATGGCGAAGCAGTTCGGCCTGAAAAAGCTCGCCGTGCCTTCCGCCGGCAACGCCGCCGGTGCCATGGCCGCCTACGCCGCCCGCGCGGGCATCGAGGCGCACATCTTCATGCCCGCCGACACGCCGAAGGCCAACGTCATCGAGTGCCGCGAGCTCGGCGCGCATGTCACGCTCATCAACGGCCTCATCACCGACTGCGGCGCCGAGGTGGCGAAGCGCAAGGCGGCCGAGGGCTGGTTCGACGTGTCCACGCTCAAGGAGCCCTACCGGGTCGAGGGCAAGAAGACCCTCGGCTACGAGCTGGCCGAACAGCTCGATTGGACGCTGCCCGACGTTGTCATCTACCCGACCGGCGGCGGCACGGGGCTGGTCGGCATGTGGAAGGCCTTCGACGAGATGGAACGCCTGGGCTGGATCGGCCCGAAACGGCCGCGCATGTTCAGCGCGCAGGCCGCCGGCTGCCAGCCCATCGTCCGCGCCTTTCATGCCGGCGAGAAGCACGCCGCCGAGCACACCGGCGCGCACACCCGCGCCTCGGGCCTGCGCGTGCCCAAGGCCATCGGCGACTTCATCATGCTCGACATCCTGCGGAAGAGCGGCGGCGGCGCCGTGGCCGTGACCGATGACGAGATGATCGCCGGCGTCCGCGAGATCGGCGCGGCCGAGGGGCTCTTCGTCGCCCCCGAGGGCGCCGCCACCTATAGCGCGCTCAAGCAGCTCCTTGCCGCCAAGCTCATCCGCCCCGACGAATCCGTCGTGCTCTTCAACACCGGCGCAGGGGTGAAATATTTGGAGTGCTTTGGCGGCTCATAGCTTGGAAATATCGCCGGCAAGCACGCTCTCAAAGCGCTACCTCGGTGACTAACCTCATGCGGGAGCGAGCTTGCTCGCGACTCTGAGATTTTCATCCTCGGTATATGCCCCTCGATCCAACCAAGGGCTATCAGGCATTGAGGCGAGGCCGTCATTCAACTCCAGGAGCCAGCTACTTCATCACCTTTTGCACCGCAGACAGGGCCAGAGGGTTGACCGGAATTCCAATTGGCCAAGCCATACAAGGGGAATGGCAGGCCATGCAGAATGACGGCCTGTGGATTGTGAGGTGCGCAACCATAATGCCCGACCACCTGCACCTGCTGATCGAACTGAGAGCCGAGCTCACCCTTGGCAAAGCTGTAGCCCGGATCAAATCCCGCACGGCGGCGGCTCTCCGCAGTGCAAACCTAGCGTGGCAATCAGGCTACTTCGACCATCGGCTGCGCCCTGGCGAATCAGCCCTGCCTTATTTTCACTACATCTATCTGAATCCCTATCGCGCCAAACTGATAGCGACCGGCACAGAATGGCCGTGGTTTTTCTGTGGTTCGGAAGACCGTGCATGGTTCCTGCCTCTGCTCGACCAAGGATTGCCGCTGCCGGAATGGCTGGCCGACTTGCCCTGACAGGTCAGCACTGTCGCGAGCAAGCTCGCTCCCACAACAAGCAAACCAACCCACGACGCTACCGCACCTGCAGGGTGTCGGCCTCGTAGGCGAGCTTCAGCGGCGGGATGACGACGGCCTTGCGGCCGCCTTCCTGGCGCACGCGGCCGGCGAGCCAGGCGTCGTAGCCGGTGTCCTTCGCCGCGGCGAGGACGGCGTCGGCCTGCCCCGGCGCGACCCAGGCGGCGAAGCCCACGCCCATGTTGAAGGTGGCATACATCTCGCGCTCGGTGACGGGGCCGGCGTCCTGCAAAAACCGGAACAGCGCCGGCGCCTCGCGCGGGGCGGTGATCTCGTGGACGAAGGGCTCGTCGAGGCGCATGAGCTTGCGCCAGCCGTGGCCGGTGACGTGCGCGGCGTAGTTGAGCTTCAGCCCCCGGCGCTGGCACTCGCGCACGAAGGCGCAGTAGATGACCGACGGGGCGAGCAGGGCCTCGCCGAAGGTGCGGGCGTCGCGGTGGCCGATGTGCGTCTCGTAGCCGCGCTGCAGTTTGCCGGCGATGAGGCGGCAGAGCGACAGGCCGTTGGTCTGCACGCCGGAGCTGGCGAGGAAGATGATGGCGTCGCCGTCGCGCACGCCGCCGGTGATGCGGTGCGACTTGGGTGCGATTTTGCCGAGGGCCGAGCCGGCGAGGACGATGGTCTCGGCGTGGACGATGCCCTTGAGCGTGGGGGTCTCGCCCCCGCCCCAGACGGCCCCGGCCTGCCGGCAACCCTCGGCCCAGCCGTCCACCAGAGCCTGCATGCGGGCCGCGTCGGCGAACCACGCCGACTCGCCCACGGCGGCGTGCATCGCCACGGAAACGGGCAGCGCGCCGCAGGTGACGAGGTCGTTGACGATCGTGGCGACGGTATCGATGGCGATCTCGCGGTAGAAATTCTTCCCCGACTGCGCGTAGACGGCGTCGGCCACGAGGTTCTTGGTGCCGAGGCCCTCCTCGACGTGCGCGAGGTAGTGGTCGGCGGCCTCGATCAGGTAGGCGCTCTCGCCGCGGATGCCGGCGGGCTCGGCGTAGCCGTGGGCGGCCAGCGCCGGCGCCGTCGTCCGCGCGGCCTGCTGGCAGGCGCGCTTGAAGGCGTCGAGCTGGTCGTAGTTAACGCCGGAACTTTCGTAGGAAAGGGACATGAAAAATTCTCCGCTGATTACGCGGATAGGCGCGGATGGATGGCGGGCCGCTGGAAATCGGTTGGGTAATCCGCGTTCATCTGCGTCATCCGCGGGGAATCAATAACTCCGGCCCTCCGACTTCTCGTAGTAGTTCACGAAGGCCTGGTGGGCGACGCGGTAGCCGCCGGGCGTGGGATACTTGCCGGTGAAATACCAGTCGCCGGTGTGGCCGGGCAGCGCGGCGTGCAGGCTCTCGATCGACTGGAAGATGATCTCCACCTCGCCCTTCCAGTGGGTGAATTTCGGGCAGACGAGCTCGGTGATCTTGCGCGAGACCTGGTCGGCGGTGAACGGCTCGTAGATCTGGCGGACATGGTTGACCTCGCGGTGGGTGTCGGCGGCCAGCTCCTCGCAGCATTGGCGGTAGACCTCCTCGATCAGGCCGCCCATGCCCTTCTCCTTGAGGAGCGCGACGGCGGCCTCGAAGGCGATGAACTTGCCGATCTCGGACATGTCGATGCCGTAGCAGTCGGGGTAGCGGATCTGCGGCGCGGTGGAGGCGATGATGATCTTCCTCGGGTTGAGCCGGCTGAGGATGCGCAGGATGGAGCGGCGCAGCGTCGTGCCGCGCACGATCGAGTCGTCGATGCACACGAGGTTGTCGGCGGGCGTGACGACGCCGTAGGTGACGTCGTAGACGTGCGAGGCGAGGTTGTTGCGCCATTTCTCCTGGCCGATGAAGGTGCGGAGCTTGGCGTCCTTGGTGACGAGCTTCTCGCCGCGCGGCCAGTTGCGCATGATGAGGTCGTCGAGGGCCGCCTCGGTGAGCGGGCCGCGGCCGGCGGCGGCCAGCAGCTCCGCGCGCACGGCGGCGCGGCGGCGCATGCGCAGCTCGCTCATGAGGCCGTAGTAGGCGACCTCGGAGGTGTTGGGGATGAAGCTGAAGAGGGTGTGTTCGAGGTCGCCGCCCACCGCCCGGAGGAGCGGGTCGGCCAGGCCGGCGCCGAGGGCCTTGCGCTCGCGGTAGATCTCGGCGTCGTTGCCGCGGGAGAAGTAGATGCGCTCGAATGAGCAGGAGGCGCGCGGCCGGGCGGGGGTGAGGCGCTCCACGCGCACGTCGCCGCGCTTCTTGACGATGACGGCGGTGCCGGGCTCGACCTCGTGCACCTGCCCGAGGTCGGCGTCGAACACCGTCATCAGCGGGGCGCGCTCGGAGGCCACGGCCACGACCTCGTCGTTCTCGAACCAGTGGCAGGGGCGGATGCCGGAGGGGTCGCGCGCGGCGAAGGCGTCGCCGTTGCCGGTGGCGCCGATGAGGGCGTAGCCGCCGTCCCAGTCGGCGGAGACGCCGCGGAGCACGCGGCCGAGGTCGAGTTCGTCGGCGATGCGGCGGGAGATGTCGGCGCCGTGCAGGCCCTGGGCCTTGGCCGCGCGGTAGAGCGTCTCGTGCTCCTCGTCGAGGCCATGGCCGATCTTCTCGAGCAGGGCCTGGGTGTCGGTGGCGAAGATGGGGTGCTGGCCGAGCTCGATCAGGCTGTCGTTCAGCTCGGCGGTGTTGGTCATGTTGAAGTTGCCCGCGAGCATCAGGTTGCGGGTCGGCCAGGAGCTGCGGCGGAAGAACGGGTGACAGGCGCTCATCGTATAGCCGCCGGAGGTGCCGTAGCGGAGGTGGCCGAGGTAGAGCTCGCCGCAGAAGTCGAACAGGCGCTTCGCCGTGTGCGTGAATTCCGGGTGCACGGCGCCGTCGGCCACGAGCTGGTTGTAGCGGCCGAGGAGCGTCTGGAAGATGGTGTCGAGCGGGTTGGTTTCGACGTTGCGCTCGCGGAACATGTAGGGGTCGCCCGTGGGCACGTCGAACTTCAGGCAGGCCACGCCGGCGCCGTCCTGCCCGCGGTTGTGCTGCTTCTCCATGAGCAGGAAGAGCTGGTAGAAGCCCCAGAGCGGCGTGCCGTATTTCTCGACGTAGTAGGACAGCGGTTTTTTCAACCGGACCACCGCGACGCCGCACTCGTGGCTGATGAATTCGCTCATGAAAAACGCAGATTCCGGGGCCGCCCGGTCGCGGTCAACGGCTTTCTCGGCGGACCGTGGCACAAAAATCCGTGTCGCGCCCGTCCCGCCCCTTGACGAGCCCCGGTTGTTCCCAAACATCGCCGTTTTCCATGCTGATCCTGCGCGGCTCCCCTGCTCTCTCGTCCTTCCGGCTGGCCAAGTTGCAGCAGGATTTCGCCACCGCGGGGCTGCCCGTCCGCTCGGTCACGGCCACCTTCGTGCATGTGGTTGAAACCGAGCGCGCTCCGACCGCGACCGAGCAGTCCACTTTGGAGAAATTGCTGACCTACGGTCCCAGCCGCAAGGCGGCGGAACTCAAAGGTCTGGTCCAAGTGGTCGCACCGCGCCCCGGAACCATCTCGCCCTGGTCCTCCAAGGCCACCGACATCGCCCGCATCTGCGGCCTGGCGGCCGTGCGGCGCATCGAGCGCGTCGTCGAATACACCTTCGAGCTGGACTGCAGCGTGCCGCCTTTCCCGCTCTCGCCGCTCGAGGCCGGGCAGCTGCGCCTGCTCGGCGGCCGGATCCACGACCGGATGACGCAGGTGGTCTTCGGCGACCTCACCGCCTGCGCCACGCTCTTCCACCACGAGACGCCGCGCCCGCTGGCCACCGTTCCCGTGCTCGCCGCCGGCCGCGCCGCCCTCGTCGCCGCCAACGCCGACCTCGGCCTGGCCCTCGCCGACGACGAGATCGACTACCTGGTGAAGAACTTCACCGCCCTCGGCCGCGACCCGAGCGACGTGGAGCTGATGATGTTCGCGCAGGCCAACTCCGAGCACTGCCGCCACAAGATCTTCAACGCGACCTGGGACATCGACGGCGCCGCGCAGGACCGCTCGCTGTTCCAGATGATCAAGCACACCTTTGAGCGGCACCCCGACGGCATCCTCTCGGCCTACAAGGACAACGCCGCCGTGCTCGCGGGCACCCGCGGCGGGCGCTTCTTCGCCGACCCGCGGACCGGCGAATACGCCGCGCACGACGAGGACATCCACCTGCTCTGCAAGGTCGAGACGCACAACCACCCCACCGCCATCTCGCCCTACCCCGGCGCCTCGACCGGCTCGGGCGGCGAGATCCGCGATGAGGGCGCCACCGGCCGTGGCGCCAAGCCCAAGGCCGGCCTCACCGGCTTCTCCGTCTCCAACCTCCGCCTGCCCGGCGCGGTGCAGCCCTGGGAGAAGGACCACGGCAAGCCCGGCCGCATCGTCTCCGCCCTCGACATCATGATGGAGGGCCCGCTCGGCGGCGCGGCCTTCAACAACGAGTTCGGCCGCCCCGCCATCTGCGGCTACTTCCGCACCTTCGAGCAGGAGGTGCCGGGCGCGGCCGGCCCCGAGCTCCGCGGCTACCACAAACCCATCATGATCGCCGGCGGCGTGGGCAACATCCGCGCCGACCACGTCCGCAAGGGCGCCATCAACCCCGGTGACAAGCTCATCGTGCTCGGTGGGCCCGCCATGCTCATCGGCCTCGGCGGCGGCGCCGCCAGCTCCCTCGCCAGCGGCCACGGCAGCGAGGACCTCGATTTCGCCAGCGTGCAGCGCGACAACGCCGAGATGCAGCGCCGCTGCCAGGAGGTCATCGACCGCTGCTGGGCGCTCGGCGCCGACAACCCCATCGCGTTCATCCACGACGTCGGCGCCGGCGGCGTCTCCAACGCCCTGCCCGAGCTCGTCAACGACGGCGGCCGCGGCGGCCGCATCGACCTCCGCGCCCTGCCCAGCGACGAGCCGGGCATGAGCCCGCTGGAACTGTGGTGCAACGAGTCGCAGGAGCGCTACGTCCTCGTCGTGCCCGCGGACCGATTGGAGCAGTTCCGTGCTTTCTGTGCGCGCGAACGCTGCCCCTTCGCCGTCGTCGGCGAGGCCACCGCGGAAAAGCGCCTCGTCGTCGAGGATCCGCATTTCCGGAACACCCCGATCGACCTCCCGCTTGAGGTCCTGCTCGGCAAACCGCCGCGCATGCACCGCCGCGAGCGCACGCTGCGCCGCCCGCTGCGTCCGCTCGACCTCACCGGCCTCGGCCTCCAGGAGGCCGTCCGCCGCGTGCTCGCCCACCCCGCCGTGGCCGACAAGTCCTTCCTCGTCACCATCGGCGACCGTTGCGTCACCGGCCTCATCTGCCGCGACCCGATGGTCGGCCCCTGGCAGGTGCCCGTGGCGGACTGCGCCGTCACCGCCGCCACCTTCGACGTCACCACCGGCGAGGTGATGGCCATGGGCGAGCGCACCCCGGTGGCGGTGAACAACGCCGCCGCCTCGGCCCGACTCGCCGTCGGCGAGGCCCTCACCAACCTCGCCGCCGCCCAGGTCGGCGACCTCGGCAAGGTCAACCTCAGCGCCAACTGGATGGCCGCGCCCGCCGTGCCGGGTGACGCCGCCGACCTCTACGCCGCCGTGCGCGCCGTCGGCCTGGAACTCTGCCCCGCCCTCGGCATCACCATCCCCGTCGGCAAGGACTCGCTGAGCATGTCCACCGTCTGGCGCGAGGACGGCCGCGAGAAGCGCGTCACCGCCCCGGTCTCACTCATCGTCTCCGCCTTCGCCCATTGCGCCGACGTGCGCCGCACGCTCACGCCGCAGCTCCAATACGATCGGAACTTAAACACAGAGAGCACAGAGCGCTCAGAGAATTCTGGTCTCGTGAGTTCCAACCCCTCCGCGATCTCTGCGCCCTCTGCGTTGAAGAATCAGAATTCCGGATCCCTCGGAGAAACCGTGCTGCTGCTCATCGACCTCGGTCGCGGCAAGAACCGGCTCGGCGGCTCCATCCTCGCCCAGGTCGCCTCCCAGACGGGCGAAACCACACCCGACGTGGACAGTGCCACCGATCTCAGGAATTTCTGGAATGCCCTCCAGCAACTCGGCCGCGAAGGCAAAATCCTCGCCTATCACGACCGCTCCGACGGCGGCCTGCTCGCCTGCGCCGTCGAGATGGCCTTCGCGGGGCACACCGGGGTCGAGCTTGCGCTACCCGCCGGCGACGCCTTTGCCGCGCTCTTTGCCGAGGAACTCGGCGCCGTCCTCCAGGTCCGCCGCTCCGACCTGCCGGCCGTCAACGCCACCCTCCGGGCGCACGGCCTCGACACCTGCACGGCCCACATCGGGACGCTCAACGCGTCGCACCGCTTCATTGTCCGCCAAGGCACCGTCGGACTGCTCGATGAGGACCTTTTCGACCTCCGCGCCATTTGGTCGGACGTCACGCGCCGCATCCAAGCCTTGCGCGACAACCCTGCCGGCGCCGAGCAGGAATATCGGCTCAAGCTCGACCGCACCAACCCCGGCATCCGGCCCAAGCTGACCTTCAAGCCCGCGGTATCCGGCGTCCAGCGCTCCGCGGTGCGGCCCAAGGTTGCGATCCTCCGCGAGCAGGGCGTGAACAGCCACGTCGAGATGGCGCATGCCTTCACGCGGGCCGGGTTCCGCGCCATCGACGTCCACATGACGGACATCCTCGGGGGCCGGGTTTCGCTGCGGGATTTCCGCGGCCTGGCCGCCTGCGGCGGGTTCAGCTACGGCGACGTGCTCGGCTCCGGCGAAGGCTGGGCCAAGAGCATATTGTTCAACGAGCGGGCCCGCACCGAGTTCGCGGCATTCTTCGCGCGGCCCGACACCTTTTCCTTCGGGGTCTGCAACGGCTGCCAGATGATGAGCAGCCTCAAGTCCATCATCCCCGGCACGGCGCACTGGCCGCGCTTCGTGCAGAACCAGAGCGAGCGCTTCGAGGGCCGCTTCGTTTCGTTGCGGATCGAGAAAAGCCCGAGCCTGCTCTTCGCCGGCATGGAGGGCTCCGTCATCCCCGTCGCCACGGCGCACGGCGAGGGCTACGCGGAATTCCCCAACGAACTGGCGGCGCAGCGCTGCAGCGAGTCCGGCTTCGTGGCGGCGCGGTTCGTGGACAACCACCACGAGCCGACCGAGTATTATCCGCTCAACCCCAACGGCTCGCCCCTGGGCATGACGGCCTTCACCAGCGCCGATGGCCGCGCCACCATCATGATGCCGCACCCCGAGCGGGTGCACCGCACCGTGAGCCTCAGTTGGCATCCTTCTGATTGGGGTGAAGACAGTCCTTGGATGCAGATATTCTATAATGCCCGTGCTTGGGTGAGCTGAGGCGTCACGATGCTTGTCCGCCATAGCCCAAAGGGCGAAGGCGGAAGCTGGCATCCGCCCGAGTGGGGCGAGGATTCACCCTGGATGCAGTTATTCTACAACGCCCGTGCTTGGATCGGGTGATGAGTTGCCCGGCTTGCGGCGCCGGAGCCTTGGCGTAGGCGGGTGGACGGAGTTTTCCGCTCGCCGCCATTTGCGGAGGCTTCTTTAGTCCGGGCCGATGCTGAACACCCTCTGGCTCGGTCTCGTCGCCCTCGCCGTCCTGATCGGCGCCGCGACCGGCCGCCTCGCCGAGGTCACGGCCGGCGCCTTCCAGATGGCCGACACGGCGGTGATGAAGATCGCCCTGCCCCTCGCCGGCATCATGGCGCTGTGGCTGGGCGTGATGCGGCTGGCCGAGCGCAGCGGCCTCGTGCAGCAGCTGGCCCGCTTCCTCCGTGCGCCGATGCGCTGGCTGTTCCCCGACGTGCCGGAAAACCACCCGGCCATGGGCTCCATGCTCATGAACATGGCGGCCAACATGCTCGGCCTGGCCAACGCCGCCACACCCCTCGGCCTGCGCGCCATGCGCGATCTCGAGACGCTCAACAAGGTGCCCGGCACGGCCACGAACGCCATGTGCACCTTCCTCGCCATCAACACCAGCAGCATCCAGCTCATCCCGGCCACGGCCATCGCCATCCTCGCCGCCCACAAGGCCCAGGACCCCACCGCCATCGTCGGCACCGCCCTGATCGCGACCACGTTCTCGACCATCGCCGGCATCAGCACCGTCAAATGGATGCAGGGCTGGAAGATGTTCCGCATCGAACCGGATGCCGCCCCTGCGCCTGAACAGGCCCAAGCCGCAACCGCGGAACCCGAGGTCGTGATCGCCCCCGAGCCGTCACCCCTGACCCTGCGCGGGCGGCTGGCACTAGGGTTGCTGCTCGGGGCCTTTGCGGCGCTGTTCGTGTGGATCGCCTTTGCCCCCGCCGGCTACCGCGGCGCGACCGGCGCGTTGCACCAGGCCATCTTCCCCGCCCACGTCGCCCCGCCGGCCTGGGAGGACACCAGCACGCAGCACGCCGCCCTGCGCGCGGTCGGCACCCTGTCACTGCTCGCCGTGCCCTTCCTGCTCGTCTTCTTCCCGGCCTACGCCGCGCTGCGCGGCGTGAAGGTCTACGAGGAATTCGTCGAGGGCGCGAAGGACGGCTTCGGTGTCTCCCTCAAGATCATCCCTTTTCTCGTGGCGATCCTGGTCGCCATCGGCATGTTCCGTGGTGCGGGCGGCATCGAGGCCCTGAAGAGCCTGCTCACGCCGCTGCTGGCCCCGCTGGGCTTCCCGGCCGACCTCCTGCCGCTGGTCTTGGTGCGTCCGCTGAGCGGGAGCGCCTCGATCGGTTTGTTCACCGAACTGGTCCAGCGCCTCGGCCCCGACGACATCGTGGTCCGCATGGCCGGCACGGTCTTCGGCAGCACGGAGACGACCTTCTATGTCATCGCGGTCTACTTCGGCGCGGTCGCCATCCGGCGCACCCGCCACGCCATCGCCGCCGGCCTCACCGCCGACTTCGTCGGCGTCGTCGCCTCGGTCATCATCTGCCGGCTGATGTTCGGGTGAAGATTCTGTGAGTCGTCATGTGTTCCGGGTGGAGCGCGGTCTCCGGACGCGCTCGAAATCCTTGAACCCGTCCGGAGGCCGGGTTCCACCTTCCGCTTTCCCGGGTTGCCCGACAACCGCGGGCGAAACCTTGAACACACTCCTCACCCGCAGAGCTTTCGCGCGACGTCCACTATCTGCTGGTCGGAGATGAGCACGAGGTTGGCCGCGGCGGCCAGCGGGATGTAGGTGTCGAGCGCCCGCACGGAGGCCATCGGCTTGGTGCATCCGCCCTCGGCCAGCGCGGCGATGACGGCGTCGGCGATGCCGCCGCCGGTGGCCCGGCACTCGTCGGCCACCAGCACGTGCGCGCAGGCCGCGGCGTGCGCGCGGATGGCCTCGAGCGGCAGCGGGTTGAGCCAGCGCAGGTCCACGACGCGGGCGGCGATCTGGTGTTCACGGAGCAGCTTCGCCGCGCGCAGCGAGAGGCGCACGCCGTTGCCATAGGTGAAGATGACGAGGTCCTCCGCCTTGCCGTCATAGACGCCCACCTCGCCGGGCAGCAGCAGGCGCTCGGGCGCGGGGTAGTCGAAGAGCCAGCCGTTGTCCTCGGGCGCGTGCAGGTCGCGCTCGTGGTAGAGGGCGATGGGCTCGAGGAAGACCGCCACGCGGCCGCAGGCGCGCGCGGTGGCGATGAGCCCGCGCAGCATCATGGCCGCGTCGTCGCCGCGGGCGGGCACGGCGAGCAGCAGGCCGGGGATGTCGCGCAGGGCGCCGATGGAGTTGTCGTTGTGGAAGTGCCCGCCAAAACCCTTCTGGTAGGCGAGGCCCTGCACACGCACGACCATCGGGTTGGCGAACCGGCCGTTGGAGAAATACTGGAGCGAGCAGGCCTCGCCGCGGAGTTGGTCGAGGGCGTTGTGGACGTAGGCGAGGTATTGGATCTCGGGGACGGGCAGCAGGCCGGCCACGCCCAGGCCCTGGGCCAGCCCGAGGATCGTCGTCTCGTCGAGCAGCGTGTCGAAGCAGCGGTGCGGGCCGAACTTCTTCTGCAGGCCGTTGGTCACGCCGTAGACGCCGCCTTTCCGGCCGACGTCCTCGCCGAACACGCTGATCTCGGGGAAACGCAGCATCTCGTCCGCGAGCGCCGAGTTGAGGTGGCTGCACATCGTGCGCTTGAGGGGCGCCGTCACCTGCTCCGGCAGGGGGGCGCCGAAATGCGCGGCGCGATCCGCGGGCGAAGCCTGCACCTTGGCCACCGTGCGGATCGCGGGCTCGTCGTAGGGCGCGAGCGGGCGGACAATCTCGGCGGCCGAGGTAAGTTTGGGCTCGCGCACCACCTGCGCGCAGGCGGCATCAATGCGCTGTTGGACGCCCCGGATGAGGGCGAGCAGTTCCGCCGGTGTGGCCGCACCCTGCGCGACGAGGAAACGGGCGTTGGCCAGCAGGGGGTCGCGGGCCTCGATGGCCTCGACCTCCCCGAGCGTGCGGTAGGAGGTCTCGACGTCGGTGCCGGCGTGGCCCCAGAGGCGGACGGTGGGCAGGTGGAGGAAGACCGGCTTGCGCGTCCGCCGGCAATGGTCGAGCGCGGCGGCGGCGGTGTCCCAGATCTCCGCCAGCGAACCGGTAAGCTCGAAGTAGTCGAGGTGTGGCAGGCGGCTGAAGTTGTCCTTGATCCACCCGGCGGGGGTCTCGACGGAGATGCCGATGCCGTTGTCCTCGCAGAGGAAGGCGAGCGGCACGTCGCCGCCGCGGCGCACGGCATAGCGGGCGGAGTTGAGGCCGGCGAGCGCGGTGGCGTGGTTGGCCGAGGCGTCGCCGAAGGAGCAGAGCACGATCGAGTCGGCACGCAGGCCGTTCTTCACGCCGAGGCGCTGGGCGCGGCGGAGGGCGTAGGCCATGCCGTAGGCCTTGGGCAGGTGCGAGGCGATGGTGCTCGTCTGCGGCGGGATCCACAGCGACCGGCTGCCCCAGACCTTGTGGCGGCCCCCGGAGATCGGGTCCGTGGTCGCGGCGCAAAACGAGCGCACGCCGTCGAGGATGCGGTCGCCGTCGCCGGCCTGCCGCGAACGCGCCATCATGAGCCCGCCGGAGCGGTAATGCAGGAAACACGGGTCGTCGGTCCGCAGCAGGGCGCCAATGACGGCGTTGTTCTCGTGCCCCGCGCTCGAGATGGTGTAGAAGGACTGGTTCGTCTTGCGCAGCTCGCGCGCGGCCACGTCGAGCAGGCGGCTCGTGACCTGGTCCTCGAACAACGCCCGGGACGCGGCTGCCGTGAGCGTGCCACCGGGGGCGAGCGGCTCGTCGTCACTACGGCGGACGGCGGGCGGTGGCGCGGACGCGAGCCATGCGAGCAGGTTCTCCTGGACGATTTCGACGCGGGTTTTGGCCATGGACGGCGGCGAGTTTCACCCGGGCGGCGGCGGGCGCAAGAACCTTGCGGCGCCGGCCGCGCGCGAGCCGGGCGCCGGCCCCGGGCGTGGAAAATTTTCGCGTGAAATTTTTCACGGCTCGCGGCCGCACCCTCCGGTTTCCCCTCTGAAAACGCGCGCAAAAGCTGGCGGCGATAACGGTCAAGTCATTATTCGCGATTTTCCCGCACCCCTCCCCCGGCTGTGTTTTCCCTCTGAAAAGCACCGCAGATGAACTTGGCGTGACATTTTTGGGGTCCGGGAAATCACCCCGCCACCATGTCCATGAAAAAATCACATTTTATTGCGGGAAAATTCGTTGACCGCCCATTTTCGACCACCATTAGTTGGGCCTTAGGTTCCGGGCAGCCACATCCTGTGGTGGTCAGCAACGTGTTAGGAAGTTCCAGCAACTTTGTGTCGCTGGGGCCGAATTCGCGCCGCTATGACCGCAGGCAGGATGCTTTTCGTCCCGAAATGCACCCACAATTTTCCGCTCCGCACACTCCGTCATGCACAAGACTTTCCAAGTCGGTTCCAAGACCTTCGTCCTCGACCAATCCAAGGCTGAGGCCGCGTTCGCCGCCAAGAAGGTGATCAACGGCCGGCAGGTGCCGTATTTCAACATCCTGCCCCTCAAATACCAGTGGGCCTACGATCTCTACAAGAAGATGAAGGCCAACCACTGGGAGCCCGAGGACATCCCGATGGGCAAGGACATCGAGCAGTGGCGCGACGCCAAGGCCGTCTCCGACGTCGAGCGCTGGATCATCCGCATGGGCATCGGCTACTTCTCGGCCGCCGAGGGCATCGTCGGCGACAACATCCAGCACGTCGTCCGCGAGATCGTCACCGCCCCCGAGCTGAAGCTCGTCCTCGGCCGCCACGCGCATGAGGAGAACATCCACGCCGACTCGCTCCTCTACATGATTTCCTCCCTCGGCATCAACCCGCACGAGTGCGAGGCGATGTTCGAGGACATCAAGTCCATCGACCGCAAGAACGAGTTCGTCAACCGCGCCTCCGCCGCCCTCCGCCGCGACCTCGACATGACCGTCCTGGCCAACAAGCAGTTGCTGGCCAAGAACATCTTCATCTTCGGCCAGTGCATGGAGGGCACCCAGTTCTACGGCCTCTTCGGCATGGTCCTCTCGCTCTACCGGCAGAACAAGTTCCCGGGCATCGGCCAGATGTTCCGCTACACCCTGCGCGACGAGTCCAACCACATCGAGCTCTTCCGCAACCTCTTCATGGACCTCGTCGAGGAGAACCGCGACGTCTGGACCCCGGAGTTCAAGGAGGACCTGCGCGCCACCATGCGCGAGGCCATCGACCTCGAGAAGGACTTCATCCGCGACTGCCTGCCCGTCAACGCCGTGGGCCTGGCCATCGAGGAGTTCCTCACCTACATCGACTATATCGCTGATCGCCGCCTCGAGGGCTGCGGACTGGCGCCGCTCAACGCCGGCATCAAGAACCCGCTCCCTTGGCTTGCCGAGATGATGGACATCAAGAAGGAGCAGAACTTCTTCGAGGGCCGCGTCACGGAATACCAGAAGGCTTCGGCGCTCAATGTGGCGCACGACGACGAGCTGTAAGCCGTCCCCCAGCGCCGCCACCCCCTCTACCCCCACCCTGACCTGTGCCCGTTTCCATGAATTCCCCGTCCACTCTCGAACACGACCTCGCCCTCAAGAAGCTCACCACGGCCCCGCACGACCAGAAGCCCAACCACAACTGGCGCGACCTGCTCCGCGACGAGAACGTCACCGTCCCCGAGGTCCAGGTGCTCTGCCCGCACGGCGAGGAGAGCTTCGACCTCAGCGAAGTCGCCGACACCGTCGGCAAGTCCCTCACCAACCTCCTCCTCGCCAAGGGCGAGAAGGACATCTTCTCCGACAAGAACCAGCGCTTCGTCGCGTCCATCACCCGCGAGGTCGCGCACAACCTCACCGCCAAGGCCCTCGAGCGCGGCCCCCTCCGCCTCACCCTCGCCGATCTCTACGTGCTCATCGAAAAGACCCTCGTCGACCACAACGCCTACGATGTCGCCAAGAGCCTCCTCACCAAGCGGGCCCAGAAGCTCGCCGTCGAGCGCGACACCCACGGCGTCACCGTCCGCCTCATCCGCCGCAACCACCAGGTCGTCCCCTGGAACGGGGCCAAGATCGAGATCGCCATCCGCAAGGCCTTCCTCTCCCTCCAGAAGGACCCCACCCCCGCCTCCGCCATCTCCCGCGCCGTCACCGACCGCGCCCTCCAGATGAAGCAGGCCTTCCTCCACATCGAGGAGGTCCAGGACATGGTGCAGGAGGAGATCATGCGCGCCGGCCACTTCAAGATCGCCGAGCAATACATCCTCTTCCGCGCCGCCCGCGCCGCCAGCCGCAAGGACGAGCCCGCCCCCGACGCCACCCCGGCCGCCCTCCAGCCCTCCATGATCGTCGTCCAGCGCGGCGACGGCACCACCTACCTCTGGAACGGCCTCGACCTCAAGAAGCGCATCGAGTTCGCCTCCATCGGGCTCTCCCTCTGCCTCACCGCCGACCAGATCGAGGCCGAGCTCCGCCGCTCCCTCTTCGACAACATCGGCCAGAGCGACCTCAACAACACCGTCGCCCTCAACGCCAAGACCCTCATCGAGAAGGACGCCGACTTCGCCAAGTTCGCCGGCCGCATCCAGCTCACCTACATCTACGAGGAGGTCCTCGGCTGGGACATCGTCCGCGACGGCATCGGCGCCCTCAAGGCCGCCCACCAGAAGGCCTTTGCCGCCTACATCGAGCACGGCATCGCCATCCGCCGCCTCACCCCCCGCCTCAAGGAGTTCGACCTCAAGTCCCTCGCCGCCGCCCTCGACCCCTCCGCCGACCTCGAGTTCGACTTCCTCGGCGTCCAGACCCTCTACGACCGCTACCTCATCGTCGACAAGACCGGCAAGCGCTCCCGCCGCATCGAGACGCCCCAGTTCTTCTGGCTCCGCGTCGCCATGGGCCTCTTCCTCGACGAGAAGTCCGACCGCGAACCCTGGACCGTCCGCCTCTACGAGCTCTACAAGTCCCGCCGCTTCTGCAGCAGCACCCCCACCCTCTTCAACGCCGGCACCCTCCACAGCCAGCTCTCCTCCTGCTACCTCTACTACGTCGACGACTCCATCGAGGGCATCTTCCAGCGCGGCATCGCCGACAACGCCTACCTCTCCAAGTGGGCCGGCGGCCTCGGCGGCTCCTGGACCTCCGTCCGCGGCACCGGCGCCCACATCCACGGCACCAACGGCGAGTCCCAGGGCGTCATCCCCTTCCTCAAGCTCCACAACGACCAGCTCGTCGCCGTCAACCAGGGCGGCAAGCGCAAGGGCTCCGGCTGCGCCTACCTCGAGACCTGGCACAACGACATCTTCGAGTTCCTCGAGCTCCGCCGCAACACCGGCGACGACCGCCGCCGCACCCACGACATGAACACGGCCAACTGGATCCCCGACCTGTTCATGAAGCGCATGGAGGCCCGCCAGCCCTGGACCCTCTTCCGCGCCAACGAGACCCCCGACCTCCACCACCTCTACGGCCGCAAGTTCGAGGAGGCCTACACCCGCTACGAGAAGCTCGCCGAGGAGGGCAAGCTCGCCGGCCACAAGGTCGACGCCATCGAGCTCTGGAAGAAGATGCTCTCGATGCTCTTCGAGACCGGCCACCCCTGGATCACCTTCAAGGACCCCTGCAACGTCCGCTCCCCCCAGGACCACACCGGCGTCATCCACTCCTCCAACCTCTGCACGGAGATCACCCTCAACACCTCCAACGACGAGACCGCCGTCTGCAACCTCGGCTCCGTCATCCTCGACACCCACCTCAAGCCCGACGGCTCCCTCGACCTCGACAAGCTCCGCGACACCATCCGCGTCGCCGTCCGCGCCCTCGATAACGTCATCGACATCAATTATTATCCCACCGAGGCCGCCAAGCGCTCCAACCTCCGCCACCGCCCCATCGGCCTCGGCGTCATGGGCCTCGCCAACGCCCTCTACCTCAAGGGCGTCGCCTTCGCCTCGCAGGCCGCCGTCGAGTTCAACGACGAGTTCATGGAGGCCATCGCCTACTTCGCCTACGAGGCCTCCTCCGACCTCGCCGGCGAGCGCGGCCCCTACTCCACCTACAAGGGCTCCAAGTGGGACCGCGGCCTCCTCCCGCAGGACACCCTCGACCTCCTCGAGCAGGAGCGCGGCGTGCCCATCCAGGTGCCCCGCGGCGGCAAGATGAGCTGGGGCCCCCTCCGCGGCAAGATCGCCAAGCAGGGCATGCGCAACTCCAACGTCCTCGCCATCGCCCCCACGGCGACGATCTCGAACATCACCAACACCTCGCCCTGCATCGAGCCCTACTACAAGAACCTCTACGTCAAATCCAACCTCTCGGGCGAGTTCGTCGTCATCAACGCCTTCCTCGTCGAGGACCTCAAGAAGCGCGGCCTCTGGAACCAGGAGATGATCGACAACCTCAAGTATTTCGACGGCGAGCTGAAGGACATCGACACCATCCCCGCCGACCTGAAGGAGAAATACCTCACCGCCTTCGACGTCGACCACAAGTGGGTCGTCGACGCCGCCGCCCGCCGCCAGAAGTGGATCGACCAGTCTCAGTCCGTGAACCTCTGGCTCAAGGCCCCCGACCTCAAGGTCCTCAGCCACATGTATCGCCACGCCTGGCACACCGGCCTCAAGACCAC
>CAZMFB010000022.1:26846-46997 GCA_964565475.1 uncultured Opitutaceae bacterium | reverse complement strand
CGCGCTTGAGGCCGTCGGCGAGCGACTCGCGGCAGCCGTAGAGGTTGTCGAACTTCGACTTGGTGACGGAGTCGTTGACGTTGATGGCCGGGACGAGCAGCTGGCCCTTCTCAAGCATCTGGTAGAGGCGGTGGACGCCGGTGGTGGTCTCCTCGGAGACGCCGCGCCAGTCCTTGACGACGTTGGTCCAGCACTTGGGGTTCCCGGCGTGGACGCGCTTGAGGAGATCCTTGATGACCTGCTCCTCGTGGTTGGCGGAGGGGGTGTGGACCCACTTGTCGCCCTGCTCGAGCTGGTAGCCCTTGTGGATGAGGAGCGTGACGTCGCCGCCGTCGTCCACGACGAGCTGCGGGCCCTGGCCCTGCGGGTTGAGGACGGCCTTGAGGGTGCAGTCCCAGTATTCCTCGAGGGATTCGCCCTTCCAGGCGAAGACGGGCACGCCGGCCTTCGCGATGGCGGCGGCGGCGTGATCCTGGGTGGAGAAGATGTTGCACGAGGCCCAGCGCACGGTGGCGCCGAGCTCGACCAGTGTCTCGATGAGGACGGCGGTCTGGATGGTCATGTGCAGCGAGCCGGTGACGCGGACGCCCTGCAGCGGTTTGGACGGGCCGAACTTTTTGCGGACGGACATCAGGCCGGGCATCTCGTGCTCGGCGATGTGGATCTCCTTGCGGCCCCAGTCGGCGAGGGAGATGTCCTTGACCTTGAAGTCGGGGCCCGCGCCCGAACGGGCGGCGGTGAGGGCGGCATTGACGGCCGTGGTGACAGCGGTGGCGGTGATGGTGGCGGCGGTGGACATGAGGGGGATGGGTCGCGGTTGATTACTTGATGGTGGCGCGGAGTTCGGCGGCCTTGCCGGTCTTTTCCCAGGGCAGGCCGTGCTTGCCGAAGTGGCCGTAGTTCGTGGTGTGGCGGTAAATCGGGCGGAGCAGGTCGAGCTGCGCGACGATGTCGGCCGGTTTGAAAGAGAACACCTTTTCCACGGCCTCGGTGATCTGGTCGTCGGAGAGGCCGAGCCGGGCGGTGCCAAAGGTCTCGACGCGGACGGACACCGGGCGCGGGTGGCCGATGGCATAGGCGAACTGGATCTCGGCGTGCGTGGCGAGCTTGGCGGCCACGATGTTCTTGGCGACCCAGCGGCCCATGTAGGCGGCCGAGCGGTCGACCTTGGAGGGATCCTTGCCGGAGAAGGCGCCGCCGCCGTGGCGGCCCCAGCCGCCGTAGGTGTCGACGATGATCTTGCGGCCGGTGAGGCCGGAATCGCCCTGCGGGCCGCCGATGACGAAGCGACCGGTGGGGTTGATGAGGAATTCGGTGCGGCGGTTCAGCATCCGCGCCGGCAGCACCTTCCGCACGACGTTCTCGATGAGAAATTTCTCGATCTCGGCGTGGGTGACGTCGGGCGTATGCTGGGTGGAGATGACGACGTTCACGACCTCGACCGGGGTGTCGTTCTCGTAGCGGACCGAGACCTGGGTCTTGGCGTCGGGCCGGAGCCAGGGAGCGCCGCCGGACTTGCGGATGCGGGTGAGTTCGCGGCCGAGGCGGTGCGCGAACATGATGGGCGTGGGCATCAGCTCGGGTGTCTCGTTGCAGGCGTAGCCGAACATGATGCCCTGGTCGCCCGCGCCCTGCTCGGCGGTCTTCTTGCCCTTGGCCTTCCGGGCGTCGACGCCCTGCGCGATGTCCGGCGACTGGCGGGTCAGGTAGTTGTTGATGAAAACCTGGTCGGCGTGGAAGACATCGTCATTGTTGACGTAGCCGATCTCGCGGATGGCGGCGCGAACGATGGCCTCGTAGTTGAGGCGGGCCTTCGTGGTGATCTCGCCGGCGAGGATGACCATGTTGGACTTCACCATGGTCTCGCACGCGACGCGGCTGTGGCGGTCCTGGGCGAGGCAGGCGTCGAGGACGCTGTCCGAGATGAGGTCGGCGACCTTGTCGGGATGGCCTTCGCCGACGGACTCGGAGGAAAAGACAAAGGAGTTGGACATATTGGCGCCAATAAATCGGCGGCCGGGCCCCTCAGGCAAGGACAATATCAACGTATCCGTATTCTATGATATATAATCATGGCCGCCGGCCCCACCGGGTCACGGCCCGCGCAATTGCCTCGCCTTTGACCACTTAAACCGCATCCGATTTTGACCGCATGCCCGACGATGCCATCCTCGATCCGGCCACCATCGCCACCCTGCGGGAATTGAGCCCCGGCGATGACTCCTTCCTAAGCGAGATCATCGGCATCTACCTCAACGACTCGCCGGGACGCATCGCGGAGATCCGGACCGGCATCGCGACCAACGACGCCAAGATGGTCACACGGGCGGCGCACTCCCTCAAGGGCAGTTCGGGCAACTTCGGGGCCGCCCGGCTGCATGCCGCCAGCAGGGACATCGAGCAATTCGCCAACCAGGAACGCTTGGGCGAAGCTGCCGCCATCCTGCCCCGGCTGGAGGCCGAGTATCAAAAGGTCGCGACGGCGCTGCGGGCTCTGCTCTGAACCGGTGCGCGGCTGTCGCCCGTGGGTTCAAAGGAAAAAGCGGCGCTGTTTGTCGCTGACCGGAAGCCCGGCCTTCTCCATGACGGCGAGCAGGTCCTCCCAGGCGTCACGTTTGATCTTCTTTGCGGTCAGGCTGGTGAGTCCCTCCTGCCGCAGCAGGTAGGAGGGATGGTAGGTGGCGCGCAACGGCGTGCCCTCGTAGTCGTGCCAGGCTCCGCGGGCTGCGCCCATGGACTTGAAGCGGTCAAATCCCAACAGGCCGTCGACTGCGGTCTTGCCGAGCGTCACGAGCACCTTCGGCCGGATAATACCGATCTGGGCCCGGATGAACGGCAGGCAATAGCTCATCTCCCCGGGTGTCGGCGGACGGTTGCCGGTCTGGCTGCCGTCGGGATTGCGCGGCATCTCGGGGCGCCAGTTGAGGATGTTGCCGATGTAGACCTGTTCGCGCTGGAGGCCCATGGCGCCGATCATCTTGTTGAGCAATTGCCCGGCCCGGCCGACGAAGGGCTCGCCTTGATCCTCCTCGTCCCCGCCGGGCGCCTCGCCCACGAACATGATCGCGGCGTCCAGGCTGCCGACGCCAAAGACGATCTGCTTGCCGGGGAATACCTTCTTCTTGCAGACGGGGTCGGCGAGCACCTGCGCCCGCAGCGCCACCCATTGCGCCTGCTTGTCGCCGGCCGGCAGGTTGACCGCGGGTGCAGGCGGTAATCCGGGATCCGCCGTGCGCGCTGCGATGGCCCGGGCCGGGGTGCGCACGGCAAGGGTCGCCTCCGGAAGCGGTGCGGAGACTTGCGGCGCTGCTGCGGTTGCGCCCTCGCCTTCACAGGCCGCCACAGCGCGCCGCAAGTCCTCCAGGCTCGAGTCATCCACGGCGACCACCCGCTGGCCATGGGCGCGCAGGCGGCGCAATTCCTCCTGCAGGGCGAGCAAATGTTCGCGCGTTTCCATCACGGGGCGGGATAGAGGCGCTGCCGCTCGACGTATTTGGCGAGCAGGTCATACTCGAGGTTGACGCGCTGACCGGCGGCCCGGCCGCCGAGGTTGGTCACCTGCAGCGTGTGCGGGATGAGCCAGACCGCAAAGGCCGGGCCGTCCACTTCCGCCACCGTGAGCGAGATGCCGTCGATGGCGACCGAGCCCTTGTAGGCGAGGTAACGGACGAATTCCGGCGGGGCGTTCACCCGCAGGTAGTGGTCCGCCCCGCGGGCCTCGAACACCTCGATTTGTCCCAGGGTGTCGATGTGCCCCGTCACGAAATGCCCGCCGAGCCGCCCGTCGGCGCGCAGGCTGCGCTCCAAGTTCACGCTGCCGCCGGCCGCGAGGTCCGCGAAGTTGGTCAGGCGCCGGGTTTCCTCAAGGACGTCAAACCAGAGGTTGGCGGCGTCGAAGCGCGTGACGGTGAGGCAGCAGCCGTTGACCGCCACGCTGTCACCGACGGCCACCCCGGCGGGCACGCGGGTTGCGGCGATCTGCAGCGACCACGCGGCCGGGCCGCGGGCAAAGGCGACCACGCGGCCGGTTTCCTCAACTATGCCGGTAAACATGCCGCGACAGTGGAGGACCGGGAGCGGCCGCGGCAAGGCCGTTAGCGGGGTTGACGGTTCCCGGCGAAGCGCCTCTCATGGGCGGTTCATCCCGATGGCGACCCACTGCAAAGACTACGACCACCTCACGATCGAGCCGCACTGGCAGCGGATCTGGGAGGAGACGAAGGCGTTCCGCGCCGAAAACGGATCGGCCAGGCCCAAATACTACGTGCTGGACATGTTTCCCTACCCTTCCGGCTCGGGCCTGCACATCGGACATCCGGAGGGTTACACGGCCACCGACATCATCGCCCGCTACAAGCGCGCGCGCGGCTGCAACGTGCTCCACCCGATCGGCTGGGACGCGTTCGGCCTGCCCGCCGAGCAGCACGCCGTGAAGACCGGCACGCACCCCGCCGCCAACACGCAGAACAACATCACGAATTTCCGCCGACAGATCAAGGCCCTGGGTTTCAGCTATGACTGGGACCGCGAGGTGGATACGACCGATCCGAAATACTTCCGGTGGACGCAGTGGATCTTTCTGCAGCTTTTCCGCCGGGGCCTCGCCTACGTGGACGAGCGTCCCGTGTGGTGGTGTCCCGAACTGCGCACCGTGCTGGCCAACGAGGAGGTCATTGACGGCAAGTCCGAGGTCGGCGGCTTCCCGGTCGAGCGCCGCAATCTCCGCCAGTGGGTCCTGCGCATCACGGCCTACGCCGAGCGGCTGCTCGACGGCCTGAAGGCTGTCGACTGGCCCGACTCGACCAAGCGCATGCAGGAGGCCTGGATCGGCCGCAGCGAGGGTGCGGAGGTGATGTTCAAACTCGAGGACGCCAAACTCGGCAACCTGCGGGTCTTCACCACGCGGCCCGACACGCTCTTCGGCTGCACCTACATGGTCCTCGCTCCGGAGCATCCTCTCGTCCGCGAACTCACGACGCCCGCGCAGCGCGCGGCCGTCGAGGCCTACGTGCGCCGGACCGCCGCGAAAAGCGATGTGGACCGCATGTCCGACGCGGCAAAGGAAAAGTCCGGTGTCTTCACCGGCGGCCATGCCGTCAACCCCGTCAACGGTGCGCGGGTGCCGGTCTGGATCGCCGACTATGTGCTCATGGGCTACGGCACCGGTGCCATCATGGCCGTGCCAGCGCAGGACGAGCGCGACTGGGAGTTCGCGAAAATCTACGACCTCCCGATCGTCCGCACCGTGCAGCCGCCGGCCGGTTTCCCCGACGCGGCCTACACCGGCGACGGACCGGCCATCAACAGCGCCAATCCCGAGATCTCACTCAACGGGCTGAACGTCGACGAGGCCAAGGCGAAGATCATCGCCTGGCTCGAGGCCAAGGGCCTCGGCGACCGCCGGGTGAACTACAAGCTCCGTGACTGGCTCTTTTCGCGGCAGCGCTACTGGGGCGAGCCCTTCCCCATTGTCTGGGTGAGCGAGGCCGATTACCGCAGAGCCGCCGCTTTGCGCCACGACCTGCCCGCGGCGCCCGTGACCTTCGTCGAGAACGGCGTCACGCAATACGCGCTGCCGCTGCCCGAGAGCTCGCTGCCGCTCACGCTGCCCGAGACGCAGTCCTACCTGCCCAGCGGCACGGGTGAGAGCCCGCTGGCCAACGTCACCGAGTGGCTCGAGATCTGGTTCAACGTCCAGACCGGGGCCAGCGTCCCCGCCTCGCAGGCGCAGCCCGCCGGCGACGCCTGGGTGCTCGCCCGTCGCGAGACCAACACCATGCCGCAATGGGCCGGCTCGTGCTGGTATTACCTGCGCTATCTCGACCCGCAGAATGCCGGCGCGCTCGCAAGCCCTGATGCACTGAAATACTGGGGCGTGCCCGACCTCTACGTTGGCGGCGCCGAGCACGCCGTGCTGCACCTGCTTTACGCCCGCTTCTGGCACATGGTGCTGTTCGACCTCGGCGTCGTGCCGCAGCCCGAGCCGTTCAAGAAGCTGTTCCACCAGGGCATCATCCTCGGCGAGGACGGCGTGAAGATGTCCAAGAGCCGCGGCAACGTGGTGAACCCCGACGACATCATCCGCGACTACGGCGCCGACACGTTGCGCCTCTACCTCATGTTCCTCGGACCGCTCGAGGCGATGAAGCCTTGGAACCCCAAGGGCATCGAGGGCGTGCACCGTTTCCTCCGGAAGGCCTGGCGCGAGTGCCTCAGCGAGGACGGCAGCCCCAATCCGCGCATCTCCGCGACCGCCGCCCTCACGCCTGAAACGGACAAACTCCTGCACGAGACGGTCAAGAAGGTCGGCGAGAAGATCGAGACCCTGCAGTTCAACACCGCCATTTCCGACCTGATGGTCCTGCTGAACGCCCTGCAAAAGGAGCCCGCCGTTCCGCGCGCCGCGATGTTCACCTTCCTGCAGTTGCTCGCACCCTTTGCGCCGCATCTGGCGGAGGAACTTTGGCACCGGCTCGGAGGTCAAGGACTGGCCATGCACGCTGCGTGGCCCACTTTTGACGCGTCCAAGCTCGTTGCGACCGCCATGAACATTGTGTTCCAGGTAAACGGCAAACACCGGGGCGAAGCCGCGGTGGATATCACCGCCAGCGAACAGGAGCTAATCGATATGGCCAAATCCCACCCCAAGGTCGCCCCGCATCTCGTGGGTAAGCAGATCCGCAAGTCCATTTACGTCAAAGGGAAGTTGCTCAATCTGGTTGTTTGAGATAAGGTTTTCAGGAAACAATCCATCCTAGGGTAAAAACTCCTTGCTCTAGGGTTTAATACCTATACAAAAACGGGCCATCCGGACGCCCGGCGCCGGTCCCCCATTCCGAGCCATGAAAACACCTGTATTCCCCAATCTCGTCTTGTTCGCGGCAGCATTGGTTTGGTGTGTCCCGGATGCAGAGGCCCAGCGCCAGCTGGGCCAGAAGAAAGGCGCCACGGGAAAGGTGTTCCTCGCCGAGGTCAAGGGCGATGCGCAGATCCGAACGCGCGACCGCGTGCACACGGCCCGGCAGGCCACCGCCTTCGATGCGCCGGGAACCATCTTCGAGACCGAGCCCGACTCCCATCTCGCCTTCGTCCTCTCCAACGGCACGGGCATCTACCTCGACGCCAACACCCGCATGGAGATCGAGAAGCTCGACCAGAGCGGCTTCAACACCCGCGGCACGTCCACGGAGAACGAGCCCTCCATCTCCACCACCTCCATCATGCTCGCGCAGGGGTTCATGGGTGCGAGCACGAGCCAGATGTCGAGCGGCAGCACCATGGTTTTCAACACGCCCCACGGCAGCGTCAACGTCCGCGGCCGCAACGTCGCCCTGCAGGCCCACGATGATTACACCGTGGTCTACCTGATGGAGGGCGACGTGACCGTGCGGACCAAGGGCCTGAATTTCATCAGCCAGGTGATGCGGCCGGGCGAACAGGCCACCATATACCCTGGTCCGCCGCCATCCATCGTGATCACGCCCATCCCCGAGGCCAAGAAACAGGATCTGCTCCGCGTCCTGCAGATCGCCAGCGCCTCCCGCAAGACCGTCACTTTCGAGACCATCGCCAGCAAATCACTCACCTCGACCGGGGGCGGCGACGCCACCGGAACCACCGGAGGCCCGGCGACCGGTTCGGACCAAGGCCCGGCGGCCGGTTTCGACCAGGACGGTGAACCGGAGATCGTCGCCCGCCCCAGCGTTCCCGTCCAGGTGCCGCACAACATCACGGTCAGTCCCGCCACCCTGCCCGCGCGGGGTGGAGAATAACCGCGAACCTCGTGCCGACCCCCGCTCCCATCGTGCGACTCCTGGGCATCATCGCGGGCGTGTTCGCGTGCGCGGTCCCGGCCCGGGCCCTCCTCAACATCGACGGCACGCGCAACCAGGTCTTCGTCTTCGGGCAGGCCAGCTTCAACTACAGTTCCAACATCTTCGCCACGGCCGGCGGCGACGGCGACTACAGCTACGGCGGGCAGGCGGGTTTTGAGCTCAAGCGCCGCCGCGGCATCATCGCGGTCAATTGCCGCGGCGTGATCAACCACACCCGCTTCGTCGAGTATTCCCGCGAGTCCTCGACCAACCCCACCTTCAACCTTGAGCTCGACAAGAGCGGCGGCCGCACCACCGGCGCCCTCTCCGTCAGCGCCTTCCGCGAAAGCCGGTCCGACAGCGCCGTCAACGTCCGCACCAACTCCTGGAATTTCCCGCTCGGCCTCAACCTCAAGTATCCCGTCAACGAGAACCTCTACCTGACCTCCAGCACCGGCTACCTCCGCCGGCGCTACACGGACACGACCGCCCTCACGAACTACACCGACTATTCGCAGGCGCTCGACTTTTTCTACGTCTATTCCTCCAAGACCGACCTGTTTGGCGGCTACCGGGTCCGCCTGGCCGATACCCTGGCGGGTGGCAGCACGACCGACCACTCGTTCTCAATCGGCGCGACGGGCGGGCTCCTGCCGAAGCTGACCGGCGTCGTGCGCCTCGGCTACCAGCTGCGCCAGCAGGACACCACCAACGAGACTTTCGGCCAGCTGACCGTCAGCACCTCCCTCGACTGGAGGGCGACCCGCAAGTTCAGCCTGAAACTGCAGGCGCTCCGCGATTTCAGCACGACCGCCACCGGCGACTCGGTTGACTCCGCCTCCGGCTCGCTCATCGCCACCTATTCCTTCACGCGCCGGCTGGCCGCCGACGCCACCCTCGCGGGCGGCCGCAATGACTTCCTCGGGCAGGGCAAGCCGGCTCGCACCGACCATTTCGCCATGTGGGAGATCGGCGCGCGGTATACCTTCAATGAGAACCTCCGCGTCGGCGCCTCCTTCAACTATTTCAAGAACTGGTCCAGCCTCGCCGCCTCCGACTTCGATCGCTACGGCTACACGATCGACGTCTACAGCCGCTTCTGACGCCGCTCATGCACCCCCTTCGCTCTCTTTTCCCGCTGATGCTCGTGATCCTTGCCGGTGCGGCGGCCCTCCCCCTCTCCGCCCAGGAGAAGGACAGCCGCATCGCCGAGATCAAGAAGGGCTATGTCAACACCCTGCAACTGGCGGACCGGATCCAGGTCACGGTCTTCGGCGAGGATGACCTCCGGGCCATCGTCCGGATCGACGCCCGCGGCAAGGCCAGCCTCCCTCTCATCGGCGAGGTCCTTCTCGGGGGCCGCACCCTGACGCAGGCCCAGGCCGCCATCGAGGCCGCCTACAAGGACGGCCGCTTCCTGCGCAACCCCCAGGTGCAGGTCTCCATCGAGGACTATGCCCCGCGCGAGGTCTCCATCACCGGGGCCATCCGCTCTCCCGCCCGCTACAGCCTCCCCGCCGAGTCCACCTACACCCTCACCGAGCTGGTGACCAAGGCCCAGGGCTTCAGCGATATCGCCAAGGGCAGCGCGGTGACCGTCACACGCATCCTGCCCGACGGCACCAAGAAGGTCTTCACCATCGACGTCGAGGCGCTGCTCAAGGGCCGCAAGAGCAGCCGCCCCAACAACGAGGACATCCTGTTGCTCCCTGGCGACAACGTCTACGTGCCCGAGAGCCTCATCTGATCACGATGTCTTCCGTCTCCGTCCCCCCGCAATTCAGCAACAAGGGCCCGAGCGGCCTCCACTCCAGCGAGGATCACGTGGCGGAGCGCCGCACGCTGCGCGACTACTACATCATCCTGCGGGAGCGCCTCTGGATCGCCCTTCCCGTCGCCCTCATCGTCTCCCTCTCCTTCGCGTATTTCCAGGCCAAGGAGGTCCCCCTCTACCGCAGCTCCGCCACGATGCAGTTCGACCGCCCGGACCAGGTGCTCGCCAACCCGAGCATCTCCGACCCCTCCGTCCGCAACGAGCTCGAGATGCAGTCCAACCTCGACATCCTGCGCAGCGCCAAGCTCCGCGAACTGGTCGTCCGGTCCCTCACCCCCGACGAGATCAAGCTCCTCCAGCGCCCCTACCTGAAGGACAACCTCCCGCCCCCGGGCCCCAACGAGCTCCTCGGCGGCGTCAACATCGGCTCCGTCCGCAACAGCCTCACCGTCACGATCACCGCCACCAATCGCGATTCCGAGGGCGCCGCCCTCGTCGCCAACCGTTACGTCGAGCAGTTCATCCGCTACATCATCAACAAGGGCGAGGACGTCGGCGAATACGCCACCAAGTTCCTCAAGGACCGCGCCGAGGAGCTGCGCCGCGAATCCGAGGCCGCCGAGACGCGCCTCCAGGAATACAAACGCCGGCATAACCTTGTCTCCCTCTCCGCCAGCGTCGACATCGTCGCCGAGCGCCTCAAGGCCATCAACTCCACCCTCACCGCCGAGCGCATCAACCGCCTCAACCTCGAAGTCGTCCTCGACCAGATCCAGAAGATCCGCACCGGCGGCGGCAACCTCCTCGAGATGCAGTATATCTCCAACTACGGCAGCATCGCGGCGCTCCGCATCCAGCTGGCCGACCTCCTCAAGACCCAGTCCGTCCTCGGCGAGCGCTACCTGGAGCGGCACCCGCGCATGATCGACCTCGCCAACTCCCTCGCCGTCGTCGAGCAGCAGATCAACCAGAACATCGAGCAGGCGATCAGCGACCTGCAGACCCAGCTCCGCCGGGTCCGCGATTCCGAGGCCTCCTACACCCGCGAATACGCCGAGGCCGAGAAAAGCCAGCTCAAGCTTGGCGAGCTCTCCGTCGAGTTCAAGAGCCTCGAAAACCAGGCTGCCGTCGCCAAGAACGCCTACGTCGCCATCCTCGACCGCCTCAACCAGGCCGTCAGCGACAAAAACCTCGACAAGATTCCCGTCCGCCCGCTCGACCGGGCCGTCCCCGCCGGCGCCCCCTTCCAGCCCAATCTCCCGCAGATCATCAAGACCGCCGCCGGCCTGGGCGCGGTCGTCTTCGCCTTCGTCGCCATCGGCCTCAGCTTCCTCGACGACCGCGTGAAGAGCGCATGGGACGTCGAGAACTTCATCGGCGTCCCGCTCCTCGGCATCATCCCCGAGCTCTCCGACACGCCCGACATGGAGAAGCACGCCCTCGTCAGCCTGAACAAGACCTCCCCCGGCTCCGAAGCCTTCCTCAGCGTCTACAGCGCCGTCAAGATCCAGTCGAAGCTCGACTTCCCCAAGTCCATCCTCGTCACCAGCACCATCCCCGGCGAGGGCAAGACGATGATCAGCTGCAACCTCGCCGCCGCCTTCGCCCGCCACGGCAAGAAGGTGCTCCTCGTCGACTGCGACATGCGCCGCCCGATGCTGCACCGGAATTTCAAGCTCACCAACGAGGTCGGCCTCATTGCCTGGTTCGAGGCCGGTGCCCAGACCCCCGCCGATCCCCTCGCCGACCCGACCCTCGGCATCACCAAGGTCGAGGACGACCTCTGGCTGCTCCGCTCCGGTGGCCGCTCCAAGAGCCCGACCGAGCTCCTCGAAAAGCCGGCCTTCACCCAGTTCCTCGCCTCGCTCAAGCAGCACTTCGACCTCGTCGTCGTCGACTCGCCCCCGATGGGTGCCGTCACCGACGCCATCCTCATCGCCGAGCGCACCGACGAGGTCGTCTACGTCTGCCGCTTCAACCGCGCCTATCGGAAGCACATCCGGCTTTTCATCAAGCAGATCAAGGAGAGCAAAAACGAGCTGCTCGGCATCGTCCTCAACGGTCTCTCACCCCGCCGCATCGAGTATTACTCGAATTACCGCTATTACCGCAGCTACAAGAAATACTACGGTTCGCAGGCCTGAACCGTGAAGCGGTCTCCTCTTCGCCACGCCTCATGCCTGGTGTTGCAAGGCGGGGTTCGCCGGACCCCGCCTTATCGCCGCAGGAGCCTGCTTGCAGGCGACCCCCCACGCCGCATTCTGCTTCCGATGCCCTCCGCTTTTCTCCCGAAGGACTTCTCGCCCGCCCGCCCCGTCGCGCTCATCGCCGGGCGCGGCCACTACCCGGCCCTCACCGCCGCCGCCATCCGCCGCTCCGGCGTGCCCCTGCGCCTCATCGCCATCGAGGACGAGACGCCCCCCGAACTCACGGCCTCCTTTCCCGCCACGGAACGCGTTGAGATCAATGTCGGCCAGATCGGGAAGATGCTCGATGCCCTCAAGTCCTTCGGCGCCGGCGCCGCCCTCATGGCCGGGCAGGTGAAGCCCAAGAAACTCTTCCACGGCCTCACCCCCGACCTCAAGGCCGCCCAGATCCTCCTCACCCTCAAGCGCCGCAACGCCGAGACCATCTTCGGCGCCATCGCCCGCGAGATCGAGGCCATCGGCGTCACCCTGCTCGATGCCCGTGCCTTCCTCGACGACGACCTCGCCACCCCCGGCGCCATGACCGGCGGCAAATTCCCCTTCGACGCGGAATACCTGGCGCACGGCATCCAGATCGCCCGCGAGTGCGCGCGCCTCGACATCGGCCAGGGCTGCGTCGTGCGCAAGGGCACCGTCCTCGCCGTCGAGGCCTTCGAAGGCACCGACGAGATGCTCCGGCGCGCCGGCACCTTCAAGACCGACGAGGCCATCTTCGTGAAATGCGTCAAGCCCGCCCAGGATTTCCGCTTCGACGTGCCGGTCTTCGGCCTGCGCACCCTCGAGGTCATGCGCGAGACCGGCCTCAAGGCCGCCGCCCTCGAGGCCGGCAAGGTCATCGTCCTGGAGCGCCCGGCCGTCCTCACCCAGGCCCGGGCCGCCGGCATCCACCTGCACGGCTTCGCCTGAGTCCGCCGCGCGACGCCGTGGTTGAATTTTCCCCGCCGCCGCGCACATTCCCCGCATGTCCCACGATATCGTAGAGGTGGCGGTCAAGGGCCTCATGCCGACGGCCAACGGCTGCGCCGTCTTCCTCGGCGATGCCGCCAAGGTCTTCGTCATCTACGTCGACCCCTCCGTGGGCAGCGCCATCTCCATGTCCCTCAAGGGCGAACGCCGCGAACGCCCCCTGACCCATGATCTCATCGGCCTCATGCTCTCCGGCTTCGAGATCCGGCTTGAGCGCGTCATCATCAACGACGTCAACGAGGGCACCTACTTCGCCCGCATCATCCTGCAGATGCAGAACGAACTCGGCCGCAAACTGCTCGAGCTAGACGCCCGGCCCAGCGACTCCATCGTCCTCGCCCTCCAGCAGAAGCGCCCGATCTATGTCTCCCGCCAGGTCTTTGAACTCGTCGAGGACATGAGCGAGATCCTCGAGCGCGTCCTCCGCCAGCAGAAGGATGACCCCGCCGGCGCGGAGGAGCAATGACCGCCACCCCACGCTCCCTGCCCCCGGGCCACTTGCCCGGCCAGCCCCTCACGGCGCTGGCCCCGATGCAGGACGTCACCGACCTGCCCTTCATGCGCGTGGTCGCCCACTACGGCGCGCCCGACTATTTCTACACCGAGTTCTTCCGCGTCCACGCCCAGTCGCGCCCCGAGAAGCACATCCTCCGGTCCATCACCGAGAACGCCACCGGCCGCCCGATCTTCGCCCAGCTCATCGGCGAGGACATCCCCCACATGGTCCGCACCGTGCGGGAGCTGCTGCAGCATCCCGTCGCCGGAATCGACCTCAACATGGGCTGCCCCGCGCCCAAGATCTACCGGAAGAACGTCGGCGGCGGCCTCCTGCGCGACCCCGCCAAGGTCGACTCCCTCCTCGGCGCCCTGCGCGACGCCGTGCCCGGCCTCTTCACCGTCAAGATGCGCATCGGCTTCGATTCGACCGCCAACTTCGACGCCATCCTCGCCCTCGTCAACAAGCACGCCGTCGACCTCCTCAGCCTGCACGGCCGCACCGTGAAGGAGATGTATCGCAGCGACGTGCACTACGACTTCATCGCCCGCGCCGCCGCCGCCGTGCGTTGCCCCGTCCTGGCCAACGGCAACATCACCTCCGCCGGCCGCGCCGCCGCCGTCCTCGCCGACACCCGGGCCGGCGGCGTCATGATCGGCCGCCACGCCATCCGCAATCCGTGGATCTTCCGCCAGTGCCGCGAATGGTTTGAGGTGGAGCGCGGCCTCCGGACGCGCTCTGAACCCGTCCAGCGGCCGGGTTCCACCATTGTCTTCCAACCCACCCTCGCCGATGTGCGCGAATACATCGGCCGCCTCTACCGCGAAACGCAGGCGCCCGGTATCCCCGAGGCCGCCCACGTCGCCAAGATGAAGAAATACCTCAACTTCGTCGGCCAGAGCGTGGATGCGGAAGGCCGCTTCCTCCACGACATGCGCCGCGCCATGACCGAGGCCGAGCTCTTCGCCGTCTGCGACCGCCACCTGCTGGCCGAGCCGCAGCGCCCCTTCGCCCCCGAGCCTTACGCCGGCGTCATTGCCCGCCCGAACTGCGAGACGCCCGTCGAGAGCTGCTCCCTCGACACCGTCACGGCCTGAGCGACGGGGGCTTATTCGCCCCAGACCGCCTTGGCCTGCGCCACCAGCCCGAGGAACTCGCTGCGGTAGCCGCCCGCGTCCGCGCCCGTGCCCTCGCGGGCCCACGCCGCCACCTGGGCGAAGTCGGTCAACCCCCTGTGGGGCGACTCGCGCAGGATCATGCCGAACGAGGCCACCGCCGCGGCGAATTTGAAATCCGCGCTCGCCTCCGCGAAGGCCCGTCCGCTGTCCACCAGCGGGAACTCCAGCTTGCTGCTCACGTCGCCGGCCGGCTCCTTGTAGCGCACCTTCACCGTCAGCATGTCGGCGCCGCCCGCGGTGCGACGGGCGCGGACCTCCGTCCTCGGTTCCCTGTTTTCCGTCCGCTGATACTTCAGCGGGTCCACCTCGCCGCCGGTCTCCGGCATCGGCACGCCCACGGGCACGACCTCATACAGCGCCGTCACCGTGTGGCCCGCGCCGATCTCGCCCGCGTCCACCTTGTCGTTGTTGAAGTCCTCCTTCGCCAGCAGCCGGTTCTCGTAGCCGATGAGGCGGTAGGCCTGCACCAGGGCCGGGTTGAATTCGACCTGGATCTTCACGTCCTTGGCGATGGTCACCAGCGTGCCGCCCGCCTGCTCGACCAGCGCCTTCCGCGCCTCCTTCTCCGTGTCGATGTAGGCGTAGTTGCCGTTGCCCTTGTCGGCCAGCTGCTCGAGCGTCGCATCCTTGTAGTTGCCCATGCCGAAGCCCAGCACGCTGAGGAACACCCCGCTCTTCGCTTTCTCCTCGATCAGGCGCGTCAGCTCGCCCCCGCTCGTCACGCCGACGTTGAAGTCCCCGTCCGTGGCCAGGATCACGCGGTTCACGCCGCCGGTGATGAAATTCGCCTTCGCCACGTCGTAGGCGAGGTGGATGCCCGCCGCGCCGTTGGTCGAGCCGCCGGCCTCGAGCTGATCGATGGCGGCCAGGATCTCGGCCTTGCGCGCGGCCGGGGTCGACGGCAGCGCCAGGCCCGACGCCCCCGCGTAGACCGCGATGGCCACTCGGTCGTCCGCCCGGAGCTTCTCCACCAGCATGCGCAGCGATTGCTTCACGAGCGGCAGCTTGTTCGGCTGGTTCATCGAGCCCGACACATCGATGAGGAACACCAGGTTGGCCGCCGGCCGCGCCGCGTCGCTGACCTCGCGCCCCTTCAGGCCGATGCGCACGAGCCGGTGCCCCGGCTTCCACGGCGCACCCGCCACTTCGAGGCTGGCCGCGAAGGGCACCGCGCCCGCCGGCGGGCTGTATTGGTAGGGAAAATAGTTCACCAGCTCCTCGATCCGCACGGCGTCGCGCGGCGGGCGGCTGTGCGCAGTGAGAAAGCGCCGCATGTTGGCGTAGGCCGCCGTGTCCACGTCGATCGAGAACGTTGAGAGCTCGTTGCCCTTCACCCGCAGGAAGTCGTTGTCCTTCGCGTAGGTGTAGGCCTCGGTGTTGAAGTTCTGGCGCGCATCCGGCCGGATGATTTCTCCCGGCTCCCCGACGGGATGCCGCTTTCGCGCCTCGGTCTCCGCCCGGACCATGCCCAGGTCCACGCGCCCGGCTCCGCCCGGCGCAGCCCGCAGTGCCGGCATCGCCAGGTGGCTGCCGGTCACGCTGAATTGGGCGTTCATGCCGCTGTTCCCGGCAACGTCCATCGCGCTCCCCTGCACGCTACCCGCCATCGTGTTGCTGAAATCATAGGTCTGGCCGGGCGCGGGCGCGACCGGGGCCGCCTTGGCCGCCATCCGCGCCGAGGTCTCATCCGCCAGCGATTTCTGGGCCCGCGAGCGCGCCTCCGCCTGCGGCTGCTCCCTGGCCGTGGGCGCGGCATCCTTTTCCGGCGGCAGCAGCTGCACCTCGACCAGCCGGGTCTCCGCCTTGCCGGCACCCTCGTTCGCGCTGATCTGCGCCGGGGCCACCACCAGCGGCCGGTTGGCCTGCTCGACCTGCGTGTAGGTGAACACCATCGCGAAGCACGCCGCCGCGGCCAGGCCGACGATCCAATGCGGAAAGCGCGTGACCTTGCCGTTGAACTCACGGTTCAGCTTCGCGCCGGCGGCCGGCACCACCAACTCGGGCACTGCCTCCGTCGCGAGTGCATCCTCCAGTGCCTGGCTCGCCCGGCGGATCGCCGCGACGGCCTGCTGCGCGTCCGCGTCGTTGGCGAGGCCTTGCTCAAACTCGCTCCGCTCCGCCGCCTCCATCTCGCCCAGGGCGTAGGCGGTCAAGCGCGGGTCATCGGAAGAAATCTTGTTCGGGTTCATGGTCTGTTCTCGTGTTGATTTGTAGTGGCGTGTCGCGCCGAAACCTTGGTGCAGACGGATTATTCCGGCATCGCCGCCATCTCGCGGCGCAGCCGGTTCACGGCGGTGTGGATGAGGAAGCCGACATTGCTCACGGAGAGCGACGTGATGCGGCTGATTTCCTTGTAGCTGAATCCGCTCTGGAATTTCAGGCGGATGACCTCCTGCTGGTTGGGCGGCAGCCGGTCGATGAGCCGCAGCACGCTGGCCTGCTGCTCCTCGCGCTCGATCGTGCGCCCCGGCAGCGGCCCGGCGGCCGTGAGCCGCTCGACCTGGCCTTCCTCAAAGCGCCTCACGCGGCCCTCCTTCCGCAGCACGTCGAGCGCGCGGTTGCGGCAGACGGTGTAGAGCCACTCCGCCACATGCCCGTCCACCTGCGCCGGGGGCTGGCCCATGAGCCGGACGAAGGTGTCCTGCACCACGTCCCGCGCCAGGTCGGCATCGCCTCCCAGCAGCCGCGCCGCATAGCGCAGGAGCGGCGCCTGGTGGCGCGCGACGGCATCTTGGACCAAAGCGGCGTTGTCATGGCTGGGCGGGGAAATGTGGGTGGGAGGATTCACGCACCTGCCTTGGTTACGGGCCAACTTGGGGTTTCTTAGGCGGATAGACAGCGAATTCCGCCAACCGCTCCTTGCCGTCCGGCCCGACCGGGTTTCACTGCGCCCATGCCCGCTCCCCGGTTTCTCCTCGTCGGCCTGCTCCTGCTGCTGGGACTGGCCGGCTGCGGCCGCCGCGAGACGCCCGTCGGGTCCGGCCTCCGCACGCAGACGCTCCTTGTCGGCAACGCCGCCGAACCCGCCGACCTTGACCCGCACACCAGCACCGTCCTCTCCGACCAGAACCTCCTCATGGCGCTCTTCGAGGGCCTCACCGCCCTCGACGAAAAGACCGCGCAGCCCGTGCCCGCCGCCGCCGAGCGCTGGGAGTCCTCCGTGGACGGCCTCACCTGGACCTTCCATCTGCGTGCCGGTCTGAAGTGGTCCAACGGCGAGCCGCTCACCGCGCAGGACTTCGTGGATTCCTGGCGTCGTGCGCTCACCCCCGCCCTCGCCGCCGACAACGCCTGGTATCTCTATGACGTGGCCGGCGCCGAGGATTTCAACGCCGGCAAGCTCGCCGACTCCGCCGCGTTGGGTTTTTCCGCACCCGACGCCCGCACCCTTGTCCTCCGCCTGCGCCAGCCCGTGCCCTACCTGCCCGCGCTTGTCTCCCTGCCGGCGTGGTTCCCGGTCAACCCGCGCGCGCTGGCCGCACACGGTGCCCTCGAGAAACGCGGCACGGCCTGGACGCGCCCCGGCAATCTTGTCGGCAACGGCCCTTTCACCCTCAAGGAGTGGTCGCCCAACGCCCGCATCGTCGTCGCCAAGAATCCGCACCACTGGGAGGCCGCCGCCACACGCCTCGCGGAGATCGTCTTCTCCCCGATCGAGAAGGCAGACGATGAGGAACGCGCATTCCGGGCCGGCCAGCTCCACGTCACCAACAACCTCCCCGTCGCCAAGCTCTCCGCCTGGCGCGCCCAGGACGCCGCGCGCCTCCGCGCCGACCCCATCCTCCAGTCCGTCTTCCTCCGCTTCAACACGACCCGCCCGCCGCTCGACAACCCCGACGTCCGCCGCGCGCTCTCGTTTGCAATCGACCGCGACACCCTCGCCCGCACCGTCCTCCAGGGCAGCCGTGCCCCGGCCCGCTCGCTCACGCCGGCTCCCACCGGCCCCTACACCGCCCGGACCGGCGTCGGCACCGACCTGGAGGAAGCCCGCCGCCTGCTCGCGGCCGCCGGTTTCCCCGACGGCCGCGGTTTCCCCGCCTTCGAGCTGCAGGCCCGCAACGACGAGCTGATGCCCCGCCTCGCCGAGGCCCTGCAGGCCGCGTGGCAACGCGACCTCGGCATCCGGGTGTCCATCGCGCAGGTCGAGCAGAAGACCTGGATCAGCAACCAGCAGACGCTCAGTTACGGCATCTCCACCGCCGCCTGGACCGCCGATTATCCGGATCCGCAGACCTTCCTCAGCCTCTTCTCCTCCAACAGCGCCTACAACTGGACCGGCTGGAAAAACGCCGGTTACGACGCCCTCCTCACCCGCGCCGCCGCCACGCCCGATGCCGCCGCGCGCCTCGAGCTCTTCCAGGCCGCCGAGAAAACACTTCTCGAATCCGCCCCCGTCGCCCCCCTGTATTTCGGCGCACAGACCTACCTCATCCATCCGGCCGTCCGCGGCTGGGAGCCCTCGCTCCTCGTGTTCCGCCGCTACCAGAAAGTCTGGCTGGAACCATGAGGTGGAGCGCGTTGACCTCAACGCGCTGAAGCGGCTTGAGGTCAAGCCGCTCCACCCGTCAATCTGCCATCCGTGAACATCCGTGGTTGCCTCCTCTTTCTTGTCCTGGCCCTTGCTGCCTCGGCCCTGCCCTCCGTAGCCTCGGCGAAGGAGGGTGACTTGAAGATCGTCCGCGTCTGGCCCGAATGGCGCGATGGCAAGTCCTTCAAGCGCATCTCCGAGTATTTCACGGGTCGCGAGAACACGGGCGGGCAACTCATCCAGCGCACCGACCCTGCCCGGCGCACCGGCTACTACTTCCTCGTGCGTCTCGAGAATCCTGCCGGGCCCCGCTCCGTGCAGGCCCGGCTCCGTCTCATCCTCCCCGACACGCCCGCCGAGCAGGTGACCGCCTTCACCGTCGCCCTGCGTCCCGGCGCCAATGTCCTCAACCTCGGCCTCACGACCGCCGCCTGGGGCGACCCCAAGCACCAGCCCGTCGCCTGGCTCCTGCAGGTCGTGTCGCCCGACGACGGCACCGTGCTCGCGACCGAGAAGAGCTACCTGTGGGACAAGCCCGCCGGAAAGTAACCGCGCCGGCCCCGGCTTGGTCCGGCTGGCAGCCCCTGCCCGGCGAGTGGCGTCCTTCGCCGGACGTCCTCCGCGAGACCCTCGATGGCGGTCAGGCGTTCAGATGGCGGGATGAAGTCACGCCATCTGCCCTGCGACTTGTCCGCCATAGTTCGAAGAGCGACGGCGGAAGCCTCGGCGAAGCAGGGTCAGCATCAACCGAGCAATCTGCGATAGCCGTCTGGACCGGGATTTGGGGCGAAAACCTCACCCAACTGCGCCTCCACGGTGACACCCTTGAGTGGCGCGCACCCACCGGCACGGCGGACTCCACCGGCCCGGCCCTGCGCCGATACCTTGGAACCGACACCGACTGGGCCGCGCTCGCGGACTCGCTGCCGTGGCGGAGCGATCCGCACCTGCGGCGCTGCCTCGGGGCCTTCCCCGGATTGCGCATCCTGCGCCAGCCCTTCGGCGAGACCCTCCTTGGTTTTCTCTGCTCCGCCACGAAGCAGATCGTGCAGATCAAGCAGATGCTCGCCCTTCTCGCCGCCCGCCACGGCTCTGCCTTGGGGTGGAACGCGGCCTCCTTGGGCTTCGTAGCCTTGGCGAAGGAGGCCGGACGCGTTCAGAGCGCGTCGAGGACGCCGCGCTCCACCT
>CAZMFB010000022.1:0-26746 GCA_964565475.1 uncultured Opitutaceae bacterium | reverse complement strand
ATCTCGCCGCGCTCCCCGAGCGCGACCTCCGCGCCTGCCAGCTGGGCTTCCGCGCGCGCTTCATCCATGGCACCGCGCGTTACCTCGCCCAAAACCCCGGCTGGCTGGAGGAGACCGAGCACCTGCCCTACGCCGCCGCCAAGGCCCGCCTGCTCACGCTGCCGGGTGTCGGGGAAAAGATCGCCGACTGCGTCCTGCTCTTTGGCGCCGGCCGGCTCGAGGCCTTTCCCGTGGACACGTGGATCCTCAAGTCCCTCGCGCGCCGCTATGGCCTCGAAGGCTGGAAGCCCGCCCAGGTTGCGCAGTTCGGCCGCGCGCACTTCGGTCAGCTTGCCGGCCTCGCCCAGCAATACCTGTTCGCCTGGGAACGTAAGTTCGGTGACCGCTAGGCCGTCGCCTTGTCCTTCCGCAGCAGCCGCCACGGGAAGAAATACACCGCATACACGACGGCGTAGACGAGGAAGTTCTCCAGCTTTGCGAAGTGCGCGAAGGCGAAGAAGAAGATCAGCAGGTGCAGGCGCACGACGTTGCGGTAGGGCTTCATCATGTCGCCGTCCCTCTTTATCGCCTCCTTGAAACCGCCCCCGGCCGGGGCGGGCGGGCGCCGGAAATGCTCCCGCTCGGCCACCGCCGCCACCGGCAGGAAATACCAATACTTCCCCAGCACCACGAGGTAGCCCGTCGCGTCCGGGAAGCCCTTCATGTCCGTGACCGGGAAGAACACGTTCAGGAACACCGAGTGCACGAGGTGGAACATCCCGAAGTGCACGGTGAAGAACGCCAGCAGGAACACGCCGCCGATCAGCAGCGCGAGGTTGCCGGACACCCGGCTGAAGATCAGCCACACGATCATCGCGTAGCCGATGACCAGGCTCGCCAGCCACAGGCTCCACACGAGGTCCTTCGTGTCCCAGCCGGCGAACCACGACACCGCTAGCCCCCCGGCGAAGGCCACCGCGTCCGGCCATGCCTCCAGCCACCGGTTGCTCGGGTCGTTTGGTCCTGTTGTCATTCTGAGCGTAGCGAAGTCCCGAGCGAAGCGACAGAGACATCCAAGCTGGTTATAGGGTGGATCCTTCGCTCCGCTCAGGATGACACGACATGGGTGTTTGGTGGCTCCGCTGATGGCTTATCGCTGAAAGCTGATCGCTTTGACTCACGCCTTCGCCTTCTGGATCAGCTCCACCTCGTAGCCCTCGGGCGCGTCGATGAACGCGATCAGCGACCCGCTGCCGGACTTCGTCGGGCCGTCGCTCAGCGCGAAGCCCTTCTGCTTCAGCGCCGCGGCGAAGGCCATGAGGTCGTCCACCTCGAACGCGAGGTGCATCAGGTCCGGCTGCACCTGCACGGCGGGCGACGCCCCCGGCGGCATCTGGCACAGCTCGATCTCCTCGTCGCTGTTCGGCGTGGCGAGGAACACCAGCTGCGCGCCGCGCGGCGAGGTGTGCCGCCGCGCCACCTTCAGTCCCAGCGCCGCCTCGTAGAATTTCACGCTGCGCTCGATGTCGTTCACCCGCATCCGGGTGTGGAGGAGTTTTTTGACGGTCATGAGGCCGCACCCTAGGCAGTCCCGGCCCAAACTCCAGCCCGCGGTTTTTTCACCACGGATTTCCCGGATTGATTCGGATCCACCCGATCTTGCTCATCCGCTCACCATCCGTTCCATCCGTGGAAAAACCACTCCCGACTGCATTGCAGAGCACAGCCCGGCCCGGATAACGCGCGAAAGTGTCCGTCTACCGGTGTTTCTTTTTCGTGTCCTTCGTGCTCTTCGTGGCTAAACAGATGGCCACCCCGCCATGTCCCTCGACCTCGCCGCCATCCGCGCCGCGCACGAACGCATCCGGCCGCACATCGTGCGCACACCCGTGCTCACCCACCCCGCCCTCGACGCGGCCTGCGGCGGCCGGCTCTTCTTCAAGTGCGAGAACCTCCAGGCCGTCGGCGCCTTCAAGGCCCGCGGTGCCGTCAACGCCGTCTTCTCCCTCCCCGACGCCGACGCGGCCCGCGGCGTCGTGGCGCACAGCTCCGGCAACCACGGCGCGGCCGTCGCCCGCGCGGCCCGCCTGCGCGGCATCCCCGCCCACATCGTCATGCCGCACAATTCCGCCCGCTCCAAGCTGCGCAACGTCGAGGTCTACGGCGCCAAGGTCACCCTCTGCGAACCCAACCTCACCGCCCGCGAGGCCGCCTGTGCCAAAATCTCCGCCGGGACCGGCGCCGTGCTCATCCATCCCTTCGACGACTACGCCGTCATGGCCGGCCAGGGCACGGCCGCACTTGAGCTGATCGAGGACGCCGGCCCCTTCGACCTCGTCCTCGCGCCCATCGGCGGCGGCGGGTTGCTCAGCGGCACCGCCGTCGCCACCAAGGCCCTCCTGCCCTCCGCCCGCGTCATCGGCGCCGAGCCCGCCGGCGGGGCCGACGCTGCCGAGTCCTTCCGCATCGGCCGCCGCGTCAACTGGCCCAAGGTGGACACCATCGCCGACGGCCTCCGCACCAACTGCGTCGGCGAACGCAACCTGCCCCTCCTCCGCCAATTCGTGGACGACATCGTCACCGTCACCGACGACGAGATCGTCGCCGCCATGCGCGAGCTGTGGGAAAACCTCAAGATCGTCATCGAGCCCTCCTGCGCCGTGGCCTACGCGGCCATCCGCGCCGGCAAGGTGGACGTCCGCGGAAAACGCGCCGGCCTCATCCTGACCGGCGGCAACGTGGACCTCGACCGCCTGCCCTGGCAGAAGACCTGATCAGCTCCGGGCCTGCCGCACAATCCACCGACGCAGGCGCGCAAACACCTCGGTGAGCGTTATGTCCTCCACCTTGGTCGCCCGCTTGCCGTTGACCCTCACCCGATAGCGCCGCTCGCCCCAAAGTCCGGGTGAATCCAGCAGCTCCACTTTGAGTGACTTGTCCGTCAATTTGTCCTTGAGCGATATCCGGAAATGCGCCGGTTGACGGGCCATGCCGGGATGAAAAATTGCACCGTTGCCAAACGCAAGCCCTTGCGCCTTAATGAACTTCATGAACCCTCCCGCACAACGCGGTTAGGCCCAATAACACTGATCGGCGGAAGAAAGATGAAGAGCCCAGATAGAAATCAACTCGCGATGTTTTTCTCATCGCTGTTCGCAATGGCCGCGTGCTTTCAGATCGGGTTCTACTACGGCGTGCGGCCTTACCGCGAGTTACTGTCCGGAGATGGACGGATTGCGGTAGCGGAGATTGCCGTTAGCCAGAGCAAGACCCTGTTCGCGGTTTCGATTATTGCCGCAGTCTTGGCATTGGCCGGGCTTGCGATCGCGATTTGGAACCGCGCGAAGAAAGAGCCGATCCAGCTGCCAGAGACAACGCGCGGGAAGTGACCGTAATTCGCATGGCCCAGCTCCGCTCCACATTTCCCCTAATTTCAGGTTCAGAGCGCGCTCGCCCGCGCGTGTCTCATCGGTGACGTTCGGCACAGCCGAACCATCGCATGCATAGAGAAGAAGCCTGCTGAGGGCCCAAGGGGGGTGCCTGTGTCTCTTCGCAAATGCCCGGGACAGGACTCGAACCTGTAAGCCTTGCGGCGAGGGCTTCTAAGACCCTTGTGTCTGCCAGTTCCACCACCCGGGCGTAAAATCGCGGAGCCGAAAGGAAGAAGGAAGATCGGGGATTTATCCACGTCAAAAACCGCCGCACCCCGGCCTCTTCTTCCTTCCGCCTTCTTACTTCTTCCTTCCGTCTTCAGCCCGTCCCCAGCCGCTCGCCCATGCGGGCGTAGACCTCGGTCTGGTTGGCCCCGTGCTCCACGAGGTCGGCGTCGAACCGGATGCGGCCGGGCCGGAACAGCGTGACCACGCACGAGCCGCCGAACTTGAACAGGCCCTTCTCCTCGCCCTTGGCCACGGCCCGCCCGGGCACGAAGGACTGGAAGATGCTCCCCACCATCGTGGCGCCGATCTCGCACACCGCCACGCGCCCGAACACCGGCGACTCCACCAGCGTGACCGCGCGCTTGTTCTCCCACAGGTAGGCGAGGTTGCCCCGCAGCGCGACGGGCGACACCGAGTAGAGCCAGCCGTTGATGACCCGCGGCTCGCCGGGCGTGCCCGCGACGGGGAAATGGAACCGGTGGTAGTCCACCGGGCAGAGCCGCGAGATCACCATGCCGCCGCCGGAGAATTCCATCGCCAGCTCCTCGCTGCCGAGGAACGCCTTCAGGTCGAAGCGCTGGCCCTTGGCGTAGAATCCCGCCGCGGCGTCCACGCTCGGGAACACAAGATGCCGCCCGTCCGCCGGCAGCACGGCCACCCGGTCGTTGCCGGGCTCGGCGATCGGGCGCGCGCCGGGCTTCAGCGCGCGGTAGAAGAAATCGTTGAACGACTTGAAGGTGAAGGGCGACTTCGCGAACTCGTCCACGTCGAGGTCGTAGTCGGTGATGAACGGCAGCACCTTGTTCGCGCTGCTGCTTTGCGACATCTTCCACCCGAAATAGCGCGACACCCACGCGCGCTTGGCGAACCACTCCAGCCCGACGCGGCCGACCGGGTTCTCGTAGGTCCAGCGCAGCCAGGCCTCGCCGTAGACCTGCTCGGTCTCCATGACCTTCCGGGCGCGGTGGAAATAGCGGATGGGTTGGGCGGACATCGGATTTACCCTTGGGGGTGAAGATATACCCCGCGACAAAAATCTCGCGGCGGTTTATCACCTCCGGAATCCCAACAGCATTCGACTGGTGCCGTATCATGCCGGGATTGTCGTGGGAGCGACCTCGGTCGCGACCGCAGCCTGCCCGCTGTCCCCTCGCCGCGGCCCGGGACACCGCCCGCCTCACTGGACGCGTCGGCGAAGAGCGAGGCGCCGGCATCCGACCGCCATGAGCGCCAGCAACCCCAGCGCCGTCGCCGTCGTTGCCGGCTCGGGCACCGCGACTAGCGCCAGCGCTGTGGCGCTTGAAAAACCCGTGGCAAACGTGCTGATGTTGCCCGCCACGTCGCGACAGAGCGTCCCGCCCGCGAGGAAATAGAAGGTGCCGTTGCCGGCATAGACCACGTCCGTGACATTGTGGCCGGTGTAGGTGCTGATGACTCCCGCTGAGGTGATCTCGTAGAAAGTGTTGTTTGATCCCCCGACGTGGGCCGTGTCGAGATAGCCGAAGGCAATGGTATTGAAGCCGGCCACGGCCGCCTGGGAGGCAAACAAGGTCGGGGTCCCGTCGCTGGCGATGGAATACATCTGCATCGGATTGTAGCCCCCCGCGGCGTGGAGCAGACCGGCGCTGTTGAAGGCCACATCCTGCGGATAGCTCATGCCCGTAGCCCAGAGGCTCACGCTGCCACCGGGGAGCACCTTGTAGACGCCAACGGTCACGTCCGCGACATAGAGATTGCCCGTTGAGTCGAACGTCATGCCGAGCAGGTTCGAGTTCGCCGGGAAGTTGGTCGCGTAGTCGGTGACGGTTCCGGAGGGCGCGATCCGGACGATCTTGTGCGCGGTCGTGCTGGAGACATAGAGGTTCCCGCCCGCATCACCCGCCAGGCCGTAGATGTTCGCAAATCCCGTGGCATACGTGCTGACGTTGCCCGCGAGATCGACGCGATTGATCGTCCCGTCGGTGTTCCCGACGTATAGCACCTGCACCTGCGCAGGCAGGATACCGACCACCATCGCAAGCAGCCCCAGCAATCCTACGGCCCGGAGTTTCATGGCCGGACTATATCCGGCTGAAGCCACGCGCACTGCGCGCCGATTGCTATTTCCTGACTTCGGCGCGGAAGACGATTTAGCCACCGCGGTCGCCGCCTGACTAGAAGGGCGCGCGATGAAGAAGTTCGGCGACCGAACGGCATGACGCCCGCCCTCGCCGTGCAGATTCTCCGCGCCGCGGCGTAAACTGCAAACATCAGTCGTGTTTCCCGTTTGCCCGGAACCAATGTTCGTAATACGAACATTGGATGAATCCCAACATCCACCCAAAACTCGGCCCATGGATCGCAATATTGGAGACTTTGGAATTGGTGGCTCGGGAGCTTGCCCGCGAGGCACGTAAGCGCGCAGATGCGCGTAAGCCGCGAGCCAGAAGGGGGGCCACTTTGCGGCCCAGCCCGGAAACCCCGCTCTGGAACGCGGTCATCTCCATGGTGAAACCGCACCTCAAACACAGGGGAGACCGGGCGCTGTTAGCCCGGGAATTGGATGTTCACCGCGCCCGGGTCGGAGAGTTCTTCGACCGGCAGACGGCGATGCCGGACGCCGAGCGCGCTCTGCAACTCCTGCTCTGGCTCAGCGGGCGCGCAGGTAAATAGTGGACATGAGTCTTTCCTGGCATTGTTCGTAATACGAACATTGGCAGGGGTGCATCGAGGCGGTCGCCAACACTAACGATTGGGCGTTGCCATCCGGGCCAGACTCCGGGGTAGCCTGTGGGCATGAATGTTTGTCCCTGCGGCTCCGGAGCCGAATTCGCCGCCTGTTGCGGCCCGATCCTCGCCGGCGCGCCGGCCCCGACGGCCGAGGCCCTGATGCGTTCGCGCTACACGGCGCACGTGAAGCATGACATCGCCCACCTTGAGCGCTCGCTCAGCACGGAACAGCGTAAGACCTTCGATGCCTCCGCCGCCAAACGATGGGCGGAGCAATCCGAATGGCTGGGCCTGAACCTCTCCCGCACGGAAAGGGGCGGCACCGGTGACGACACTGGCGCGGTGGAATTCACCGCCCGCTTCAGGCTCGACGGCAAAGAGCGGGAGCATTTCGAGGTGGCTCTCTTCGACCGCGAAGACGGCAAATGGGTCTATACCGGGCAAGCCGGCGGGCCGGGCGTCACCGTCCGCCGCGAAGCGCCGAAGATCGGGCGCAACGACGCCTGTCCCTGCGGCAGCGGCAAGAAATACAAGAAATGCTGCGGCGCGGCTTAGCCAAATGCCAGCTCGCCCCCCTTTCCTGCAAGGATGCCTGAGCCTCTACGGTGTCGCGCACCGGTGCAGTAGCGGTCGATCCACAAAGCACCTGCCCTGTCAGCCTAGTGGCAAAAAAAGTTCCAAGACCCGGGGACGGGTCTTGGAACGCAGATTTGGTCAGAGTCAGGGACTCAGAATTCCCACTTGATGCGGGAATACATGAACCCGCCGTTGAAGCCGAACGGGGAGTATTGGCTGTATTTGTTGCCGACACCGGCGGCGGCGTCCGGATTCACGTCGGGCGTCTCGTCGAGGATGTTCTGCACGCCGACGACCAGTGTCAGTTTATCGGTGAACTTGTAGGCGGCTTCCATATCGACGGTAAACTTGCCCGAGTAGTCGCGCCCGTCATCGCTGTCATACCAACCGGCAAAGTAGCTCAGGCGGGCGAGAAGGCGCCAGGGCTTGTTGACGTGGTTGGCGGTGATGGAATAGCGGGTGCCGGGAAGGGCCGACTCCAGTTGCCGGATGCGGTTCAGGTCCAGGGTCGCCGGGTTGAAGCTCGTCACCTCGGTCTTGGTATGGTTGAAGGCGAAATCCAGATCGGTCTTGCCGCCGAAATGCTTGATCGAATGCGCGGCGACGATGTCGATGCCGGAGGTCTTCGTATCGAAGTCATTGGTGAAGAAGCGGAAGTTCTCCAGGTTGGCGGCGCTGGTGATGCCCGAGGACACCAGGGCGCTGATCTCCGCGGGCGTCAGCGAGAAATTCTGCGAGACGGCGAGCCGGTCCTCCACGTTGATGTTGAAATAATCCACGGAGAACTTGACCGAGCCGACCTCGAAGATCGTGCCCAGGGAGTAGTTGACGGAACTCTCGGCATCGAGCTGCTTGCCGCCCCGCAAACGCGCCACCGGGTGGGTGGAGGGGATGGTGCCGTTGTTGACCAGCTCCCGGCGCACCAGGTCAAACTGGGTGGACACGTTGAAGGCATTGGACTGGCCGGGCGTGGGGGCCCTGAACCCGGTGTTGAAGCTGCCGCGCACGGCGAAGCGATCGTTGACTTCGTAGCGGCCGGCAATCTTGCCGTTCAGCGTGGACCCGAAGTCGTCGAAATCTTCCCAGCGCAGGGCCACGCCCATCGTCCAATCGGACGAGGGTTTCCATTCCCCGTCGACGTAGGCCGCGATGTTTTTCCGCGACCACTTGCCCTGGGCGATGTCGCTGAATCCCGGGAAGCCGTTGGAGGCGGAGCTGAAACCCTGGGCTGCCAGGGGCCCGATCACATAGGACTCGAGCTGGCCCACCTCGATCTCGAAGGTCTCCTCGCGCAATTCGACGCCGCCGGCCAGGGTGAACTGATCCCCCATCGGCATGGTCACGTCCAGGTTCAGGTTCATCTCTTCCTGGATGTAGGAGCCGGGGTCGAAGTTCGTCGGGGTGTTGGGCCCGAGCGAGGCGTTGACGGTGTTGTTGATATAGAAATCCACCCGGTTGTAGCCGTTGGAGGCGCTGAGGTCCCATTCCAAGCCATTGCCCAACTTGCCCCTTACGCCGCCCAAGACGGCGTAATCGTCAACCGTGCCGCCGAACCGGGGGGTGAACCCGCCGGGGAACAGCTCCTGAAAGGTGAAGAACTCCGCGCTGTTGCGCACAATGGCAAGGGCCACGGGATCCGGCACGTTGTTGGTGATCCGCACGACCGGAGGCGTGCTGGTGTTGGTGGTATTGAGGTCGGCCACCAGCAGCGTGGCTCCGCCATCGTTGCTATACACCCCGGAGCGCGTGTTCGGATTGCGGAAGTAGAAGCCGCCCTCGACCTCCTTGGTCACATAGTTGGCGTGACCATAGAACTCGGCCTTTTCGGAGAGCTTGGCGCCCAGATTCACAAACAGCTTCATATCCTCTTTGATCTCCGGGGAGCCCCAGATCTGGGCCGGATTGGCCACGTTGGTGTTGCCCGCGGCGATCAGGGCGGCCGCATCATTGCGTTGCACGCTGCGCGAGGTCGGATCCGAGGCGCCGTATTCAAAACTGAAGTTCACGAACCCCTTGCTGCCGAGGGGGGCGCCGATGTTGCCGGCGAAATTATAACCCTTGCCGTCTCCCTCGTAGTATTGCCCGTAGCGGGCCTCGAGGCTGCCTCCCTTGTTGCTGTCCATGAGCATGAAGTTCATCACGCCGGCGATGGCGTCGGAGCCATATTGCGCGGCCGCGCCATCGCGCAGCACCTCCACCTGTTTCACCGCGATCGAGGGGATGGTGGCGATATCCGGTCCTTGGGCGCCATCGGCCACGCCGTTGCCCAGCCAGTAGATGACGGCGGCGCGATGGCGGCGCTTGTTGTTGATCAAGACCAGGGTGTGATCCGGGGCCAGGCCGCGCAGATTGGCCGGTCGCACGATGGTGGACGCATCGCTGATCGGCTGCGTGTTCACATCGAACGACGGCACCGTGTTGCGGATCAAATTGCTCAGGTCGGTTTCGCCTTGGTTGCCAAGGTCTGCTGCCGTGATGACATCGATCGGCACCATGGATTCGGTCACGGTGCGGGGCAGACTGCGCGAACCCGTGATGACGAATTTCTCCATTTTCACTACTTCGGAAGACTCATCCTTTTTGTCGGATTCATCCTTGGAGGTCTCTTCCTTGACCTCTTGGGCCCGAACCAACGGAAGCCCGAGAAGCGAAACAAAGAACAGCGTGGTGATAAGTTTGTGTTTCATAAGTATCAGTGTTGCTGCTTTTGTAAAACCCGCCGCACAGTTGTCAAAGAAGATATCAGCATCAGTTTTGACCGCTCGACCGCATGCCCCCGGAGAAGCTGGAGCCCAGTGCTCCTTCTCCGCGCCAACTGTTGAGCAAAAGCCAGCCACTAGATAGGGCGGCGCCACAGGCGCACGTCTGGTGGATCGGTCGGACATGCCTGGCCGGCCCCGCAGGCTTTGCCGCGCCGGCGCACTGCAATAAATTTCAGCCCATCACCAGATCGTCGCCTTTGACCTTGAAAGTGACCTTGCTGTCCAAAGCGACCTCGCCGGCGATGAGGGCGCGGGCGAGGCGGGTCTCGAGGTGGCGCTGGAGGAAGCGCTTGAGCGGGCGGGCGCCGAACACCGGGTCGTAACCCTTCTCGGCCACCCACGCCTTCGCCTTGGCGTCGAGCGCGACCGTGACGCGGCGCTCGGCCAGGCGCTTGTTGATGTCGGCCACGAGCAGGTCCACGATCCGTTCGATCTCCTCGAGCGCGAGCGGCTTGAACAGCACGGTCTCATCGATGCGGTTGAGGAATTCCGGCCGGAACGTCGCGCGCAGGTCGGCCATGACCGCCTCGCGCACGCTCTCCGGGATGTCGTCGCCCTTCACGCCCTCCAGCAGGTGGCGGCTGCCAATGTTCGACGTCATGATGATGACCGTGTTCTTGAAATCCACGGTGCGGCCCTGCGAGTCGGTGATGCGGCCGTCGTCGAGGACCTGGAGCAGGACGTTGAACACGTCGGGGTGGGCCTTCTCCACCTCGTCGAAGAGCACGACGGCATACGGCTTGCGCCGCACGGTCTCGGTCAGCTGGCCGCCCTCGTCGTAGCCGACGTAGCCCGGGGGCGCGCCGATCATGCGCGCCACGCTGTGCTTCTCCATGTATTCGGACATGTCGAGGCGGATGATGTTTTCCTCCGAGTCGAAGAGCTGCGCGGCGAGCGTCTTGGCCAGCTCGGTCTTGCCCACGCCGGTGGGGCCGAGGAAGAGGAAGCTGCCGATGGGGCGGCGCGGGTCCTTGATGCCGGCGCGGGCGCGCAGGATGGCCTCGCTCACGAGGCGCACGCCCTCGTCCTGGCCGATCACGCGCCGGTGCAACTCGTCCTCCAGGCGGAGCAGCTTTTCCTTTTCGCCCTCCATGAGCTTGGCCACGGGGATGTGCGTCCACTTCGCGATGATCTCGGCGATCTCCTCGGCCGAGACCTCCTCCTTCACGAGCGTGGCCCCGGCGCTGCCGGCCTTCTCGGCCCGGGCGAGTTCCTTCTCCAATTGCGGGATGCGGCCGTGCTTCAGCTCGGCGATCTTGTTGAGGTCGTAGGCGCGCTCGGCCTTGGCCATCTCGAGGCGCGCGGCCTCGAGCTCCTCGCGCACCTTCTGCACCCGCCCGAGCGACTCCTTTTCCTTCTGCCAGGTGGCGCGCAGCGCGTTGGCCTGCTCCTTCGCGTCGGCGAGCTCCTTGCGCAGGGCCTCGAGCCGGCGCCGGGAGGCGTCGTCCTTTTCCTTCCGCAGGGCGGTCTCCTCGATCTCCAGCTGCATGACGCGGCGCTGCAGCTCGTCCAGCTCGGTCGGCAGCGAGTCGATCTCGGTGCGGATCATGGCGCAGGCCTCGTCCACGAGGTCGATGGCCTTGTCGGGCAGGAAGCGGTCGGAGATGTAGCGGTGCGAGAGCACGGCGGCGGCCACGAGGGCGTTGTCCTGGATGCGCACGCCGTGGTGCAGCTCGTAGCGTTCGCGCAGGCCCCGGAGGATGGAGATGGCGTCCTCCACCGCGGGCTCCTCGACCAGCACGGGCTGGAAGCGGCGCTCAAGCGCCGGGTCCTTCTCGATGTGCCGGCGGTATTCGTCGAGCGTGGTGGCGCCGATGCAGTGCAGCTCGCCGCGGGCCAGCATGGGCTTGAGCAGGTTGCCCGCGTCCATCGCGCCGTCGGTCTTGCCCGCGCCGACGATGGTGTGGAGCTCGTCGATGAAGAGGATGATGCGGCCCTCGGCGGACTTGACCTCGTTGAGCACGGCCTTGAGGCGCTCCTCGAACTCGCCGCGGTATTTGGCGCCGGCGATGAGCGCGCCCATGTCGAGGGCGAACACGGTCTTGTCCTTCAGGCCCTCGGGCACGTCGCCGCGGAGGATGCGCTGGGCGAGGCCCTCGACGATGGCGGTCTTGCCCACCCCGGGCTCGCCGATGAGCACGGGGTTGTTCTTGGTCTTGCGCGAGAGGATGCGGATGGCGCGGCGGATCTCGGCGTCGCGGCCGATGACGGGGTCGAGCCTGCCCTTGCGCGCCTGGGCCACGAGGTCGATGCCGTATTTCTCGAGGGCGTTGTAGGTGGTCTCGGGGTTGTCGGTCGTGACCCGCTGCGCGCCGCGGAGCTTCTTCAGTTCCTTGAGCACCTTGGCCGGGTCGAGGCCGAAGCTCTCGAAATACTTCTTCATGGCCGGCGGCTTGCCCGCGGATATGAGGCCGAGGAGCAGGTGCTCGACGCTGACGTAGTCGTCCTTGAGCGCGTCGGCGGCGGCCTCGGCCTTCGTCAACACCTCGTCCAGGGCCTGCGTCACGTAGATCTTGGACACGTCCACGCTGCCGCTGACCTTCGGCAGCCGCTCCAATTCGCGGTTGGCGGCCAGCTGCAGGGCGCTGACGGTGAGGCCGAGCTTCTCGACCAGCGACGGCACGATGCCGCCCTCCTGGCCGAGCAAGGCCATCAACAGGTGCCAGGTGTCCACCTCGTTGTGCGCGCGGCGGCGCGCCTCGTTCTGGGCCTCCTGCACGGCCTGCCGGGACATGACGGTGAGTTTCTGCGGATCCATGGACATAGCACGGCATTCCCTGCATGCGCCGTTCCAACCGGCCCCGCGGGGAGAAACACCCGCCTGCGCGGCCCCGGCGTGACATTCTCGCCCACCCTGCGCCCGCCCCGCGCCGAATTGTCCACCGGGCGCCGGTTGACTTGGCCCGGGCCCTGAATCTTCCTGTCTCCGTGGCCGACTTCCTCACCGACGAAAAACCCGTTTCGCGCGCCTACCTCGTGGGCGTTCAGACCTTCGACATGTCCGCCGGCGAAGGCGCCGAGTTGCTCGGCGAACTGAAGGAGCTGGTGGAAAACCTCCAGTTGGAAGTTGTGCGCACCAATCTCGTCGTGATGCGCGCCGGCCAGCAGCCGAAGTTCCTCATCGGGTCCGGCAAGACCGCCGAGATCATCGCCGAGGCCAAGGCTCTCGGCGCCGACGTCATCGTCTTCGACCTGGAGCTTTCCCCGGCGCAACAGCGCAACTGGGAGGAGGAGTCCGGCCTCGCGGTCATCGACCGCCAGGAGGTCATCCTCGAGATCTTCGCCGACCGGGCCCATACGCGTGAGGCCGTGCTGCAGGTGGCCCTGGCGCGCATGGAGTATTCGCTGCCGCGCCTCACGCGCGCCTGGACCCACCTCTCGCGCCAGCGCGGCAAGGGCGCCATGGGCGGCGAGGGCGAGACCCAGCTCGAGCAGGACCGCCGCATCGTGCGCGATCGCATCTCGCGACTGAAGGCCGAGCTGGCGCGCGTCATCTCGCAGCGCGAGGTGCAGCGCCGCAAGCGCATGCGAAAGCCCGTGCCCGGCGCCGCCATCGTCGGCTACACCAACGCCGGCAAATCCTCCCTCCTCAACCGGCTCACCGGCGCGCACGTGCTCGCGGCCAACAAGCTCTTCGCCACGCTCGACCCCACCACCCGCCAGCTGGCCCTGCCCGACGGCCGCACCCTGCTCGTCACCGACACCGTCGGCTTCATCCGCCGCCTGCCCCACCGCCTCGTCGAGGCCTTCAAGGCCACGCTGGAGGAGGTCACGGTCGCCGACTTCATCGTCCACCTCCTCGACGCCGCCAACCCCAACGTCGAGCACCACCTCGCCACCACGATGGAGGTGCTCGGCGAGCTCGGCGCGGCGGAAAAGCCGATGATCAAGGTCTTCAACAAGGTGGACGCCGCCGACACCAAGACGCTGGCCTTTCTGCGCGCCCGGCATCCGGAGGCCCTGTTCATCAGCGTGCACACCGGCGAAGGTCTCGGCCGGCTGCTGACGCGCTGCGAGGAGCTGGCCATCGATGACACGGTGGCCGCGGAGCTGCTGGTGCCGCACACCCGCTACGACGTCATCGGCAAACTGCACAGCGCCGGCCAGGTCCGCCAACAGGAGACGCGCGACGAGGGCGTGTTCATCGCCGGTCGCTTCCCGTTGAAGCACCGCGCGCTCTTCGAGCCGTTCGCGATTGCCCCGAAGCCGCGGCACCGGCCTCAGCGCCCGGTCAGGGCGTAGAACGCGATGCCGTAGGTCTCCCGCAGGGCCAGCTCGGTCAGTTTCAGGCCGTCCGCCCCCGGCAGGTAATCCATGTAGGGCAGCGCACGCTGGGGCTCGAAGCGGTAGTCCACCGGAAAGGCCGTGATCTCGACGCCCGCCTTGCGGAATTGCCGCATCGCCCGCGGCATGTGCCACGCCGAGGTCACGAGCAGCACGCGCTTCAGGCCGTTCTCCCGGCAGTAATCGGCCAGCACCCTCACCTCGTCGGCGGTGTTGGCAACCCTGCCCAGGACCACGATGCGCTCCGCCGCCACGCCGCGTGCGAGGGCGTGCCGCCGCATGGCCGCACCTTCCGACTCGATGGAATCGTCGGTGCTCTGCGCCGCGCCCGTGAAAAGCAATCGCGCGGCCCGCTCCGACTGCACGAGCGCGAGGCCGGCCTCGAAGCGGTCGACGGCGTCGCTCCAGTTCGCGAGGTAGCCCGCCGGGGCGGGCGAGCCCATCGCGCCGCCGAGCACGAGGACGGCATCCGCCGTCGGGGCCTCGGCCACCTTCAGCCGCGGATGCACCGACTCGAGGCGGTTAAGCAGCCGGCCGCCCACCGCCGGGATCGACGCCAGGTAAAGCGCGAGCGCGCCGGCCACGGCGAGCCAGCGCCATTTCTTCCAGGCCACGAGCAACAGCAGCACGATCACGAGGCCGACCGGCAGCACGAAGACGGGCAGGAGCTTGTTGAGGAAAAGCACGGTGCGATTACGCCGCCACGGCCCGCCGCTGGCAAGCGGCCAGTGTCCGCTCAGGACGACGCGGGCAGCGACGCGGCGAGGGCCTTGAACCGCTCCTGCATCGCGGCATTCAGCGGCAGGGACAACGCGCGCTCAATCAGGGCGCGGGCCGCGGGGATCGACCCGGTGCGCTTGCGCAGCGTGGCCGCGGCATAAAGCAACCCGGCATCCTGCGGGAAGAATTTCAGCCCCTCCTCCAGGGCTGCCAGTTGCGCGGGTGAGGGCGCGACGCGGCAGTTTTCCCACACGGCGGCCATCAGCGCGTAGGTCTCCGGCAGGACCGGCGGGAGGCTGCGGGCCGCATAGAGCAGACCCAACACCCCCGAGGCCTGCGCCGCGCCAAACTTATCGCCGGCGCGCAGCTTGCCGCGCTCCTCCTCCAGGCGGAGCCGCGCCAGCTCAACATGGGCGCGCGGGCGGGCCGTCTGGCCCCGCACCGCCGCCTCGAGGAACTTCCGCGCCTTGGCCGCGTCGCCGCGCTGCGCCTCATAGATGCCGATCAGCGCAAGCAGGTCCGGATCGCGCTCGCCGCGCATGTAGGGGATGGCCATCGCCCGGCGGGCCTCGGCGGGCAGGTCGGCCGCGAGCATGAGCTCGCCCTTGATGCGCCCGACCTCGGCCTCGGTGGCCGGCCGGAGCTCGACGGAAGCCGGCTGGGGGATCTTCTCCCCGCGGCCCGCGCGCAACCCCGCGGTCTTGGAGCGCGTCCACTCGGCATGGGTGCGGAGCTCGAACAGCATCTCGCCGTAGCCCAGGCCGAAGCAGGCCCGGAACATCTCCTCCGTGGGTGCCTCGCGGCTGGCGCGGACCAAAAACGTGATGAAGGCCTTCTGGTTCCTCCCGTTGTTGCCGTAGAGGCCCCAGTGCACGAACGCGTAGCACTGCTTCGCCCACAGGCTGCCGATGGTGTTTTGCGCCGCCGGGGAGTCGCGCTCCACCGCGAAGATCTCGGCCATGCCGAGCAGGGCCCGGTTCTTCAGCGCGGAGTTGAAATCCCCGTCGCTCATGCCGGCGCCCTCGACATTGGGGTCCTCGACCTTCCCGACCGTGATCGACGTCTCGGTGATCTCCATCGCGACCAGCAGCTGGGCCAGGCCCTCCTCGAACCAGACCGGCGCGCGGGGCTCGGAGGCGGCGAGCACGAACTTGACGTATTCCCGGTAGAGCTGCCGGTAGGTATCGACCTGGAACGGTGTCGCCGTGCCGCCACCGGAGGCGTCGTTGGTCGTGCCCTCGCCGGCGGAGACGGCGCCATCGGCGGTGAGGTTGGCGGCGGCATCGACGGTGCCGACCCCGAAGAGGTCCTTCTTCTGCAGGTCGATCACCAGCGCGGAGAGCTCGCGGCCGCGGAGGGAGAAGCTCGACCGGGCGCTCTCGGCGCCGCGCTCGCCGGCCGGAAGGAAGAGATCGAACTGGCGGTTTGCCCCGCACAACACGAGCAACGCGGGCGGCACGGGCGGGCGGCTGACGCCGGGCCAGACGAGGTCGAGGGCCTGACGGAAACGCAGGAACTGCCGCAACTGGTCCCGCACCGCCGGCTCCGTGCCGTTGGCCAGGACCTCGAAGCCCTCGATCCGCGCATGGAACCACGCCTCCGGCGGCGGCAGGTCCGGCAGCTCCGTGACGGTGTAGGCCGGCAACTCGATGGGAATGTCGTTGGCGGTCGGCGGGGTCTGCGCCCCGTGCGCCAACGCGCCGGCGAAAAGGCAGGAGGACCAGCGCAGGAAACCTTGGACAGTTTTCACGCCGGCATTTTCTCCCGCCACACCGGCGGGACAAGCCGCTTCTCCCGGCTGGGCGGTTGACAACCCCCGCGCACCGCTAAAGAAACACCGCGGATGAATCTCATTTTGCTGGGCATCCTCGTCTACGTGGCAATGCAGTTGGTCGTCGGCATAGTGGTTTCCCGGCAGATCAAGTCGGAATCGGACTACCTCGTGGCCGGGCGGAAGATCGGGCTCGGGCTGGCCATGTTTTCGGTGTTCGCCACGTGGTTCGGGGCCGAGACCTGCGTCGGCGCCGCGGGCAAATTCTACGCCGAGGGCTTTGCCGGCGGGGTGAGCGACCCCTTCGGCTACACCCTGGTGTTGTTTCTCGTCGGCTGGTTCATCGCCCGGCCGCTGTGGAACCGCGGTCTCACGACGCTCGCCGACCTCTTCCGCCAGCGCTTCGGGCGCCACGCCGAGCGCTTCGCCACGCTCCTGATGGTGCCGACCTCGGTGCTGTGGGCCGCGGCCCAGATCCGCGCCTTCGGCATCGTGCTGCACGCGGCCGGCGGCATCGACCTCACCACCGGCATGCTGATCGCCACGGCCGTGGTCATCGTCTACACCTGTTTCGGCGGCCTGCTCGCCGACGTGGTGACCGACCTGGTGCAGGGCATCGCCATCATCCTCGGGCTCGGCCTGCTCCTGGCCAGCATTGGGATGAACCCTGAGATCAACCTTGGCGCGGCGTGGCAGGCCGTCGAGCCGTCGCGGCTCAATCTCTTCGGCGGCGAGGCTTCGTTCTGGGAGAAAGCCGACCTCTGGCTCAACATCATCATCGGCTCCCTGGTCGCGCAGGAACTCGCCGCCCGCGTGCTCGGCGCCCGCTCGCCCGACATCGCCGCCAAGGCCGCGACCTATGGCGGCGCGCTCTACCTCGCGGTCGGGCTCATCCCCGCCCTGCTCGGCCTGCTCGGCCCCGCCCTGCTGCCCGGGCTGGAAAACCCGGAGACGTTCCTGCCGCACCTCGCGCAGAAATTCCTGCCGCCCTTCGTGTTCATGCTCTTCGCCGGGGCGCTGGTCTCGGCCATCCTCTCGACGGTGGACTCCGCGCTGCTGGCGGCCAGTTCGCTGGCTTCGCACAACTTCATCGTCTCGCTGCGCCCCGGACTGCCCGACCGGCAGCGGTTGCTGCTGGCGCGCGGTGGCGTCGTGCTGTTCGGCCTGGTCTCGGCCCTTTTCGCCCTCGGGGCCGATTCCATCTTCGAGCTCGTGCAACAGGCCAACGGCGTGGGCAGCGCGGGCATCTTCGCGCTGCTGGTCTTCGGCCTGTATGCGGGGAACTTCGGCGGACCGTGCGCCGGGCTCGCCACCCTGGCCGTCGGGCTCGGAACCTGGATCCATGGCACGTTCTTCACCGAGTGGAGTGCCCCCTACCTGTATTCCCTCGCCGCGTCGCTGTTCACCTTCATGGTCGTCGCCAAGTTCGAGCGCGCCGCCGTTCCCCTGGAAGAAGCCTCCGCGGGAGCGGGCCTTTCCCGGTGAAGATCGGCAGCCAGTCCTGGCGCACCCTCTGGCCGGAAGCGGACGGCGCCTCGGTCGGCATCATCGACCAGACCCGGCTGCCGCATGAATTCAGCACCGTGAGGCTGCACACGGCCGCCGAGGCGGCGCACGCCATCCGCTCGATGCAGGTGCGCGGCGCCCCGCTCATCGGGGCCACCGCCGCCTGGGGTGTCTGGCTGGCCCTTCGCGCCGACCCTTCCGAGGCCGCGCTGCAGCGTGCCTGCGCCGACCTGCTCGGCACCCGTCCCACCGCGGTGAACCTTCGCTGGGCGCTCGAACGCGTCCAGCGGGTGCTGTCCCCGCTCCCGCCCGACCGGCGCGCGGACGCAGCCCGGCGGCTCGCGTCGGAGATCTGCGATGAGGACGTGGCCATCAACCGCGCCATCGGCGAAGCCGGCCTGCCGTTGCTGCGCACCCTCGCCGCACGGAAAAAGCCCGGCACCCCGCTCAACATCCTCACGCACTGCAACGCCGGCTGGCTCGCCACCGTGGACTGGGGCACCGCCACCGCCCCCATCTACCTCGCCCATGACGCCGGACTGAAGCTGCATGTCTGGGTCGACGAGACCCGCCCGCGCAATCAGGGCGCCAGCCTCACGGCCTGGGAGCTGGGAAACCACGGCGTGCCGCACACCGTCATCGTGGACAACGCCGGCGGCCATTACATGCAGCACGGCGAGGTGGACCTCGTGCTCGTCGGCACCGACCGGGTCACCGCGCAGGGCGACGTCTGCAACAAGATCGGCACCTACCTGAAGGCCCTCGCGGCCCGCGACAACGGCATTCCCTTCTACGTCGCCACCCCGTCGCCCTCGATTGACTTCACCCTCGGGGACGGCCTCCGCGCAATCCCGATCGAGGAGCGCACACCGCGGGAGGTCACCCACCTCACCGGGCGTTGCGACGATGGCTCCATCGCCACCATCGCGCTGCCCCCCGCCGGCAGCCCGGCCCGCAATCCCGGCTTCGACGTCACGCCCGCGCGGCTCGTCACCGGCCTGCTCACCGAGCGCGGCCTCTGCCCCGCCACGACCACGGGCCTGCGGCAGCTTTTCCCCGACCGCCTCCCATGAAACGCCCCGTCCGTCTCAGCGACCTTGCCCTGCGCCGCCAGATCATCACCACCTGCCGCGAGCTCGACCGCCGCGGACTCAACCAGGGCACGTCCGGCAACGTCAGCGCCCGTGTGGCCGATGGCCTCCTGCTCACGCCCACCGCATTGCCCTATGACCGCATGCAGCCGGGCGACATCGTCCGCCTCGACGACAACGGCACGCCGCACGGCCGCCGCGCCCCCTCGAGCGAGTGGCGCTTCCATTGCGACATCATGCGCGCGCGGCCCGAGGTCGGCGCCATCGTGCACACGCACAGCATGTTCGCCACCACCCTCGCCTGCCTGCGCCGCGACATCCCCGCCTTCCATTACCTCGTCGCCCTCTTCGGCGGGAACAACATCCGCTGCTCCGGCTACGCCACCTACGGGACGCAGGAACTTTCCGACCACATCCTGCGGGCGCTCGACGGCCGCTGCGCCGCGCTCATCGGCAACCATGGACTGATCGTCACCGGGCCGACCCTCGACAAGACCCTCGCGCTGACCATCGAGGCCGAGACGCTGGCCGCCATGTATTGGCGCGCAGTGCAGGCCGGCAAGCCGGTCATCCTGTCCGACCAGGAGATGGCGCGCGTGCGCGCTAAGGTCGCGCGTTACGGCACTTACGACGGCCCGGGTGCTTATGACAAAAAATAGGCTGGCGCGGCGCGCGCGGGGCGGCACGCTCCGCCCCGCATCAGGAAAGGATCGACGGAGCAATCCGGCGGTTCTGCCAACCGGGTCTAGGAGTGATCACGGTGGTTTCGAGTGATGAAAGTCACCCGGATGTGCGAGGGGTCAAACCCTCGAACAAAATACTCCTCCGAAACCGCAAGCCGGCCTGATGCCCTCAGGCCGGCTTCGTTTTTGGACCAATCCCTGGTGCGCGAACGCTCGAACCAAAAACTCAACCGCTCACGCATCATGTCCAACCTCATCGCCCTGCCCGCCCTCCGCTTCCGCGAGGAAAACGAGAACCACCACCTCTGGAACAACAACGGAACGTGGTTCCTCCACTACACGGTGTATCCCACGCCGTTCACCAAGGAGCGCATCCGCCGCTCCCTCGGCACCAAGGACGTCGAAACCGCCCGTGCCAGGCGCGACACCTTCTTCCAGCACCTGCTGGCGCCTCCGCCGGCTCCGGTGCACAGGACGGCCGTCGCCTGAAGGCCCGGCCTGATCCAGCCATGGTGACAGGCCCGCGCCCTCCCGGCGTGGGCCTTGTCGTCTACGGGATGCGCAGCTGCTGTCCGACGCGGAGCGCGTTCGCGCCCTGCAGGACGTCGCGGTTCGCCTCGAAGATTTCCTGCCAACGCGCGGCCGTGCCGTAATAACGCAGGCTGATGCGGGAAAGGGAGTCGCCCTCGGTGACGGTGTGGACGCGCGGGGCGGCCTCGACCGGCGTTGAGACCACCGCGACCGTCCGGGTCTGGGCGGCGGTGTTGCCACCGGCGATGGACGAGGCCGGGGTGCCGAGACGGGCCGCCGAGGCAATCTGGTCGAGCACCCCCTGCGCCTGGCTGAGACGCACGGTCAGCGCGCGGTTCTCCTCGCGCAACTGGGTGATGAGCGCCGTGCGTTCGCGGTCCTGCGCCGCTGTGCTCTCCACCAGGGTGGCATTGGCCGCGCGGGCGTTCTCCACGTCGCGGCGCAACGCGGCCAGCTGGCTGCCGGCGGCGTTCGCGGTCTGGGTGGTGCTGCGCAGGTCCTGGGTGAGCCGGGCGTTCTCCGCCTGCAGCCGGTCCACCTGCTGCCGCAGTCCGCCGAGCTCCTGCTCCAGTTTCACATTGGTGCCGGTCAGCTCGGCCACGGCCGAACCGCTGGTCTCGGCCGCCCGCTCGAATTCAGCGAGGCGCGCCCGGATCATGCGGTTTTCCTCGGCGAGGGCGGTGCTGCCCGCCGCCAGCTCGTTGGCCTTGTCCAGCTCCTGGCGGGCGCTGGCCAATTCCGCGGTCAGCCGCCGGTTCGTCTCCGTCGTGGCGGCGGCCGCCCCCGTGGCCTCGCGCAGCTTCTGCTGGGCCTGGGCGAGTTCGTCCGCCTCGAAGGACTTCTCCGCCTCCTTGCTCTGCAGGAGGGCGCGGTTGGCCTCGACCAGGGCCCGGTTGGTCTCGCGGGTCTTCGCGAGCTGCGCCGCGAGCGAGGAGATTTCCTTGGCCGCGCCGGCCTGGCCTTCCTCCAGCACGCCCTCCAACTGCTTCACCCGGTTGGTCAGGGTCTGGATCTCAAGCTGGTAGGCCTCCCCCTTCGAGGCGTCGACCGCCTGGGTCTGGGCCGCGAGCGCAGCCGCCAGGCTCTTCTGTGCATTATCGAGGTCCTTCTGTAGGCGCTCGTTCGCGCCGGTCAGCTCCGCCACGGCGGCGGCGCTGCGCTCGGCCGCCTCGTGGGCCTCGGCCAGTTCAGCCTGCAGCTTCCGGTCGTCGCCCTTGGCGGCGGCACCCGCCTGCAGCTGCGCGACCTGCCCCTGCAGATCCTCGATCTGCGCCCGGGCCGCCTCGAGTTCGCGCCGGTCGGCGGTGGAGCTGGCGGAAACCCGCGGGGTCCGGGCCGCCTCCAGATCCTGCTTCAGCTTCTCGTTGGCGAGCGTGAGCTCGGCCGCAGTGCGGCTTTGCCTGTCGATGGCCGCAGTAGCCTCGGAGAGCTTGGTTTGCAGGTCTTCGGCTCGGGCCAGGGCCGCACGTAATTCGCGTGGAGAAGCGCGCTCGCGCCCGGCCGCCTGCAACTCCGCCTTCTCGCGCTCCAGTTGCGTGATCTGCGTGCGCAAACCCTCCGCATCGGAGGCTGCGGCCTGCAGCCTGCGGTTCTCCTCCCGCAGCTGCTCCAGCTCGGCCGGGTCAACGGCGGGCTTCGCCCCGGCGGCCTGGCGGCTCTCCGCCAGCTCCCGGGTCCGCTGTTCAAGAGTCGTAGACAATTCGGCCACCTGCCGGCGCAGGGAGTCCGCCTCCCCGGCCCCGGCCTGGGCCTCGGCGAGGCGGCCGCGGATGACGGCCACATCCTCCTTCGCGCTTTCCACCTGGGCCGCGAGGCCCGCATTTTCTCCCTGCACTTTTTCCAACTCGGCCCGAAGGGCGACCGCCCGCTCGTTGGTCTCGTCGAGCTGCCGTTGGAGGGCTGCGGCGTCAACGGCCGGCGCCGCGGTCCGGCGGGCAGCCGCGAGCTCGCCCTCGAGCGATTCCACCCGCTGCGTGGCGGTGGCCAGCGTGGCGGCAAGTTGCTCGCGCCCGGCACGGACATCCGCGAGCTCACGGCGCGACGCGGTGAGCTGGGTCTGCGAATCCTCCTGCCCGGCCAGCGCATTCCGGGCCGCCTGCAGGTCCTGCTCGAGCCGGCCGACCGCGGACCGGGCCTCGTCGGCCTGCTCCTGCAATCGGGCGTGCGCAGTGCGCAGATCCGCCAGTTCCCGGGCGGTGGCCTCGTTCGAAGCGGACCCGGACTCGTTCTCGGTCGCCCGATTGCGGGCGCCCCGCAGTTGCTGGTTCAGGGCGAGCAGCTCGCGGGTCGACCGCTTGACGTCGTCGTTCAGGCGCTGGTTGTCGCGCTGGAGGTTGCGGATGATGTTGTCCTTTTCCGAATCGGTGGTCGCGACCTTGCCGGAGCCGACGGCGTCCAGCGCGGCCGGCTGGGTGCGGGCGGCCTGCAGTTCCTTTTCCAGCCGCGCGTTGACCTGCTGCAATTCGGTGACGCGGGTTTCCAGCCGCGCCACGTCGGCGGCCGGCACCACCTCGGACCGGGCGGTGCGCAGGCGGTCGGCCTCCACCTGCAGACTGCCAAGCTGGCGCGTCAGCGCGGCCGTTTCCTCGGCGGCGCTGTCCCGGGCCGCCTGCAGCCGGCGGTTTTCCTCCTGCAACTGGCGCAGCTGCGCGGTGATTTCGTCGGGCACCCGGGCCAGTCCGGCGGACTCGCGGGCCCGCAAGAGCTCCGACTGCACGTCACGCAGCTGGGCGCCCAACACGGCGACATTCTGCTCCGCGGCGGTCTTTTCGCCGACGGCCTCCTGGACCCGGGACTGCAGCCGCTCGCTTTGCCGGCGCAGGTTTTCCACCAGGGTGCGGGCGGCCTCGGTTTCCTGGGCAAGCTTCTGCTGCAACTGGGCGTTCTCGAGCTCGAGCCGCTGGTTGGTCTCGGCGAAGCGCGAGTTGGCGGCCCGGGCTTCCGCCAGGGCCTCGGCCGTCTCGCGTGCACCGGTGTCCGGTGCCGCGGGCGGGCGCGCTGCGGCAACCGGACCCGAGCTGCGGACCACGCGGCGTTTGAGATCCACGGCGAGCGCGCCGGCACCGGACCGCTGCTCGGGGGTCAGGTCCTCGCCGACGAAGTCGCGGGCGGCGGGCGCGATGCCGTTTTCCACGGCGAGCGACAGCCAGGCATAGGCCAGCACGGGGTCGGTCGGCAGGCCACCCCGACCCTGGGAATACATCAGGCCGAGATTGTTCATGGCTGGCGCATGGCCGGCGAGTGCGGCCTGCTGGTAAAGGGCGGCGGCGGCGTTGAGGTTCTTCTCGGCCCCGCGACCGTCCTCCAACAGGAGGCCGAGGTTGTATTGGGCGCGGGCGAAGCCGCGCTCCGCCGCAAGCCGATACCATTTCACGGCCTGGGCGTCGTCCTTCTTGACCCCGCGCCCCTCCTCGTAGGCGAGGCCGAGGTTGAACTGCGCCTCCACGATGCCCTTGTCGGCGGCCTGCTTGAACCAGAGGTTGGCCTCGAAGAGGTCCTGCTTCACGCCCCGGCCCGTGGCATACATGTTGCCGACGTTGAACTGGGCGGCGGGAAAGCCCTGCTCGGCCGCGAGCAGGTAATGGCGGAAGGCCTGGGGTTCGTCCGCCGGGACGCCGCGGCCGAGTTCATGCGCCAGGCCGAGGTTGAACTGCGCCGGGGCGAAACCCTTCTCGGCCGCGCGCTGATACCACTTGAGCGCCTCGGCGTAATCGCGCGGGACGCCCTGGCCGTTGGTGTAGAGATTTCCGAGCAGGTTGGCGGCCTCGACATCACCCTGCTCCGCCCGTCCCCGTGTCGCGGCGAGATCAACCGGGCCGCTGTTCTGCGCACTCGCCGGGGCTGACCACAACAAGGCGATGGCGAGCAACGGAGGGGCGACCCGGCGGAAAATCATGCGCCTCCGTTTAGCTGTTTTTCGCAGGGCAGCAAGGCTGCATCCTCCATGCCGTGGATGATCTTCTTGTCGGGCGGGCAGAAGGTCGCGAGCGCGCCCGAGAGCCGCGCCTGCCCGCCGACGACGAAGTAGTAGGGACAGAGCCGCAGGCGCCCCGCCTGCGCCGAGGCTTCCACCTTCGCCGTGGCTTCGGTGGACGAGACGGCGGGTGTATCTGCCTTCTCGGAATCATAGACCGGATGCGAGACGCGCCGGGGTTTCTTGTATTCCTGGAGCACGTGGAGGTTGGCCGGGGCCAGTTTGAGCGCCTGCTCGACCCCCGCCTGCCATTCCTCGCGGGAGCAATCGCTGCCCAGCACGACGCTGCGGGCGCCCCAGGCGGTCTCGTGAAAGCCGGAGATCTTGATGATGAGGTCGCGCTCCTTCTGCGAGGCGGCGGTGAGTTCGCGCCAGTCGTTGAGCATGCGCCCGCCGACCCGCGGGCCGTCGAGCACGGCGCCGGGCGGCAACGGCGCCGGGTCCATGATCCAGGACTGCGGGATGAGACGGCGCAGGAGCTCGAGGCTGTGGCGCGGCAGGTTCTCGGCCCAGAATTCGCCCAGCAGGTGGTGGTGGAAAAGCGCCAGGCCGAGCTTCTCCTCCTGAAAGTGCCGCATCGGCGGCGCGATGGCCACGGTGCCCGCTTCCCAGGCCTCGAGGATGTGCGGGGCGGGGCGGATGTTGGCCCAGTCGAAGAGCTCGAAGAACCGGTAGATGATGTCGATCTTCTCCGGGGTGCCCTCGATGTCGAAGCACAGTTCGCCACCGAGGGGAAAGACATCACCGGGGTGCAGGCAGTAGACCCGCCGGCCGAGGCGCTGTTGCTCGGCCGCGAGCCACTGCATCTCGGGACGATAAGTGCCGGCCTCGTCGCTCACGAGGATGGCGAGCAGGGGGTTGCGGGCACCCGGGCGCAGGGCGGCCAGCGATTGGTAGAAATTCTCCAGCATGGCGTCGCCCCCACCGAGGATGCCGCCCTCTGTGTCGCGGGGTGAGGGCACCCCGCCTCCAACCATTGAAGCCGCAACCGATGGAGGCGGGGTGCCCTCACCCCGCTGAGAATACAGCCGGTTGAGGAACGCCGTCAGGCCGATGCCGCCGGGCACGGAGTCGAGCTCGGTCAGGGCAAAGCCGTCGTCGGTCAGCAGCAGGTCGGGCCGCAGCACCGTCGGGAAGGCGCCGCGGTTCTTCGCCTGGCGGGCGTGGGCGACGAGTTCGGCTGTTTTGCCGCGGTCGAGATAGTCGGCGACCCACGGCGCGAGCAGGGGCTTGTTGCGGAGGAGGTTTTTCCCCTGGGCGGAGCGCAGGTAGAGCGTCTCCATCGCCTGGTGGAACCCGAGGCAGGCGGTGCCGATGGCTTCGAGCTCGTCCAATTGTGCCTTGGTCAGCGGCCAGGCGCGGGGCGACAGCCGCCAGGTCTTGGCCTCGAAGAGCGGCTGGGCGTCGAGGGCCGAGCGGATGTCGCGATGGGACAGGTCGGGCATGGCCGGGTTACTCGTCGTCGACCTTGATGTCCTTGTTGCGATGGCGCGGGCAGCCGGCGCGGAGCCAGCCGGTGACAAAGCGGTCAAGATCGCCGTCGAGCACGCCCTGCGTGTCGGAGGTCGAGACGCCGGTGCGGAGATCCTTCACCATCTGGTAGGGCTGGAGCACATAGCTGCGGATCTGGCTGCCCCACCCGATCTCGCCCTTCTCCCCGTAGAATTTCTCCATCTCGGAGCGTTGCTCGTCGAGCCGCTTCTCGTAGAGGCGGGCCTTGAGCACGCCCATGGCGCTGGCGCGGTTCTTGATCTGCGAGCGCTCGTTTTGGCAGACGACGACGAGGCCGGTGGGCAGATGCGTGATGCGCACGGCGGAATCGGTGGTGTTGACGCCCTGGCCACCCTTGCCGGAGGAGCGGTAAACATCGACGCGGATGTCGGCGTCGGGGATCTCGATATTGATGTCCTCGTTGATCTCGGCGATCACGTCGACGGCGCAGAACGAGGTATGGCGGCGCTTGTTGGCGTCGAAGGGGCTGATGCGGACAAGGCGGTGGACGCCGCGCTCGGCCTTGGCATAGCCATAGGCGTTCTCGCCCTTGATGAGCATGGTGGCCTTGCTGATGCCGGCCTGGTCGCCCGCCTGCACGTCCTGCAGCTCGACGGTGTAGCCGCGGCGCTCGGCCCAGCGGTTATACATGCGGTAGAGCATGTCGGCCCAATCGTTCGACTCGGTGCCGCCGGCGCCGGACTGGATGCTGAGGATGGCGTTGTTCTTGTCGAACTGGCCGGTGAGGAACGAGGAGATCTCCAGCTGGTCGAGCTCGGCCACCATCGCGGTGACGCTGGCGTCGAGCTCGGCGGCGTAGGCCTCCTTCTCGGCGGGGCCGGCGGACCCGACCAACTCGACCATGACGGCAGCATCGTCGAGCCGCTTGTTGAAGGCCACGAGGCCCCCGATGGCCCGCTTCAGGCCGTTGAGCCGGGCGATGTGCTTCTGGGCGCGCTCGGTGTTGTTCCAGAAATCGGGCGCGCCCATCTGCGCCTCCATCGCCTCGAT
>CAZMFB010000021.1:0-48308 GCA_964565475.1 uncultured Opitutaceae bacterium | reverse complement strand
GAACGGTGAAAAGTGGCAAGATGAGTTTTGGTCGGGGCGGAGAGATTCGAACTCTCGACCTCCTGGTCCCAAACCAGGCGCTCTACCAGGCTAAGCTACACCCCGTGTGTCCGGTTGATGGGATGCGTGCCGGCGATGAGTGTCAACGGCAGCCTGTGCTGCGTTGAGGCATGACTTGGGTGGGGTCGGAATCCCCTTAGTCCATGGCTGGACGGGGTATGGACCGTCCGTTTTGTGCATAAATGCTTCTTGCGTCGCTCTGGGACGGCTCCTACATATCGCCTCTCAATCTTCCCAAACATGGACACTCTTTCACGCGACAGCAGCAGCGGTAACAGCAATATCTTGCCCATCGCGGCAATCCTACTCGGCGTCATCGGCGCCATCCTCGGCGGCGTCGGCATGGCCAAGGGCAACAAGGCCCAGGCCGCCCTCGATGCCCGTGCGGCCGAGCTCGACACCAAGATCAGCGCCGTGGACGCCAACGTCTCCGCTGCATCCGCCAAGGCGGAGAGCGAGGCGCGGTCGATCCGTGCCGGCGTGCAGGACGCGCTGAACCAGGTCGGCACCTCGCTCCAGGGTCTCGGTGACCGCGTCACCAAGATGGAAGAGGCCATGAAGAAGCCGGCGGCCGCCGCCAAGGGTGGCGTCGCCGCGGCCCCGACCGGCGTGCGCAATGCCGACGGCACCTACACCATCGCCGCCGGCGACACGCTGGCCAAGGTCGCGAAGAAGTTCGCGCTCCGCCTCGACGACGTCCTCGCCGAGAATCCCGGCATCGACCCCTCGCGCCTCCGCGTCGGCCAGAAGATCAGGCTGCCGGCCGCGCGCTGAGCCGCCCACGGCCATCCCTCGCGCCTCCCTGACCTGCGGTCACGGAGGCGTTTTTGTTTGGCCCCGCACCGCATGAGCAACACCCCGCAGCCTTGGAAGCGCCTTGGCGCCACCACGCTGACCCGCACGCGCATCTTCGATGTCGAGTCCGTGCGCTTCGAGGATCCGCGCTCACGGGCCGAGCGGGATTTCTTCGTCATCAATCCGCCCGACTGGGTGAACGTGCTCGCGGTCACGCCGGATCACCGGCTCGTGCTCGTGCGGCAGTTCCGCTACGGCAGCGCCGAGGTGTCGCTCGAGATTCCCGGCGGCGTCATCGACGGCGGCGAGGATCCGCTGGCCGCGGGTGCGCGGGAGCTGCGGGAGGAGACCGGCTACACCGGCGCCCCCGCGAGGCTGCTCGGCCGCGTGCGGCCGAACCCCGCCATGCAGAGCAACCACGCGCACCTGGTGCTCATTGAGAACGCCGCGGTCACCGCACGGACGGATTGGGATCGGGACGAGGATTTCGAGATCCTCACGCTGCCTGTGGCCGAGGTCTATGCGCGGGCGTGGAGCGGCGAGATCACGCACGCGCTGGTGCTGGACGGCCTGCTGTTGTTCTGGCCGCACTGGCAGAGGATGCAGGGGCGGGGTGGGGGCGCCGTTTGACATTGCCCCGGGCCCGCTTTCACTCCGCGCGACCCATGACCGCCGCCACGCCGCAATTCGCCAATCCCGCCTCCGTCCTGGGCGGGGTGCAGGCGGCAGGCGTGCCGGCGGAGCTCGAGAAGGAAATCCGCGCCATCTACCGGCGCAGCCCCCTCTACGGGCGCCGTTTCGCCCTGCATGAACGCCCGCTGGAGTGGGGGTGTTATCGCGAGATTCCGGCGCTGACGAAGCGTGAGATCATCGAGGCGGGGTCGGCGGCTTTCTTTGCGGATTATGCGGAGATCGAACGGGGATTCCGGACGAAGCGCTACGAATACGAGCACACCTCGGGCACCACGGCGGGGCCCATGACAGTGATCATGGAGGACGGGTGGTGGAATGAGCAGACCCGCCGGGCCTACCTGGCGCATCCCCGGCTCGCGCCCTACGCCGGCCGTCCCTATCGCAAGTGCGTCCTCGCGCCCATCGGGTGCTCCAGCAACCTCTGCCCCTACGAGGACCATCCGTTCCCGCACCGGTATTTCGACGGCACGGTCTACCTGAACCTCTCCAGTGATCCGTTTGTCTTCTCCGACGCGGAGTGGAGCCGCATCGTGCTCGAGCTGCAGGCCACCCAGCCCGAGGTGCTGGAGGGCGAGCCCATCTATCTCGCGCTGCTGGCCCGGGCCGTGCTGAAGCGCGGCGTGAAGGTGCCGAGCCTGCGCACCATCATCCTCACCTACGGCAAGGCCAGCCGCCAGCACGGCGCGCGCATCGCGGAGGCATTTCCCGGCGCGGCGCAGGTCGACCTCTACGGTTCCACGGAGGCGGGATACATCTTCGTGGGCGACGCGTTCGGCGACAATTCGCGCGTGATCGACGCCAACGCCTTTGTCGAGCTGGCGCCGTGGCGCGAAGGCGTCCGGGATGTCTTCCAGATCTACGTGACGACGCGCGACCGCGAGGCGATGCCGTTGCTGCGCTATCAAACGGGCGACCTGGTCCGGCGCCTGCCGGCCGGCTACCGCATCCTGGGGCGCGAGAAGGACATCTTCGCCCGGCCCGACGGAGGGCTGGTCACCGCCCATGAGGTCGACGCGGCGTGGCCGGCGGATTTCGCCTGCTGGCATTGGTCGCTCACGCAGACGTCAGAGAACCGGTGGGAGTTTCACTACGTGGCGGAGACGGTGGCGCCGGCGGGGTTGGAAACCGTTTTGGCCGGGGTGCTCGGGCCGGGGGCGCGCGTGGCGCTGTTCCGCCGCAAGAGCATCCAGCCGGCCGCCAGCGGCAAGTTCGCCCTGCTCAAGCCGCTGGCGCGCTGAGGGGTGCGTGCTTCTCCCGGCGGTTAGTCCGACTTATTAACTCCCCCGGGCCGGGGCGGGTCTGTCCCGGGGCTTTACAAGAATTCCCGGGGTTGGCTTAGTGGCGCTGTCGCTCCAGCCCGCGACGGCACCACCACCACGCGATGAATCTCCTCTCCTCGCTCTTCACCTCGTCCATTGGCAAAAAGCTCCTGATGGCGGCCACCGGGCTCGTGCTCGTCGGCTTCGTCACGGGGCACCTCGTCGGCAACCTGCAGATCTTCCTCCCGCCGGTGAAGATCAACACCTACGGGCACATGCTCGAATCGCTCGGCGCCGGCCTGTGGGCCATCCGGCTGTTCCTGCTGGCCTGCGTGGCCGTGCACATCTGGGTGGCGTTCCGCCTCACGGCGGAGAACCGCGCCGCCCGTCCCCAGGGCTACGCCGTGGACCATGTCAACCGCGCCACGCTGGCCTCGCGCATCATGATCCGCAGCGGCCTCGTCGTGCTGGCGTTCCTCGTGTTCCATCTGGCGCATTATACCGTCCGCGTCGGGCATCCCGAGTGGAGCGAACACAGCTTCCGCCTCGCCGACGGCACGATGGTGCGCGACGTTCACCGCATGGTGGTGGAAGGTTTCTCCAGCGTCGGCGTGTCGGCCTTCTACCTCATCGCGGTCGGCCTGCTGGCCTACCACCTCAACCACGGCCTCGTGTCGATGTTCCAGACGCTCGGCCTCAAGAACCACCAGTGGACGCTCGGCCTCGAGCGCGCCTCGCTGGCCTACTGCTGGGGCTACTTCCTCCTCAACGCCCTCATCCCCCTGTCCGTGCTCGGCTGGGTGCCGGTCCTGGGCGGCCTGATCCAACGCTGACCCTTCCCGCCATGGCCAAACTCGAGTCCAGGATTCCCTCCGGCCCTCTCGCCGACAAGTGGCGCAAGCACAAGGCGGAGATCAAGCTCGTCAACCCCGCCAACAAGCGGAAATACGAGGTCATCGTCGTCGGCGCCGGCCTCGCCGGCTCCTCCGCCGCGGCCACGCTCGCCGAGCTGGGCTACCGGGTGAAGAATTTCGTCTTCCACGACAGCCCGCGCCGCGCGCACTCCATCGCCGCGCAGGGCGGCATCAACGCCGCGAAGAACTACCAGAACGACGGCGACTCGGTGCACCGGCTCTTCTACGACACCCTCAAGGGCGGCGACTACCGCGCCCGCGAGGCCAATGTCCACCGCCTTGCCGAGGTCTCGGTCAACATCATCGACCAGTGTGCCGCGCAGGGCGTGCCCTTCGCCCGCGAATACGGCGGCCTCCTGGCCAACCGCTCCTTCGGCGGCGCGCAGGTCTCCCGCACGTTCTACGCCCGCGGCCAGACCGGCCAGCAGCTTCTCCTCGGCGCCTATTCCGCGCTCTCCCGCATGGTCGGGGCCGGCGGTGTCGAGCTGCACACCAACACCGAGATGCTCGACCTTGTCGTGGTCAACGGCCACGCCAAGGGCATCATCGTCCGCGACCTGATCACGGGCAGGATCGAGCGCCACAGCGCCGATGCCGTGATCCTCGCCACCGGCGGCTACGGCAACGTCTTCAACCTCGCCACCTACGCCCGGGGCTCCAACGCCACCGCCATCTGGCGCGCCTACAAGCGCGGCGCCTGCTTCGGCAACCCCTGCTACACCCAGATCCATCCGACCTGCATCCCCGTCTCCGGCGACTACCAGTCGAAGCTCACGCTCATGTCGGAATCGCTCCGCAACGACGGCCGCATCTGGGTGCCGAAGAAGAAGGAGGACCGCCTCAAGCCCGCCGCCGAGATCCCCGAGCAGGACCGCGACTACTACCTCGAGCGCATCTATCCGAGCTTCGGCAACCTCTGCCCGCGCGACGTCGCCTCCCGCGCCGCCAAGCGCATGTGCGACGAGGGCCGCGGCGTCGGCGAGTCCGGACTCGGCGTCTACCTCGACTTTTCCGATGCCATCAGGCGCCTCGGCGAGAACGGCGTGCGCGAGCGCTACGGCAACCTCTTCGACATCTACCACGAGATCACCGCCGAGAGCGCCTACAAGCAGCCGATGCGCATCTACCCGGCCGTGCACTACACGATGGGCGGCCTGTGGGTGGACTATAACCTCATGTCCAACCTCCCGGGCCTCTTCGTGCTCGGCGAGGCGAATTTCTCCGACCACGGCGCCAACCGCCTCGGCGCCTCCGCCCTCATGCAGGGCCTGGCCGACGGCTACTTCGTCATTCCCTACACGATCGGCAACTACCTCGCGGAGCAGAAGCCCGGCTCCCGTCCGTCCACCGACGGCGCCGAGTTCAAACAGGCCGAGGAAAATGTCACCGCGATGAACCGGCGCTTCCTCGCCAACCAGGGCCGGGAGCCGGTCAGCCACTACCACAAGCGCCTGGGCAAGATCATGTGGGAGCACTGCGGCATGGCGCGCACCAAGGCCGGCCTCGAGCAGGCCCTGCAGAAGATCCCGGCGCTGCGCGAGGAGTTCTGGGCCAACGTCAAGGTGCCCGGCTCGGCCGACACCCTCAACCAGTCGCTCGAGCAGGCCGGCCGCGTGGCCGACTTCATCGAGCTGGGCGAACTCATGTGCCGCGACGCGCTCACCCGCGAGGAGAGCTGTGGCGGCCATTTCCGCGAGGAGCACCAGTGGCCGGACGGCGAGTGCAAGCGCGACGACGACAACTTCGCCCACGTCGCCGCCTGGGAATACCAGGGCGAAGGCAAGGCCCCGCTGCGGAACACCGAGGCGCTCAACTACGAGTTCACCAAGATGAGCGTCCGCTCCTACAAGTGACGCGAAGCGTCATCCTGAGCGAAGCCGAAGGATCCCGCCCCTTATCCGCCATGGTCGCTGAAAAACCCTCCAAGAAACTCTTCTCCGTCACGCTCCGCGTCTGGCGCCAGGCCGGCCCGGCCGCCGCCGGCACGTTCATCGACTATCCGGCGAAGGACGTGAGCCCCGACATGTCGTTCCTCGAGCTGCTCGACGTCGTGAACGACGAGATCACGGTCAAGGGCGAGGAGCCGATCGCCTTTGCGCACGATTGCCGCGAAGGGATCTGCGGCACCTGCTCCTGCACGATCAACGGCAAGCCGCATGGCCCCGGCCAGGGCATCGCGACCTGCCAGCTCTACATGCGCAGCTTCCGTGACGGCGACGTGATCATCGTGGAGCCGTTCCGCGCGAAAGCTTTCCCGCTGATCAAGGACCTCGTCGTGGACCGCACGGCCTTCGACAAGATCCAGCAGGCGGGTGGCTTCATCTCCGTCCGCACCGGTGCGGCTCCTGATGCCAACTCCATCCCGGTGCCGAAGGAAGACGCCGACCTCGCGATGGACGCGGCCGCCTGCATCGGCTGCGGCGCCTGTGTCGCGGCCTGCAAGAACGCCTCCGCCATGCTCTTCGTCGCCGCCAAGGTCTCCCATCTCGGCCTCATGCCGCAGGGCCAGCCCGAGCGCGACCGGCGTGTGCTGGCGATGGTGCTGGCGATGGATGAGGCCGGCTTCGGCAACTGCACCAACCAATACGAGTGCAGCGCCGTCTGCCCCAAGCTCATCTCGCACGACTTCATCGCCCGGATGAACCGCGACTACGTGAAGGCCCTCTTCAAGACCCGCTTCAAGCCCGTCACCACGTCCTCCGGCGGTGGCGCGGGCTGAGGGTGGGTCCGCGGGTGGCGATCCCGGCGCCTTCCATCAGGTTGCGCGACCACCGGTCATTCCCTGCAACTTTTGCTGTCCGGGCGGGTTATCATGGCATCAACCAACCATGACTATGAAAACCGCTCTGATCACCCTCCTCACCGCGACCCTCCTGGGCTTCGCCTCCTATGCGAGCGGTCGTGCCTTCGACGCCGCCGACTACATCGCCATCCTCTTCGCCACCGGGCTCGCCGCCTGGACCATCGACCAATACGGTCGCGAGTTCCGGCCGCTCACCCTGGCCAGGCCCATCCGCCTGCCCCTCGGGCGCACCGTCCCCGCGGTTGCCGCCAAGCGCATCGCGGCCTGAGGCAAGCTTCCACCTTCTGTCCCGCGGCGCCCGGCCTGACCGGCGCCGCTTTTCATTTCCGCTCCACGACCGTGCGGCCCCGGGCCGAGAGATGCAGCGATTCGCGCGATTCGCCATAGAGCCGCAGCGAGAAATCGGAATCCATCCGGTAGTCGGCCGCGCCGGCCGCCAGCTGGTCGAGCCGTTCGGGCCGGAGGGCGACCGTCTGCTCGACCGTGTTGCGGGGCGGCACCCCGAAGGGCTCACGGGTCTCCGCCAAGCCGCTCCAGGCACCCACCTCGATCTTATGCCGGCTCTGGGCGAGGTTGTAGGACATCAGGTTCGGGTTCACATAGCGCACCGTCGCGCGCGCGCCGGCCCCGTCGACCTCGATCTTGACGAGCTCCACCGACAGACCCGCCAAGCCGGGCCGCGGGGTGTTGCAACCGGAGAATGCGACCAAGGAGCCGAGGACGAGAAGGACGGAGAACAATTTTTTCATCGCGCGCGATCACGCGCGACGGCCTGCCGCCGGTCAATCCTTCTTGTCGGCCTTCTTCCGGGCGGTGCCCTTGCCGCCCGCCTCGAACTGGATGACCGCCCCTGTCACCGCCAGCACCAGCACGGCGGGGAAGATCCAGCCCTCGCCGGTGATGAGGGCGGGTGTTTGCTGCGGTTGGGCAAGGTAGAAAAGCCAGTCGGTGCTGCTCACGAAGTAACTCGCGGCCAAGACCGCGCGGAAGGCCCCGAGCAGAGCCGTGGCCAGGATCAGCAGCACGCGCTGGATCTTGATGGCCAGAAACCCGCCGACCAGGCCGAGCACCACGCCGACCCCGAGCGCGACCATCTGCTGCTGGTGGGCCAGCAGCAGCACGCCCAGCGTCGCCCCAAAACCGAAACCGGCCAGGAACACGGCGGCCAGATAAAGGAAGAAAGCCGTGAAGCCGCCCAGCAGCGCGCCGGTAACGAGGCAGGTGATTTCCCACCCGAGACCGAGGTCGAGCTGCAGGCCCACCGCCCGGCCGAGGACCGCGCCCACCACGCCGCCGAGCAGACCCAGGGTGATCTTGAACACCCGGTAGCCGACAAAGCAGTCCAGCAGCCCCCAGGTGAGGGCGGCCAGCGACAGCCACGGATAAAGCTCGGGATCGATCTGCACCGGGGCAGTGAAGACCGGCCGGCGGTGCAGGCAATCTACTTTGCCAGGAACAGCGGCGCGCCCGGGCCCATCGGCAGCCCGAGGGTGATCCACGCGATGAGCAGCAGCACCCACGCGATCGTGAAGGCCACCGAGTAGGGCAGCATCGTGGCGATGAGCGTGCCAATGCCGGCCTTCGGGTCGTATTTGTGGATGAAGGTGAGGATGAGCGGGAAGTAGCTCATCAGCGGGGTGATGATGTTGGTCACGCTGTCGCCGATGCGGAACGCACCCTGCACCATCTCGGGCGAGTAGCCGAGGAGCATGAACATCGGCACGAAGACCGGGGCGAGCAGCGCCCACTTGGCCGAGGCGCTGGAGATGAGGATGTTCACGGTCGCGGCAAACAGCACGAGCGCGATCATGAGCAGGATGGGTTGGTGCTGGAGCCCGAGGTGGGTGATGAAGTCCGCGCCCTTCACCGCGGTGATGATGCCGAGGTTGGTCCAGTTGAAGTAGGAGATGAACTGCGCGGCAAAGAAGGCCAGGACGATGAACGAGGCCATGGATTTCATGGTCTGCGTCATGCCGGACATGACATCGTGGTCGTTTTTGATCGTTCCCGCGGCGAGGCCGTAGGCGAGGCCCGGCAGCAGGCCGTAGAGGAAGATGAACGTCACAAGCCCGACCATGAAGGCGGAGTCCTTGAGCAGGGCGCTCTTCGGGTTGATGAGGAATCCGTCGGACGGCAGCACGCCGGCCAGCACGATGGCGGTCAGCACGACAACCGTGGCGGTGGCGGCCCACAGCCCGCGCTTCTCCTGCGGCGAGAGCGGATTCAGCTCATCGCGCTTGGCCTCGCCCCGGTAGTCCCCGAGCCGCGGCGCGACGATCCGCTCGGTCACCCAGGTGCCGGCGGCGGTAATGATGAAGGTCGAGACGACCATGAAGTAGTAGTTGGCGTAGGCGGCGACCTTGTAGTTCGGGTCCACGATCTGCGCCGCGGCCTCGGAGAGTCCGGCGAGTAGGACGTCGACCGAGCCGATGAGCAGGTTGGCGCTGTAGCCGCCGGACACGCCGGCGAAGGCGGCGGCCAGGCCCAGCAACGGATGCCGGCCGAGCGCGTGGTAGAGCGCGGCGGCGAGCGGGGTGAGCAGCACGTAGCCGACCTCGCTGCCGGCGTTGGACATGACGCCGACGAACACGACCATCGGGGTGATGAGCCGGCGGGGAGCGGCCAGCACAAAGAGGCGGATCATGGCACCCATCAGTCCCGAGTATTCGGCGATGCCGATGCCCAGCAGGCAGGTGAGCGAGATGCCGAGCGGCGGGTAGGCGAGGAAGTTGCGCGCCACCTCGGTGATCATCCGCTGCACCCCTTCGATGGACAGCAGGTTGACCGTGGCGACGACCTTGCCGGTGGCGGGATTAGTGACCGCGACCCCCAGCTGGTGGCAAACCCAGGAGACCAGCACCACGATGACGGCCAGCAGCGCGAAGAGCGTGGCGGGGTGGGGCAGGGCGTTGCCGGCGCGCTCGACGCCGTTGAGGAAACGCTGGAGCGGTGAGGCGGCGGCCGGGGCGGAGGTGGGGTTCATGGGGAGCGGCTCACTGCGGCAACATGAGGCCCGCGCCGGGGCCGACGGGGAGCCCCAGTGCGATCCAGCCCATCAGCATCAGCGACCAGGAGATGAGGAAGGCGATGGCGTAGGGCGTCATCAGCGCGAGCATGGTGCCGATGCCGGTCTTGGGGACATAGCGCAGTGCAAAGCCGAGGATGAGCGGGAAATACTGGTTCAGCGGGGTCACGATGTTCGTGCAGCTGTCGCCGACGCGGTAGGCGCCCTGCACCAGCTCGGGCGAGTAGCCGAGCAGCATGAACATCGGCACGAAGATCGGGGCGAGTAGCGTCCATTTCGCCGAGGCGCTGCCGATGACGAGATTCACGATGGCGGTGAAAAACACGAGCGACACCATGAGCAGGATGGGACTGTCCTGCAGGTCCAGGCCCTTGATCGCGCCTGCGCCCTTCACCGCCATGATGGTGCCGAGGTTGGTCCAGTTGAAATAGGCCAGGAACTGCGCCGCGAAGAACGCCATCACGATGTAGGAGCCCATCGTCGCAACGGAGGCATCCATGCCGCGGATGACGTCGTTGTCGTTTTTGATCGTCCGCGCCCCGAGGCCGTAGGCGAGACCGGCGACCAGGCCGTAGAAGAAGATGAAAAAGATGAGCCCACGGATGAAGTAGGAGGCGAGGAAGGTCGGGTTCTTCGGGTCGAGCAGGAATCCGCCGGAGGTCAGCGTGCCCCAGAGGATGACGCCGGTGACGCCGAGCGTGGCCAACACGGCCCAGAGCAGGCCGCGCTTCTCGTCGGGGCCGAGCGGCTTGATCTCCTCGGGCTTGGCCTCGCCGTCGTAGCGGCCCAGCCGTGGCTCGACGATTTTTTCGGTCACCCAAGTCCCGACCACCGTGATGAGCACGGAGGCCGCGATGAGGAAATACCAGTTGGCCGCCGGGTTGACGGTGATGCCGGGCTTCACCACCACCGCCGCCGCCTGCGTGATGCCGGCCAGCAGCGCGTCAATGGTGCCCAGCACGATGTTGGCGCTGAAGCCGCCCGAGACGCCGGCAAACGCCGCCGCCAGGCCCGCGAGGGGATGCCGGCCGGCCGCGTGGAAGATGGCCGCGCCGAGCGGGATGAAGAGCACATAGCCGACGTCCGCACCCGAGTGCGACAAGATGCCGCCGAACACCACGACCGCGGACAGCCAGCGCCGCGGGGTGGTCAGCACGATGAGCCGCAGGCCGGCGGTGATGAGGCCGGTGCGCTCCGCCACGGCGATGCCCACGAGGCAGGCGAGCACGGTGCCGAGCGGCGGGAAGCCCACGAAGTTCGGCACCACGGCCAGCAGCATCCGGTGCAGACCCTCGACGTTGAGCAGGTTGACCACCTGCACCGTCTGGCCGGTGGCCGGGTGGATGACGGACACGCCCATCCGGCTGAACACCCAGGAGAGCACCACGACGACCGCGGCGAGGATGGCGAACAAGGTCGAGGGATTCGGCAGGAGATTGCCGAGGCGCTCGATCACGGACAGGAATCGCTGAAAGGACGAACGGTCTCCGGCAGGCGTGGGGGCGGAACACATGTGCCGATGCAACGCGGCCGGTTCCCCGCGTCAACCCTAGGCGGCGCGCCGTAGACTAGAACACCGACATCGCCCGGGCGCTCTCCAACAGCACCCAGGCCATCCCGACCGCGGTAAGCCAGTAGAGCGCCGCCCGGGCCGTGCGGCGCCGGCGCAGGCTGCGCTCGTAGCGATCGGCGCTGAAGGTGCGGTAGCCGCTGCTCTCCATGAAGCTGGCCCGCTGGGCATCGCGCACGTTCCCGATCCTCGTCCGGCTGTCCCGCACCGGCAGGTGGGGGAGGTGGTTCAGCAGGCGGCGGACGACGGTCGACACGGGGTGGTTTTCCGGAAATTCCCGCTTCCGTTCAAGGCCATTACGGGCAACGGTTCGCCTTTCACGCGCGCTTTACCGCCATGCATCATTTCCACTACGTCGGCGACCGCCTGCATTGCGAATCCACCGACCTCGCCCGCCTGGCCGCCGGACAGGGAACGCCGCTGTATGTCTACAGTGCCCGGACCATGGCCGACAACTATCGCCGGCTGGCCTCGGGCCTGTCCGGGCTCGACCTGCGCATCTGCTACGCCTGCAAGGCCAACTCCAACCTGGCCGTCCTGCGTCACTTCGCCAACCTCGGCGCGGCCTTCGACCTGGTAAGCGGGGGCGAGCTCCGCCGCGTGCTGGCGGTGGGCGGCCGGGCCGGGGACAGTGTGTTCGCCGGCGTCGGCAAATCGGAAGCCGAGATCACGGCCGGACTCGAGGCGGGGGTGTTTGCCTTCCACGTCGAGAGCGAACCCGAGCTCGAGCGCATCAATGCCGTCGCCCGGCGGATGGGCTGCAAGGCCCCCGTCGCCCTGCGCATCAATCCCGACGTCGACGCCAAGACCCACGCGAAGATCACCACCGGCAAGAGCGAGAACAAGTTCGGCATCCCGCTCGCCGCCGCCGCCGCCGCCTACGCGACCGCGGCGCGCCTCTCCCACCTCGAGGTGCGCGGCGTGCAGATGCACATCGGTTCCCAGCTCACCACCGTCGGGCCTTTCGTCGAGGCCGTGGAAAAGGTCGCCGGCTTCGCCGCCGACCTGAAGCGCCGCTTCGGCATCACCTATTGGTCGGTCGGCGGCGGGCTCGGCATCGTTTACCGCGACGCGCTGGCGAGCGGCGCGGCGGCCTGGTGGGAAGGACAGCCCGCCGACCGGCGTCCGCTCACGCCCGAGGCCTACGGGGCCGCGCTCAAGCCCCTGCTCGCGCCCCTCGGCCTGAAGATCCTGCTCGAGCCCGGCCGCTTCCTCGTGGGCAATGCGGGTGTGCTCCTCTCCCGGGTGGAATTCGTCAAGCGCGGCGCGGCCAAGACCTTCGTGATCCTCGATGCCGCCATGAACGACCTCGTGCGGCCGGCCATGTATGAAGCCTATCACGAACTGGTGCCCGTTCTCCGCGATGGCGCCCGCCCCCCGCTGACCGCCGACCTTGTCGGCCCGGTCTGCGAGACGGGCGACTGCTTCGCCACCGATCGGGTGCTCCCCGAGGTGCGGGCGGGTGAGCTGGTGGCGTTCATGAGCGCCGGCGCCTACGGTTACACCATGGCGGGGCGCTACAACACCCGGCCCATGCCGGCCGAGGTGCTGGTCCACGGCGCGGAGGCCGCGCTCATCAACCGGCGCGAGACCTTCGACTCCATGGTTGCCGGGGAAATGATTCCCGATTTCCTGAAACTCTGACTGATGCCTGCGCACACGCCCAACTTTGCCGTCATCGGGGCCGGGGCCTGGGGCACCGCCGTGGCGGCCCATCTGGCGCGACGCGGTGCCCGCACCGCGCTCGTCACCCGGAGGCCCGAGCACGCCGTGGCCATCCAGCTGGCCCGGGAGAACCGCGACTACCTGCCCGGGCTCAGGCTTCCCGACAACCTTGCCGTCACATCCGACCTGGCGGCGGCACTGGGCGACGCCGAGGTCGCGCTCATCGCCAGCCCCTCGCATGCGCTGCGCACGTGGGCCGGACAGATGCAAACCGTGCTCAAGGATGCCGGCCGGCTCCGGCTCTTCCTCAGCCTCGTCAAGGGACTCGAGGTCGGCACCCACCTGCGACCCAGCGAGGTGATGGCCCAGGTGCTGCCCGGGGTGAACGTCGCCACGCTCACCGGACCCACCAACGCCGCCGAGGTGGCCCGCGGCCTGCCGGCCGCCATGGTGCTCGCCGCCGCCCGGCCCGAGCCCTTTGTCGACCAGGTGCAGGCGGCCATGAGCGGCCCCACGCTCCGGATCTACACCAGCGACGACCTGCCCGGCGCCGAATATGGTGCCTGCCTCAAGAACATCTACGCCATCGCCGCGGGCCTGTGCGACGGGCTCAAGCTCGGCGACAACGCCAAGGCCGCCCTCATCACCCGCGCCCTCGCCGAGCTCGTCCGCGTCGGGGAAGGCCTCGGCGCCAAACGGGAGACCTTCTATGGCTTGAGCGGCTTTGGCGACCTCGTCGCCACCTGCCACGGGGCCTGGAGCCGCAACCGCGAGTTCGGCGAGCTGATCGGCGCCGGCAAGAGCGTCGCGGAACTGCTCGCGGGCCGCCGCACCGTTGTCGAGGGCTACAGCTCGACCGCCGCCTTCAGCCGGTTGGTCCACGAAAAAGGACTCTCCGCGCCCATCATGAGCGAGGTGAACGCCATCCTCTACCAGCAGCGCAAGCCCGCCGAGGCGCTGCACGCCCTGATGACCCGTGAGCTGAAGCGCGAGACCGTCTCGCCCTTCCACAAGAACTGACATGCGCGTCCTCGTCTCCTTCGACAAGTTCAAGGATGCCTTGGGAGCGCCCGCCGCCTGCGCCGCCGCGGCGCACGGACTCGGCTCCAGCGTGACCGTCGATCTCTGCCCGTTGGCGGACGGTGGCGATGGTTTTTGCGAGATCTTCGCCAAGGCCGCCGGCGGGGAAATCCGCGAAGCCACGGTCACGGGCCCGCGCGGTGCGCCGGTCAAGGCGAGGTGGGGGCTGGTCGAGACGGCTGGGGTCCCCACCGCTGCACGCAGCTTGCTTGGCGTGATTTCCGGACGCGTGGCCCTGATTGAGCTGGCGCAGGCCAACGGCCTTGCGTTGTTGCCGCCGGAGCAGCGCGACCCGTGGTTCACCTCCACGCGCGGCACGGGCGAGTTGATCAAGCTCGCGGCGGAGCAGGGGGTCGCGGCCATTGTCCTCGGGGTCGGTGGCAGCGCCACGCATGATGTCGGCGCGGGCGCGCTCACGGCACTCGGGTTGGAATTTCAACGCGAGGACGGCACCGCGATCACGGAACCGGTGCCCATGACCTGGCCGATGCTGGTCAAGGTTGGCGGCACGGTTCGGGCCGGCCTGCCGCCGGTCTTCGTCGCCTGCGACGTCTCCAACCCTCTGATGGGCACCTTCGGCGCGGCCTCGGTCTTCGCCCCGCAGAAGGGCCTGCAGGAGGAGGATTTCACCCGGCTCGAATACATGACCGGCCGCGTCGCCGCGATGCTTTGCGCGCAGGCCAAGAAGCACCCGCTGCTCTGCGAAACGCCCGGGGCCGGGGCGGCGGGCGGTTTCGCCTTCGGCCTGCATTGTGCGCTCGATGCCAAGCTGGTGTCCGGCTTCGACCTCTTTGCCGCCTGGTTCGACCTCGACGCACGGCTGCGCGCCGCGGACATGGTGCTGACCGGCGAAGGCCGTTTCGACGACAGCTCGCTCGGCGGCAAGGGCCCCGGTGCCATCGCCCGCCGCGCGCTCGAACTCGGCAAAAAAGTCCACGTCTTCGCCGGCCAGATCGCCGTCACCGACCAACCGTCCGGCCTGCATCTCCACGCCATCACGCCCCCCGGCGCCGATCTCGCCACCGCCCTCCGCGCCACGGAGGCTAACCTGGCCGCGGCCGTGAGGCGAGTTTTGGTCGGCACCTAGACCGCATCGCCGTCGCGGTGCGCCACAAGAACGCGGGGCAGAAACGGAATGGCCAGTAGCACCAAGGCGGAGGTGACTGAGTCCAGCAAGATCATGGCCCGAAAATTTCGTCCCAGGTGCTCGTAAATCCATGACCCCACCACGTCAGACCCGGACACAGACAGACTACCGAGACTGAATATCAGGGCGTAACCGAACGCCGCGAACTCTTTGGGAGTCGCCCGTGCCAGCAGGTCGAAGATGGGCATGAAGGCGAGGGCGGTGCTGAGCCCGTATGCGGCCTCGATCACCAAGGCCGCGCCGGCTGAACTGTAGCCAAAATAGGCCAAGGCTGCCACGGCGTTCAGTGCGATGCCGAACCAGAGCAGCCTGTTGAGCGCGATCCGGCGGCACAACCTCATGTAACAGATGCTGCCGAGCAGGCCCGCAGTCGCCGACACAAAACCGAGGTAGCCGACCATCTGCGGGGTGAACCGCAGTGTTTCCGACTGATGGTAGAACAGTGGCGTGCCAAAGCTGGGGGAGAATTTGATCAACACCCAGAAGCCCGCGGCCATCCAAAGCGTGCGGTGCCGGAGCAGCCCCCGGAAGTGCGCGCGGGTCCACCTCGAGGGTCCGGAGGCGGCGGGCGCGGCCTTGGGTTCATGGATCAACCGGGCAAACACCGCCGCCAGCACGACCATCAGGACGGCATTGAGCAGAAAGGCGTATTCCCGGAGATTAATCGCGATCCAGCCGGCCACGAGTCCGGTCACCAACCAGCCGAAGCTCTCCGAGCCGCTGCGCACGGCGCTGATGCGGCCGGTGGCCTTGAGCGCCTGGCCGGCCTCGACCAGAATCCCGCCGAGGGTCGTGTGGGCGATCATCAGCGCGAAGTTGATCGCTGCCACCAGCCACAGCAGCGCCACATAGGATTCCGGCACGAAGGTGAGGGCAGACCAAAGCAAGGCGGCCACCAGCGAGAACATGACGAGGTAACCCTTGCGCCGCGTGCCGAAGAGCAGGACGTTGTCGGTGAGCAGGCCGGCGAAGGGCTTGCAATACCAGGCGAGCTTGGTGACGGCGAAAAACGCGGCCAATTGGGCCGCGGTCAGGTGCAGTTGGTCCTTGAGCAGGTAACGCAAGGCAAGGTTGGCGATGCCCTCGCGATAGTCGCACAACGTGAGGAACAGATAACCGGTCCCGACGAGGAACAGCGCGGAACGCACTCGGCCTGTTTCGGATTGATCTATCCGCCCGAAGGACAGGCCGCTGGTTGCTTCAGGCGTGGAGGCGCAGGTCCCGGGTTGGGGCTGCGCGGTCATGCGTTGGCGGGCGGTTCGACCACCACCTTGTCCGCCACCAGGCGGGCATAGGCCGTGTCGTCGAAGCCGAGTTCGGCAAGGAGGGCACGGTTTTGCTCGCCCAGATGCGGGGCGGGCGTGCGGATGCTGCCCGGCGTGCCCGTGAGGCGCGGCACGACGTGATGCATCGGCAGCGCCGGCATGTCCGGGTCAGGGTAATCGGCCAAAATCGCGCGCTGGGTGAAGTGGGGATCCTGCAGGATCTGCGACACGTCGTAGATCGGGCCGGCCGTGACCTCGGCCTTCTCGAAGAACGCGACGTTTTCCGCCTGCGAATGGCGCGCGATGAATTCGCCGATGATGACATCGAGCGCCTCGGCGTTCTGCACGCGCGCGGCGTTGGTGCGGAAGCGCGGGTCGTCAATCAGATCGGGCCGGCCGATCGCACGGAAGATGCGCTCGGCCATGCCTTGGGTCGAGCCGGAGAGCGCGACATAGTTGCCGTCCTTGCAGCGATAGACGTTGCGCGGAGCGGAGTTGGTCGAACGGCTGCCCGTGCGCGGCTTGACCTTGCCGGTAAGGCGGTAGTTGGCCGCCTGCGGGCTGAGGATGGCGAACAGCGGGTCGAGCAGCGGCAGGTCGATGACCTGGCCGCGCCCGCCGTTGTGCTCGACCTCGCGCAGGGCGATCATCACGGCCGAGGCGCCGTAGAGCCCGGCAACGCCGTCGGCGAGATACATCGGGGGTAACACAGGTTCGCGGTCGGCGAAGCCGTTGAATGAGGCAAACCCCGACATGCCCTCGATGAGGGTGCCAAAGCCCGGGCGCTGCGCATACGGGCCGTCCTGCCCCCAGCCGGAAATGCGCACGATCACCAGGTTCGGGTTGAGCCGGAGCAGATCCGCGGGAGCGAGGCCCATTTTCTCCAGCGTGCCTGGGCGGAAGCTTTCGACGAGAACCGCGGCCGTGGGCACGAGCCGGCGGATAATTTCGATGCCCTCGGGTTTGCGCAGGTCGAGGGCCAGGCTCTTCTTGTTGCGCGAGTAGATCTTCCAATGTGTGGACACGCCCTCGGTCTGCCAGGCGCGGAGGGTGTCGCCCTCGGGCGGCTCGACCTTGATGACCTCGGCCGCGTAGTCGGCGAGGATCTGCGTCAGGACGTTGCCGGCGAAAAGCCGCGAAAGATCGAGCACACGGAGCCCGTGCAGGGGGCCGCGGGCGGCGGGCGTGTAGTCGCGGCGCGGGAGCGGCATGGGAGATTACGCGCCCGGCGGAGGCAGCTGGCGCGCGATGGCGAGCAGGGCGTGCGCCCGGCGGATGAAGGGTGCGTCGACCATGCGGCCGTCGACGGTGAAGGCGCCGGCGGTGGTGCGGGCCGCGGCCTCGACGACGCGCCGGGCCAAAGTGATCTCGGCATCCGTGGGGCGGAACACTTCGTTGGCGGTCGCGACCTGGCTGGGGTGGAGGCAGGTCTTGCCGATGTAACCCAGCCGCTTGGCCGCGAGGGCCTCGGCGCGATAACCGTCGGTATCCTTGATGTTGGCGTAACCCGCGTCGCAGGCCCAGATCCCGGCCTCGCCGGCGGCGAGGCGCACGGCGAGCTTGATGTGGTGCAACGCCGCGCCGTCCGCGCGGTCGATGCCGAGCGGCTCAAGGAGATCGGCGAAGCCGATTTGCAGGCCGGCGACGCGCGGATCCGCGCAGGCGATCTCCGCGGCCAAACGGAGACCGCGCGGCGATTCGATGTTGGCGAGGATTCCGACCGGGCGGGGCAGGCCGCGCTCCTTTTCGAGGCGTGCCAGGGCCTGGGCGGCGGCGCGCACGTCGTCGGCCGACTCCACCTTGGGCAGGTTGAGGAGGTCGAGCCGGGGGGTGGCGATTGCGTCGAGGTCGGCGGCGAAGTGGGGCGTGCCCAAGGCATTCACCCGGACGATAAGGATCTTCCCGGTCGAGGTGCCGGCGGGGGAGAGCAGCGCCTCGCGGACCAGGCGGCGCGCCCCGGCCTTGTTGTCCTCGGTGACGGCGTCCTCGAGGTCGAAGGAGATGCTGTCGGCGGCGCCGGCGAGGGCCTTGGGGAAAAGCTCGGGCCGGGAACCGGGAACGAAGAGCTTGCTGCGCATCATGGCGGGATCAGGCGGCGTCAACGACGCAGCGGAACCCGACCATGCCGCTGCGATCCTTGCAAGGGGCCATGAGCAGGTATTTGCCGTGCTGGTTCAATGGGTAGGCCTGCGGGAAATACCAGTGCGAGGTCTGCGGCTGGTAGGAACTGCCGCCGCGCAGCACCGCGGCGCGGGTGTGCAGGTCGCGGAACTCGTCGGTCCACTGCCAGACGTTGCCGACCAGATCCATGACACCGAAGGGGCTGGCGCCACCCGGATGGGAGTCAACGTCGGCCGGGGGCAACAGGGTGCGGCCGCGGTTGGGAGCGGGCACATGGGCCGGATTCCAGTCGTTGCCCCAGGGGAAAAGGCGGCCGTCCTTGCCCTGCGCGGCGTATTGCCATTCCCACGAACGGGCCAGGCGCTTGCCGGCCCAAGCGGCGTAGGCACGGGCGTCCTCAAGCGAGACCCAGGTCACGGGTTTGTTTTCCCAGCCGCGGGGCGGTGCGCCGCGCTGCCAGTGGCGCAGAAAGTTATGGTCGTCGGCCGGCCGGTAGCGCGTGGCCCGGAGGAAGCGCTGAAATGCGGCATTCGTGACCGGGTAGCGGTCGATATGGAAGGAGGCGAGACGCAGGCGGCGCTGGTGCGAGCGGCGCGGTGAATCCTCCCAGGGAAATTGCACATCCTGGCCGGGCCAGGTGAAGCCCTCGATCTCGATGCCGGTGACACGGAAATTGAATCCGCCGCCCGGGATGGTCACCATGCCTTCGGGGGGCCGGGCGACACGGCGGGTGGGTTTGACGGGCACCATTTCCTGCGGAAGGAAACGCCACTGGGCGGAAAGGCTCTGCAGCGGCCGGCGGGTCAGCGCGCGCCGTTCGCGAAGGAACCGGGACAGGTTGGGGCGCCGGGCGCCCCGCTCGACGGCGAGCACGGCGCCGAGACCCCGGCATTCAACGGGGAAGGAGAGCAGGGCATGACCACCTTCGATGCGTGGGGTGAGCCGTCTCCCATGCCAGGCGTCGTAGTAGGTCCGGCCCTCCTTGTGGGCGACGCGCAGTTGGTCGCCGTCGGTGCGATATTCGTTCCGATTGACGACCGTCCAAAGCGTGGCGTCGCGGGACGGGAACATGGAGGCGAAGACGTTGTGCTGGCAGGTGTAGGCGTAGGGCTCCCAATCAAGGCTGACGGGCAGGTCGGGGAAGGCGCGGTAGAGGTGGGCGATGCGGTGGAGCGCCGCGGCATCTCGCGGCGTGAGCTGGTTCCACAGGCCCCAGATGTTTTCCCAGGCATTGTAGCCGGTGCCGTTGAAGAAAATGTAGTGGAAATCGTTGGTGCGGTCGCGACCCCAGCGATTCTCCGTGTTGGTCATGTGGCGCGGCTCGAGCCACTTCAGCTTGGCGACGGGCAGCACGATCTGGTCGGGGAGCAGCTTGCCCCAGCTCTGGAGGTTCCACGCGAGCGCCTCGTCGGAGAGTGGCACGGCCTCGGGCTCGAGCACGAGCGGGTGGCGCAGCTTGTCCGCGGCGTCGAAGAAGGCCCGCGGCACGCCACTGTAGGTGTCACCGTTGACGCCGTCGGCACCGATCGCCTTGGCGAGACGGGCAACGCACTCCCAGTCGGGCGCGCCGGCGGGACGGGTGCCGTTATCCCAAGGTTTGGTCGGGATGAACACCTTCACGCCGCGCCGGTGGAAGTCGGCGACGGCGCGTTTCAGGCCCTTCAGCCCTCCGGGCAGGTCGGCGGCGAGGTCGAACTGGTTGCGATCATCGATGCCGATGTTCGGGTAGACATACCACAACAGCACGCTGTCGATGCCGCCATAGCGGGCCGCGAGGTCGTCGAGATACCGGTCGACCGTGTAGCGGCGCTGCACCGGATCGTAGAAAAAGCGGTCCTCCACCATCATCTGGGCGTGGACGAAATTGCGCTGGGACCACCTCAGTTCCGGGCGCTCGTAGTTGGCACTGCTGTAGCCCATGCGGATGAGATGTTCCTGGCGCCATTCCCGGAAGTCGCGCCGCCACGCCTCGGCGGAGGCATTCACATCCTGCTTCCACTGGCCGATGGTCTGGAAGGGCCAGCCCGGCAGGCTGACCGGCAGGGGCAGGTGGGGGCCGTTGCGCGCATGGGAGAGCTGGAACTCGGCGATGCGGGCGGAGGGCGCGCGGGTGGGTTTGCTCATGAGGGGCGGACGAAGTGAAGCGGGTGCAGATGACCGTGGCGAGACCGAGGTGCGGCGGGAAAGGGACGGGTGACGGTCGGAGCAGGGCAGGGCGTTTCTTTAAGCAAACGTTTGCCCTGCCGCCAGGGCTTGTCTAGCCGAAAGCGGGCCGCGCCGCCGCCTGCTCGGGGCTTGCTTGCCGCGCACCGTTGCCCCCACGCTGGCGACCCGTCATGAACCGCCCATGAAACCCGCCGCCAGCTTGATCGATGTGGCCCGCCGTGCGAAGGTGAACATCTCCACGGTCTCGCGCACGATCAACCAGACCGGCAAGATCGGCGCGGAGACCCAGGCGCGGGTGCTCAAGGCCATGCGGGAGGTCGGCTACCGGCCGAACCGCGTGGCCCGGCGCCTGCGCGCGCGCGACGTGATCACGCACCTCTTCGGCCTCATCATCCCCAACATCCAGAACCCCTTCTTTGCCGACTTGGCGCGGGGGGTGGAGGATGTAGCCTACCGCCACAACTTCGCCGTGCTGCTCTGCAACTACGACGAGGACGAGGCCAAGGAGCGTTTCTACCTCGAGGTGATGCAGTCGGAATCGGTGGACGGCATCATTCTGCCACCCATCCACGAGAAGGACCCGGCGGTGTTGCAGGTCGTGCGTCATGGCATCCCGGTGGTGTGCGTGGACCGCAGCCTCTCCTCCGGTAACCTCGACAAGGTCGAGGTGGACAATCACCGCGGCGCACTGGACGCGGTGAACCACATCTTCGCTCAGGGGCACCGGCGGATCGGTCTGATCGGCGGCCCGGCGGACTCCTCGACCGGGCGCGAACGCCTGCGCGGCTACAAGGACGCGCACGCCCAGGCGGGGATCACGCTCAAGCCGGAGCTGATGCGCTTCGGTGACTTCAAGCAGGAGAGTGGCCAGACGATCGCGCATGAGCTGCTGTCGTTGTCTGACCCGCCGACGGCCCTCTTTGCCTGCAATGGCCTGATGACGATCGGCGCGCTCGAGGCCATCGCCGCGCGCGGCCTGAAGATACCACGGCAGGTCGCCATCGTGGGATTCGACGACCTGCCCTTGGCCGACGTGTTCAATCCGCCGCTCACGGTGGTGCGGCAGCCGGCCTATGAGGTGGGCAAATACGCGGCCGAGCTGCTGCTGAAGCGCATCGAGGACGCCAAGCGCCCGGCGACCAGCCTCAAGCTGATGCCGGAACTCGTGGTGCGGAAATCCTGCTGAGGGCAAAGCAGCGACACGCAAGTTGCGCTTGACCTGAGAGCACGGCAAACGTTTGCCTTACCTGACCGATTCCCGGGGCCCCGCCCCGCAAGCCGGTCCGCCCGTTACCCAATGCCCGCCCGCCCCCAAGTCGTAATCGTCGGCAGCATCATGCAGGATCTGATCTTTGCCGGGGCCGAGCTGCCCACGGCGGGACAGACGATCATCGCGCGGATGACAACGGGCCAGGGCGGGAAGGGCTCGAACCAGGCCATTGCCTGCGGGCGAACGGGCGTGCCGACACTCTTCATCGGGGCCACGGGGCAGGATGCCTTCGCTGCGCAGGTGGAGGCGTTTTATCGTCGCGCCCGCATCGGCTGCCGGCTGGTCCGAAAGCCGCGCACGGCTTCCGGCACGGCGGTGGTGATGCTGAATCGGCGGGGGCAGAACCAGATCGTGATCGAGCCGGGGGCGAACGCCCGGCTGCACCCGTCGGACGTTGACGGGAAACTGCTGGCCGGCAGCCGGGTGGTGATGGCCCAGTTGGAGTGCAACCCGGCCGCCACGGCGCACGCGTTGCGCGTGGCGAGGAAAGCCGGCGTCACCACGGTGCTCAATCCCGCGCCGATGCGTTCCGATTTCGCCCCTGCGCTCCTGCGCCATGTCGATGTGCTGATTCCGAATGAGAGTGAGTTTGTCGCGCTGGTGCGATCACCACCGACGGCGCAAGCCAGCCGGTTTGACGAGCAGGCACTGCATCGGCTGAGGCCGCAGGCGTTGCATGCCCTCTGCCGGAAATTCAACGTGCCCACCGTGATCATAACGATGGGAGCGAAGGGTTGCTTTGTCTCCCGGCGTGATCACCACTTGATGCTGCCGGCGTATCGCGGGCTGAAGATCGTGGACACCACCGGGGCGGGCGATGCGTTTTGCGGCGGTTTCGCGGCCGGGCTGGTGCGTCATGACGGCGACATCATAAAGGCAGCACAACTGGGCACGGCGGTGGCGGCGCTCTCCATCACCAAGCCCGGTGCGGCCGGCGCGATGCCGACCCAAGCCGAGCTCCGCCGGTTTCTCGGTCGGAACGGGACGCGACCCGGTGCCGACCTTATCTCGGCGCGAGCTGCAACCAGGTAAGCCGCCAGGATCCGTCGCGCCGACCTCCGGCTGCATAGTAGGGACGAAAATCGAGCGGCGCACGGTAACCAAACTTGAGGCGCACGGGCCTGATCGGGTCTTCGCCGGAAGGAGGCAGGACCTCAAGTGTGTCCGGACCGTCGGGCAAACGCACGGTTTCCTCGATCTTGAAACCGTCGATCAGTTCCGCGGCGTAGACGAGCGGGCCGCGGGTGATCGCGGCGTAGTCGAATGCCAGCACTTCCTGGCTGATCGGGGAGCCGTCGGGAGCCCGTGATTCCTGGACATTGCGATGAGTTCGGCGGTGCAGGCGCGGCGGCATGTCAAAGCGAACCGTGATGGCGTCGCCGTTCCGCCAAGTGCGATCGAGTGAAGCATAGGTGTTTGGACCGGCGGTGAGGGGAACGGGAGTGCCGTTGACCTGAAAACCGGCCTGCCCGGCCCAACTCGGAACGCGCAGCAGCAAGCTGAAGCGCGCGGGGCGGGTGAGTCCTAGAGACAGACGGATCTCGCCCTCGTGGGGATACGCGGTTTCCTGCAGGAGGCGGATAGGGCCGGCACCAGGGTGCTCGACGGTGGCGGTGCCCGGGCCGTAGAGGTTAACGGCCACGGCGCCGTCCGGTGTCAGGCCGTAGGCCAGCGGAGGCAGTTCCTCAAGCGCGCAGGGGCCACTGGACTTGCAGCAACGCCAGTAGGTGGTGAAGACACGCCGCCCGTTCGGATAGGAATAATAACACCAGTTACTGCCGTCGGGCGCCTGCGCTCCCAGCAGGTCGTTGTAGGCGGACTTTTCGATCTCGTCGGCGTATCGCGCGTCGCCGGTGATGGCCAGGAGCTCGCGGTTCAACTGGATCCAAGCGAATGTAGAGCAGGTCTCGACAAAGCCGTAGGGACTGAAAAACCCGGGGGCGTTGAAGACTTCACGCGAGCGGTGTCCGACCCCACCCCAAGGGCCGCCGCCGAGCGTGAGATGATGCGCCCGAATGCTCTCCCATTGGTTCAGCACGGCGCGCAGGTAATCCGGATGACCGGTCGCCCGGTGGAGCTTGGCGAGTCCGACGAGGTTCCAGCAGAGCTGGTAGGCCTTGCCCGTCGCCATGAACGCCGCCTCGGTCCCCTTGAGCGCTTGCGGCAGGAAGGCGAGGGCAGGGGCGGCGTTGGCCTGCCGCAGGACCAGTTCGGCGAGTTCGAGGTATTTCTTCTCCCCGGTCGCGAAGTGCAGCTCGACCGCCGGCTCGAGGAGGATGGTGGCCGACAGCCCGTGATGGTTGCCCAGTGTCGTGATGTCGATGCCACCGGTTGTGAGGGCCTGTAGGCACAAATCACCGATCTTCCCGGCAGCTTGGAGACAGGGCGGGGAGTCCAGCGCCCTGGCTGCCTCGAGCAGGCCGAGGATCAGGTAGCTGTGGACCCAGATGTCCCAGGTGCGCTGCGCGGGGGCGCCATCCCAGGTGACTGGGCCGGCCACCTGCCGGCATGTGAAACGTCGCGCCGGTGCATAAGTGCCCAGGTAACCATCGGCGGATTGACGGCCCACAAGATAGCCGGTCACGCGGCGCAGATTTGTCGAGAGAGCCTGGTCGCCGGTGCGCCGCACGGCGCGCGCTGCGGCCCAGAGCCACTTGCCGGCATGCTCACCATACCAGTCACCTTCGTGGTTTTGCGCCGTGTGCTCCGGGCAAAAGAGAGCGATGGGCGGGCTGTTTTCGTCCTGAACAAAGCGCGACAAATGCGTGCTCTGGCTCGCGGTCAGGGCCTCGCCGAGCAAGCCGCCGAGCGCGATCCGGGAGGGGAAGGGGAATTGCTGCGCGCAAAGCATCGGCGGAAAGTTGGGGCGACAATGGGGTTGACACGAGGGTGAAAAACAAAACCTTGCCATCGTGCAAACGTTTGCTTGACCCTTGCCTGCGCTTGCCCGGCCACCCCGCCCAGTCCTCGCCCGCGCATCGTTTTCCGTAACCCCCTGTTCCCCTAACCCGATGAAAACCCACACCAATCGCATCATCCCATCCGCGATCCTGGCCCTGGCCTTCGGCGTGCTCACGCCGGCTTGGGCTCAACAGGCCGCGTCCGTGCCGGCCACAGAGAACGAAGAAAAGGAAAAAGAGGATGTCATCAAACTTGAGGCGGTCGTCACCACCGGCACCCGCACGGCCAAGGCGATCGACCAGATTCCTGGTGCAATCAAGCTGATCACCTCGGCCGAAATCACCAACACGTTGCTGCTGACGGATGACGCCACCGCCGTGCTGGCCCGGACCGTGCCCGGCTACTCCCCGGCCACCCAACAGTTGCAGAACACCGGCGAGACGTTGCGCGGCCGCGTCGCCCTGAGGCTCTTCGACGGCATCTCCCAGACCACACCCCTGCGTGAGGGCAGCCGCAATGCCACCTTCACCGACATGGATGTCGTGGCCCAGATCGAGGTCATCAATGGCCCCTCCGCCTCGGAAGGCATCGGAGCCGCCGGTGGCATCATCAATTATATCTCGAAGAGCCCGACGCAGGATGGCAGCGAGGCCGTGGTGCGGGCCAAATACTGGACCCAAGGCAAGGATGACAGCGATGGTTACCGGGTCGGGCTGAACTACACCTTCAAGGAGGGGCCGACCGATCTGATCTTCGCTGCGTCCGTGGTGAAGCGCGGCATGCCCTACGATGCCAACGGGCGGCGGATCGGTCTGGGTGCAAGCGGCTCCACCAGTGATTCGGAGGCCCAGAATTTCTTTCTCAAGGGCGGGCGCAACTTCGGCAAGAACAACTCCCAGCGGCTCATGGCGACCTTCAGTCAATTCCGTCTCGAAGGGAAAGGGCGCTATGTCGAGGACTTCGGCAACCGCGCGCTCGGCATCACGGACTCCGCCCGTCCCGGCGTTCCGCCCGGCGCCCGGGCGGCGTTCAATGACTTCAAGCAATACGCCCTGGCCTACCGCAACGAGGCGCTATTTGGCGGCACCCTCAACATGCAGTTCTACAAGGCCAGCCAAGCCATGCGCTTCGTCCCCGAGCTCGGCGGCGCCGACAAGCAGGATCCCCTCATCGCCCCGCTCGGCACCTTGATCGACCAGTCTGAGATCAACTCGCAGAAGAAGGGCGCCCGCAATTCCTGGTTCCGCAAGGACCTGTTCAGCATCGCGGGTCTGGAGGTGAACGCCGGCTTCGACTACCTGGAGGAAACCGCGCAGCAGAGGCTGGCGTTGACCAACCGCACTTGGGTGCCGCCGATGAACTACACCAGCAAGGCGCCCTTCGCCCAGTTTTCCTACGCGCGCGGCCCGGTCACAGTCAGCGCCGGCGTGCGCCACGAAGACGGCGAGCTGCAGGTCGATGATTACACCACGGTCTACTTTGCCAACCGCTCCTTTGTCACCGGGGGCACGCTCGATTACAGCGACACCCTGCCCAACGTCGGCGCCATCGTGCGGCTGCCGCAGAACTGGTCGGTCTTCGGCTCCTACAGCAAGGGCTTCACGCTCCCCAACGTTGGCATTCCGCTCCGCAACGTGAACACTCCCGGGCAGTCCGTGCAGGGCATCGTCGACCTGCAGGCCGTCATCGTGGACAACAAGGAGGTCGGATTCACCTGGAAGCACAAGAAAGCCAGCTTTAGCGCCTCCTATTACCGCTCCTATTCCGAGCTGGGTTCCTCGCTTTCCGTCGATCCCGTCACCCGGGACTTCATCCTCCAGCGGCGGCCCGTGAAGATCGAGGGCTACGAGTTCCAGGGCGAATACCGGGTATCCAACACCCTGAAGTTCTCCGGCCTGTTCTCCCACGTCGAAGGCCTGACCCGCACAACGGAGACGGGGCCGCTGACCCGCGAGATGGGCATCGGCAACATCAGCCCCGACAAGCTCAACCTTTCGACCACGTGGAAATACCACCCCAAGGGCAGCCTCACGCTTGATGTGGAGCACATTTTCTCCCGCGACATCAACGTCGGCCGCGCCGGCGAGGAGCACACCCAGTCCCTCACGCTCGCCCACCTGACCACGACCTACTCCACGCAGTGGGGTGACTTCTCGCTCGGGTTGGAGAACCTGACGGACAAATTCTACATCCTCCCCTGGTCGCAGATCGACCAGTTCCTGAACTACTTCGCCGGCCGCGGGCGGGTCATCACCGTGAGCTGGGCGCGCAAGTTCTAGTTTACCCAGTTCCCGCAGGGCACTACACGCTCGTCATGCCGCCCATCCGGACGAGCGTGTTTTTTTTGGCCGCGCTGGCCTTGGCTGCTGCCGAGGCGCGCACGGCCAACCTCGTATCGGTGCGCCTCGGGGAGTTGGGCGGCCTGCCCGGCGGTGTCCGCGCTGACCACTTGGTGGCCACCGATACGCCCCTCGCAGCGGGCGCCGGTGTCATGTGGCGTTATGAGCTGTCCACCGGTCAATGGCGCGAGGCTGGGCCGCCGCAGAAGGGTGCAACGGTCCGCGGCGTCCTGGCCGCCGGCTCCCGGGTCTGGCTCCTGCTCGGTTCCGCCGAGGGGGGCTTGATCGGGGAAATGGTCCCGGCACCCGACAAAGCTCCCGCAATGGGTGCCGTTCCGCCGCCTTTCCCTGTTCCCCTCCGTTCCACGCAGGGGGTCGTGCTGGGCAACGTTCTATATGTGGCTGGAGTGGACTCCCAAGACGGGGCACACTGGTGGTCGCTCGAACTCGCCAAGGCTGGATCCTCGTGGAGGATTCTCACACCCTGGTCGGAAAAAGCCCGGAGCGTAACCACGGCTGTGGCGCACGATGGGACCCTGATCCTGACGGCACCATCCGCCGATGTGGGCCTGGATGAGCTCTGGCGCTGGACTCCGGGCGAGGGCTGGAAGCGGGCGCGCCGCCTCCCGGGTGAGGTCGTGCCCGGCGCGGCCCGGCCCCTCGGGCAGGCCCACGTGCTTTATCTCCTGCGGCTGCCTGCCAAGGCCGGGGAGCCCCGGCGGGTCCAGCTCGTCACTTACCACACCACCACCTCGTCGGTCGCCACGCAGGGCGCGGCGCGCGAGGGCGACGCCCGGCTGGGTGCCGGCTGGCGCAACGGCCTCGTCTGGCTCGACCAAAATGCGGCCTTCCGCACGGCGGAGATCGAAGGCCGCAAGCAACTGCTCCGTCCGCTCGACTGGATGATGATCGCGCTCTATTTCCTGTTCATCGCCGGCATCGGCGCTTGGTGCTACCGTCGCGAGCAGGAGCGCTCGGCCGCCGATTATTTTGTCGGCAGCCGCTCCATTCCCTTCTGGGCGGCGGGCATCAGCCTCTACGCCTCGAACTCCAGTTCGATCGGCTACATCGCCACCACGGCCAAGGCCTACGCGGTCAACTGGCAGTATCTCCTCGGCAATATCACCAACGTTTTCGCGCTGGTCTTCGTCGCCATCTGGATCGTGCCGCTGCTGCGCCGCCTCGAGCTGATGTCGGTCTTCGATTACCTCGACCGCCGCTTCCACCGCACCGTGCGTCTGGCCGGCAGCGGCATGTGCATCCTCATGCACCTCGGCGGCCGCATGAGCATCATCCTTTTCCTGCCGGCGCTCGCCATCTCCACGGTCACGGGGCTCGCCATCGAATGGAGCGTGCTCATGATGGGGGTCGTCACCATCGCTTACACCGCGCTGGGCGGAATCCGGGCGGTCACCTGGACGGATGTGGCGCAGGTCGTCGTGAAATTCGGCGGACTCTTCTTCGCCGTCGGCTACGTCATCTGGTCCTTGAAGGGAGGCACGCGGGAGTTTGTGTCCATCGCGCTCGCCGACGACAAGTTCCGCATGTTCGACTGGAGCTTCGATCTCACCAAGGCGACGGTGTGGGGCTTCATCTTCCTCCAGGTGATGGAGACCATCCTGACCTTTCCCAAGGATCAGGTGCTGATGCAGCGCGTCTTCTCCACCAAGTCCGAGAAGGAGGCCAGCCGCTCGGTCTGGATCTTCGCGGCGATTGTGCTGCCCGGCAGCCTGGTGCTCTACCTCATGGGCACCGGCCTCTACGTCTTCTATCAGAGTTTCCCCGAGCGGATGAACCCCTTGCTGCGCACCGACGCCACCCTGCCGCTCTTCATCGCCGCGGAGCTGCCGGCGGGCATCACCGGCCTCGTGCTCGCAGGGCTCTTCGCCGCCGCGATGGGCACGCTCTCCAGTATCCTGAGCAGCGTGTCCACGCTCGTCTCGGTGGATTTCTACCAGAGTCTCGCCCGGAAGCCGAATCAGGAGACGAGCATCCGCATCGCCGAGTGGGTGACGGTGATCGCCGGGGTGCTCGGCATCTGCCTCGCCATTCTCCTTTCGCGCTTCAGCATCGCGTCGTTCCTCGACACGGCGATCGAATTTGCCGGACTTTTCGGCGGCGCCTTTGGTGGAGCCTATACGCTGGGCATGTTCACGCGCCGCGCCAACTGGCAGGGCGTGCTCATCGGCATGGGGTTCAGTTTCGTGGCCACGTTCGTCGTCTGGTGGCACCAGCTCGTGCATCCCTTCCTCTACCTCGGCATCTCGATCCTGTTCTCCATCGTCGTCGGCTATCTGGCCAGCTTCGCGTTCCCCGCGCCGCCGGAGGAGTCGGTCAACGGCCTGACCGTCTTCACCTCGAGGCGCCGCGCCGAGGCGCCGCCGGCCTGATCAACGCTTGGCCTCGGCCGCCACGCGCAGCGCGGCGAAGGCGTATTCCAGCCCCTCGAGGAAAGTTGGCCGCCAAACCGACCAGTTGTGCCGGCCGTCCATGACACGCAGTTCGGCTCTGATCAACGGCTCGCGGCGCACCCGGTTGTAGAGCGTGTGCGCCTCGTAATCGAGGTCGTGTCGTGCGTCCGCCGGGTCGGCGTTCGCCTGTTCATCGTCGCCGACCGCGATGAACATGATCAGCGGCAGTCCGCGCCGCGCGAACCCCGGGAGCACCGCCGGGTAGTTGAGTGCCGTGTAGGTGTCGTCGTCAAAAATCGCCGCGCCTTTGCCAAAGGCCCCGAACTCCCGTGTGCTGGAATCGCGTGGCGGCAGCGGCACGTAGACCGCCGGGCTCAGCACGATGGCTGCGGCGAACAGCTCGGGGTGCGCCAAGGAAAACCGGAGGGCGCCGTAGCCTCCCATCGAGTAACCCGCCACGATGCGTCCGGTGCGGTCCGTCCCGGTCCGATAGGTCGCATCGACATGTGCGATCAGATCCTCGGTGAAGGCTGTCTCGGTCATCTCCCCTGCGGGCAACGGCGCTGTCTGTGAGCCCGTGAACTTCGAGTCGATGTAGTAGCCGGCGCGGCGGCTGGAGCTGGCATCGGGCATGATGGCGATGACCGGCGGGATGCGGCCCTCGGCCGCGAGCCGGCGCAACTCCGGCGCGATTTCGGCCCAGGCCCGCATGGTGTCGCCGCGTCCGTGCAGCAGGTAGAGCACGGGATAACGTCGGTCCTTCGCCGTCTCATAATCTGCGGGCAGCGCCACGAGGTAATCGAGGTTGCGCCCCAAGGTCGGCGAGTGAAACGAAACCGCGCGAACCTCCTCGGCGGCGGCCTGCGACTGGCTGGGGACAGCCGTGGTCAACGTCACAACAGCCAACGCTACGCAGGCGAGTTGCGCGGCTTTCCCGATGTTCATGGGAGCAGTCGCGCGGCGGCCGCGTTGACGCGGACTTGGGCCGCGTCCTTGCAGCCGGGGATGACCGCCGTCACCGCCGGATGGCGCAGGCACCAGGCCAGCGCCCACTGCGCCATCGGCACGCCGGCGGGCACCTCGGTGGCGGCGATCTGCTCGACCTCCGCCAGCTTGGCGTCGCGGTCGCCCTTCTTCCAGACCTCGCGCACGTCGTCGTCGGGGAAGGCGTGTCCCGGCTTGTATTTGCCGGAGAGGAAACCGCTGGCCAGCGGCACCCGCGCCAGCACGCCGAGGTTCTGCCGCTGGCAGGAGGGCAGGACCTCCGCCTCCGGCTCCCGCTGCAGGCGGTTGTAGACGACTTGGATCACATCGACTCCGATCTTGGTGGAGCCATCCACCTGCGTGACATTGGTGTTGGGCGAGATCGAGTTGCCGAGAAAACGCGCCTTGCCCTGCCGTTGGGCCTGCTGGGCGGCGGCCCACATCGCCTCGTCGGCAAAGGCCGCGTCGCTGCCGGAGTGAAATTGCAGCAGGTCGACGTGATCGGTGCGCAGGGCCTTCAACGAACCCTCCAGTTGCTCCAGCAGGCCCGCGGCGTGGAAACAGGGATCGCGCTGGAAGCAGGCGTGGAAACGGTGACCCCACTTCGTGGCGATCACCCAGTCCTCGCGCCGGCCCGGCAAGGTTTCGCCGATGAGCCGCTCCGACAGGTGGTCGCCGTAGCACTCGGCCGTGTCGATGATGTTGATGCCCTCGTCCCGGGCCGCGGCCAGAATCGGCCGGACGTCGTCCGCGTTGTAGCGGCGGCCCCATTCGCCGCCGAACTGCCAGGTGCCCACGCCCACGACGGAGACGTTCAAGCCGGTGCGGCCGAGGGTGCGGAATTGCATGGCGCGAGCCGACCACATCAGGCGCCAAACGGCAACCGATTTGCCCGCGAAAATTCCCCCGGTTCAGCCGCACCTGCCGCGATTCCGGCTGGCCACGCTTGGGCTAGCCGCGAGGATTGGGGCGTGACCCCGGCCCCTTTGATCGCCCTGCTGGTGACATTGCAGAACGAAATCCGGCGCCGCGTGTTATATTCTCGTCGGCAGGGAGGAAAGATGAGCAAAGTCACAGGGGTGACGGCAGCCGACACGATCTACGCGATCGACAAGGTCGGTGAACGCGCGGTGCTGGCGTGGTTCGCCCGGCATTGGCCGAAGTTGGAGCCGGTCGAACTTGTCATGGAGGGCCTCGAGGCCCGTGGCGCCGTCACGTTCCCGCGCGGCACACCGGTGGCGCGCACGAGGTGGAAATGCATCCTCGATCCCATCGACGGCACGCGCGGGCTGATGTATGACAAGCGCAGCGCGTGGAGCCTCGCCGCGGTCGCACCCCAGCGCGGTGCGAAGACGAACCTTGGCGACATCGTCGCCGCGGTGATGACCGAACTGCCCACCAGCAAGGCCGGCTTCGCTGATCAACTCAGCGCTGTGCGCGGATGCGGCGTGCAAGCAAGGCGGGTGGACTTGCGCGCCGGCCGGTGGAAGCGATTCACGCCACGTCCCTCGCGGGCGACGACTCTGGCGCATGGCTTCGCGTCGTTCGCGAAATTCTTTCCCGCGGCCAAAGCCTGGATTGCTACGCGGGAGGAGAGATTCCTGCGCGCCGTCGGCGCCGGACCCGACGTGTTTGACGACCAATACCTCAGTTCGGGTGGGCAGCTCTACGAGTTGCTCATGGGCCGCGACCGCTTCGTCGCCGACATCCGGCCGTTGGCGTTCCAGGCCACGAAGGCACGCGGGGCGCTGCCTTGTCATCCCTACGATGTTTGTTGCGCGCTCATCGCGCAGGAAGCCGGCTGTGTGGTCGAGGCGCCCGATGGCACGCCGTTGCGGGCGCCGCTCGACACCACCACGCCCGTGGCCTGGGTCGGCTACGCCAACCCGAAGCTCGCGGTCCACCTCCGGCCGAAATTGCGCCGGCTGCTCCGTTGAGGATCAGGAGCCGCCCCGGGTCTGTTCGATGGCCATCACGCGGCCTTGGCGGAAGACGATGCGCATGCGCTCGGTGCGGTCCTGCTCCTCCGGCGGGGTGACGGAGGGCAGGTCAAAGACACGGTAGGCACGGATCGGGGGCTCGTAGCTGACGCGGCGTTCGAAGGGGACGGTGTTCTCGGCCTGTTTGCCCGTGCGGCGGTAGTAGGTGTAGTAGACCCAGTTCTCGAGCTGGCCGTTGGGCGCGACGGTCAGGCTCTTCAGGTCAGGCGGGCCGATGGTGAGCATGACCATCTCCTGCGTGTAACCGAGCTCGAGGATGCCCCGGCGGATCTTGTCGCGCAGGCTTGCGTTGTATTTCTCGATGGTGGGCAGGGGCTCGCTCTTGCCGGGGACGGGCCGGAACTGGCAGCCGGCGTGGGCCAGCAGAAGCAGGCCGGCAAGGGTGAGAGCGGAACAGCGGGGCATGAGGGGGTATCGGTAACGGTGGCCGGGGGAAAATCCAGCCAACAAGCGGAGCCCGCATCGACAGGCTCCGCTGCCGGTGGTTCCCGCCTAGAGATGCAGGCGGCGCAGGCGGAGCGCATTAAGCACGACACTGATGGAGCTCAGGCTCATGGCCGCGCCGGCAAACATCGGATTGAGCAGCCAGCCGGTGAACGGAAACAGCAGGCCCGCCGCCAGCGGCAGGCCGGCGACGTTGTAGCCGAAGGCCCAGAACAGGTTCTGGCGGATGTTGCGGAGCACGGCGCGGCTCAGATGCACGGCGCGCACCAACGCAGCCAGGTCGCCCTTTACGAGCACGAGCCCGGCGCTGTGCATGGCGACATCGGTCCCCGTGCCCATGGCGATGCCGACATCGGCGGCGGCGAGGGCGGGGGCGTCGTTCAGGCCGTCGCCGGCAAAGATGACGCGTTCGCCGCGGGCTTGGTGCGCGCGCACCAGTTCCTGTTTCCGGGCGGGGGTCACGTCGGCGTGGAAGCCGTCGAGGCCGAGCGCCGTGGCCACGGCGGCGGCGCTGGCGGCGCGGTCGCCCGAGACCATGAACACGCGCAGGCCCTGCCGGCGCAACTCGGCGATGGCGGCGGGCGTGGTCGGCTTGATGGTGTCGGCGAGCGCGATGACGCCGGCGGGTTTGCCTTCGATGGACACCGAAACAAGCGTGGCCGTCGGGTGTTCACCAAGCAGAACGCTCGAGGGTGCGCGACCGACTTCCACGAGGCGGCCATCGACGCGGGCACGAACACCGGCCCCGGGCTCGGCTTTGAAGTCGGTGGCAGGCGAAAGTTTCAGACCAGTTTTCCGCGCGGCGGCGACAATGGCCCGCGCCAGCGGGTGCTCACTGCCGGCCTCGGCGGAGGCCGCCAATGCAAGAAGCTGTTCCGCGGTGAAACCATCAGCGGACTCCACGGCGACGACCTCAGGTCGGCCCTCGGTGAGCGTGCCGGTCTTGTCGATCAGGAGCGTGGTGGCGCCGGCGAGGGCCTCGAGCGCGGCGGCGTCCTTCACGAGCACGCCGGCCTGCGCGCCGCGGCCGATGCCGGTGACGAGCGAGACGGGCGTGGCCAGACCGAGCGCGCAGGGGCAGGCGATGATGAGCACGGCCACGGCATTGAGCAGGCCGTAGAGCCAGCCCTGTGCCGGAGCGAACAGGCCCCAGGCGAGAAACGTGACGACGGCGAGGCCGAGCACGGCGGGCGTGAACCACGCCGACACCCGGTCGGCGAGACGCGCGATGGGCGCTTCGCTCTCCGTGGCCTGCTGGACCAGTTTCACGATCTGCGCGAGCAGGGTGTCGGCGCCGACGCGTTGCGCGCGCAGGATGAAGACACCGGTGGTGTTGAGGGTGCCGGCGCTCAGGTTGTCGCCGGCGGACTTGGTCACGGGCAAGGGTTCGCCGGTGAGCATGGATTCGTCGATCTCGGCAGAGCCGGCGTGCAGCACACCGTCGACGGGCAGATTTTCACCCGGACGGACGCGGAGCAGGTCGCCGGGTTGCACGGACTCGAGCGGCACATCCTCCTCGATGCCGTCGGGCCGGATGCGGTGGGCGATCTTGGGCGCAAGATCCATGAGCGCGCGGATGGCGGCATCGGTGCGGGCGTGTGCGCGCTGCTCGAGGATCTGGCCCAGCAGCACGACGGTGGTGATGAAGGCCGCGGCTTCGAAGTAGAGCGGCACGCCGTGCTGGCCCTGATACTCCGGCGGGAAATTTTCCCAGAAGAGCATCGCGGCGACGCTGTAGAAATACGCCGCGCCGGTGCCGGTGACGGTGAGCGTGAACATGTTGGGGTCGCGTTCGCGGATGGAGATCCACCAGCGGCGCAGCAACGGAGCGCCGGCCCAGAAGAAAACCGGGGTGGTAAACAGAAGTTGCAGCCAGCCGCTCAGACGCGGTGGGATCCGGTGCATGAGGTCGGGCGCGAGCATCTCGCCCATGGCGAGGACGAGGACGGGGACGGTCAGGGCGGCGGCCACATAAAGTTTGGGGCGCAGGTAGCGTTCGTGCGGCAGACCCATGTAAACCGGCTCGTCCGGCGCGGGCGGGGTGTCGCTTGAGGCGGCGGGCCCGTGGTGATGGTGGCCGTGATGGCCATGACCGTGGGAGTGGGAATCGTTCACAGGAAAGGAGTGGTCAGGGTTTGCGACGCAACATACGGCCGAAGTCCCAAAGGGCGAGGGCGAGCAGGGCGTTGTAGTCGTGGCAGCGGCAGCGTGGGCCGCGGCGGCAGGCGCAGCGTTCGCAGCCGCAGGGTGGCAGGTCGGTCTTGGCAGTGGTTTTGGACATGGGATGATTGGTTTCATCCCGGAGACGGAGACCGCCGCGTTATCTTACAGGGTTTTCTTGCTCTCGGCGCAGTCGCAGTCGAGGCAGGCGCCCTTGGCGCAATCACCGCAAAAGGCCTCGAGGCGCGTGCGCAGTTCCTTGCGGGCGCGGTGGAGGATGACGCTGGCGTTGTTGGCGGTGAGCTTCAGCGCCTGGGCGGCGTCCTGCACGGATTCGCCGTCCAGATCCACCCGTCGGAGCAGTTCGGCGTGCTGGGGCTTGAGCGTGCCGACCACGCCGCCGAGGCAGGTGCAGATCTGGGTGTGCCACCCCCGGGGTGCGGGGGCGACATCGTCGCCGAGGCGCTCGATGAGCTCGCCGAGCGCATCGTGGCGCCGTTTGGCGGAACCGCGGCTGCGGTAATGATCCACGACGGCGTTGCGCAGCAGCTGGTAGAACCAGGCCGTGAGCTTGGAGTCATCCTGCAGGTCGTCCGCGCGCTGGAGCGCCTTGAGGAGGCCGTTCTGCAGGATGTCCTCGGCTTCCGCTTCGCTGCCGACCCGCGCCGTCAGGAACGCCTTGAAGGCGTTCCGGTGCGCGTCGAGCGCGGCGGCGAGGTCGGTAGCGCGGCGGGCCATAACGACAGGATGTGCTAGGCGGTCGGTTTGGCCAGTTTGCTTTCGCGCAGCCAGGCGAAGATGACCGGGGTGACGATGAGGATGTGCACGAGGCTCGAGATCATGCCGCCGACGACCGGCGCGGCGAGCGGCTGCATGATCTCAACCCCGGTGCGGGTGCTCCAGAATATGGGCAGGAGCGAGGCCACCGTGGTGGCGACGGTCATGACCTTGGGCCGGAGGCGCAGACGGGCGCCTTCCTTGATGGCGGCGAGGAGGTCCGCGCGGGTGAGCGCCCGGCCCAGCTCGGTGGATTTCCTGGCCAGCGCCTCCTCCAGATACACGACCATGACGACGCCGGTCTGGATGGCGGTGCCGAAGAGGGCGATGTAGCCGACCCAGACGGCCACGGAGAAGTTGAAACCGAGCCACCATTGCAGGAGGACGCCGCCGGTGAGGGCGAAGGGCACCGCAAGGATGACGTGGGCGGCCTCGGCCACGGACCGGAAGGTCATGACCAGCAGGGCGAAGATGATGAGGATGACGGCGGGGAAGACATAGAGGAGCGTCTGGCGCGCGCGCAGCTGGTGCTCGTATTGGCCGGAATACTCGATGGACATGCCGGGCTCGAGCGTCACCTCGCGCTCGATGCGCTCCTTGATCTCGTTGACAAAGCCGCCGAGGTCGCGGTCGGTGACGTTGGCCTGCACGAAGACGCGCAGGCGGCCGTTTTCCGAGGCAATCTCGTTGGGGCCGACGACCCGTTTGATATCGGCAACCTGGCGGAGCTGGACGAAGGCGCCGGAGGGCGCGGGCAGGATGAGCTCGCCGAGGCGGTCGATGTCGGCGCGCTCGTCGTGGTCGAGGCGGACCTGGATGGGCCAGCGTTCGCGACCCCGCAGGCTGGTGCCGACGGTGGCGCCGCCGAGGCCGGCCTCGACGTATTCGTAGACCTGCCGGACGCTGAGGCCATGGCGGGCGAGGTCGGCGCGGCGCACGGCGATCTCAAGGTAGGGCTTGCCCTGCACGCGCGAGGGGGCGACGCCGGTGGCACCCTGGATGCGGTTGAGGACGCGCTCGATCTCGAAGGCCTTGGCCTGGAGGGCGTCGAGGTTGTCGCCGAAGAGCTTCACGCCGACCTGGGCACGGATGCCGGTGCTGGTCATGAGCACGCGGTTCTCGATGGGTTGGAGGAAACCGGGCACGTAGCCGGGCACGTTCATGAGCTTCTCGGAGAGATCGGCGATGATGGAGGCCTTGGTCGTGCCGGCGGGCCATTCGGCCGGCGGCTTGAGCATGATGGTGGTCTCGATCATCTCGACCGGGGCGGGGTCGGTGGCGGTCTCGGCGCGGCCGAGCTTGCCGGCGACGGAGGCGACGGCGGGATGCTGGCTCATCACCTTGTCCTGCCAGGCCATGATGCGCTTCACCTCGGTGAGCGAAGTGGCGGGCAGCAGCACGGGCATGAAGAGCAGCGAGCCCTCCTCGAGCGTGGGCATGAACTCCGAGCCGAAGCCCTGCGTGTGGCGCGCGACGGCGTCGGGCAGCCGGGCATTGACGGCGCGCGGCAGGCCGAAGGCGAGGACGAGGCAGGCGGCCAGCAGGGCGAAGGCGAGGCCCAGCACGGTTTTGCGGTGGGTCAGCGCCCAGTCGAGGACGGGGTCGTAGATCCGGAGGAGGGACTTCATCAGCCAGTTCTCGTGTTCCGGCTTGAACGGCCCGCGCACGAGCAGCGTGCAGAACACCGGCACGGCGGTGATGGCGAGCAGCACGGCGCCGATGAGCGCGAAGGTCTTGGTGTAGGCGAGCGGGTGGAAGAGCTTGCCCTCCTGCCCGGTGAGCAGGAACACCGGCACGAAGGCGAGGACGATGATCATCATCGCGAAAAACATCGGCCGGCCGACCTGGGTGGAGGCCGTCAGGGTGTGGGTGAAGACCTCGGCGGGGGTGAGGCGGCGCTTCAGCTCCTCCTCGGCCGTCTCGCAGTGGCGGATGACGTTTTCGGTCATCACGATGCCGGCGTCCACCAGCACGCCGATGGAGATGGCGATGCCGGTGAGCGACATGATGTGTGACGGAATGCCGAACCGGTCCATCAGGATGAACGAGACGAGGATCGAGGCCGGCAGGGGCAGCGTGACGATGAGGATGCTGCGGAAGTGGAACAGGAACAGGATATGGGCGAGCGTGACCAGGATGATCTCCTCGGTGAGCGCGTGTTTCAGCGTGTCGATGGCGCGCTTGATCAGATCGCTGCGGTCGTAGAACGGCGCGATGCTGACACCGGCGGGCAGGCCGGGTGCGAGCGCGGCGAGGCGGGCCTTCACGTCCGCGATGACACGGTAGGCGTTCTCGCCGTAGCGCATGACGACGATGCCGCCGACGGCCTCGCGGCCGTTGACGTCGAGCGTGCCGCGGCGGAAGTCGCCGCCGACCCGCACCGTGGCGACATCGCGCAGGAAGAGCGGCGTGCCGCCGCGGGGTTTGAGCGGGACAGATTCGAGGTCGGCGGCGGTCTGCACGAGGCCGACACCGCGCACGATGAACTCGGCGCCGTTCTCCTCGATGGTGCGGCCGCCGACATTGAGGTTGGCGGCGCCGACGGCGTCCATCACCTCGCCGAGCATGACGTCGTATTGGCGGAGCCTGGCGGCGGAGACCTCCACCTGCCACTGGCGCACGAAACCGCCGAGGCTGGCGACCTCGGCGACCCCGGGCACGGCGGCGAGCTGGTAGCGCACGAAGGTGTCCTGCAGCGCGCGCAGCGAGCCGAGGTCCTGCGCGCCGGATTCGTCCTTCAGGTAATACTGGTAGATCCAGCCGAGGCCGGTGGCGTCGGGGCCGAGGCGCGCGACGACGCCGGCGGGCAGGAGGTCGCCGAGGGAGTTGAGCCGCTCGAGCACGCGCGTGCGCGCGAAGTAGGTGTCGACCTTGTCCTCGAAGATGACGGTGAGGAAGGAGAAACCGAACATGGACGTGGCGCGCACGGACTTGACGCCGGCGAGGCCCTGCAGCGAGACGCTGAGCGGATAGGTGATCTGGTCCTCGACCTCCTGCGGCGAGCGGCCCGGCCAGTCGGCGTAGACGATGACCTGGTTCTCCGAGAGGTCGGGGATGGCATCGATGGGCACGCGCTGCAACGCGACGACGCCCCACGCGCAGAGCGCGAGAAAGGCGCTGACGACGATGAACCGGTTGTGCAGCGACCAGCGGATGATGGCGTTGATCATGGCGGGGCCTCAGTTGATCTCCTCGCCGCACTCGAGCATGGCGGAGCCGAAGAAGGGGTTGCGGAGCTTCTGCTCCTTCGCGAGCCAGCGGCCCTTGCCGAGCACGGGTGTCATCGGGCATTGGTAGATCCAGAGCTTTTCCTTGTGGTGCAGGTGCCCGGCCCGGGCGACGTCGGCGAGGGCGGTGCTGAACGGTTCGAAGGCGCGGCGGGCGGCGTCGAGGTCGGGCCCGTCGCGCAGCGCGTCCTTGTGCGCGGCGAGCAGGCCCTGGGCGGCCGGTGCGAACCCCGCGAAGTAGTCCGTGGTGGCGGCGCGCAGGGCGGGCAGGTGGCGCTGGTAGGCGGCGAGGTCGTCGCTCGCGAGCGCGTCGGCGGCGTCGGCCGCGGCGAAGGCGAGGGCCTTCAGGAGGGCATGGCCCTTTTCATCGTGGGCGGCCGAGGGGGTGGCGGCCGGGGTGGTGTTGCCGTGGTCGTGGGCATTGCCGCCGGTGGCGGCGTGGGCGAGCTCGGCCTGACCGTCGAGGATGAGGGCACCCTCGGTGACAACCTTGTCACCCGCGCGCAGCCCGCCGAGCACCTCGGCGTCGGTGTCGCCGATGCGCCCGAGGCGGACGTCACGGGCGAGGTAGTTGTGTCCGCCTTGGTCCACGAAGACGACGGCGCGGCCGCGGTGGCGCAGCACGGCCCCGCGGGGCACGAGTAGAACCTCGGGAGTGTCGAGCTGCACGACCGCCTGGGCGGTCTGCCGGTGGAGGAAGCGGCGGTCGGGATTGTCGAGCAGGACGCGCACGCGGGCGGTGCGGGTCATTTCGTTGAGGTTGGGATCGATGAAGTCGATCGGGGCCTTGAAGGTGAGGCCGGGCTGCGAGGGCACGGTGACCTCGACCGGCAGGCCGGGACGCAGGAGGGCGAGGTCGGGCTCGTAGGCGTCGAACCAGAACCAGAGGGTCGAGAAGTCACCGAGTTCGAAGAGGCGCGTGCCGGCCTCGACGTAGCCGCCTTCGTAGGCCATCTCGGCGTTGCGGGTGATGACGGTGCCGGAGAGCGGGGCGAGCACCTCGGTCTGGGCGGACACGGTCTCGGCCGTGGCGAGCGCGTCGATCTGGGAATCGAGGAGGCCGAGCTGGCGGAGTTTTTCGCGCGAGGCCTTCAGCAGATCAGGGGCGACGGCGGTCTGACGCACGAGTGCGTGGTATTCCTGCCGGGCGACGAGCAGGTCGGGCGCGTAGAGCGTGAAGAGCGGCTGGCCGGCGCGGACCTCGGCGCCGACGTAGTTGACATGGAGCTTGTCGATGCGCCCGGCGGAATAGGCGGAGAGGAAGCGGTGCTTGGTGTCGTCGTCATCGATCACGCCGTTGACACGGAGGGTGCGGACGAGCGGGCCGGTGCGGACCTCCGCCGTGCGGAGGCCGGTGACGGCGGCCTGCGCGGGTGTGAGCGTGACGAGGTTGGGATCGACGGCCTGGTTGCCACCGCTATTGCCGGTGGCGGCGACGAGCGCCATGCCGCAGATGGTGCACTTGGCGTCGGGCTTGTCCGACTTGATCCAGGGATGCATCGGGCACTGGTAGACCGTGGCCGCGGTTTCGGCGGCGTGGTCGTGTGCGCCGGCGGAGGCGGCGGGCTGGCTGAGGCGCGCGGCGAACCAGCCGGCGGCGAGGGCGGCAAGGACGAGGAGAATGGCGAGGGGCTTGTTCATGGGAGAAGGGAGTTGAGGGTGCCGGTGGCGGACTCGAGGGAGACGAGGCCGTCGAAGAATTCGCGTTGGCGTTCGATGTAGCCGGTCTCGGCCTCGAGCAGGCGGCGCTGGGCGTCGAGCACCTCGGAGAGCGGGATCTGGCCGGCGGCGAAGGAGCGCTGCGCGGCTTCGACGCCCTGCCGGGCGAGCGGGATGACGGTGTCGCGGTAGAGGCGGCAGCAATCGCGGAACGCCGCGAGCGCGTGCCAGGCGGCGGCGACGCGGCCGAGCACGTCCTGCGCGGCGGCGGCCTCCTCGTGGCGGGCGGCCTCGATGGCGCGCGCGGCGGCGGCACGCTCGGCGCGGTTGCGGCGCGGATTGGCCCAGGGAAGGCTGAGCGCGATGCCGGTGTCGTATTCATTGATGAGCCGGCCGGAGCCGTTGTGCTTGCGGACGGCGAACATGACCTCGGGATCGGGCCGGCTGTTGAGGCGGGCGACGGCGGCGCGGGATTCGGTGGTGGCGGTGCGGGTGGCGGCGAGGGCGAGGGCGGGATTGTGGGCGCGGGCCTGCTCGAGGAAGTGGGCGAGCACGGGCATCTTCTGCGGGATCTCCGGCGTGACGGCGCGGGGTAGCGGTGCGGCGACCGGGCGCTGCATGAGGGCGTTGAGGCGGACACGGGCGGAATCGCGCCGGCCGATGATCTCGAGCTTGCGCTCGCGCAGCAGGGCCAGCTCGATCTCGACGGCGAGAAGGTCGGACAGGGGGCTGCGGTTGGCCTCATAGCGCTGTTTCAGGTTGTCGCGGATGCCGGCGAGCAGGTCGTGGTTGCGGTCGAGCGTGGCGAACTCGTCCTCGGTGGTCGCGAGCGCGTAGTAGGCCTCGGTGGCGGCGGCGAGCAGGTCGAGCTCGCGCACGGGCAGTTCGCCGAGCATCTCGCGGGCCTCGGCGCGGGCGACGCCGGCGCGGGCGCGGTTGCGGCCGGACAGGGGGAGGCTCTGCGAGATCTCCAGCTCGGCCATCGAGTAGGTGGTGAGCCGGCGGGTGCCGTCGCGCTCGAAGCGGAGGGCGGCGCGGGGATCCTCCCAGGCGCCTTCGACGATGGCGCGTCCCGCGGCGGCCTCGGCGGCGTGGCGCACGGCGGAGAGGGCAGGGTGATTGGAGCGCACCTCGGCGAGCACGTCGCGGAGACTCAGCGTGCCAGCCGGGGCGGATTCAGCGGCGCGCAGGGCCACCAAGCCGAGGGCGGCGGCGAGGAGAGTGGCGGATCTTTTGAAATGCATGGGTGGAGAGAAGACGAAGTTGACGGGAAAACCTTACAGGTGACGGGAGGTCTGGACGGGGCGCAGCCACGGTGGTGCGCAGGAAACCGCCGGCAGACGGAGGCACGACGCCCCGGACGCGCCCAGGCGCGGCGGGCGGGCACGCTCAAGGCGTGGGCCTTAGATCAGGAAAGCGCAGTGCCGGGTGAACAACGGCACCTGCGGGGTCGGAAGAAGGCGCGCGGCGTCGGCGCGCTGCGAGACGAGGAAAAGGGCGATGGGCGGCAGCGTGGGCCGCTGGCGGATGGTCTCCTGCCGGGGCTCGGAGGGCTTGTTGACCTCGATGACCACCTGCGCCGTGCGGGGGAACGAGGAGGGTGCGGGCACTCCCGGGGCCATCGGGCAGGTGGTGCGGCTGCAATCGTGCCCGCACTGGCAATCGCCGCCACAGCACTCGTCCGCCGCCTTGGCGGGAGCCAACGGCGCAACCGGCTGCACCTGCACGAGGGTCAGGCAGCAGACGGCGAGAAAGAGGCCGAGGAGGCGTTTCATGCGAAGGGGAAACTACGGGTCGGAGGTCGCGCGGCAACGATTATTCCAGTGCATTATTTGGCTTCTTTTGAGGAGCGGGAGGCGACAATTTGTCCCCGTGGGCGAAATAACCATAGTCCTTTCGCGTCTTCAGCAAGGAGATGCGGAGTCGGCGGAGGTGCTCTTGGAGCTGGTCTACGATGAGTTGAGAAAACTGGCCGCGAACCGCTTGAAGGGGGAACCAGCCAACCGGACCCTCCAGGCAACAGCCTTGGTGCATGAGGCTTGGTTGCGGTTGGGGGCCGACCGGCAGCCCTCCTGGGAAAACCGGGCACACTTCTTCGGCGCCGCCGCCGAAGCGATGCGCCGCATCCTGATCGATCGGGCCCGCCGACGGAAGGCCGCGCGACACGGCGCGGGCCGGACACATGTGCCGATCGATGGACTGGAGATCGTCGGGGCGGTCAATGATCCGCGAATTCTGGAGGTCGACGAAGCGCTGGAGCGGTTGCGCCGCGTCCAGCCGCAGAAGGCCGAGCTGGTCCGGCTCAGGTATTTTGCCGGGCTCGATCTGGCCGAAGCCGCCCAAGTGCTGGGAGTGTCCGAGGCCACAGCCAAGCGCTGGTGGGTGTATGCCCGGGCCTGGTTGTTTCGGGAGCTGGGGCCGGGAAAGTGATGGTGTTTCATGAACCGTCCAAGAACGACCCGGAGGGAATATTATCCAAGCTGGGATATTTTGGTGAGCTCTGACGGGGCGGGATTCCGCATGTAAGGAGAGAACCCCCTCAAACCATGAGCCAATCCGCACCCCGATCAGAAGAAACGATCTTTGCCGCTGCCGTGGCGCTCCCGGAAGCCGCGCGCATCTCCTACCTCGACCAAGCCTGCGCCGGCAACGAGAAGTTGCGCGCGGCCGTGGATTCGCTGTTGCGCGCGCATACCCAGGCCGGGGATTTTCTGCGCAGCTCGGCCGGCACGGCAATCGCGCGCTCCCGCCCGGAAGAGCAGCCCGGCCAGATGATCGGGCGTTACAAGCTGCTGCAGATGATCGGCGAAGGCGGCTGTGGCGTCGTCTACATGGCCGAGCAGGAGGTGCCGGTGCGGCGCCGGGTGGCGCTCAAGGTGATCAAGCTCGGCATGGACACCAAGGCGGTGGTCGCACGTTTCGAGGCCGAGCGGCAGGCGCTGGCGATGATGGACCACCCCAACATCGCCAAGGTGCTCGACGCCGGGGCGACGGAATCCGGCCGGCTCTACTTCGTCATGGAACTGGTCCGGGGCGTGCCGGTGACGAAGTATTGCGACGAGGCGAACCTGGCCACGGAGCGGCGGCTGGAGCTGTTCACCCAGATCTGCCACGCCATCCAACACGCCCACCAGAAGGGGATCATCCACCGCGACATCAAGCCTTCCAACATCCTTGTGACCCTGCACGACGGAGTGCCGGTGCCGAAAGTGATCGATTTCGGCATCGCCAAGGCGACCCACGGGCGCCTGACCGACCAGACGATGTTCACCGCCTTCGAGCAGTTCATCGGCACGCCGGCCTACATGAGCCCGGAACAGGCGGAGATGAGCGGCTTGGACATCGACACGCGCTCCGACATCTACTCGCTCGGGGTGCTGCTCTACGAGTTGCTGGCCGGCCGCCCGCCCTTCGAGCCGAAGACGTTCCTGGGCGCGGGGCTCGACGAGATGCGGCGGCTGATCCGGGAGGTGGACCCGCCCCGGCCTTCCCAACGCCTCGGCACCATGACGGATGCGGACCAAGCAACGGTCGCGAAGCTGCGCGGCACGGCGCCGGCCCAACTCTCCACCGTCCTGGCGGGCGACCTCGACTGGATTGTGATGCGCTGCTTGGAGAAGGACCGCACACGCCGCTACGGCACGCCGACGGAACTGGCGGCGGACATCCAGCGGCATTTGCAGAGCGAGCCGGTGGCAGCGCGTCCGCCCACGGCGATGTATCGCGTGGGAAAACTGGTGCGGCGGAACCGGGCTGCGGCAATCACGGTCGCCGCGGTGGCGGCCGCCCTCGTCATCGGCACGGTGGTGGCGACTTGGCAGGCAGTGCGGGCGCGGAAGGCCGAGCAGGAGGCGCGCAAGGAGGCGCAGAAGAGCGAGCGGGTGGCGAAGGCGCTCGCCAGCGTGTTCAGCGAAATCGGACCCCATGTCATGCGCGGGGAAGACACGAAACTCTTCCGTGCCCTCGTCGACGAATCCATGCGACGTCTGCCCAAGGAGCTGGAAAACGAACCGGCGGTGCTGGCGTGGGTCACCGGTGCCTTTGCCGGGGTTTATTGGGAGCTGCTCGATCCGGTGAAGGCGCACGAGATGGCGGCCAAGCGCCTGAAACTGCTACGCACGCTCAATCCTGTGCCGGTGGAGGAGGAGATAGACGCCCTGGGGTCCACAGCCACCTATGCGATCGTAACCGGCGACATTACCGGAGGCGAAAAACTGCTCGAGGAGGCTATGAGCAAGGTCAGCAGGCTCGTCGATAAACGAGCCGAGATGGAGGACCAATTACTCAGGGTGCAGGCTATTCTGCTCAGCAATAAGGGGGACTATCGGAAAGCAGCTGAAGTCCATGAGAAAATCCTTGAACGGAAAAGCGAACGCTTGGGGCCAGACCACCTCGAGGTCGCGGAAGTATTGATGGGCAAGGCCGATGATGCAAGATGGGGATCCGCCGAGCGCGAGGCACTGATCCTAAGGGCGCACGATATCCGGCGAAAACATCGGACTGACGGGGATCCACTGGTGGCTGAATCCGCCCTGCGTTTGGCCGAGGTCTATACAGTCCGCGGTAGATTTCATGAAGCGGAGGCCGTCCTGCGCCGACAACTTGAGGGGATGCCGAAACCGCTACCTCCTGAACTATGGAAGTGGTGGGAAGGAATCAACGGGCAGCTTGCGAACCTGCTTACAAGCAGGAATGATCTCGATGGGGCACTGGCAATCTGCCGGGAGCAACTGGCCTTTGCGCGGAAAAATTTTCAGCCCGGGCATGATCAAATCGGTCTCAGTCTGATCCGGCTCGGAGGCGTGCTGCTGCGCCGGGGCGAGCTGGATGAGGCGGAATCCGTGATTCGTGAGCAAATGGCCCTGTGGGGAAAACGGTATGGGACCGACGTCCCCTTTTACCAGCAGTCCGTTTACCGGCTGGCCGAAGTCCTGTGGAGAAAAAAGGAATTTGCGGAAGCCGAGATGATGATTCGGGGAGTCATCGAGCAGATAACGCAGCAAGCTGGATCGGAAAGCACGAAGCTGGTTCCATATCTCAGCCAGTTGGCACGATTGAAGGAGGCACAGGGCAGCTTCCCTGAAGCGATTGACTTGCGCCGCCAAGTGCTGGTTCTAATCGAGACTTCCAAGGAGAGGCAGCACGATGTGCCTCAGGTCCAACTGGGCTTGGCAAAGGCATTGAACAAGGGAGGCCAGCAGGAAGAGGCCGAGAAAATCCTGCTGGCGGCTTGGAGCGCAGAAGTCGCCGCGGACTCCTTCCGTTATCAACGCCGTCGCGACATCCTGGCGGCGCTCGTCGAGCTCTACGGGGCCTGGAGCAAGCAGGATCCCGCGAAAGCGGAGCCGGCGGCACGCTGGGAAAAAGAGCTGAAGGAGTTTGATGATGCCCACGAGCGCCGGGAGGCGGCCGTGAAATCCTGAAGGCCGATGCGGCTTGTGACCTCCGGCAGATATCAAGTATCAACACACCACCCCGACATACCCCATGGACACACCAACTGATAACCAGCCGGCTCGGCCGGCTTGGTGGTTGAAAATTCTTACGTCGTTCATCACTGCCGGACTGACCTTGGCGCTGCTGTTGATCACGTTTCTGGCGATCTGCGGCTCGATGCCGACCGTGGTCTCCGCGTTGGAGCAGTTGCTGAGTTCACCCAAGCAGCTGCCCAACTACGTGAAGATCACGCTGGCGGTGGCAGGATTGGTGACGTTCCTGCTGCCCATCATCCTCATGGCGTTGGCGGCGCGGCGCAAGTGGGTGACCGGGCGCTTTCTCGCCATCAGTTGGGTGGCGGTGACACCGGTGCTGGTCTGGCTGTCGTGGGACGAGCCGGCGATCCTGCATCCGCTGCCGGTGGAGGAGTTTTCGCCCGTTTTCCCGGGCGCCGAGGAGAGCTACCGCGTGCTGATGGAATATTCGAAGCAGCACCCGAGCGATGAGGCGAAGGCCTTCGCCAAGCTGGAATTGAAGGTGAAATATTTCGCCAGCTCACCGGGCAAGGGCGAGCAATGGATGGAATATATTCGCAAGAACCGCGAGGCATTGGAGGCGGACTGGGCCGCGCTCGCCCCGCAACGCGCATGGCTGGAGCGGTTGGTCGCCTTCGAGCGCATCGGCGATCTGACGCCCTCGGACTTCGCGGCGGATATCCCGACCTTCCAGATCTGGCGCACGCTCTCGCAACGCCATTGTGCCCAGGCGACCCTGCTCGCGATGGACGGCCGGCGTGACGAGGCCTGCGCCCTGCTGGCGCCCATGCTCGCGGCCGGTCGCAAGCTCCAGCCCTCGGCACGCACGCTGATCCGGGCCATGATCGGCTCAGTGGTGGAAAGGCAATGCGTGGAGACCGCGCTGTTCGTCCTCGGCCAAGGCGAGGTTTCGCCCGCGGCGCGGGCGAAACTGGCAGCCGCGCTCGGTGAAGTGAACGCTCCCGCCATGGCGCGCCGCCTCGTGCTGATCGAATACGCCGTGTTCGCACCGACGATTTCCCGCATGCGGCTCGGCGATCTGCTGTCGGCCAACCAATTGAAGCCGGTCGCCCCGTTGGTGCGCGGACCGCTCAATTTCCTCAGCGCGCTGCTCATCAATCCGAACGCCACGGTCAACCTGCACGGACGTTTCGTTTACAGCCTCGCCGACAGCGCGGAGAAGCGCGAAATTGGCCGCTTCCGGGCCCTGCGCGAAGCGCATGCCGGCACCTTTGGCCGCGAACTGGGGATGAAAAACTTGGGCGGGCGGCTCTCCGTCTGGATCGCCACGCCCGCCTACGACAAGGTGGTTGAGAGCTACTGGAAATTGGCCGACCTGCGCGAAACCCTCGGGCAGCGGCTCGACTGAACCGTCATGAGTGACGAACCGACCCCGAAGAAATACGGCCTCAAGGCAAAGGTGTTCGAGGCGGTAAACGAGCCCTTGGGACAGTCGCAGCCTTCAGCGGCGCACGATGTGTTCGCCATCCGGCGCGAGGTGGAGGAGGCGGAGCGGGCGGCCGGTCTGCACGAAATCAAGGCGCCCCCGCCCCGGCGCTCGCGAAGGAAAAGGGACTTCCGGTTGATCGTCGGGGGACTGTTCGTGGTGATCTTCGTCTTCCTTACGATGGCGGCGTGGGGTGCGGTCGCCACGCAGACGATGGCGGCCCAGATGCCGGACCAGTTCTGGCCGACATTGCGCGCAGTGCTTTTCGGCAGCCCGATCCTCGCGTGGGGCTTTGCCGGCTGGTGCGTGATGTCACTCGCCACCTGGTGGCTGATGTTCCACGTGATGGATGATTATTGAGCGGAAGGCAGGGAGTCGAAGGACGAGAGACGAAGGTCGAAAGCCCGGAGCTATTGTCACGCAAAGACGCAGAGGCGCGGAGAAGAGATCAAGGCCACGACAGAGGGAAAACCATGAAAACCGAGACAGGTTTTAACCACGGATAGCGCGGATAATACCGGATTAGACGCCGGTGGAAGGGAAACCACGAAGGACACGAGTAAAGATCCCCGGAGCAAACCCAAGGAACAAATCCTCGATCACATGGGCAGCACGGAACTGGCGGCCAATCTGTTCCGCGCCACCCAAACCGAGG
>CAZMFB010000020.1:0-53606 GCA_964565475.1 uncultured Opitutaceae bacterium | reverse complement strand
AAAGCTGCGACTCTCCCGCGAGTGTAGCACAATGGATAGTGTAGTGGCCTCCGAAGCCATTGATCCGGGTTCGACTCCCGGCACTCGCACCATCCTTCGCAAGTAAGACGAAGCGAAGGATGCCCGAAGACTTGTCCGCCATAGCTCGCAGAGCGACGGCGGAAGCCGTAGGCGAAGTAGGGCTGTCTCAACCGCGAACCGACAATGCTTCGGATGGCACCGCCAGCCTTCGCCTCCTGCGGAGGCTACGGCTCGGCGAGCCAGCTCGCCACAGAAGGCAACCATGACACGTCTTCAAAAGGCCTTGTCATCGCGAGGCCCGCACCGCGGGCCGTGGCGATCCAGCTGGAATCAGAAGGATACTCGCTGCGCGTGTTATTTGACGGCGTTCATGCCGCCATACTTCGCGCCTTGCTTAACCAGCCGCATGGCCTCCGCTAGGTTCAGGTCTTCCAGCCGCTTGAAGTTGATGCAGCTGCGACCTGTCTTAACTTTGCCCAGCGTTTTGGCGTTCTTCTCGACGAAGTAGCCGCCTTCCGCGGCGACGCAGATGTGGAGGCTGTAGTAGGCCTTGCCCACGGCGAGCCCGATGGTGAACCACTCGCCCTCCCGGCCGCTGGCAGACTTGTAGTGATACTTCCCGTAACCGATGATGGGCGTGCCCATGCCGCCCGTCACATACGGCGCCAGCTTCGGCACCGCCTTGCGGATGGTCTTGTGCACGGTCGTCACCTCGGCGCGGCGATCATCCGGTAGTGAGGCAAGAAAATCAGAAACAGAAGGAGGCTTAGTCATAAGTTTGTTGTATCTGATCCTTGAGTCGGTCCAAGGCCCTCTTGACCGCCTGCAGGTAATTGGGGTGCCAGAGCTCATGCTCGGCGTCGGGGACGTCGGTGTAGGTGGGGGATGGGAAGTAGCGAGTAGCGGGTAGCGGGTGGTGAGTAGCGAGGACCCTGCTACGCTGGGGTGGCTTCGCAGGGCTCGTCCCGTGGCTGACGCCACAGGCGAGGAGAGAGTAGAGAAGACGGTATCTGGGCGGTGTCAGCGGAGTCGGGCGGCTTCATCCATCAGCGGATTTTCAAATGCGGAGGCGTAAGCATCAAGGGTGCAGGCCGGGGAAGTTGACCAAACCTGAATTAACACGGAGGACGCGGAGAGCGCAGAGGTGTTTCTCCGCGATCTCAGCGATCTCCTGTTCAAGCGGAACCGTGTGTTTGGGGCAACACCTCCCCCAAATCGTCAACGAGCAGTCAGACCGGATTGGCCACAAAAAGCACCAAGATCACAAAAACAACCCCTATCCTTTTCGTGCTTCTGGTGTTTTTCGTGGCTAAAGCTTTCTGCGTCTTTGTCCGATGACGCTTTGCACGGTAGTGGCTGGAATCCGATCAGGATTAACCGTGTGCTTGGGGCAACACACTCCACCCAAGGCGCGGTCCGTCGGGGCGCCTCGCCATCCCCTTTGCGTCTCTGCGCCTCTGCGTGAGCTTTCGGCCCGTCATGCTGTGTCCTTCACCGCAGGTAGCCGCCGGTCAGCCCCGCCACCGTCGCGCGGTCCGCGGCGGATTGGAATTCCAGCCAGCGGGTCACGTCATAGGACGCCGCGGTCGCCGCCGGCTGGAGCGACTCGTCGTAGTGGAAATCCTGGCTGCCGGCGGCGTAGATGGTCCGGGCGAGGAAAAACCCGATGAGCATGTTCGTGGTGTTGTTGCCGGTCGCGCGCAGCTCGGCGTTCGGGGCCTGGAACCACGCCGCCAGCTGGCTGTTGTTGCCGATGGCGCAGCGGCTGCCGGTCGTGGTGTAGATGCGCAGCGCGCCGGCCCAGCCCGTCGGGTTGAGGTCGGCGCCGCCCGACAGGGTCAGCGGCCCGTCCATGTAGACGTGCAGCGTGCTGGTGGCCGGCAGCGTGATGCCGGCCGTCATGCCGGTGTTGGTAGCGACGATGGACACGTGGCGGCCGGCGGTGACGCTGAAATTGCGGACCGTGGTGTTGCGGCAGAAATAGTAGTAGCGCCCGTCGGCCGCGGGCAGGTCGGCCGCCCGGGGCAGCACGGCGGGGATGACGGTGCCGAGGTCGTAGCTGCGGCTGACGCTGGCCGCGGTCGGGTAGACGGGAAAGGGAATGGCCGCGGTGTAGTTGGTGATGATCGAGCCGCTGACATCGGCGGGATCGGGAGCGGCGACCCCGGACCCGAGGTAGAGATTGCCGTTGATCCGGGTATTGTTCCGCAGATCCACCGTGCCGCCGAGCACGACAACCGAGGCGTTGGACCGGGCCAGCAGGCTGGTATAGACCAGCCAGGGACCGGTGGGACTGTTCGTCGGGTTGGAGTTGAAGCTGTCCGCAAACGAATTGTCCCGCAATTCGAGGCCATTCAACGCCACCAAACCGTGCGCCACGGCCGCGGCGTTGCGCCGGACGGCGAGGTGCAGCGTCTTCACGACGGGGGCGCCGCCGTCGAAGGGCGTGACCGTGGCCTGGGCCAGCACGTAGGGCGCGGCATCGCTGCCGTCGTAGCCCTTGACGTAGACCTTCACCAACCCCACGGCGTTCTGGTCGCGGTTGAACGGCGTGAGCGTGCGCATGGCGTTGGCGCCCGAAACCGTCCATCCGGCCCAGGCCGTGGCCGGCGCGACGCCCGCCACCATCTGGTTGAAGCAATACAGCGCGTCCTCCAACCCGGCCTCGGCGAGGTTGGCGGCGTCGTTGGCGAAGAAGGTGCGGTGGGCGACCTTGAGCGAGGTGCGGCTGAGCGCGAGGTAACTGCCCAGCACCAGCGCGAAGCCCGCGGCGAACAGCATGGCCGTGGGCAGCATGCTGCCGCGGTCGCGGGGCCGGCGGCGGGACGGGGGCGGGACGGACGGGCGGGCGGGCATCAGGAGACGGGCTTGTTGCGCAGCACGAAAATGGCCGACACCGCGGTGTCCGTCGTGTTGGCCATGCCGCGGGCCGAGCGCACGGCGTAAACCGTGACCTGCAGGCTTTTGGTGGCGGCATCGGTGGTGGCCGCGTTGCCCGCCAGGTCGTAGCGGGAGAAGACCAGGCCGGCGCTGCCGTCCGGGCGCGCCGGCAGATCCCGGATGAGGATCACGCGCCCGGCGGTCGCGGCGCTGCTGGCGCCGGGCACCAGGTAAAACGCCTGCGCGGCGCCGGTCCACGCGTAGGTCACCTGCCGGGTGGCGCCGCCCGACGTGGGGACCGTCAGCGTGATGTCGCTGGCGTTGTTCCAGGTGATGGCGCTCGCGCTCCGCAGGTCGCCCTCGAGCTGCCCGAGGCCGCGGCGCACCTGCGTGCTCATCTCGGCGTATTGATTCATCCGCACGCCGCCGCGCGCGATCTGCAGCGCCGTGGCCGCCACGCCGGCGAGCACGAGGCCGCTCAGCGTGGCCGCCACCAGCAGCTCCACAAGCGTGAAGCCGCGCGCCCGGTCACGACCCCCGCAGATACTCATGGAGCCCTCCATTGGTGAAATACGTGGTGTAGCTGCGGCTGAGACTGTGCCCGTCATAGCTCCGCCACCGCACCGTCAGCGTGACCTGCATCATCTGGCCGGAGCGCCCGGGGAGCGCGGCCGTGGTGCGCGACAACGTGAAGCGCCCGCCGATGGCCGGATTGCGGGCGAAGCTGGCGTCGATGGCCGGCACGTAGGCGGGATCGGTGAGCTGGGCCCAGGTGAACAGCCGCTCCTTCTCGACCTCGCACTGCAGGATGTTGGCGGCGATCTCGAGGTTGCGCGCCGTGTCGAGGTGGAGGAAGGCGCGCTGCAACGCGGTCAGGGACGTGACCAGCGCCAGGGCGAGCACGCCGACCGCCATCGCCACCTCGACGATGGTGAAGGCCCCGCGGGGCCGCGTCACACGCGCCGTTGCCGGATTGGCCTCGTCGTGCATGGGCTCAGGGCAGGCGCCGGTAGCTCTCGCCGCAATACACCAGCGTATCGCGGTCGGCCACCACGACGATCCCGCCGGGCTGGTCGGTGGCCAGGCCCAGCCGGTCGCCGATGCGGACCGGGTGGCAGCCGGCCTGGACGACCCGCGGCGCCTCCACCGCCTGCAGTTGGAAGAGCTTCAGGTCCCCGGCGGTGGTCAGCGCGAGCCCGTGCTGGCCCGGCTGGCTGCCCGTGAGGTAGACCCCGGCATGGAGCTGGTAGAACGACTTCGCCTCATCCGCCGCCAGCCGGACCGCGTCCACGGGTTCGCCCGGATCGGGCCACCAGAACCAGGCCAGCACCGCCGCCAGCGCGGCGGCCAGGCCGCCCAGCACCGCGAGGCGGGCCGGACTCGATTGCTCGTTCCGCGCCGACGCGGGGATCTCCACGGCCGGTTGCAGCGCGGCCTGCACGGCTGCCGTCTGCGCCCGGGCCCGCGCGAGGCCGGCGCTGCCGTCCAGCTCGGCCATCACTGCGTCCACGCCGAGCAGTTGCGCGGGCAGGTCGCGGCGCTGGATGTCGTAGAAAATGAGCGTCCGGTTGCCCAGCCGCACGAGGTAGCTTTCCTGCCGGGTGCGGATGCGCATCTCGGGATCCGCGGCGGCGTTCTCGACCGGATCGACCGCGCAGAAATTCGCCAGCAGGGCGCGCATGTCGTCCGGGCCGAGGCCGCGGCGCTCCACCGGGCTGAGCGAGACGGCGGCGGTGCGCGCGTCGGCGGAGAGATTGACGAGCGTGACGTGATACATGGCGGCCTAGTTGCTGTCGCCGACCAGGTAAACCGGCCAGCCGTTGAAGCCGGTGCGGAACCGCCCGCCGGCGAGATCACCGTCGTCGAGCCGGGCATCGATGTAGTGGAGGTCCGCCGGCGAGAGCGTCAGGGGCAGGTGGGGCGCGAAGGCGGTCAACGTGATGCGGCCGGGGCGGCCGGGCGCGGGGGCGGCCCAGCCGTATTCGCCGCCGAAGGGTGAGCCTCGCGCCCAAGCCGGGGCGGAGCGCAGGTCGGCCACTTCGGCGGCCGTGGCGGGCCAGGCGCCATGCCGGCGGTGATGGCCTTCGAGGGCCGTGGCATGCGCCCGCAGCTCGCCGATGAAACGGTCGCACCGTAGGCGCTGGCGGACCCGGCCGGCGATGGTGAACACCAGGGCGCCTGCCAGCGCCAGCACGAGCAGCGCGAGCAGCATCTCCTCGGTGGTGAAGCCGCGCCGGCGGCGGGTCGCGGCCGCGGGCGATGCAGCTCTCCACGAGGCGTGCATGGCGGCGGCGGTCAGCCGTTCACGGGATGGAAGCCCACGTCCGGCAAGGTGCTGCGCTCCACCTCCTCGAGCGTGGTCCAGCCGATCAGTGCCTTCTTCAGCCCGTCGTATCGCAGGGAACGGTGGCCGACGCGCTTGGCCTCCTCGAAGAGCAGGGCGATGCTCTGCTTCTGGGTGATCAGCTCGCGCATCCGCTCGGAAACCTCGATGAACTCGTAGATGCCCACGCGGCCGCTGTAGCCCGAACCCTGGCACTTGGGGCAGCCGCGGCCGCGGTAGAGCGTGACCGGCGCGCCCTCGTAACCCGTGAAGAAGGGCGCCAGCTCCTGCGCCGTGGGCTCGTAGGGCTCCTTGCACGAGGCGCAGATGCGCCGCACCAGCCGCTGCGAGAGCACGCCCATCGTGGTCGGGGCGACCAGATAGGGGTCGACGCCGATCTCGACGAGGCGGGTGACGGCCTGCAGCGCGTTGTTGGTGTGGAGCGTCGTGAGCACGAAGTGGCCGGTCAGCGCCGCCTCGGTGGCGATCAGGGCCGTCTCGAGGTCGCGGATTTCGCCGACGAGGATGACATCCGGGTCCTGCCGCATGATGCTGCGGAGGACGCGCGAGAAGGTGAAGCCGATGCCGGCGTTGACCTGGTGCTGCGTGAGGTCGGGCAGCCGGTATTCGACCGGGTCCTCGATGGTCGTGATGTTGAGGTCGGGGCGGTTGAGCTCGTTGATGCAGGCGTAGAGGGTCGTCGTCTTGCCGCTGCCGGTCGGGCCGCAGACGATGAGGATGCCGTTGGGCCGGCTGATCACGCGCTTGACCGCCTCGAGCGCCGTGCGGCCGAAGCCGAGGTTGTCGAGGCTGAGGCGGGACTGGTCGAGCGGCGACCCCAGCACGCGCAGGACGGCCTTCTCGCCGTAGAGGCTCGGCAGGGTCGAGACGCGGAACGAGGTGTTGAGCGCGCCGAAGCTGAGCTCGAAGGCGCCGTCCTGCGGGAGCCGGCTTTGCGTGACGTCAAGCTTGCACAGCACCTTCACGCGCACGACCAGGGTCAGGTGCACGGCGGTCGGAAGCTCGAGCACCGTCTGCATGTCGCCGTCGATGCGCATCCGCACGCGGCTGTCCTCCGCCCGGGCCTCGAGGTGGATATCGGAGGCCCGCCGGCGGTAGGCGGTCAGGATGATGCTGTTGAGCAGCTCGATGACGGCGCGTGACTCGACCAGGTCGGCGACGTCGCCGGCGGCCTTGATCTCCCGCGCCCCGAGCAGCGACGGGAGCTGCGCGCAGAGGTTCTGCAGGTTCGCGGTCAGGTTGCCCTCCGCGCCGAGATACATGTCGATCACGGTCGAGATCTCGTCAGGCAGCGCGAAGACCGCGCTGACGTTGCGGCTGAGGATCTTGGCCAAGGGCTCGATCTGGCGCTTGTTGAGCGGGTCGCTCATGGCGACCGTGACGTTGTCGCCCAGCGAATTGAGCACCACGGCGCCCACGCGCCGGGCGATGTCCACGGGCAGTTGCTCGAACTCGTCGGTCGGGATGGCCACGTTCAGCGGGTTGACGTAGGCCACGCCGAGCGAGTCCGCCCAGAGCTGGCTCAGCCGGGCCCGCGGCAGCACGCCGCGCTCCAGCAGGTCGCGCAGCAGGCGCATCGGGTCGGCGCGCAGGACCAAGGCCCGGGCGTCGATCAGGGACGCCTGCGCCGGCACGGCCTGCTTCACCGACGCCAGAAACGCCTCAAGCTGGTTCATGCGGAGGGTTGGTTTTCCGCCGCGCTTTCTTGAACCGCGCGGCGATGTCCTGCTGGTTCAACAGGCGCGGGGCGCCGCTCGCCGCCTCGCTGTAGTCCGCCTTGGCCTCACGCAGCAGGGCGGGCAGGTCGTAATAGACGAAGTAGTCCGCCAGCGAAGGCGGCTTGGGGGGTTGTTCAGGGTTTGGCATCGGACTGGCTCTCCACGCGGCAATATTGCCACAGCATCTCCTTCAATTCCTCCTGGAGCAGGTCGGCCCGCACGTCCTTGCGAATAAAATACGACGCGCCCTGCTGCACGCATTCCTCGACCACCGCCTCCTCGGCGATGGAGGTGAGCATGATGATCGGGACAGCGGAGGAGACCCGGCGGATCTCCTTCAGCGCCTCGATCCCGTTCATGTGCGGCATGTTGATGTCCATCACGGTCAGGTTGGGCTGGTGCTCCTGGAAGAGCCGCACCGCCTCGCGTCCGTTCTGGGCCTCCAGCACCGTCCCGATGCCTTCGTTCTTGAGGACACGTCCGACGAACGTGCGGAAATACGCCTCGTCATCGACCAACAGGACCGTGAGCGACCCGCGCGGCGCGCTCATCGGAGCAAACGGCGGGGAAGTGGGTGAGAAGGGCATGGCAGGGCGCCGGATTGACGACCCTTTCAATACTCCCGGCCCGGAAACCGGGCAAGGTCGAATCCTCCGCGCGCGTTGCTGTTTTTACTGCAGGCGACGGACTAGATGTGGATCGCCTCGTTGGTCGTGGCGGCGGCGGCCTCGGCCAGCGCCTCCGACAGCGTCGGGTGCGCGTGGATCGTGTGGTGGATCTCCTCCACCGTCGCCTCGAGGTTCATCGCCAGCCCGTATTCGGCGATCAGCTCCGTCGCCTCGCTGCCGAGGATGTGCACGCCGAGGATCTCGCCCGTCTTGGCGTCGCTGATCACCTTGACGAAGCCCTCGGCGTCGCCCGACGCCACGGCCTTGCCCGACGCGGTGAAGGGGAACTTGCCGACCTTGTAGGCGAGGCCCTTTTCCTTGCAGGCCTTCTCGGTCAGGCCCGTGCTCGCCACCTGCGGCTGGCAGTAGGTGCAGCCGGGGAAATTGCCCACCTGCTTCGGCTGGCCGTGCCCGAACATGCCCTGCACGGCCTGCACGGCGCGGAACGTGGCCACGTGCGCAAGCCACGGCGGGCCCTGGATGTCGCCGGCGGCATAGACGCCGGGCACGCTGGTCTGGTAGTCGGGGCCCACCTTCACGAAGCCGCGGTCGGTCTCCACCTTCACCTTGTTGGAGAACAGACCGTCGAGCGCCGACACGATGCCGATGGCCACGAGCACGCTCTCGGCCTCGACCTCGGTCTTCGCCCCGTCCTTCACGAGGTCGAGCTTCACGCTCTTGTCGCCGACGCGGATGTTCTCGCACTTCGTGCCGGTGTGGATCGTCATGCCCTGCTTCTCGAAGCTCCGGTGCAGCGTCTTCGCCACCTCCTCGTCCTCGACCGGCAGGATCTGCGGCAGCATCTCGACCAGCGTCACCTTCGTGCCGAAGGCGTTGAAGAAATACGCGAACTCCACGCCGATCGCGCCGGCGCCGATGATGACGATGGACTTCGGCTGCGTCTTGTTGGCCAGCGCCTCGCGCGAGGTCATCACGCGCACGCCGTCCACCGGCAGGCCGGGCAGGTGCCGCGGCTTCTGGCCCGTGCAGAGCAGGACGTTCTTCGTGCGGAGAAACTTCCCCTTGTTCGGCCCGTCCGTGATCTCGACCATGCCGGGGATCGTCACCTGCCCCTTGCCGACGAGGTAATCGACCTTGTTCTTCTTGAAGAGGAACTCGATGCCCTTGGCCATCTGGTCCGACACGCCGCGCGAGCGCTGGATGACCTTGCCGAAGTCGAAGCCCACGCCCTGCACGCTGAAGCCGAAGGCCTCGGCCTTCTGGAAGGTGCGGTAAAGCTCCGCGCTCTTGAGCAGCGCCTTGGTCGGGATGCAGCCCCAGTTCAGGCAGGTGCCGCCGGCGCGTTCCATCTCGATGCACGCGACCTTCCTGCCCAGCTGTCCGGCCCGGATCGCCCCGGCATAGCCCGCCGGACCGCCGCCGATCACCACCAGGTCGTAGATTGCGTCTGACATAGGGCGGTGAACGTCGCCCCGGCCCCCGCAACCGTCAAACGGAAACTCGGTTTGCCATCGATCATCACTTTTCACCACGGATCGCACGGATGCCGAAACGGATCCCACGGATTGAATCCGTCCAATCTGTTCTTATCCGGGAAATCCGTGGTCACAAAACCGTCCAACCTCGGCATCACTCCGAGCCTAGACGTCGATCACGTCGTCCTTCGCCGCGGGCTTGGCCTTGGGCGGGGCCGGCGGGGAAGTGATCAGCCGGCTCACGACCAGGTTGGTCACGCTCAGGATCGCCGCGCCCAGCAGCGCCGAGCCGAAGCCGCTCACGTGGAAGCCGTCCACCAGCCGGCCGACGATGAGGAAGAGGAACGCGTTGATCAGCCACACCCCGATGCCGAGGGTCAGGATGATGAACGGCAGGGTGAAGAGCATGAGCAGCGGCTTGAGCACGGCGTTGCAGAAGCTCAGCAGCACGACCACCACCGCCAGCGTCCAGCCCGTGTCGTAGTGGATGCCCGGCACCACCGCCGCGGCCAGGGCGACGCCGAGCGCCAGGACGAGCCAGCGCACCAGCAGGTTGACGAACGGGTGGTTCATGGGATGATGCCGCCACTTTTCCCCGGGCTCCACGTGGCGCAATGAAAATCCTGATCGTCCAAGACTACCTCCGCAGCGGCGGCACCGAGCGCCATTCGCTCTTCCTCGCCGCCGAGTTCGCCAAGGCCGGCCACGCCGTCACCCTGCTCACGTTCCGCCCGCGCGGCCGCCTCGCCGACGACGCCGGCCAGCTCCCCTTCGCCTTCCGCTCGCTCCAGCCCTTCGACTGCCATCTCGACTGGTTCGCCCCGGGCCTGCTCGGCGCCGCCGCCGACTGCGCGCCGGACATCGTGCTCTGCATGGGCCGCATGGCCAACTGCTACGCCGGGTTCCTCCAGTCCCACCTGCCCGAGGCCGCCGTCCTCTGCACCATGCGCACGGGCAAGGCCCTGCCCTGGCTGTTCGTCCGCTCGCTCCGCCACTGCCGCCACATCATCGCCAACAGCCACGTCGCCAAGCGCGTCATCGCCACCCGCCACCACATCCCCGAGGTCAAGGTGACCGTCATCCACAACCCCGCCCTGCGCGTCGCCGACGACGGCGCCGCCGTCAACACCGCGCTGCGCCGCCAGCACGGCGCCGGTCCGCACACCGTCGTGCTGCTCAACGTGGCGATGTTCCGCCCGGAGAAGAACCAGCGTGAGCTCATCGAGATCTGCTCGCGTCTGCCCGGTTATCTCGACTGGCAGCTCTGGCTCGCCGGCGAGGGCCGCACCCGCGCCTCCTGCGAGCGCGTCGCCGCCGACCACGGCCTCGCCTCGCGCGTGAAGTTCCTCGGCTACCACCCCGACCCCGTGCCGCTCTACCTCGCCGCCGACGTCGCCGTGCTGGCCTCGCAGAGCGAGTCGCTCTCGAATTTCCTCATCGAGTCCCAGCTCCACGGCCTGCCGGCCGTCGCCTACGACATCGTCGGTGTCGGCGAGTGCTTCCAGCCCGGCCAGTCGGGCTTCCTGATCGCCAACCACGACCGCGCCGGCTTCCTCGACCACCTCATCACCCTCATGCGCGACCCGTCCATGCGCCAGCGCTTCGCCCGCACCGGCCGCGACTACGGCCACCGCTACTTCCTGCCCCAGCGCCAGGTCCAGGCCCACCTCGCCGTCTTCGCCAAGTTCGCCCCGCGGCGCGAGCCGGGCCGGTTTCCGGCCGGGACTTCCTGACAACATTCTGTCAGCAGGCCGGGCCCGCGGCGCCCCGCGATTTGCTTTCCCGGGCCAAGTCCTTTCTCGTCATCGCGTGCCGTCCCCGCCCCCGCCCGCCCCCGAATCCATCCGCCTCCGCGGCGTGCGGCAGAACAACCTCAAGGGCTTCGACCTCGACCTCCCCCTCGGCCGCTATGTCGTCGTCACCGGCCTGAGCGGCGCCGGCAAGTCCTCGCTCGTCTTCGATACGCTCCACGCCGAGGGCCAGCGCCGCTACGTCGAGACCTTCAGCGCCTACACCCGCCAGTTCCTCGACCTCCTCGACAAGCCCAAGGTCGGCGCGGTCGAGAACATCCGCCCGTCCATCGCCATCGAGCAGAGCAACACGGTCAAGACCTCGCGCTCGACCGTGGGCACCATGACGGAGCTCACCGACTTCTGCAAAGTCTGGTTCAGCCACGTCGCCGGGTGCTATGACCCCGAAACCGGCGAGAAGGTGGAGGACGACAACCCCGGCACCATCTGGCGCAAGACCCTCGCCGCCCACCCGGCGGCCACCCTGCTCGTCTGCTTCCGCATCGCCAAGCCCGCCAACCTCTCCTGGCGCGAGATCCTCACCAGCATCAAGGGCCAGGGCTACACGCGCGTTTTGGCGCAACGCTCAACGTTGAACGCGCAACGCTCAACTCCCAAGGCCGAGCCCGGCCTGGAACTGCACAAAATCGACGATGTGCTCGCCACACTCTCAGGCATGAAAGTTGAACGTTCGAAGATGGGCGTTAAGCGTTGGACGTTGATTCATGTGGTCCAGGACCGCCTCCGCATTGCCGCCGAAGTCCAGGCGCGCTTCCTCGAGGCCGTCGAGGCCGCCCTGCACTTTGGCCAGGGCGAGGTGCATCTCTTCACCGCCGACACCTTCGCCCCCGCCGGCCAATTCTCGCGCGGACTGCACTCGCCCGGGACCGGGCGCACCTTCCGGCCGGCCACGCCCGGCCTCTTCTCGTTCAACTCCCCGCTCGGCGCCTGCCCGCGCTGCCGCGGCTTCGGCCGCATCATCGACATCGACTGGCGCCTCGCCATCCCCGACCACTCGGTCTCGATCGACGACGGCGCCATCAAGCCTTGGGAGGGCGCCATCTACGGCGAGTCGAAGAAGGACCTCCTGCGCTTCACGAAGAAGCTCGGCATCCCCACGCACGTGCCCTTCGCCGCGCTCACGCCGGAGCAGCAGTCCTTCGTCATCGACGGTTCGCCCGGCTACGACGGCGAGACCAGGCGCTGGCCGCAATTCTGGTATGGCCTCAAGGGCTTCTTCCGCTGGCTGGAGAAGACCACCTACAAGATGCACGTGCGCGTCTTTCTCTCCCGCTACCGCGCCTACAACCCCTGCCCCGATTGCCGCGGCGCCCGGCTGCAGCCCGAGGCCCTCTGCTGGAAATGGCGCGGCCGGACCCTGCCTGAACTCTACCAGCTCCCCGTCAGCGAGCTGCTGGCCGCCGTCGCCGCGGACCCGGCGCCCGACGCGCGGCCCGCGTCGCCGGGAGCGCACAGCGCGTCCGTCGCCCACGACTCCATCGTCACCCGCCTGCGCTACCTCCAGCAGGTCGGCCTCGGCTACCTCACGCTCGACCGCTCCTCGCGCACGCTCTCCGGCGGCGAGGTCATGCGCGTCAACCTCACCTCCTGCCTCGGCACCTCGCTGGTCGACACCCTCTTCGTCCTCGACGAGCCCTCGGTCGGCCTGCACCCGCGCGACATCGACCGGCTCCTCGGCATCATCCGCACGCTCACCGATGCCGGCAACACCGTCGTCGTCGTCGAGCACGACGAGGCCATGATCCGCGCCGCCGACCACGTCATCGAGGTCGGCCCCGAGCCCGGGGCCCGGGGCGGCCACATCGTCTACACCGGCCCGTTGCCCGGCCTTCTCGCCACCCCCGCCAGCATCACCGGCCGCTATTTCTCCGGCCGCGAGACCATCGCGCCACCCGCCGCGCGCCGCCCGGTGCAGCAGTCCGGCTGGCTCAACTTCACCAACGCCTCGAAGCACAACATCCGGAACCTGTCCTTCCGCCTCCCGCTCCAAAGTCTCGTCTGCCTTTCCGGCGTCTCCGGCTCCGGCAAATCCACCCTCCTCGACAATGTCATCCATCAGGGCCTCCTCACCCAGCGCCAGCAGATGACCGAGGACCCCGCGGCCATCGAGTCCATCCATTCCGACCTGCCATTGGGTGAGATTGTCCTCGTCGACCAGTCACCGCTCAGCCGCACGCCCCGCTCCAACCCCGCCCTTTATTGCGAGGCCTGGGACCTCATCCGCGATCTCTACGCCGCCACGCCCGCCGCCCAGGAGGCCGGCTTCAACGCCGGCAGCTTTTCCTTCAACAGCGGCGAGGGCCGCTGCGACCATTGCCAGGGCCTCGGCAGCGAGCGCGTCGAGATGCAGTTCCTCTCCGACGTCTTCGTGCCCTGCCCGGTCTGCGAGGGCCGCCGCTTCAAGCCCGAGGTGCTCGCCATCGCCTGGCAGGGCAAGTCGGTGGCCGACCTGCTCACCACCACCGTGGCCGGCGCGCTCGACTTCTTTGCCGAGTGTGGGAGCGAGCTTGCTCGCGACTCCCTTGCTGAAATCCGCACCCGCCTCGCCGCACTCGATGCCGTCGGCCTAGGCTACCTCGCGCTCGGCCAGCCCCTCAACACCCTCAGTGGCGGCGAATCCCAGCGCCTCAAGCTCGTCCGCTATCTCAGCGACTATGCCGGCTCCGCTGCAGATTGTAGGGCGGGGTCGCCGAACCCCGCCTCCACTGCCGAAAGCCAACCGCCGAAAGCCGACAGCCCCTCCGGCGCCCTGCTGCTCCTCGACGAACCCACCACCGGCCTCCACCGCCACGACGTCAAGCGTCTCCTCTCCGTCCTCCAGCGGATCGTGGACCACGGGCACAGCGTTGTCGTCATCGAGCACAACCTCGACGTGCTCAAGTCCGCCGACTGGATCCTCGAGGTCGGGCCCGAGGCCGGCGCGGGCGGCGGGCGCATCGTCGCCCAAGGCACCGCCGAGGACCTCGCGCAGTCTGACACTGCCACCGCGCCGTTCCTGCGCGCGGCCCTCGATTGTAGGGCGGGGTCGCCGAACCCCGCCTCTTACGATCAGACGGCGGCATACAGCGATGCCGCCCTACAGCTGGCCGCCGCCGAGGCCCCCGCGTCCTATCCGGCTTCCACCTCTGTCCTCAGTTCTCCGGACTCCTTCCTCCGGATCCAGGGCGCCCGCGAGAACAACCTGAAGAACATCTCCGTCTCCATCCCGCACCGGCAGCTCTCGGTCGTCACGGGCGTCTCCGGCTCGGGCAAGTCCACCCTCGCCTTCGACATCGTCTTCGCCGAGGGCCAGCGCCGCTTCATGGAGTCGATGTCGCCCTACGCGCGCCAGTTCGTCGAGCAGCTGCCGCGCCCCGACCTCGACCGCCTCACCGGCATCCCGCCCACCGTCGCCATCGAGCAGCGCATCACGCGCGGCTCCCGCAAGTCCACCGTCGCCACCATCACCGAGGTCGCGCAATACCTCCGCCTCCTCTATGCCCGCCTCGGCGTGCAGCACCATCCCGAGACCGGCCGCGCTGTCACGCCGCTCTCGCCCGGCCAGCTCCGCGCCCTCCTCGAAAAAACCCTCTGCACCCCCGCCGCGCGCCGGGCGAGGCACCTCTACCTCTGCGCCCCGCTCATTCGCGGCCGCAAGGGCCACCACGAGCCCATCGCCAGGTGGATCGCCAAGCAGGGTTACGAGCTCATGCGCGCCGACGGCCGCCTGCTCCGCACCGACACCTTCCAGAAGCTCGACCGCTACAAGGAGCATGATGTTGAAGTGGTGGTGGCCGATCTCAAATCGGCCGGCACCACTTCACCCTCCGTAGCCTTGGCGAAGGAGGGCCGCTCTCGTAAATGGATGACTGACGAAGCACTGAAAACCGCCCTCCGCCTCGGCAAAGGCTCCTGCTTCCTCGCGCTCCCCTCGGGCAAGATTCTCAGCTGGTTCTCCACCACGCGCACCGACGTCGTCACCGGCGAGTCCTTCCCCGAGCTCGACCCCAAGCACTTCTCCTTCAACTCACCCAAGGGCTGGTGCCCGGCCTGCCGCGGCCACGGCCGTCTCTACGACTGGATGCTCCAGCCCGCCGAGGACGAAGAGATGTCCGACGAGGTCGCCGACGCTCTCCGCGGCTTCGACCCCGACGATCCCGCCGCCGACGGCAAGATCTGCCCCGCCTGCCACGGCGAGCGCCTCAACCGCATCGTCCGGGCCGTGCGCCTGCCGCTGAAGCAAGCCAAGCGTTCAGCGCTCAGCGTTCAGCACTCAGCGATTTCTTTGCCACAGCTCCTGCGGCTCACCTCTTCTGAATTGCTCTCCACTCTCCGTGCGCTCGACCTCGACTCCCGCGGCCGCCTCATCACCCGCGACATCCTCCCGCAGATCGAGGAGCGCCTGCGCTTCCTCGACCATGTCGGCCTCGGCTACCTCTCGCTCGACCGCCCCACCGAGACCCTCTCCGGCGGCGAGGCCCAGCGCATCCGCCTTGCGGCCCAGCTCGGCTCCAACCTCTCCGGCGTCCTCTACGTCCTCGACGAGCCCTCCATCGGCCTCCACGCCCGCGACAACGAGCGCCTCATCGCCACGCTCGGCGCCCTCCGCGACAAGGGTAACACCCTCCTCGTCGTCGAGCACGACGACGTCGTCATGGAACGCGCCGACCGCATCATCGACCTCGGTCCCGGCGCCGGTCTGCACGGCGGCGAGGTGCTGGCCAACGACACCCCCGCCAACCTCAAGCAAAACGCCGCCTCCCTCACCGGCCTCTTCCTCGCCCAAGGCATCCAGCATCCGCTTCGCGGCAGCTACCGGTCGGTGGTCTCCTGTGGGAGCGAGCTTGCTCGCGACAAGAAGGGGAAACAGTCGCGAGCAAGCTCGCTCCCACAAAATGACTCTAACCCAGACTGGCTCACGCTGTCCGGCATCACCTACCGCAACCTCCGCGATCAAACCCTCCGCCTGCCTCTCGGCCGACTCATCATGGCCTGCGGCCCGAGTGGCGCGGGCAAATCCACCCTCTTCCGCGACATCCTCCGCCCCGCCGTCGCCTGCGCCATCAAGCACAAGAAACCCCGTCTCACCGGCCGCGACTTCGTCCGTCTCGCCAAGTTCGAGGACGATGGAGCCGCGGCGCCCTCGCCGCGTTCTGGCTCTCGACCTTCGACTCTCGACTCTCGACTGCCGTTCGCCGAGCTGCGCTCGGCGAACGGCTTCCGCTCCGTCGTGGAAGTCGACCAGTCCCCCATCGGCAAGACCCCGCGCTCCACGCCCGCCACCTACCTCGGCATCTTCGACCTCATCCGCGCCTTCTTCGCCACGCTGCCCGAGGCCAAGCTCCGCGGCTACACCGCCGGCCGCTTCTCCTTCAACACCGCCGGCGGCCGGTGCGAGACCTGCGCCGGCGCCGGCCGCATCAAGCTCGAGATGGCCTTCATGGCCGACTCCTTCTTGCCCTGCGACTCCTGCGGCGGCTCCCGCTACGGCCCCGAGCTCGCCGACATCACCTGGAAGGGGAAGACCATCGGCGAGGTGCTCCGCCTCTCCTTCGAGGAAGCCGCCGCCTTCTTCGACTTCCATTCGCAGCTCTCGCAGGTCTGCCGCCTCATGTGCGACTGCGGCCTCGGCTACCTCACGCTCGGCCAGAGCAGCCCCACGCTCTCCGGCGGCGAAGCCCAGCGCCTCAAGCTCGTCACCGAACTCACCAAGGGCCTCGCCACCTACCAGGAACGCTCGCGCGGCCTCGCCGTGAAAAACCTCTACCTGCTGGAGGAACCCACCATCGGCCTCCACCTCAGCGACTGCGAAAAACTCATCCGCGTCCTCCACAATCTCGTGGACCAAGGCCACACCGTCGTCGTTATCGAGCACCACCTCGACCTCCTCGCCGAAGCTGACTACATCCTCGAACTCGGCCCCGGCGGCGGCCCAGCGGGCGGCGAGATTCTCTACCAGGGCCCACTGCAAGGCCTCACCAAGGTTAACCGCAGTCCCACGGCTCCTTACCTGCGGGCAAAATTGCGTCTGTAACAGCAAGAGCCCGCGCCCCGCCCGGGTCTGCGGCCGCTTAAGAGGCGCAGACATGACACCGGTCGTGCCGCAGCACGCGCTCCGGCATGCCATTTCATCAACGATCCGCACCTAATGCGATCGAGCATGCCCTCTAATTTATCCGGGATCCTGCACGCAGTTCAATCCATGCGCAGCCGTGCCCGAGGCAAAGCGGTAGTATCGGGCAACTCCCATCACGGCCTTTCGTCCCGCCGGCCGTCCAACTGCCGTAACCTGCCTAATCATGAAAACAAATCCTGGTCTCCTCCTTTGCCTCTGCCTGGGTGCCCTCGCGACACTTCCGGCCCAAACCCTGTTCAGTGATTCGCTGGCGACCGGCACAAACTGGATCGTGAATCCGGCCAATCAGGGGGACGGGGCATTGGCATTTTCGTCCTCGCGGCTGAACTACATCGTCACGACGTCCACCGCCGACGACCGGGGCTTCCAGCAACTCAACACCTTCGCCGCGCCTTCGACCATCAGCTGGAGCGCGACTGTCGATGTCCATCTGTCCAGCATGCCCGGCCTCGTCTTGGACCAATATGCCAATCTCAACCTCATGGTCGCAAAGCAGTCGGATCCGTTCAATCAGAATGCCCTCATCGCCCTGGACCGCTACTTCAACACCGGTGTGGTGCTCAACGTCGACTCCTACATCACCGTCAATGGAACGGAGACGCACCTGACGGAAGTGCTCAATTCCACCACGGACGCCACGCTGATGATCAGTTACAATCACCTCACCTCCGAATTGATCTACAGCTACGACAGCGACGGACCGGCGGGCGGTCCGAACTTTGTCACCGCGCACACCCAAAGCATCGCCGGCTGGTCAATGGGCGGAACCGACAACTTCGCATTCCTCCTGGTGGGCGGATCGGGAAATGGCATCGGCACCGGCCCTGCGCTTGCGTCAGGCGACGGCTATTTCCAGAACTTCGCCGTCACCGCCGTGCCCGAGCCTTCCACCTACGCCGCCCTGCTGGGCGCCGGCGCGCTGGGGCTGGTCATCATGCGCCGACGCTTCCGCGGGAAAGCCTGAAAGGCAATGATTGCGGTCCCGATCCCCGTTGGGCCACAGCTCAACCGGAGATGCGCTTTCCCCCTGTCCTGAGGCGGACGCCCGGGGCAGGTCTGGCGTGGCCCGCAGCGCCGCCCTGAAAAACCTGGCCATTTGTTGGTGAAGCCCACCATCAGCCTTCACCTCAGCGACTGCGAGAAGCTCATCAGCGTCCTCCACAACCTCGTCGACCAGGGCCACACCGTCGTCGTCATCGAGCACCACCTCGACCTCCTCGCCGAGGCCGACTACATCCTCGAACTCGGCCCCGGCGGCGGCCCGACCGGCGGAGAAATTTTATATCAGGGTCCGATTCAAGGTTTCAACAAAGTGAAGCGCAGCCCCACCGCGCCCTATTTGCGCGCAAAACTGAGGATGGGGTGAATTCCCGGTCATTGACCGGTATTTCCGGCTTTAGTCGCCTGGCGGTTTGTGCGAATCATCGGGCACCCCCGCACCCCATGAATGCCCTGCTCTCCCTCTGGCTGCCGATCCTGCTCAGCGCAGTGGTCGTTTTCATCATCAGCTCCCTCGTCCACATGGTCTTCAAATGGCACACGCCCGACTACAAGGGCTTCGCCAACGAGGACGCCGTGCGCGCCGCCATCAACGCCGGCAAACCCTCGCCCGGCCAGTATGTCCTGCCGTATTGCACCGACATGAAAGACCTCGCCACCGAGGCGATGCAGAAGAAATACCTGGAGGGCCCGGTGGGCTTCCTCCGGCTCAACGCTCCCGGCCCGGTCAACATGGGCAAATCGCTCGGCACCTGGTTCCTGTTCACTCTCGTGGTCACGACGGTCGCGGGCTACCTGGCGTGGCGCATCTGCGGGCTGGACCCCGCGCAGGGTCTGCGCGCGGGCAAGTGGGCCGGCACGATCGCCTTCATCGCCTTCGGTTTCGGCGGTGTGCCGGAGTCCATCTGGTTGGGTCGCCCGTGGATCTCGACCGCGAAGTATCTGCTCGATGCCGCGCTCTACGGCCTCGGCACCGGCGCCGTCTTCTGGTGGCTCTGGCCCTGAACGGACACTGTCGATCAAACTCCACACCAAGCACGCCAAGGGCGCGAAGTCTCAGATTTCGAACCTTTGCGATCTTTGCTACCTTGGTGTGAATACAAATATTGCCGATTCCCGCTGTCTACTGTGGCCGGGACCAAAGCAAGACCCTGATTGAGGTAACCGCTGATCAGTTTCGCCAATGGGCGAAACTCACGGCATTCCCTTCGCCTCATCGGCTCCGGCATAGCTTTTGGGGTCTGCTGATCGCAGATCGGGATCAACCGCCGGCGATTAGCCGGCCCCAGGAACCAACTGTAAAGACGATTAGTCGGAACAGACTTCCAAGGCGCAGCGGTAGCGGAGCCATCAGTGGTCACAATTTCTGGAACTCGGTATCCTTGGTGGAGGCTCTGTTGCCCCCTGAAAATAGCGAAGAACCTCATCGCTGCACACCAAGCCCGCCAAGGCCAAGAAGGTTCCGATTCCGCACCTTTGCGCCCTTTGCTACCTTGGTGTGAAATCTAAGTCTTTGTTTTAGTCACCGAGAACACCGAGCTGGGCACAGAGTTCACCGAGGCGGGCCTGTAGCAGATCCCGGCAGTCCTCTGTAATCTCCGGTTTGCCTCCGTGCTCTCCGAGTCTAACTCCGATCCGGTCGGCATCTTGGAACCGGCCCCGGCGATTAGCCGGCCACCGAAGCCCGGCGTCGGAGACGATGAGTCGAAGACTGTCTTCAAAGGATTCCTCCTTGAGGAATCCCATCAGCGGTAAACCAACTCATCGTTGTTGGGTGGCAGCTCCTCCTTGCCAAGGACCGCTTGACAAGCGATGACTGCTGTCTTATCTAATCTTACACCATGAGAACCACGCTCACCGTCAGCCTGCCCAAGCGGATGCGCCGCGAGATCGGCGAGTCGGCCCGCGCCCTCCATCTGACCGAAAGCGAATTCGTCCGCCGCGCGCTGCAGGACCGGCTCTGGGAGGAGGCCTTCGAGGCCAGTCGCCGCCAACTGGTGCCACGCGCCCGCGCCCGGGGCATCTACACCGACGAGGATGTTTTCCGGCAGGTGTCTTGAAGCTCGTCCTCGACACCAATGTTCTGGTCGCGGCCCTGGTGGCTGACGGCCTCTGCCGCGACTTGGTGCGTCGACGTGTGCTCACCCATACCCTTTGCACCAGCGAAGCGCTGTTGCGCGAACTGGCCGCCACGCTGCGCCGCAAATTCCAGGTCAGCGCCGCCGACATCCCTTGGCTGGAGGAATATCGAACCCGGGCTTTGCTGGTCAGCCCGGTTCCTCTGCACAAACCCGTCTGTCGAGATCCCGATGACGACCTCGTGTTGGCCACCGCAGTCGCCGCTCAAGCCGAGTATATTATCACCGGAGACGGTGACCTTCTTGGGCTCAAGGCCCATGCCGGCATCCCTGTAGTCACCCCGCGCCAGTTTCTCGAGTATCTCGACGGATTGAAATAGCGTCCGACCCCACTCCACCAGCGCCGGGCAGGGACGGCTGAGCGCGCTTGACGTGGCCATCATGTGAATCATCCTGTTTCACATGAAAACCGCCACCGTCCGCCAGCTCCGCACCGAGTTCCCCAAGGTTCTGTCCTGGGTGCAGGCCGGTCAGGCGGTTGCCATCACCCGCCGCCGCAAGGTGGTGGCCAACCTCAGCCCCGCCACCGACGCCCCGAAGAAACGGCCGGCCGCGCCAGATTTCCGTGCGCGGCTGCGTGCCATCTACGGCGACAAGGTGATCCCAGCGGCGAAGATGGCCTCCCTGCTCGCCGATAACAAGGGCCGCTATTGATGGCCGCGCCCGTCTATGCGGACACCAGCTTTCTGGTGTCGCTCTATGTGCAGGATGCGAACTCCGGCCCGGCGGTGTCGCTGGCCTCGGGCGCCTTGCCCCTTTATCTCACACCGCTGGTCGAGCACGAAATGCGAAACGCGATCCGTCTTTGCGTCTTCCGCCGACAGATCTCGTCAAGCCAGCGGGAAAAGGCGCTGCACGAGATGGAAAGCGACAAGACAGCCGGCGTGTTGCACGCCACGCCGCTCGACTGGCCCAAAGTGCTGAAACACGCCGAGCAGCTCGGCCGCCGCCACACCGAGAGCCTTGGCGCACGCGGGATGGACATTCTCCACATCGCCTCCGCCTTGGCGCTGAAATCCCAGCGATTCCTGACTTTCGATGAACGCCAGAAGGAGCTAGCCCGCCTCGCCGGCCTGACCACCATTTAGCCTGCGGCCAGCGCCAGGCCCGGCGCGATCGGGAGGTCGAAGCCGCCTTCGCCGACGCCGCCGCTCTCGCGCTCGACCCACGCGGCGAAGGCGATCATGCCCGCGTTGTCGCCGGTGTGCGCGGGCAGCGCGACCAATAGCGGCACGTTGCCGCCGCGCGCCACCGCCGCGAGCCCGGCTTGCAGGGTCTGGTTGTTCGCCACGCCACCGGACAGTCCGAGGCTGCGATACGCACCCTGCCCGAGCGCGAGCTTCGTCTTGCGCACGAGGGCGTCCATCACCGCCGCCTGGTAACTGGCGCTGAGGTCGGACTTGCGCGCCTCGATCTCAGCCGGCGCCATCTTCTCCAACTGGTAGCGCAAACTCGTCTTCAGCCCGGAGAAGCTGAACTCCAGCGATGACCGCTGCGCGACCGCCTTGGGAAACTGGAACGCATCGGCCCGTCCCTCGCGCGCGAGCTTCTCCACCATCGGCCCGCCAGGATAACCGAGCCCGAGCAGTTTCGCGCCCTTGTCGAGGGCCTCACCGGCGGCGTCGTCCATCGTCGAGGCGAGCAACTTGATATTTCGCTCCCCGTCGATCGTGAACAGCGCCGTGTTGCCGCCCGACACCAGCAGGCCGAGGTGCGGCAGCAGCTTCGCCAGCTCGGCGTCAAAGGCCGTAGGCTTCGCCCCGTGCAGCGGGATGAAGGTCGAGAAGGCGTGCGCGCGCAGGTGGTTCACGCCCACCACCGGCACGCGCCACGCGAGCCCCAGCGCCTTGGCCGCCGCCAATCCCATCGCGAGGCAGGCGGCGAGGCCCGGCCCCTGGGTGATGGCAATCTTGGTGACCTGCCCGGGTTGCACGGCACCGAGCGCGCGCTGCAACAGCGGCGGGAAATGCTGCAGGTGTTCGCGGCTCGCAAGGTCGGGCACCACGCCGCCGTAGGCCTCGTGCAGCGCGATCTGGCTGTGGACCCACTCGCCCGTGAGGCCGCGCGCCGGGTCGAACACCGCCACGGCGGTCTCGTCGCACGAGCTCTCGAGCGCAAGGATCATGCCGATTTATTTAACGCAGAGGTCACGGAGAGCGCAGAGGATCGAGGGTTCATCAGGTAGTTTCTGATTTTCTCTGCGTTCTCTGCGTCCTCTGTGTTAAACAATTCATTTTCCCCGCGCGGCGAGCACGCCGGCGAGCAGCTCCTCCGCGGCCTGCAGCTGGACGTCTTCGATGGGCGTAAACCCGAAGCGGTCGGCGAACTCCGCCGGCGCGGTCAGGTCGGCGCGCGACTGCTGCAGGCGCACCTTGGCCTCGTCGTCGGCCGACATCTCGATCTCCACGTGCGGCAGGATGCCCTTCTCGTGGATGGTGAGGCCGCCGGGCGTGTAGTAGCGCGCCGTGGTCAGGCGCAGGCCCTCGCCGTCGCGCAGGGCGAGCACCGACTGCACGGAGCCCTTGCCGAAGGTCTTCTCGCCGACGACGACGGCGCGGCGCGTGTCCTTGAGCGCGCCGGCCACGATCTCGGCCGCGCTGGCCGTGCCGCCGTTCACCAGCACCGCGATCGGGTAACGGCGCGGCGCATGCCCGCCGCGCGCGTGGTGTTCTTCACGCGACTCGCGCGACCGCCCCTGCGTGTAGACGACGAGCTCATTGCGGTCGAAGAACTCCTCGCACACCTCCACGGCGGCGTCGAGCAACCCGCCGGGATTGTTGCGCAGGTCGAGCACGAGCGCGCGCAGGCCCTGCTTCTCCAGGCTGGCGACGGCGCGGGCGAACTCCTCGCCGGTGCGCTGGCTGAACTGCGTGATCTGCAGGTAGCCGATGCCGTCGCGCAGCATCCGCTCGTGGCGGACGCTCTCGAGCTGGATGCGCTGGCGGCGGAGCTTGAAGTCGAGCTCCTGGCCGGTGGACGGCCGGAACATCGTGATCGTCACCTCGGTGTCGGGCTGTCCGCGGATGAGGCGCACCGTCTTGTCGAGCGTCGGGGCCTCCAGCGCCTTGCCGTCGACCTTGACCAGCTGGTCGCCCCGGCGCACGCCCGCGCGCTCCGCCGGCGTGCCGGCGATGGGCGAGATGACGGAGATCCGGCCGTCGCGCTGCTCCACCTGGATGCCGACGCCGCCGAACTGGTTGCTCAGCTCCTCCTCCGTGGTGGTGAAGTCCTCCTTGCTCAAAAACTCGGAGTGCGGGTCGAGCTCGCCCAGCATGCCCTTGAGGGCGGCGCGGGTGAGCTGGTCGTAGCCCGCCTTGGGCTCCTCGACGTAGTTCTCCTTCACCAGTTGCAGGACCTCGCGGAAATACTTCACGTTGCGCTCGCGCTCGCGGTCGGGCCACCAGCTCGGGGCGGCGCTGCGGGCGGCGTATTGCGCGAGGCCGAAGCCGAGGGCGGCGGCGGAGACCACGATGACAATACGTTTGAGCATGGCTGGCACTGTGGGCAATTGGTTCGGTTTGTAAATGGGTTCCTCCTCCGAGTTCCTCGAAATCTTCGCCGCCGAGCCGGGCGCGGCGGCCGGCGTGAGCTTCGCGCGGTTCGCGGAACTCGCGCTCTATCATCCCGCGGCGGGCTACTACACGGCGAACCGCGTGCGCGTCGGCAGCCAGCGCGAGGCCGACTTCAAGACGGCCACGACCGTGGGCCCGGTGTTCGGCGAACTGGTGGTGGCGGCGGTGGAGCGCCTGCTCGGGCCCGGCACGGCCGGCAGCCACGACTTCATCGAGATCGGTGCGGAGCCGGGCGGCGGCATCCTGCGGGACCAACCGCATCCCTTCCGCAGCTACCGCACCATCCGCTACGGCCAGGACTATGCCTTCACCGACCGCTGCGTCGTGTTCTCCAACGAGCTGTTCGACGCGCAACCGTTCCACCGCGTCGTCGCGCGCGGCGGCGCCTGGCGCGAGCTCGGCGTCGCGCTGCGGGACGGCGGGCTGGCCGAGGTCGAGCTGGCGGTGCCGGCCGCCGAGGTCGCGGCCGCCCTGCCGCGGCTGCCAGCGGCGGCCGGCCGCGAGGGCTATGTCATCGACCTGCCCTTGCGCACCGTGCCGCTGCTTGAGCGCATCGTCACGCCGCCGTGGCGGGGGTTGTTCCTGGCCTTCGACTACGGGCGCACGTGGCGCGAGCTGGTGGAGGAGATCCCCGGCGGCACGGCCCGGACCTATTACCGGCACAAGATGGGCTCCAAGCTTCTCAACCGACCCGGCGAGCAGGACATCACCTGCCATGTCTGCTGGGACTGGCTCGAGGACGGCCTGCGGCGCGCGGGTTTCGGCGAGCCGGTGACCGAATCGCAGGAGAGTTTCCTCGTGCGCTACGCCGGGGCGGCGCTGGAGGCCATCACGTCCGCCGATGCCGGCCGGGTGACGGCCCGCAAGCGTGCGGCGCTGCAGCTCATCCACCCCGGCAACATGGGGCAGAAGTTTCAGGCCCTCCACGCTTTGCGCAAGTAGCGCGCCGGGGGCGTGGTTTTCGAGAATTCCCTTGCCAGTGCTTTTGGCCGACCTTTACTCCGACCCTTTCACCAATCCCATCATGTCCAGAATTTGCGCCATCACAGGTCGTCGCCCGGTCAAGGGCAGCATCATCAACCGCAAGGGCCAGTCCAAGAAGAGCGGCGGCATCGGCACGCACACCACGAGCAAGACGCCCCGCAAGTTCCGGCCGAACCTGCAGCACATCCGCGTCCGGATGCCCAACGGCGGCACGAAGCGCATCTGGGTGTCGGTCAAGGCCATCAAGGCCGGCCTCGTCACCAAGGCCTGAGCAAATCCGCTCCTCCCTCTTCCGCCCGTTCCGCGTTCGCGGGACGGGTTTTTTTTGGTCTCATCTCCGAATTCGAAGCCCACAACTGCTCCACCCGACTTACTTTACCACGGATAAAGGCGGATTCTACGGATAATCCATCCGTGTCTATCTGTGAAATCCGTGGTTAACAAAATTCTCCCTCAAGCGACCAAGTCGGCGAACTCCCGGTTCTTCTCGATGAACCGCGCCACGTAGCTGCAGGCCGGCATCCGCCTTCGCCAAGGCTTCGGCGGACAGGCGACCCTGGCGCTTATTCCGCAAGGAGTGATTGGTATTCCTTATTACGCTGCATGAAGCGCTCGACGTATGAGCATTGGGGCACAACGCGCCGCCCGGCCGCGCGGGCGTCGTTCAGCGCCGTGCGCACCAGCGCCTCGGCCAGGCCGCGCCCGCGCAGTTCCGCCGGCACCAGCGTGTGCGTGAGGACCTGCTTGCCTCCGTCCATCACGTATTCGGCCACGGCAAGGTGGCCCTCGAGCGCGATCTCGTAGCGGTTCTCGGCTGGGTTGTGAACGACGGCAGGAGCGGAAGACATGTTACTCTTCTATCGCCCCCTGCATGCCGCGCAAGTGCCGGCGGAAGGTCAGCGCCGGGTCGGCGCGCCTCGCCTCCACGAAGTCCGCCAGCCGCAACTGCTCGCGCAGCAGCCGGCCGCCGCGGACCAGCTGCGCCTGCGCGCGCTCCGTCTCGCCGATGCCCCGCGCCACGCGCACGACCTCCGCCACGTGCTCCCGCGCGACGAACACCGCCCCGTCGTCGTCCGCGAACACGAAGTCACCCGCCTTCACCGTCAGGCCGCCGAACCGCGCCGAGGTGAACGCCTCCGGTTCGCGCGCCTCGAGCCGCATCGGCCCCGCCGGGCAGGTGCCGTGGCTGAAGACCGGGAACCCGATGCGCCGCAATTCCGCCGTGTCGCGGTGCAGGCCCCAGAGCACGACGCCCGCCATGCCGCCCGCCTTCGCCTCCAGGACCGTGAGATCGCCGATGCAGCCCTCGTCCGTGCGCCCGCCGTTGTCGATCACGAGGACCTCGCCCGGCGCCGAGGCCGCCACGGCCTCGAGGAACACGTCCACACTGCCGTAGTGCCGCACCGGCCGGACCGGGCCGCACACAACCATGCCCTCGGCCAGCGGCCGCAACCCGTCGGCCGCGACGCGGAGCGGCAGCTTCAGCCGCACGCAGGCATCGGCGACCAGCGGCGTGCTCCATTCCGGGAAGATCGGGTCGGTTTTCATGCCGGCAGGTTGCAGGGCCGGGCGCGTCGCGCCAGCCGGTTCGCGCTGTTCTCCGGGACGTGCGCGGCGCTGTGCCGCTGTCTTATTTGCCCTGCTTCGCCATGAACTCGCGCATGCGGGCCATGAATTCCGTCCAGTCGACGGGACCGGTCTCGAAGCGCTTCTGCAGGTTGGCCAGCACATTGGGCCAGGATTTCTGGAAATAGCCGAAGGCCTGGTCCCACTCGCCGCCGTCGCCCCAGCCGTCGTGGCGCAGGGTCACGCGCGTCCGGCCCCCGTCCGCCGCCTCGAGCCGCACGACCACGTGCGTGCGTTGCGCGCGCACCGCGGGCAGGTGCGGCGGGGCGTTCCAATCGAACGACAGCATCCGGCCTTCCTGGAAGGCGAGGATGCGCATGTCGTCCGCGCCCTTCAGGCCGGGGGCAGCCAGCGGGTTGAAATAGATCTCGAACGGACCGCCGACGCGCAGCTCGACGCGCGCGTCCGGGGCGAAGAAGGTCTTCACGCCCTCGGTCGTCGTCCACGCCTCCCAGACGCGGGCCGGTTCCGCCGCCACGGTGACGTCGAGCTCGATGGCTCTCTCGGCCGCAAGGAGGCGCGCGCAGGTCATGAGCAGGAGGGCGGGCAGGAGGAATTTCTTCATGCGCAGGATTCTGGCGACCGGACCGCGGGGGCAAAGCCGCATCGGCCAGACGCCACTCCCGAGCGACCGAAACCGGAGCCGGGACGGCCGAACCGGACGGGTTCAGCGACCGCGCCGGAGCAGCTGCAGCACTTCCTCGCGCCCCGTCACCCGCAGCGCCCACAGCGCCGCGCCGTAGGCGGCCGCGCAGAGCGGGATGAGCCCGAGGACGACGAGCCAGTCACCGGCCTTGCCCGGCAGGCTGGCCGCGGCGAGGCCGCGGGCGCCGGCCCACGTGAGCGCGGCCATGCCCGCCGCCGCCACGAGGATCTTGCCGAGGTCGGCCGCCAGCGGCGCCAGGCCGAGGCCGGGTTGCTTGCCCGCGAGTTTCACCTGCAGGTAGAGCGACTGCACGACCACGGCCAGCGTGCCCGCCGCCGCGAGCCCTACCGTGCCCCACCCGCGCATCAGCAGCAGGCTGAGCCCGAGGTTGACCGTGAAGCTGAGGGCCGCGGCGCGCACCGGCGTGGCCGTGTCCTTCAGCGCGTAGAAGGCCCGCAACGCCAGGCTCACGTGCGAGATGAACGGCAGCCCCAGCGCGAACACGGCCAGCACGGGCGTCATCAGCGCGGTGTCGGCCGCGGCGAACTGCCCGCGTTCGAACAGCAGGCGCGTCACCGGTTCGCTCAGCAACAGGAGGCCCGCGGCCGCCGGCACGTTGATGAGGAGCACGAGCCGCAGGCCTCGGTGGTAGTCGGCGGCGAGCTGCGCCCAGTCCTGCCGCGCGGCGTGGCCCGCGATGAGCGGGAACACCACCGTCGCCACCGCGACCGTGAAAACGCCGATGGGCAGCTCCATCACGCGCGTGGCGAGGTTGAGCACGGTGGCGGCGCTGTCGTTGAGGGAAAGGCCGAGGAGGCGCGACACCGACATGTTGATGAGGTAGATGGCGGAGCTGATGACGGTCGGGCCCATCAGCCGCACGATCTGGCGCACGCGGTCGTCCACCTGCAGGTCGAAGCCCGGCCGCCAGCCCTCGCGCCAGAGCACCCATGCGGGCACGGCCATCTGCAGGAGGCCGCCCGTGAGCACGCCGAGGCAGAGCAGCTGCATGCGGGCCGGCTGGCCCCACGCCAGCCACGCGCCCGCCCCCAGCGCGGCGAGGATGCAGCAGTTGAGCCACACGGGGGACCACGCCGGCTCGTTGAACCGCCCGAGCACCTGGCAGGCCGCACTGAACGCCGCCGCGAGGCACACGAACACCATGTAGGGGAACAGCACGAGCGCGAGCTCCGCACCGAGCAGCAGGCGCGGCAGCGTGTCCGCATCCGCCGGCACGCCGGCCAGCCGCGCCAGCGGACCGGCCTGCGTGAGCAGCAGCATGGCCGCGCCGACGATCAGCAGCGTCACGACGAGCAGCCAGCTGGCGACCTTCGAGACCAGCGCGAAGGCCCCGTCGCGCCGCTGCTGCGCCAGCGCCTCGCTCATCGTGGGCACGAAGGCCGCGGTCAGCGCGCCCTCGCCGAGGAGGCGGCGGAAGAGGTTGGGCAGGGTGAAGGCGGAGACGAAGGCCGAGTTGAGCGCGCCGGCGCCGAAGACGGCGGCCTGCGCCATCTCGCGCACCAGGCCCAGCACGCGCGACACCACCGTGGCGGAGGCGACCGCACCGATGTTTTGCAGGCTTTTCGACATGCGCCGCTCCGCTCAGCGCCCGGCGCGGCGTGCGATCACTGGATCGTGACGTTGACGTCCTTGCCGGCGATGGTGACCTCGGAGACCTTGGTCCAGGCGGTCTTCCACTCGTCGGAGACCTTGTGCAGGCCGCCGAGCTTGCCGATGAGGAACGGGCCGGCGCCGGGCACCCGGTCCAGCGGGCAGGAGCCGAAGGTCACGCTCTCGGCCGCGAATTCCACGCGGTCGCCGGACTTCACGAACGAGCCCAGCGCGACCACCTGCGCCTCGTGGGCGAGCCCGAAGTAGTCGATCTTGCACTTGAACGCGACCTGCAGCTTCTCGCCGACGATCTTGAAGTTCGGTGCGCCGGCGGTGAAGAAGCCGCCCTGGGCCGGGGCGGTCTCGCCTTCCTTCGCCTTCGGCGGCGGGGCGGAGAGCGAGGCGCCCCAGGCGTTGAGTTCCTCCTCGTTCACCTTGATGCTGCCGCCGGCGAGGTAGCGCTTCTGCTTGTTCTGCCAGTCGCGGGCCCGGCCCGAGCTCTCGTTGCCGGGGATGAAATAGACCACGCCCTTCACCGGCTCCTTCGGCAGCTCGCGCACGGTCTGCACGGGCTTGAACACGAGGTAGACGCAGCAGGCGAGCACGCCGGCGAGGAGACCGAGGACCGCGCCGAGCGCGACCTCCCACATGCTGGGACCGTAGAGGGCTTTGTCGACTTTGGAGGACATGGGGGCTTATTTCGTCGCAGCGGGGGCCGCGCTCTTGGTTTCGGTGGTTTTCGGGGCGGGTTTGGCGTCGCCGGACTCGGCCTTGCCGGCCGGCTTCTTCCTGTAGTCGGTGATATAAAACCCCGAACCCTTGAAAATCAACCCAGCACCGCCGCCTATTTTCCGGCGGACCCGGCCCTTCTTGCCGCAGCCGCAGACCCGGAGCGGCGCGTCCTTCATGGACTGGAACTGCTCGAAGTCCTTCCCGCACTTGAGGCATTCGTATTCGTAGGTGGGCATGACGGAAGCCCGCGTGTATGCGAACCCGGCCCGGCCTTGGCGAGTCTGGAAAATCCCGTTGCCAACCGCCCCCGCCTCGCGACCTTCCCCCGCATGGACTTCGCCGCGCAACTCGACCGCTACCGCGACCGGGTCGGGCGCGGGCTCGACGAGCTGCTGCCCCCGGCCGACACCCGCCCTGCCCGCCTGCACGAGGCCATGCGCTACAGCCTCCAGGCCGGCGGCAAGCGCCTGCGGCCCGTCCTCGTGCTCGCCGCCGCCGACGCCCTCGGCGCCCGCGAAAACCCCCTCCCCGCCGCCGTCGCCCTCGAGTGCCTCCACACCTACTCGCTCATCCACGACGACCTGCCGTGCATGGACAACGACGACCTCCGCCGCGGCCGGCCGACGGCGCACCGGCAGTTCGACGAGGCCACCGCCCTCCTCGCGGGCGACGCCCTGCTCACACACGCCTTCGCCCTCCTGGCGGAGCACTACACCCCGGCCACCGCCGCCGCCCTCACCCGTGAGGTCGCCCTTGCCGCCGGCAGCCGCCGGCTCATCGGCGGCCAGATGGAGGACCTCCTCGCCGAGAAATCCGGCACGGCCACGGCCGCCGACCTCGACTTCATCCACCACAACAAGACCGCGGCCATGATCTCGGCCGCCCTGGCCGCCGGCGGCATCTGTGCCGGCCAGCCCGAGACCGTGCTGACCGGTTTGCGCGACGCCGGCCGGCACCTCGGGCTCGCCTTCCAGATCATGGACGACGTCCTCGACGCCACCGCCGATGCCGCGACGCTCGGCAAGACCCCCGGCAAGGACGCCAAGGCCGGCAAGCTCACCTACGTCCGCCTCCACGGCCCCGACGCGGCCCGCGCCCACGCCGCCCGCGCGACCGACTCCGCCCTGGCCGCCCTCGGCTCGCTGCCCGGCGACTCCGCCTTCCTCACCGCCCTCGCCGGCGAATTGACCACGCGGAAAAAATGACCGATCACGGCCGCTTGATGATGATGAGGCCCTCGAGCAGTTCCTCGATGTCGACGGCGACCTCGCGGTAGACCCGGTCCGTCGCCCACGCGCGCAGCTGCACCTGGCCGGCCGGGCCCGAGTAATAGCAGCCGTGGTTCACGTAGGTGGCGCCGCCGACGCGCGCCTCGAACTGCAGCTCCGCCAGGCTCACCCCGTGGCGCAGGCGGGATCTTTTCGCCCGCACCCGCACGCTCTCCGCGCCCTCGCGCGCCATGGCCAGCGCCGCCTCCTCCAACGGCCCCGCGTGCGTGCCCGGCGGCTCGATGATGAGCTGCGCCTCCGCCCGCTGGTCGTTGCGCAGGAAGTTGAAGATGCCCTCCTCGCCGTCGGAAGGGTCGCGATACCATTGCGTGGCGTCGTAGCGCACGCGGAAGTTTCCCTGCCCCGCCTCGCGCCAGCGCTCGCGCTCCTCCACCAGGCGCGGGTCCTCGAAGCCCGGCCGCAGGGCGAGGCCGGCCCAGAAGGCGGCGGCGGCGGGTGACTCCGCGCGGTCCATCGGCCGTTCGTGCACCAGCGCGTAGAGCGTCGAGCCGATGAGGATGAAGCGGATCTGCCGCACGCGCTTGGCCCGCGCGAACCGGATGCGCAGCTCGCGCCCCGTGTATTCCCCGAGCGAAAACTCCGCCTCGGCCGCCACCTCCCCGCCGCGCCCGCGCACGGCGTCCGCCTTCGCACCCTCATAGAGGTCGGCCCGCCGGGATGGCAGGATGGCGAGGGGATAGGTGCTGCGCACCAGGAGGAAGCTCTCGTTGTCGCCCTCGTAGGAATAGCGGTCCGACACGACATCGCCGACGGGCAGCGGCACGCGGAACGTGTCCGCCACCGGTGCCCCCGGGAACCGCACGCGCAGGGCCCAGCCATCCGGCTCCACGTCGTGGGCGCGGGCGAGGACGCACAGCGCCAGCAACGCGAGCCAGCGCGCGGGTCGGGGCGGACACATGCCGGGAGCAAAATCTCCCGGCGCCACGCCGCAAGCCCGCGCTTCCGGAGGTCAACCCGCCGCCTGCGCGGCGCGGATGAGTTCGACGAACGACTTGGCCTCGAGCGAGGCGCCGCCGATGAGGCCGCCGTCGATGTCGGGCTGCGCGAGCAGCTCCGGGGCGTTGGCCGGCTTCATCGAGCCGCCGTAGAGGATGCGCACCTTCTGCGCGAGCGGGGCCCCGTGGAGCTTCGTCAGCAGGTCGCGGATGAAGGCGTGCACCTCCTGGGCCTGCGCCGTGGTGGCGACCTTGCCGGTGCCGATGGCCCACACCGGCTCGTAGGCGACGATGACGGTGGTGATCTGCTCGGGCTTCACGCCGGCGAGGGCGCGCTCGGCCTGCCGGCGCACGACCTCGAGGGTCTGGCCGGCCGCGCGCTCGGCCAGGGTCTCCCCCACGCAGAGGATGGGCTTCAGTTCGTGGGCCAGCGCGGCGAGCACCTTCTTGTTCACGAAGGCGTCGGTCTCGCCGCAATACTGCCGGCGTTCGCTGTGGCCGAGGATGACGTGCGTGACGTAGAGCGTGCGGAGCATCTCGGCCGACACCTCGCCGGTGAACGCACCGTGCTTCTCCGGGTGCATGTTCTGCGCGCCGAGCTTCACGGCCTGCCCCTCGAGGCAGTGCCCGACCGCGGCCAGCGCCGTGAACGGCGGGCACAGCACGACGTCGACCGACGTTTCCCGGCCGACCTCGGTGAGGATGTCCTTGGCCAGCTCGGCGCCCTCGGCGGCCGTCTTGTTCATCTTCCAGTTACCGGCGATGACTTTCTTGCGGATCATGGATCAATTTTCACCACGAAGAACACGAAGGACACGAAGCGCAATCCACTTCGTGTGCTTCGTGGCCATCGTGGTTAATCCGTGACTACGATTCCAGGAACGCCACGCCGGGCAGCACCTTGCCCTCGAGGAACTCGAGGCTGGCCCCGCCGCCGGTCGAGCAGTGCGTGACCTTGTCGGCCACCTTCAGCTTCTTCGCGGCCGTGGCGGTGTCGCCGCCGCCCACGACGGTCGTCGCGCCGCGCGCGGTGGCCGCGGCGATGGCCGCGGCCATCGCGGCCGTGCCGCCGGCAAAGGCCTTGAACTCGAACACGCCGGGCGGGCCGTTCCAGATGATGGTCTGGGCGCGGCCGATGGCGTCGGTGAAGAGCGCGTTTGACTTCGGGCCGACATCGAGGCCCATCCAACCGGCGGGGATGCCGGTGGAGTCGTCGGCCGCCTTGATGGCGGCATCCTCGGCGAACTTGTCGCCGCAGATGTAGTCCACCGGCAGGTGCAGCTTCACGCCGCGGGCCTTGGCCTTGGCGACGAGGTCGGACACGAGCTTGGCGCCCTCGGCGTCGTAGAGGCTGGAACCGATCCCCATGTTCTGGAGCACCTTCTTGAAGGTGAATGCCATGCCGCCACCGACGATGATCTCGTCGGCCTTCTCGATGAGGTTGTGGATGAGCGGGATTTTGTCGGCGATCTTCGCGCCGCCGAGGATGGCGAGCAGCGGACGCTTCGGGTGGTCGAGCACGGCGGCGAAGGCCTTGAGCTCCGCCTCCATGAGGAAGCCGGCCGCCTTGTCCCGCAGCGCCACGCCGACCATCGAGCTGTGCGCGCGGTGCGCCGTGCCGAAGGCGTCGTTCACGTAGACGTCGCCGAGCTTCGACAGGCTGGCGCAGAACGCGGCGATGGCGGCCTGGTCGGCGGCCTTCTTCGAGCCGTCCTCCAGCTTCACCTTCGTCTCCTCCTCGATGTGGAAACGCAGGTTCTCCAGCAGCACGACATCGCCGGGCTGCAGCGCGCCGGGCGCGCAGGCGGCCTCCACGGCGGGGCCGACGCAGTCGTCGAGGAACCTCACCGGGCGGCCGAGCAGCTTTTCCAGCTCGGCGGCGACGGGCTTCAGCGAAAACTTGGCGATCCTCTGCCCGTCGGGCCGGCCGAGGTGCGACATGAGCACGACCGACGCGCCTTTTTCGAGCGCGTGCCGGATTGTGGGCAGCGCGGCGGCGATGCGCTGGTTGTTGGTGATGGCGCCGGTGGCCTTGTCCTGCGGGACGTTGAAATCCACGCGCACGAGGACGCGCCGGCCGGCGAGGGCGAGGTCTCGGATCGATTTGAACTTGGGCATGGCGACAAAAAAGCGCCGGCGGGGGCCGGCGCTCAAGGTGGCAGGGGTTACAGCTTGGCCGCGATCTTCGTGGTCAGCTCGACGACGCGGTTGGAGTAGCCCCACTCGTTGTCATACCAGCTCACGAGCTTGAAGAACCTGGGGTTCAGCTCGATGCCGGAGCCGGCGTCGAAGATCGACGAGGCCTTGCAGTGGATGAAATCGCTCGAGACGACCTCGTCGCCGGTGTATTCGAGGATGCCCTTGAGGTAGGTCTCGCTGGCGCGCTTCATCGCCTCGCAGATCTCCTTGTAGGAGGTGGCCTTGACGGTCTTCACCGTGAGGTCGACGGCGGACACGGTCGGGGTCGGCACGCGGAAGGACATGCCGGTGAGCTTGCCCTTGACCTCGGGGAGCACGAGGGCGGTCGCCCTGGCGGCGCCGGTCGAGGCCGGGATGATGTTGATCGCGGCGGAACGGCCGCCCTTCCAGTCCTTCTTCGAGGGGCCGTCCACGGTCTTCTGCGTGGCGGTGTAGGAATGGATGGTCGTCATCAGCCCCTCCTCCACCCCGAAGCCCTCCTTGAGCAGCACGTGGACGACCGGCGCGAGGCAGTTGGTGGTGCAGGAGGCGTTGGAGATGATGTGGTGCTTGGCGAGGTCGAGCTTGTCGTCGTTCACGCCGAGCACGACGGTGATGTCCTCGCCCTTGGCCGGGGCGGAGATGATGACCTTCTTGGCGCCGGCGGCGAGGTGGCCCTTGGCCTTCTCGGCGTCGGTGAACAGGCCGGTGGACTCGATGACGAGCTGGACCCCGAGCCTGGCCCAGGGCAGCTCGGCGGGCGACTTGGCGCTGACGACGGCGATCTCCTTGCCGTTGACGACGAGGATGTCGTCGTCGGCCTTGTCCGCCGCGGACTTCCGGGAGCCCACGGTGCCGTTGAACCGGCCCTGCGTGGAATCGTATTTCAGCAGGTAGGCGAGGTTGTCGGCGGGCACGATGTCGCCGACGGCGACGACATCCAATTCCTTGCCGAGCAGGCCCTGCTCGACGAGCGCGCGGAAGACGAGGCGGCCGATGCGGCCGAAACCATTGATGGCAACTTTGACAGGCATGGTGGTGTGGGTTGAGGGACGTTGACTCAACAGTCCGCGCTCCGTTTTGGCAAGAGCGTTGGCTGGCCGCGGTGCACACCGCCCCGCAAAATCCGGGTCACACCTCGGCCGCCCAGAGCGCGCAGCCAAGCGCGGGGATGAACAGCTCCGCCTCGACCGGCCAGGGCGGCGCGCCGCGGCCGTTGAGGTAGAACCGCTCGTGGTCGGCCAGCAGCCGCCACTTCAATCCGGCCCATGCGCCGAGCGGCACGGTGGCGTCGTCGACATGCGGGTTGACGGCGAAGAGCAGGCGCTGCCGGCCCTGGCTGCCGTCGGCGTTGTAGAGGAGGGCCAGGGCGGGCTGCTCGGGCCAGCTGAAGCGCTGGAAGAAGCCCTCCGCCGGGCGCGACCACTGCCGCAGCAGCCGCCCCGCGGCCGAGCGCCGGAACGCGATCCAGTCCGCGAAATACGCGTGCGTGCCGCTGAAGCGCGCCAGCCGCCGGTAGTCGAGGGCGTTGAGGTCGCCGCGCAGGTAGGTGTTGTTCACACCCTGCTTCGAGCGCAGGAAATCCTGCCCGGCCGACAGCATCGGGATGCCGACCGAGGCGAGGAGGATCGCCGCCATCAGGTGCGTGCGGCGCACGTCGCCCAGCGTGGGCCGCTCGCCGTTGTGGCCGCCGTTCTCGGTGATGGCGTCGAGCCAGCAGCGGTCGTCGTGCGACTCGGTGTAGTTGACCGTCTGCGCCGGCCAGTAGGCGAAGTGCCACGGCGAGCCCTTGAGGAAATACTCCAGCCGCTCCGGCGCGCCGCGGGCGTGCACGTAGTCGCGCACGAACTCGCGGTAGCCGTCGTTCCACGACGCGAAGCCCGTCGGCCGCAGCGCGGCGGCGATGTGCCCGCGGAAGCTCCACGGCTCGGCGATGAGGATGACGTCGGGCTTCACCTGCTTCAGCGCCGCCTCGATCTCGCGCAGCACGTCCACCCCGATCAGCTCGGCGAGGTCGAAGCGGAAGCCGTCCACGCCGTAGGCCTCGATCCAGTGCAGGAGGCTGTCGATGATGAGCCGCTTCACCATCGCGGCGCGGCAGCGCAGGTCGTTGCCCACGCCGCTCCAGTTCGAGAGCGTGCCGTCGTCCTCCAGCTCGAAATAGTAGAGCTTGTCGATGTAGAGCGGGTGGGCCGGCTCGCCCGCATGGTTGTAGACCACGTCGAGGATCACGGCCAGCCCCTGCCGGTGGCAGGCCTTCACGAGCTCCTGCATCTCGCCCACCTGGCTGGCGTGGGCGGGGTCGAGCCCGTAGGCGCTGGCCGGGGCGAACCAGTTCGCCGGCATGTAGCCCCACTGGTATTCCTCCGGGGTCCTGTTGTCGTGCTCCTGCACCGGCTGCAGCTCGAGGCAGTTCACGCCGAGTTTCTTCAGGTAGCAGTCGGGCTGCTCCAGCCACTTCGCCAGTCCCGTGAACCCGCGCCGCTCCTCCGCGGTGAATGCGCCCGGCGCCTTGGCCACGAGGTCGCGCACGTGCGCCTCGGCGATGACGAGGTCCTGCCACGCCGGCGTGCGGAACGACCGGTCGCCCGCGCCGATCCACGCCGCCTCGAGCACGAGGCCGGGGCCCTCGCGCGACACGGCCGCCTTGGCGTAGGGGTCGAGCACCCGCTGGTTCGGGTGGAAATGCCCGAACACGTCGTGCGGCCCACTGACGGAATACCAGTAATACCAGCCGTGCAGGTTGCGGTCGAGCCGCGCCTCCCACACGCCGTCCTCGCCGGGGTCGAGCTCGTAGCCGGCGGCAGCGTCCTGCCCCGCCAGCTCCTCGCAGACGAAGAGCCGCACGTGCTTCGCGCGCGGGGCGAAGAGCCGGAAGAGGGTCTCGTCCCGGCGCACGATCGCGCCGAGCGGCTCGTCGCTGTGCAGCGCGTGGAAGAATTTTCCCAGCCGCAGCCGCGTCTTCGGCGCCGCGCCCTCGCGCCGCAGCGTGACCGCGTGGGCCTGGCTGAGCCGGAGCGGCTCCGCCGTCGTGAAGGTGAAGAGGTTGCGCCCGGTCCGTTCGCTCCACAGCGCGCGGTTGTGGTGCCCGGTCTCGTCCTTGGCCACGTTGGTGGCGTCGCGCGGCAGGTCGAGCCAGCGGTGGTCGCCCGTCACGAACTTGAAGCGCGGCCGCTTGTGCTTCCACAGCTCCGCCGCCTTCACGCGCAGCCCCAACCACGGGCGCCCGAGCACCTCCTCCGGCGCGAGCCGCCACTCCGCCTGCCCGACCGCCGCCTCCCAGCCGTTGAAGGTGCCCGCCACATACACCGGCATCGTCGCGAAATCCACCCACGTGTGCTCCGCCGGATCGAGCAGGAAGCACACCTCGTTGTCGCCGTTCACGTAGTAGGCCGCCTCCTCCGCGTAGAGCGCCGGGTCGGCGCGCGTGAGCGTGGCGAAGGCGAACGCCCCGTCCGCCGGCGCGAGCGGCGGCAGCCCCTCGCCCGTCCAGTCCGCCTCCAGCTCGATCACGCCGGACGTGGCCGAGGTCAGCCAGGCGCGGGCGATGCGGTGCTCGGGGCGCGGCGGCATGGGCGTCAGGGCGCGCGCGCGAAGGCCGCCCGCACGGCCCGGCCCTGGAAATGCGGCAGCTCGCCGAGGCCGAGCACGTAGCAGGCGGTCACGCAGGTGTCCTCGGTGTTGATCACGAGGTCCGCCTCCATCGTGAGGTCGTGGCCGGGTTTAACGCCGGGTCCGGCCGCGATCCACGGGATGGTGCGGCTGCGCAGGTCGTCCGGCCAGTGCGATTTCGCTGCGCCGCCGTGGTCCGCGGTCAGGATGATGAGCGCGGATTGCGCGAGGCCGGCTTGCTCGAGCGCGGCGAGCACGCGGCCCACCTGCCGGTCGGCCTCGGCGATGGCGGCGTGGATCTCGGCCGAGCCCCAGCCGTGCTTGTGGCCCGCCTCGTCCGTCCACGGGAGATGCACGAAGAGCACGTCGGGCTTGACGGTCGCGATGGCCTCGAGCGCCTTGTCCGCCAGCACGGCGTCAGGCTGCACCTGTTTCTCCGGCATGTAGGTGAAGTTCAGCGTGCCGGGTTTGGCCAGGTAGCGGAACTTGGCCTTGCCCGCGACGAGCGCCGTCGTGTAGCCCGCGCGCCGCGCCAGCTCGAACAGCGTCGGCACGGCCGGCCACACGGGCTCGCTGAACGGCATCAACTCGTTCCAGTAGACCTTGTGCCGCCGGGGCGTCACACCCGTGAGCATGCTCGCGAACGAGGGCAGCGTCGTCGCCATCGCCGTGGTCTGCGCCCACATCGACCAGGCCCCGCGCGCCATCAGGCCCCGGATGTGGGGCGCCTCGGCCAGCAGCAGCCGGTCGGGCCGCAGCCCGTCCACCGCGATGATCACCACGCGCTCGATCTCCGGGATCGGCCGCGCGGGCTTGTCCGCCCGCGCCGGGACCGCCCCCAGCACCGCCGCCACTAGGCACAGGAATATTCTCATCGCCCCGACCCTACCCTCCGCCCGCCCGCTGTAAAGCCCGCCCGCCGCCGCGCTTTACTCGCCGCGCCGCGTGGCTTTCCTGCCTCCATGGCCCGCGAACGCCTCCTCGTCGCCCTCTCCGGCGGAGTCGACAGCTCCGTCGCCGCCCTGCTCCTCCGCGACCAGGGCCATGAGGTCGTCTGCGCCTACATGAAGAACTGGATCAACGAGGACAACGTCGCCGGCCACTGCCCGTGGATGCAGGACATCACCGACGCCCGCGCCGTGGCCGACGTCCTCGGCCTCGAGTTCCGCGTCGTCAACCTCATGCACGACTACCGCCGCCTCGTCGTGGACTACCTGCTCGACGGCTACCGGCAGGGCCTCACGCCCAACCCGGACGTGATGTGCAACAGCCGGGTGAAGTTCGGCGTCTTCGCCGCCTACGCCCGCGCCGAGGGCTTCCTGGGACTCGCCACCGGACATTATGCGCAGAGGGTTGCGCTGGAGGCGGGGTGCCCCCACCCCGCGATCGCCGAGCCCTCCTTCGCCAAGGCTACGGAGGGCGAGCAGCGCTCCACTTCGTGGGCGCTGCTCGAGGGCTCCGACCCCAACAAGGACCAGTCCTACTTCCTCGCCCTGCTCAACCAGGAGCAGCTGGCCTTCGCGCGCTTCCCCGTCGGCCACCTGAAGAAGCCCGCCCTGCGCGCCCTCGCCCGCGAGGCCCGCCTGCCCACCGCGGACAAGAAGGACAGCCAGGGCATCTGCTTCATAGGCGAGGTGAAGATGGCTGACTTCCTCAAGGCCTACGTGCCCGAGGAACCCGGCCCCATCGTGCGCGCCGATGACGGCCGCGTGCTTGGCCGCCACTGCGGACTGCATTACTACACCATCGGACAGCGCAAGGGCATCGGCATACCCTCGAACACCGACCACGAGGCCTACGTCGTCGTCGGCAAGCGCGCCGGCGACCGCGCCCTGCTCGTCGCCTTCGACGGCCCGCAGGCCCCCGGCCTGTGGACGACGGAGTGCCGCGTCCACTCGCTCAGTTTCATCGGCGAACCCATCACGCAGCCCGGCCGTCTCGAAGCCCGCGTCCGCTACCGCGACCCGCGCGTGCCCATCGAATATCTTCCCGATGTAGGGCGGGATCGCCGAATCCCGCCGTTGTCCGCCACGATCAAATTCCCCGCCGCGCAGCGCGCCCTCGCCCCCGGCCAGATCCTCGCCCTCTACGACGGCGCGCGCCTCCTCGGCGGGGCAGTCTTCGCGTGAGCGGGCCGGCCCGCCGGACTCGCAGGCCGCAGACGGAAAAGCCGCCGGAGGAACGGATCCCCCGGCGGCGTAGTCTTAGTATCTCCGACGCACTCGCTGGCTCATCAGCGCGATGACAAATGTCATCCCGACTGAGAACCAAGCGACGCATATCGCGATGGTTAACATGCGGTTCTTCTCCTCTTGGCCGCGCCTTGGCGGCCGGTTACGGTCCTCGACGGTTCTGACCGCGGTCGGAGCAATGGACTGACCCTTGAACGCCGCAACTTGCTCCATCCCGGAGGAGTCCGCCACTCAAATGCCACCGCCTGGCGGACGGAACGCGCAACCTGCTCGCCCGCCAGCCGGTTCAGGGGAAAATGAGCCTGAACCGCGTGGCGGTAGGGTATTACCTTATCGCTATGTGCCGGAAACGGGTGTTAAATGTCATCAGACGGATGCTTCGTCACGTCGGCGATCCACAGCCCGTGCAACCCTTGGTGAACGGGAACCGCTTGACCAACCCATTTTCACAGCCGCAAGACCACGACCCCAGGATGAAGACGGCGCGCACACGATTGTCGGCCCGCTATCTCAGGGCGCTCCGCGCCCATCTGAAGGCGCACGGCCGGAGTCCGGCCGCGCCGGCGCGGGACCTGGGGCGCGCGACGCTCGCGGCCGGATTCGTCACCCTCGACCTGGCCGTCATGCACGAGCAGGCGGTGGTCGCGTTGGCACCGTTCCACGACTTCGCCCGCACGCGCAACGGTGCGCTCAAGCGCGCCGGGGTCTTTTTCACCCGCGCGCTTCAACCGATGGAGGCGGCGCAACGCACCACCCGGGAAAGCAACCTCCATCTGCGACAGCGCAACGAGCTCCTGCACCAGCACGCCGCGGCTCTGGCGCGGGGCAACCGCAAGCTCGAGCGCGAGGTCGCGCGCCGCGAGGCCGGCGAGTCCGCGCTCCGGCAGGGCCGGGCGCATTACCACAAGCTCTTCCGTGAGTCGCAGGTCATGCAGAAGAAACTCCGCCAGCTGACCCGGCAGATCATCGTGGTCCAGGAGGAGGAGCGGAAGCAGATCAGCCGCGAGCTGCATGACGAGGTCGTGCAGATCCTCGTCGGCATCAATGTCGAGCTGGCCGCCCTCACCAAGGAAACCTCCGCGGGCCTGCACAACCTGAAGGCCAAGATCATCCGCACCCAGCGGCTGGTGGAAAACTCCGTGAACGCCGTGCACCGCTTCGCCCGCGAACTGCGGCCCGCGGTGCTGGACGACCTCGGCCTGATTCCCGCCCTCCACGCCTATTGCAAAGGTCTCGCCGCCCGGAAAGGACTCCGGATCAAGATGACGGCTTTCGGCGGGGTCGAGACCTTGGGCGCGGCCGAGCGCACCGTCCTGTTCCGCGTCGCGCAGGAGGCGCTCAACAACGTGGTCCGGCATGCCCGCGCCACCACGGTCGCCGTCAACATCGTCCTGGCCAACGGCGCGATCCGCCTGGAGATCGTGGACAACGGCCGGGCGTTCCCCGTCCAGAAGATCCTCTTCGCCAAGAGTCGCAAGCGGCTCGGCCTGCTCGGCATGCAGGAGCGGGTCGAAATGGTGGGCGGCAAGCTGACCGTCGAATCCTCCGTCGGCCAGGGCACCACGGTGCGCGCGGAGCTGCCCTATCCCTCTGCCCCGGGCAAACCATGAAGCCGGCCAAGCCCATCACCGTCCTGATGGCGGAGGACCACACGGTCGTGCGCCAGGGTCTCTGCACCCTGCTCAAGGCCGACGGCCATTTCCAGATCGTCGGCGAAGCCCACAATGGCCGCGAAGCGGTCGAGCTGGCGCAGACGCTCCGCCCCGACGTCATCCTGATGGACATCGCGATGCCGGGACTCAATGGCATGGAGGCGACCCGGCAGATCCTCGCGGCCAACCCCGCGGCCCGGATCCTGATTCTTTCCGCGCACAGCGACGATGTCTATGTGGAGCGCATGCAACAGGCCGGCGCGGTCGGTTTCCTGGAGAAACAGACCTCCGCCGAGATCCTGACCAAGGCGATCCGCGAGGTCGCCGCCGGCCGCCCCTATCTCAGCCCCGCCATCACCCGGCGGCTGGGTGCTGCCGGCGGCCGGCCGCGGAACCGGGATGGCTTGGTCAAGACCAACGGTCGCCGCCTTACCGCCCGCGAAGCCGAGGTCCTGCAGCTCGTGGCCGAGGGCTCCGCCAACAAGCAGATCGCCGCCACCCTCGGCATCAGCATCAAGACCGTCGAGAAGCACCGGCAGCACCTCATGGACAAGCTCAACGTCCATGAGACCGCCGGTCTCACCCGCTACGCGATCGCGCACGGCATCATCGAGAACAGCGTCCAGCTCACCATCGTCTAGGACGGATTAAGCTGAAGTGTCGTTGCGCTGGAGCGCAGCGACCACGTGGGTATCCAGCCGCCTGCCGGGACGGGAGGAAAAGATCATGGCGCGACGGCCTTTGCTTCACGCCGCGCGCCGCGCGGTCTCAGGTCTTCATGATCCGCCGGCCCGCCGGACGGTTTTTGATGAGACCCCGGCCGCCGCGGGATTTCGCGGCCCGGGTTTTGGCGGCGGTCATGCGACCGCCTCTGCTTTTCTTGGCCATGAGGGTTGAGGGGTTGAAGGGTTGCACCGACACAGGGTGGAAGCCGCAGCATAACCGCCGGCGCGAGCCCAGGCCATGGGGTGAAACCCGACCAGCACGCCATCAATCGTGCGCAACCACCGGGCGAAGGCGAAGGGCTTGGCGATCACCTGCGCCGCACCGCTCCGCCGGGCGGCCCACAGGTCCGTGATCACCAAATCGGCCGCGCGGCGCGCAAAACATCGCCAAACCCGCCTCCCCGTCGACGGCCTCGATCACGGTGTGGCCCGACTGCACGAGTATCAGGCGCAACACGGTGCGGACGGAGTTGTCGTCGTCGATGAGGAGAATCTGGGCCATGGGTGGGACGCGCTTGGGCGTTGGGCTGGGCGTGAAGGGTGGGGAGTGGCCGCCAGACCCAGTTGGGCCTGCCGGGCGGCGGGTGCCGCACCGGGCCGCGACTGTGGCAGTTCGTCGTCGCGCGCTCCATGGGGTCTTCTACGTAGGACCGGCCGCGCCTGCGGCGCCACGGCGCGCAGACGGGTAAGACCCCATGGCGGGCGGGTCGGCCCCGGCGTATGCTCCGGCCCTCATCATGAAAAATATCCATCGCCGAATCATCCTGCCGGTCATGGCGCTCACCGCCTTGCTTTGCGCGTCCGTGCCGGGATCAGCCCAGTCCGTGTTGCTCACGGCGGCTGATTACACCGTGCTCGGCGGCACGGCCATCAGTGTCGGCGGCCCCGGCCCCAACTCCGTCATCAACGGCAACGTCGGTCTCTCCCCGGCCGCCACCTCCAACATCACCGGTTTCCCGCCCGGTGTGGTCTCGGGCAACACCATCAGCGGCCCGGCCGCGGCGATCATCGCCACCGGTGGCGCCACCCAGCAGGCCCGGTTGGACCTCATCACGGCCAAGAACGCCCTCGCGGCCATGCCGTCGAATGTCACCCTCTCCAATGTCGACCTCGGCACGGTGGCCCCGCTCAACGCCGGCGTCTACACCTTCGGCGGCGCCGCCACGCAGACCGGGGCGCTGGTCCTCGACGCCCAGGGGCAAAACGGCGTGGCCTGGGTGTTCAATATCGCCACCAGCCTGACCACCTCCGTTAACTCGACGGTGACTTTCATCAACCTGGGTTCCAACGGCGGCAACGATCTCGGCCTTTTCTGGAACGTCGGCACGGCAGTCAACATCGGCGACAACAACACGATTCTCGGCAATTATCTCGCCGGCACCAGCATCTCCTTCACCGGCATCACGGCCACGCTCGGCAACGGCGGCGCCCGCGCGCTGTCCCTCGCCGGCGTGTCCTTCGCCGGACCGGGAGTGATCAACGCCCTCGGCGGTCCCGGTGGCGGCGATTGGGACGGCGGGTTGATGTATAACGGCCTCGGCCAACTGGTGGCCATCCCGCCCCCCGTGGTTCCGCCGGTGGGCCCGCCGGTGCCCCCGCCGCCGCCAGCCATTGTTTTCACCGGCAACGTGATCCTTAGCTCGACCGGCGCCTTCGCCCCGGGTTCTTCCGGCGTGACCCTGGTCCCAGGAACGGATTATCCCACCACGACGCTGACGCTCGACGGCAATTCCTCCAACGCCACCACCCCGGCCTCCCTGACGATCAACACGGCCACGGTCACGCTCACGGGCACCGGCAACACCTACACCGGCGGCACGATCGTCAACAACGGCGCCCTCATCACCGGCAGCGCCAACCTGCCCGTGAACCAAGCTGTCAGCCTCAACGCCAGCACGCTGAACTTCAACCAGCCCGCCGACGGCACCTTCGGCGGCGTGATCTCCGGCACCGGCTCGGTCATCAAGCTGGGCTCCGGGGCCCTGACGGTTTCGGGCGTCAACACCTACACGGGTGGCACGGTGGTGAATGCCGGCGCTCTTGTCGGCAGCACCGCCAGCCTGCCCGCCAACCGGCCTGTCGTCATCGCCGGTCCGGGCGTGCTTGCTTTCAACCAGACGACCGACGGCACCTTCGGTGGCGACATCACCGGGGCCGGCACCATCCAGAAACGGGGCGGCGGCACCCTCACCATGACCAAGGCGACCCCCACTGCGGTCGAGGTCCAGGCCGGCACCTTCATTTTCAATACCGGGATCGGCCGGACCACTGTCGTAGCCGGCGCGGTTCTCGGCGGCAACGGCACCATCACGGGCAATCTCGTCAACCACGGCACGGTCAGCCCCGGACTGTCACCCGGCACCATGACCGTCATCGGCAACTACACCCAGTCGAGCACCGGCACCCTGCTCATCGAGATCGCCTCCGCCACCTCGTTCGACCGCCTCGTCGTCAGCGGCACGGCCTCCCTCGCCGGCACCTTGCGGGTGAACACACTCGGGGGCTATAATCCGGTCGGCCAGTCCTTCACCTTCCTCACCGCCGGCGGCGGAGTGAGCGGCACGTTCGCCTCCCTCGCGGGCAATCTCACCGGCAGTGCCGCCACCGGCGTCGCCGTAAACTACGCGCCGACGAGCGCGACGCTGGTCTTCACGCAACTGCCGTTCGCCGGCTTCGCGCAGACCCCCAATCAGGCCGCGGTCGGCGCCGCCGCTCAGAATGTCCCGGCCCTCACCGCCGCGCTCAACACCCTGCCGGTCGCCGCCCAGTTCCCCGCCGCGCTCAACGCGCTCTCGCCCCAAGACTACCAGGTCTGGTCCGATTTCGCCTTCGCGCACTCGACTTCCCTGGCCGACCGCCTGTTGCGGGATCACCGCACCACCACCGGCCGCGATGAATACTACTTCGAGGGCGGCCAGCGCCGGGGCCGCTCCCGCGCCAACGCGGACCTCGGTTCGAGCCGTTACACCAACACGTCCGGCCTGGTCGGCGGCAACCGCCCGACGGGGACCAACAAGACCGCGGGTGCCTATGTGGCCTACGGCAAGACCTCTTCGGGTCTGGGCTCGGCCGGCGGCCAGACCACGGTGAAGGAAAAGACCATTGGCGTCCGTGGCGGTTGGATCGATGGCCCGATGTTTGCGGAAGCCATGCTCTCCTATGGCTTCAACAGCTACTCGGCCACGCGGCCCATCCAGTTTCCCGGCACCGCGGTCGTCGCCTCTTCGTCCACCCGCGGCAACCAGTGGACCGCCGGCTTCACCGTCGGCCGTCACCTGACCCACGGCAGCTTGAGTGTGTCGCCCTTCGCCGGTTTGCTGGCCAGCCGCTGGAAGGCCAACGGGTTTACCGAGACCGGGGCCGGCGGTTTCAACGCCACGGTGGGCAGCCAGTCCGCCCGCTCCCTGCGCTCGCAGCTCGGCCTCGAGGGCCGCTTGAACTGGACGGCGGGCTCGCGGAAACTGCAGCCGCATGCCCGGGTGGCCTGGCTCCACGAGTTCTCCGATGACTCGCGCGCCCTGCGCGCCTCGTTTGGCAGCGCCAACTACTCCGTCATGACCCGCCGGGCCACCCGGGACACCGCGCTCTACAGCGCCGGCCTCGACCTGCTGCTCAGCCCCTCCACCCTGCTCTACACCAGCGTCTCGGCCCAAGGGGGCGGAACCACGAAGGTGCTCAGCGAGTGGCGCGCGGGCGTTTCCCTCAGCTTCTGATCAGGCCACGGAAGCCCACTTCACCCCTGCCCCTCCCCGGCAGGGGTTTTTTATGCCCGGGCCAAAGTCCACCGCGCCACGTCGTCCGGTAGGGCAAGGCCCCATGGCGGGCCCGTCCGGAAGCCTGTATCCTCTTCCCTTCATCTTATGAAAAACAAATACCTGTTCGCCCTGCTCGGCTTCATTGCCAGCCCCCTTGCCCTCCTCGCTTCCCCCGCCACCGACCGCAAGATCGAGGACGCCGCCCGCGCCTCCTATAACTACCGCACCGTCCTGGAAAACCATGTGAAGGTGTCCGCCCGCAACGGCATCGTCACCCTGACCGGCACGGTCCAGGACAAGGACGACAAGGCCCTCGCCATCGACACCGTGGAGAACCTCCCCGGTGTCACGGGCGTCAACAACGAGATCAAGATCGAGCCCTCCTTCCCGGAGAAATCCGACGGCTGGATGGCCTTCAAGATCCGCGGCCGCCTGCTCGTCAAGGCCAACGTCAGCGCCGCCACCACCAAGGTCGAGGTCAAGGACGGCCATGCCCTGCTCAGCGGCACCGCCGAAAACCTCGCGCAGAAAGAACTCACCGGCATCTTCGCCGCGGAGATCGACGGCGTGAAGTCCGTGCAAAACGACATCGCCGTGACCGGCAAACCCACCGTGGCCGAAAAGCTCGATGACGCCTCCATCACCAGCCAGGTCAAATTCGCGCTGCTGACCCACAAGTCCACCAGCGCCCTCAAGACCAAGGTCGTGACCTCCGACGGCATCGTCCTCGTCACCGGCGAGGCCGCCTCCGACGCCGAGAGATCGCTCGTCACCAAGCTCGCCCAGGATGTCCGCGGCGTGAACTCCGTCAGCAACAAGATGACGGTCAAGAGCTGAAGGCCCGCGCCTCAAGCCCTTTCGCTTCCAAGGCGCGTCTGCTCATCGCGGTCGCGCCTTGTTCGCCGGCATCTCTCCAGCCCGAACCCTGTCTCCCCAGTCATGAACAAACCCATCTCCCTCGCCCTGCTTGTCATCGGCGTCATCCTGATCGTCTCCGGGGTGGCCGCCTCCGATTCCGCCGCCTCCGGGATCTCCCGCTTCTTCACCGGCAACCCGACCGACAAGACCATGTGGCTGCTCCTCGGGGGCATCGCCGCCGCCATCATCGGCGCGGCCGGCCTGCTCCGCGGCTCCAAATCCCCCTGATCACCGCCGTCCATGCTGCGCTACGCCGTCATCTTCTTTCTGATCGCCGTCCTGGCCGGTGTCCTCGGCTTCGTCGGCCTCGCCGGACTGGCGGCCACGATCGCCCGGGTCTGTTTCTTCGTCTTCATCGTGCTCTTCATCGTCTCGCTCCTTGGCGGGCGGCGCGTCTAGCGGCACCGGCCCATGCACTTCGAGCCCCCTCAGTTGACCGACGTGCGCACCGGCCCGGCACCCGTTGTCCGCCCGGGACCGGCCGCCCCCCGGGATCCGCCGGCCCTGCCCATGGATCGCGATCCGACGCCTCTTCAGCGGAACCCGGCGAAATTGGCGCCGCCAGCCCACGCCAACGTCGAGGGCTGGGAAAACGAAGGGGGCCGGAACCTCCTCCCATGACCAACGCGCTCCTCCCGCAAACCCAGATCACCCCCGTTGTCTGGAATCTCAACCGCCATGGCGGTGCCTGCCGCTGCCTGCTGCGCGTCCTCGAAAACGAGGGCCGGCCGCGCCAGGAGGACGGCGACTTCCTCCACCGCCACGGCGCCCGCTTCCCCGCGTGGACCACCCAGCCGGGCACGCTGGATGCCCTCGGCCTCTTCGAACTCGCCCGCACGCTGGACCTCGCCACCGGCATTGATCTTTACCGGGATTACGGCCACGTGCTGCGCGCCCACCGGACCGGACACGTCGTGCTCGTCAACACCGAGTGCATCCCCGAGCAGCAGAATCCCCCGGGACAGAGCCCGGGCCATGTCCTCCTGCTGACGGAGATGGACGAGCAGGGCTTCGTATGCTGGTGCCCCTTCGCGAGCGGCATCTCCGACCTGATCCCCCGCGCCGTCCCGGTCTGGTGGGACCACTGGCTTTGCACCGGAATCGTCCTCAAAAAACAGCGCGACCTCTGATTGCACCCCCCTTGCGAAAGACCAGCAAGTCTGTCGCCAAACGGTTCAAGCTGACCGCCACCGGCAAGCTGTTGCGTCGCACCCCTGGTTTCCGGCATCTGCTCGGCAAGAAAAGCACGAAGGCCAAGCGGCGCGCGACCCGGGACAAACCGGTCTCGCCCGGTCACGCCGCCGCCCTGAAACGCTGCCTGCCGTTCGGCCCCTGAAGCCGGCGGGCCGGTCGCACCCGCCTGCATCGCGGCCCGACCCACGATCGCGACTGCGGGGGGAGTTGCCTGAGCATTCCCGTCGGGCAGACCGGGTTGCGGACGGTTGTTTTCCACCCTTGACCGTGCCGGAGGCGGGGGCTTCCTTCGCCCGTCCGACCCACTGCCTGGTGGTGTAATGGTAGCACAGGCGACTTTGACTCGCCTAGTCATGGTTCGAATCCATGCCGGGCAGCCAAATTGCCCGGCAATTTGGATGACGGGCATGGGTTCGAACGGAGTTCGACGACCGGAGCGCAGTGGAGGGAGAAGGATCGACCGCAGGTCGAGGGCGTAGTCCTGAGCGGAGCGAATCAATCCATGCCGGGCAGCCACTTGCAGACTAACGGGCCCCGTAACATCTCCGCCATTGACGGGTCATTTTGGCGGGCGTTTGATGCGGCTTGATGCCGACGCGCGCCGCCAAACCCGACCTCAAATACCAACGCATCGTCCTCAAGCTTTCGGGCGAGGTCCTCCGCGGCAAGGGCACCGAGCCCATCGACGCCGGCACCCTCGAGCGGATGTGCGAGCAGGTGAAGGAAATCCACGACCTCGGCGTGCAGGTCTGCGTCGTCATCGGCGGCGGCAACATCTACCGCGGCCTCCAGGGCGCCAAGCGCGGCGTCGACCGCACCACCGGCGACTACATGGGCATGCTCGCCACCGTCATCAACGGCCTCGCCCTCATGGACTGCCTCGAGAAGATGGGCGTCAGCACCCGCGTGCAGTCGGCCATCCCCATGAACCAGATCGCCGAGCCCTTCATCCTCCGCCGCGCCGTCCGCCACCTCGAGAAGAACCGCGTCGTCATCTTCGTCGCCGGCACCGGCAATCCCTACTTCTCCACCGACACCACCGCCGCCCTCCGCGCCAGCGAGCTGCACGCCGACATCATCATGAAGGCCACCAAGGTGGACGGCATCTACGACAAGGACCCCCACAAGCACGGCGACGCGAAGAAGTTCGACCACCTCACCTTCCACGACGCCCTCAAGCAGCGCCTCACCGTCATGGACTCGACCGCGTTCTCGCTCTGCATGGACAACAACGTGCCCATCCTCGTCTTCAACCTCAACGACCCACACGCCATCAAGGACGCCGTCTCCGGCAAGCAGGTCGGCACCCTCGTCTCGAATTAACCGGTCTTCCGCCCTCCGTCCTCCGTCCTCTGTCCTCCGTCCTCTGTTTCCCATGAGCACCAACCATCCCATCCTCGCCGACGCCCACGCCCGCATGAAGAAGGCCGTGGACCACACCCTCCACGAGTTCTCCACCATCCACACCGGCAAGGCCTCGCCGGCCATGGTCGAGTCCGTCATGGTCGAGGCCTACGGCTCGATGATGCCGCTCAAGGGCTGCGCCGCCATCACCACGCCCGACCCGCGCCTCATCCAGATCCAGCCCTGGGACAAGAGCCTGACCCGCGCCATCGAGAAGGCCCTCCAGCTCGCCAACATCGGCATCAACCCCGTCGTCGACGGCAACCTCATCCGCCTCCCCTTCCCCGAGCTCTCGCGCGAGCGCCGCCAGGAATTCGTCAAGACCGCCCACCGCCTCGCCGAGGAGGGGCGCGTCGCCGTCCGCCACGTCCGCCGCGACGCCATGGAGGCCGCCAAGAAGGCCAAGAAGGACGGCAAGCTCTCCGACGACGACGAGAAACGCCTCGAGAAGGACGTCCAGACCGCGACCGACAAGTCCATCAAGGACATCGATACGCACCTCGCCCACAAGGAGAAGGATCTGATGTCGGCCTGAGGGGTGGAGCGTGTGTCCGATGTCGCCTTCGGCTCGGTAGACCTCAACGCGCTTGCCGGTAGGAGCGCGGCGGCCGCTCAGCTGCCGCGGATCTTCCCCAGCACCAGCGCGCCGACGCGCTCCGCCGTGGCCAGGTTCGGCACGTGCTTGGCGAATTCGACCTCGAACTTCGGCAGCCGCGCCAGCTCGCCGGCCGCGTCGCCTTCCGCCCGGCCCTCCTTGAGCTGATGCCGCAGCTTGCGCGCGCGGAACGGCTCGCCCTCGCGCGCTAGTCGCAAATCCACGCCGTCACTCCCGACAAGTTTCAACCGGTAGTATTGCGTCGAACCCGCGCTCATCGACTTCTCCGTCGAAATCCGCGCGACTTCCGCCCGCGGCACGCAGAACTCCTTCGTCCCCCAGGGCCGGCGCCGCCGCACGACCACGTCCCGCCCCACGATCGCCAGCTCCTGCCCGTTGAACCAGAGGTCCGCCGCGGCCGCGGTCATGACCGCCGCGAAGAGCGCGAGGAACAGCGCCAGCAGCACCGGTCCCTGCAGGAAGGCCAGCACCGTGCCCGCGCAGAAACCCAGTGCCACCAGCGTGAACCCGGCCTTCGTGCCCGGCATCCCCGGGCTGGTGAAATGCCACGTCGCTCCGTCGGGGCCGGCCCTCACCCCGGCCGCGGCCAACACCGTCGCATCGGGCGGACCGGACTTGTATTCGGCCAGCAACGGCTCGTTGCGCTCCGGCGGCGCGGCCGTCTCCCCCGTGGCGAACACCGGCACATCGAAGGTCGCCGCGAAATCCACCCCCGCCACCGCCGCCTTGGTCTCCAGCCGCCAGACCACCTCGTTGTTGGGGTCGCTGTCGTCGGTGGCGCTGCAGGAATCCGGCACGTGGAAGAGCACGGGGATGTCGGTGCGGCCGGCGCCGCTCGTCCATTTCTCGCGCGGGATCCGCTCCTCGCGCTCCCACAGCACCACCTCGGTCGTCGAGCGGTTCTTGCCGCTGCCGCGCGTCTCGCGCCGGAGGTTGCGCAGGCTCAGCGTGGCGTCGCCCTCGGGCGTCACCCGCGCCGGCACCTCGATCACCCCGCCCACGTAGCCGCCGATCACGCCCGGCACCGTCGAGGGCACGAAGCGCGGCCGGCCGAATTTCCGCGACTGGATCCACTTGTAGACCGCCAGCCACGCCACCAGCACGCCGATCGCGGGGAACAGCGTCACCATCAGTTTCACCCCGAGCGGATTGTCCTTCGGCCCCCACCACACCGCCCAGAAGGCCGGCCAGCTGATGGCGTTCCACATCACCGAGAAGAACAACAGGAATCCCGCGCCCTTGCGATCGCTCGCCTCAATCGGCCGCCCGTCCCATTCCGGCTTCCACTTCCACGGCTGGTCCGGGTGCAAGGTCACCAGCGCGTCGGCCTCGGCCTGTTTCGCCGCCAGACCCCGCAGACCGCGCAGGAGCAGGAGGGATCCGACAAAGAGCACGCAGCCGACCGCCGCCGCCGCCTTGGCGTCTTTCGTCCAGCGGCCGCCCCGCACGTTGTCGGCCGCGATCCACAGCATCAGCAGGCCGGCGCCGCCCAGCGCCGCGCAGAACAGATAGGGCCCGAGCATGCTCGAGCTGCCGGTGCGCCTGGCCATGCCCCGACTCTGGGGCCCCGCCGCCGCGAGTCGAAGCGAATCCTCTGCCCAGACGATCACGGAATCGCAGAATAACGGAAACGCAGAAACCTACGGACTCAGCGGTTCAGTGCTTCCGCGCTTCCGCGATATTCTGTCATCCGTGACTACTTGTCATCCGAAGCCTTGGCGAAGGATGATCCGAGTGATCCGTGGTCAAAAAAACTCCGCGCCTTTGCGTCATCGCGGCTTTGCGTGAATCCAGGATTTCCGGGGATTGCACATTCAGTTTCTTCCGTTTCCCCGCGCTTCCGCGATTTTCTGCTACCTCCAGTCGTAGCGCACGCGGTAGGTCAGCACCACCTCGGTGTCGGCGGGCACGGTCACGTTGAACTCGATGCCCTGCGCGTCCTTCTTCTCGAAGTCGTGCGACTTGGCCACGATCTGCCAGTTGACCCAGCGGTAGAGCCGCTCCGTCACGCGCACCGTCACCGGCTCGGTTTTGCGGTTGCGCAGCTTGATCTCGAAGGCCTCCTCGAGCTGGTCCTGCCGGTTGTTGAGCACGTAGTCGGTGCTGCGGCGCTCGCCCACGAGGTCGAAGGCGTCGCCGGTGTAGATCTTCACCTCCTCGTTCTTCGCCGTGTGGTCGATGGTGTTCTCGCCCGTGAACTCCAGCCGCCCGTCGGCGTCGTCGCGCCGGTAGAAGCGCGTGCGGCCCTTCGGCAGCGGCAGGCCGAGCTGGTTGGCCTCGCTGTTCCTGAACTCGCGGTAGACCCACACCTTCGGGTTCGACTGCGTGCCGTATTCGCGGTTCTGGCGGATCATCTCGTGGTTCCAGCCGCGGTATTGCGGCCCGACCGCCGCGCCGTGGTAGACGTAGACCGTCTTCGCCTTCACGCCCGTGGCGCGGATGAACTCCACCTGCTTCGTCTCGCGGTTCCGCAGCGTCGTGGGCCGTGGCAACGAATAGAGGTGGAACTCGTCGAAACTCTTTTCCGTGACTTGTTGATTCATCTCGCGGGCGTCCATTGCGCCAACGCGAAAGGCCTCCAGTCGCACCACATCATCTCCCGGTTGCAGCTTGCTCACATCACCGGCCATCAGCTTGAGCGTGGCATTGTCGAACTGCTTGCCGCTCTGGTTGTCGATCGTCACCCAGCCGACGATGTCGAGCGTGTCGCCCTTCTCTGGCGCGATCAGGTTGTAGCTCGCCTCCCAGCTCATACCGCCGGTCACGTAGCTCAGCTCGGCGTCGAACTTCGCGGGTCTGTCGGCCGCGAGCTGCCACGCGAGGAGCGGCTTGAGGATGGCGTCGTCGGTCAGCGCGGGGAACAGCGGCTCGCCGGGCAGCGAGAAGCGCAGCTTGCCGTCCACCTCGATGATGGGCTGGCCCATGCCGCCGCCCCAGTTGCCCATCTGCTGCTGGCGCATCATGAACTCCTGCCCGTAGCGGTTCAGGCCGATGAAATTCGGCGTGTAGCCGCTGCGCACGACCTTGCCCTTCACGGTGTATTCCTTGCCGTCGCGGTCGCGCACGAGGAAGTCCAGCACCTTGCCCTCGTGCAACGAGAGCAGCAGGCCCTGCGAGATGGTGTCGGCGCGGTAGTTCTGCTCGAGCACGCGCAACGCCACCTTGCCCGCCGGGTCGCGCAACACCACCGAGTCCGGCTCGAGGTGCAATGTCGCCCCGCTGAACTCCACGCTGTTGACGCCCGCCTTCAGGTCGAGCGGCACGCGCTCGCGCACGACGGCGAAGTTCTGGTTGTAGATCGTCAGCGCGGGCCGCAGGCCCTGAGCAGAGTCGATGGGAGCGGCGTTCTGGGCGGCGAGGACCCCGGCCAGGAACAGGCCGGCGGCGGGCAGGAGGAGACGGGGGGATTTCATACGATAAAGGATGTGCGCTGAGACCAACGCGCCAGCCGCAGGTTTCTTAGGGAATCCATATTGGCCACGGATTTCACGAAAGCTGATTCGGTCTTTCGCTATCAGTGTCCATCAGTGCAATCGGTGGTTAAAAACCTTTGCTTTCGGTCCTCGGTCTTCTGTCCTCTGTCCTCCGCTCCCCGTGCCCGACTTCACCCTTCATTCCGCGACCGACCCCGGCACGCCCGCCGTCCCCCCCATCGACTTCTTCGCCTGCGGCCTGCGGCCGCGGGACGAATCGAGCCGCAGCCTTGGCGGAGGCTGAAACGCCATGGCTGATTTCACGCTTCATCCTCCCGACGCTGGCGATGCGCCTTCGGTTCCCGCCATCGACTTCCGCGCCGCCCTGAACGACGAGCAATACGCCGCGGTCACCGCCCCGC
>CAZMFB010000019.1:0-58638 GCA_964565475.1 uncultured Opitutaceae bacterium | reverse complement strand
CACATGGGCAGCACGGAACTGGCGGCCAATCTGTTCCGCGCCACCCAAACCGAGGAGAAGCTGCGCCGCGAAAACGTGCGCAACAAGGATCAGGCCAGCCGCATTCACAACGAAGTGGGGCGGAAGGTCCGTGCGACGATCCATGAACTGGGCGGCACCATGCCGGAAAATCTCCCGGTGGCGGAAAGCATCAAGAAGGTCGAGAGCCGCGAAAAAAAGCGACTGAAGGCCGCGCAAAAGAAAATTACCGGGGAACAATCCTAGCGCGCGGGGATGGGTCGTCGAGTTGCGTCCCCCGGCAGAATCTTGCGGTGGGCAATTCTGGCCGCGCGGCCAGAATCCAGGGCCGAATGGCCTCAGGCCGCTTTGGGCTGGGGCGAGGCGGCAGGAGCGGGGACAGCGGATTTCGGCTTGGTCTTGGCGATGGTGATGAGGGCCACGGCGCCGATGATGACGGTGGAGGCCACGGCCATGCGCGAACCGACGGGCTCGTCGAGCAACCACCAGCCGAGGAAGACGGCGACGATGGGGTTGACGTAGGTGTAGGTGTAGACCTTGGCGGGCGTGCTGTGCTGCATGAGCCAGGCGAAGGCGGTGAAGCCAACGAGCGAGCCGATGAGCGTAAGATAAACCCAGGCCCAGAAGGACGGCACTGAAACCGCAGCGGCGGCGAAACGGCCGGGCTCGCCGAGCAGGAGGCTGGTGGCGAACAGCCAGCCGGCGCCGGTGAGCATCTGCAGGGCGGCCGCGGTAAAGGCCTCGGCGGGCTCGCTGGCGTAGCGACCGTAGAGCGAGCCGCCGCTCCAGAGGAAACAGGCGGCGATGAGGGCGCCGGCGTGGATCCAGTCGAGCCCGCTGGCGCCGCCGCCGGCCGCGATGTCGGGTCCGACGAGCAGGGCGAGGCCGCCGAAGCCGACCGCGATGCCGAGGAGCGTGAGGAGGTTGGGGCTGGAGCCGCGCCGGGGATTCTTGCCGATGACGAGGATGGCCCAGTCGATGAGCACGACGGCAAGCGGACCGATGGAGACGAGCAGCGTGGCGAGGTTGGACGGGATGCGCTGCTCGGCCCAGGACACGAGGCCGTTGCCGCCAAGCATGAGGAAGCCGCCGACGATGGCGTTGTCACGCCACTGCTTGGCCGTGGGCTTGATGCGCTTGGTGAACCAGAGGAAGCCGTAGAGCAACGCGCCGGATACGGCGAAACGCGCACCGGCCATCAGGAACGGCGGGATGGTCTCGACCGCGACGCGGATGGCGAGATAAGTGGAGCCCCAGACGAGATACACCGCGGCGAAGGCGGTGATCAGTGCGGCGCGGGACGCGGGTAGGACCGGAGGCATGAAGGAGTGTAATCGAAATCGGCTCCGGCGACAGTGGCCGATGGACGGAGATTCAGCGCGTGGCGCCCCCGTCGTTGCGCCAGTGGTATTCCATGTAGCGGGCGGTATGCTCCGCGACGGTGGCGCCGTGCAGGCGGGCGACGAGGTGCAGCGACAGGTCGATGCCGGCCGAGATGCCGGCCGAGGTGACCACGTGGCCGTTGTCGAGGAAGCGACGATCCTCGACGATGCGGGCGGACGGGGCGAGTTCGCGGAGGAGGTCGTGCCGCAGGTAGTGTGTGGTGGCCGACTGGCCGTCGAGCACGCCGGCCTTGGCATAGAGCAGCGAGCCGGTGCAGACGGAGGCGGCGATCTCCGCGGTATCAGCCCGGGCGCGGATCCAGTTGATGACCTCGGGGCGGTTGAGCAGCGGCCGCGTGCCGAAGCCGCCGGGCACGACAAGGATGTCGGGCTTCGGACAGTCGGCGAAGGTGTGGTCGGGCACAACCTTCAGGCCGTTGCGGGCGAGGATGGCGCCGGCCTGCTCGGCCACGGTAAAGGTGTGGAAGAGTTTCCGGTCGTTCAGCTCGTCGGTGACGGCGAAGACCTCGAAGGGTCCGCAGAAGTCGAGCACCTCGGCGTCCGGAAAGATGAGGATGGCGACGTTGCGTTTCATGGTTTTTCGCCGCCGGGCGGCCCGTAGAAGACGACCCAGGTGGAGAAGTCGTCGGAAAAATTCTCAAACCGGTGTTCCACGCCCGCGGGAGCGAAGAGGACGTCATGCGGGCCGAACTGCACCTGCTTGCCACCGCAGATGAATACGCCCCGGCCGGTGGCGACGATGTAGAGCTCGTCCTGCGGGTGCGGCACCTGCAGGTCGCGGTCGCGCGGGGCGTAGAGTTCGACGCTCATGGTGCCGTGCCGCAGGCCGACGACAAAGGGTGCGCCGGCGGGATATTTCTCCGTGGGCGGGCCCGGCAGGCGGGCGGTCAGGTCGGCAAGGGTGAGCTGCATGGGAAAACAATATTCAGAAAGCCGGGAAAATTCCGGTGCGCGAAAAACGGGCGGGTTATTCGCGCGGTTCAGCCGAGCTGCCGCTTGGCGAGCTGGCCGATGGTCAGCAGGGCGCCATTCACCTCGTCGGACCACGGGATGCCGCAGTTGATGCGAAGGCAGTTGCGGTAGCGGTCCTTGACCGAGAAGAGCTGCCCCGGGGCGGTGTTGATGCGGTGTTTCAGCGCCTCGTTGTGCAGCCGCGTGGTGTCGACGCCGGTGGGGAACTCGACCCAGAGGATGTGGCCGCCCTCGGGGCGGCTGAGGCGGGTCCCCTCGGGGAAGGAACGCTGGATGGCGTGCGCATACTGATGCATGAGCTGCTGGTAAGCGCGGCGCACGGAGCGGAGCTGGTGGTCGTAGCCGCCGTCGCGCAGGAAGTCGGCGACGGTCTTCTGCAGGATGATGGGCGTGCCCATCGTGCTGGTGAACTTGAGACGTTTGACGCGCTCAAGATAGCGGCCCGGTGCGGCCCAGCCGATGCGGAAGGCCGGGGCGAGGGTCTTGCCGAAGGAGGAGACGAGCATGACGCGCCCGTCGGTGTCCCAGGCCTTGAGGGGCTTGGGGCGCTTCTCGCCGAAGTGCACGTCGCCGAAGACATCGTCCTCGATCGCGGCGACGTCGAACTCGCAGAGCAGGTCGTAGAGGCGGCGCTTCTTCTCGTCGGGCATGAGGCTGCCGAGCGGGTTGTGGAAGACGGGCATGACGAGGACGGCCTTGACCTCGTTTTTGGAGAGGGCGTCGCGGAGTTCGTCGAGGCAGATGCCCTCGCGCGGGCCGGTGGGGATCTCGAGCGCGCGCAGGCCGAGGCTCTGGATGATCTCGAGAAAACCGTAGTAGGCGGGGGTCTCGAGCGCGATGGTGTCGCCGGGCTTGGCGACGGCGCGCAGGCAGAGGTTGAGGGCCTCGGTGGCGCCGACGGTGATGACCATCTCGTCGTGGGCGAGCGGGCAGCCGGCCTGGAGGTAGCGGCGGGCGATCTCGCGGGCAAGGGGCTCGTAGGCGAAGTTCATCGCCTGGCGCGCGATGAGCGAGGGATCGCGGCGGGCGACGGAGCCGAGGAGGCGGGCGAGCTTCTTGGCGGGAAACAGCGTCGCATGCGGGCAGGCGGCGCCGAAGTTGATGTAGTCGCCGCTGACGGAATGATCGATGACCTCGGCGGCGAGGTCGTTGACGCCGACGTAGGAGGGCTTGGCCATCGGTTTGGCCATGCGCGGCTCGGGGCAGAAGCAGGGCGGGCGGGCGCGGACATAGTAGCCCGATTGCGGCCGGGCCTCGAGATAGCCGCGGTTTTCGAGCACGGTGTAGGCCTGCAGCACGGTGGCGATGCTGACGCCGCGCTGGAGGGACATGCGGCGGACGGAGGGCACGCGGTGGCCGGGCCGGAGCGTGCCCTGCTCAATGAGGCCTTGGAGGGAGTCCGCCAGCCCGGCATAAAGCGTGGGGGCAGACTTCGCGGGGGTAAGAGTCTGGATCATGGCGTGGGGATTGGAAGGGCTGAGATTACACCAGGCGCGCGTTGCGGGGCAGCGGCAGCGCGGGGAAATTGAAACCGGCACAGTTAGGCAAAAACCAGCTCTGTGACCATGACAATTTTCCCGGGAATGGGACACGGCTGATGGGTCGATGCACCGCCGGCGGCCCAAAAGCCAACCGAAGGGATTGCAGGGCAGCGAGCTGGCCAAGATTGCCTGGACTAGAGGAGGATCTCGCCCTTGAGGTAAAGCACGGCGTGCCCGGCCATCTTGACGCGATCGCCCGCGAGTTCGCAGAGCAGTTCACCGCCGCGCGGGGAAATCTGCCGGGCGTGCAGGCGGGTGCGGCCGAGTTTTTCCGCCCAATAGGGGACCAGGGTGCAGTGGGCGGAACCGGTGACGGGATCCTCGGGCACACCGGCGCGCGGGGCGAAAAAACGCGAGATGAAGTCCACCCCGTCGACGCCCGGCGCCGTGCAGATGATGCCGACGACATCGATCTGCGCGAGGAGGCTGAAGTCGGGCTGCAGGGCGCGCACCTCCTCCGCCCGCGGATAGACGCAGAGATAATCGCGGGATTTCCCGATCCACGCCGGGGCGGCACCGCGCAGGCCGGCGAGCAACGGCGGAGGTAGCTGGCCCGGGGCCACGGCCGAGGCCGGACGCGCGGGGAAGTCCAGCTCCAGACGGCCGTCCGGCTGCCGGGCGACGATCAGCGGGCCACTGCGGGAGTCGAAGGTGATCCGGTCACCCGGTTGGCCGAGCCGGGTGAAGACCACGTAACCGGCGGCGAGCGTGGCATGGCCGCAGAGATCCATCTCGATTTCCGGGGTGAACCAGCGGAGATGAAAGCGATCGCGGCCGGTGCGCACAAAGAAAGCCGTCTCGGCGAGTCCGTTTTCGAAGGCGATGCGCTGCATCGTCTCCGCCGGCAGCCAGTCGTCGAGCACCACGACGGCCGCGGGATTGCCGGTGAAGACACGGTCGGTGAAGGCATCGATCCAGTAGAGAGGGAGGGCGGGCATGCAGCAGGCGAAGTCGGGCGCGGCGCGGAGGCGAGCGGGTTCGCGCTGTAGGTGTGGAACGGGCGTGGCGCTGTGCCCCCGTTCAGGCGTATTGCACGAGGGCGGGACCGGTCAGGCGGAAGACGGTCCAGTCGTTCATCGGCGTGGCGCCGAGTTTCCGGTAGAAGTCGATGGCGGGCTGGTTCCAGTCCAGCACCGACCATTCCACGCGGCCGCAGCCGCGGGCATTGGCGAGCCGGGCGAGGTGCAGGAGCAGGGCCTTCCCGATGCCGGAGCCGCGGAGCGCGGGCTTGACGAAAAGGTCCTCCAGATAGAGGCCGGGCTTGGCGAGGAAGGTGGAGTAGTTGAAGAAATAAATGGCCAGGCCGGCAGGCTGGCCGCCGGCGAAGGCCAGGACGCAGTGGGCGGCGGGAGGGTCGCCGAAGAGCGTGGCACGCAGGCGCTCCTCGGTGGCTTCGACCTCGTGGAGCAGTTTTTCGTAGTCGGCGAGTTCACGGATCAACGCGAGGATGAGGTCGGCGTCCTCGGGGCGGGCGGGGCGGATTTCGGCGGGCATGGGCGGCACCCTGCGCCAACCCCGGCCGCGACGCAAACGTGCAGTCGGCCGGCGGGGCTTTGCGGCTCGACACGCCGGAAGGGGAGGGGAAGATGCGCGGCGTTCCGTGATGAGACTGTCCGCGACCAAAAAGTTGAGGAATCTGGTGGTGCTGCCGCTGGTCTGGGTGGCAGCCCTGACCGCCCCGGGGGCCGAAAAGAACCGGGTGAGCGTGCAGCTGCCCTTCACGCACCAGTTCCAGTTCGCGGGATTCTACGCGGCCGAGGCGAAGGGGTTTTTCCGGGAGGAGGGACTCGAGGTCGAGTTGCGCGAGGCCACGCAGGATATCAAGCCGGTCGAGGAGGTCTCCGCCGGCCGGGCGGACTACGGGGTCTACCCATCGGCCATCCTGCTCGCGCGCCTGAACGGCGCGCCCATCGTCGCGGTGGCGGCGATCTTCCAGTATTCGCCGTTCCTGCTGGCGGTGAAACCCGATTCGGGCATCGCAACGCCCGCCGACCTCCTGAACAAGCGGCTCGCGCTGGGGCGCGACACGAGCCGCATCGACATCCAGGCCATGCTGCTGGCGGAGGGGTTGAACCCGACGCAATACCACCTGGTGCCGAGCAAGTGGGACGAGGACGAGGTGATGGAGGGGAAGGCGGACGCGATGTCGGTCTTCGCCACCGACGCCCCCTACGATTTCCGGCAACGGGGCCTCGCCATGCGGTTCATGCGCCCGACCGACTACGGCATCGATTTCTACGGCGACTGCCTCTTCACCTCGGAGAACGAGGCGGGCGCACATTCCCGGCGGGTCGTTGCGCTGCGGCGCGCGCTGTTGCGCGGGTGGGAGTATGCCGTCGAACACCCGGAGGAGATCATCAACTGGATGCAGGCCAACCTCCGGCTGCCGTCCCGGGTGACGGCGGACCGGCTCCGGGCCGAGGCCAAGGCGACCGCGCGGCACATCAACGCCGGCCTGGTAAAGGTGGGCCACATGAACCCCGGCCGCTGGCAGGTGATCGGCGACATGTATGTGCGGCTGGGCCACGCCCCGGGCCTGGAGCGCTTCGAGGGGTTCATCTTCGACGAGACCGGGCGGCATCACCCGTGGTGGCGCTGGGTCTGGTGGATCCTGGCCGGGGCCGCGGTCGTGGTCGGCGGCCTGCTGCTGCTGAACTGGCGGTTGCGCAGCCTGGTGGACCGCCGCACGGCCGACCTGGAGGCGGCGAACCGGCGCGAGCATGAGCTTTTCGACAAGGCCCCGGTCCCGATGGTCAGCCTCGATTACGGCGCGGTGGCGGCCGAACTGGAGCAATGGCGCGCCGCGGGTGTGGCCGATCTCGGGACCCATCTCCGCGGCGAGCCGGACCTGCTGCGCCGTCTCGGCACCCTCGTGCGCATCACCCAGTGCAACCAGGCCGCGTTCGGTCTGATCGGGTGCCACACGGTGGAGGAGGCCAACCGCATGCGGCTGGCCCGCGGCCCGGAGGCGTGGGAGAGCTTCCGCGAGGAGGTGCTCGTCATCTGGCAGCGCCGCGCGGAATTCCACACGGAGCGGACCTATGTCACGCCGACCGGCCGGCGGATCGAGACACTGCTGCATTGGTCCGCCCCCACGACTTCCGCCGGCCCGGACTACTCCCGGGTCAACGCCGCATTCACGTTGCTCACGGATGTGCGCGAGGCGGAGGCGGCGCGCCGCGAGGTGGAGGAAAAATACCGCCAGCTGTTCCAGCAGGCGACCACGCCCATCGTGACCGAGGACTACCGGCCGCTCGCGGCGCGGCTGGAGGAACTGCGCGCGCGCGGCGTGAAGGACATCCGTGCTTGGCTTGAGCAACACCCCGCGGAGCTGCCGGCCCTGCTGGAGCTGACCCGGATCACGGAGGTCAACCCCGCCGCGCTGGCCCACAGCGGCGCCGCCACCGCGCACGAGCATGAGCGCATGGTCGCGGCCAACGCCATGCACACCGAGCAATCCCTCGCGATGTTCCGTGAGCAGGTGGTGGCGGTGTGGGACGGACGGCGGTCGCTGACGCTCGAAAAACTCTTCCGCACCAGGTCGGGAAAGCCCCTGCACACGCTGATGAGCTGGTCGGTGGGCGAACGCCATGGCCGGCCGGATTACGGCCGGGTGACGATGATCTTCAGCGACATCACGGAGGTGAAGCGGGCGGAGGCCGCGCTGCGGGAGAGCGAGGAGCGCTACCGCCGGCTCTTCGACGACAACCCCAACCCGATGTATATCTACGATCGGGCCACCCTGCGCTTCGTGGCGGTGAACCAGGCCGCGGTTGAGCGCTACGGCTACAGCCGGGAGGAATTCGCGGCTCGCACGATCATGGAGCTGCGTCCGCCCGAGGAGCAGGTGAAGCTGCAAAGCATGGTCTCGGCCCCGGAAAGCGGCCCGGTGCCGCCCTATGCCGGACAGTGGCACCACATCTGCAAGGACGGGCGGGTCCTCACGGTCGAGGTCTACACCCGCAACATCACGCTGGAGGGCCGGCCGGCGGTGCTGGTGCTGCCGATCGACCTGACCGCCCAGATCACGTCCGGGCAGGAGTTGCGCGCCAGCGAGGAGCGCTACCGCCTCCTGTTCGAGCAGTCGCCGCTGGCGATCGTCGAATACGACTACACGGCCCTGCAGCCGTGGTTTGCACAGCTGCGCGCCGAGGGGGTGACGGACCTGGCGGCGCACATCGCCACCCACCCGGCCGCCCGCGAGGAGGTGCTGCGCCGGACGCCGCTGGCCGACCTCAACGAGCCGACCATCCGGCTGCTGGGCGGCCGTTCCAAGGAGGAACTCGCCGGCCGGCTGCGCGACATCTATACGCCGCAGGCGATCCAGGTGCGGTGCGACAATGCGGTGCGCATCTGGAACGGCATCACGGCCAACCACGGCGAGATCCTCGTGCGCCGGCTCGACGGCGAGCTGCGCACGCTCGAGTTCTACTGGCGGATGCAGACACACGAGGACGGGAAACCCTCGTTCCGCCGCACCCAGACCGTGCTGGTCGACATCACGGAGCGCAAGCGGGCGGAGGCGGCCCTGCGCGAGAGCGAGGCGCGCTACCGCGAGGTCTTCGAGAATGCCATCGACGGCATCTACCGCTCCTCGCCGGACGGCCGGTTCATCGCGGTCAATCCCGCCCTGGCGCGCATGCTCGGATTCGCCACCCCGCAGGAACTGGTGGACCACGACACGCAGACCGGCGGCACGCCGCTCTATGTCAAACCGGGCCGGCGCGAGGAGTTCCGGGCCCTGCTCAAGAGCGGCCACTACGTGACGGGCTTCGAGTCGGAGGTGCGCCGCAAGGACGGGGCGCGGATCTGGATCTCCGAGAACGTGCGGGCGATCACGGATGCGGACGGCGGGATCCGTTACTACGAGGGCTTCGTCTCGGACGTCACGCCGCGCCGCCGGCTGGAGGCCGAGCTCACGCGCGCGTCCAAGCTGGAGGCCGTGGGCATCCTCGCGGGCGGCATCGCCCACGATTTCAACAACATCCTCACCGTCGTGCTGGGCAACATCACCCTGGCCGAGCAGGACACGGAGGCGCAGGCGTCGGTCGCGGCCCTGCTGCGCGATGCCAAACGCGCCACGCTGCGCGCCCGCGACCTGACGCAGCAGCTGCTCACCTTCGCGAAGGGCGGCGATCCCGTGCGCGCGGCGATCGAGCTGCCGGAACTGCTGCGCGAAACCGTGGACTTCGCGCTGCACGGCGCCAAGGCGCGGGCGGAGTATGCCATCGCCGCCGACCTGTGGCCGGTCAATGCCGACAAGGGCCAGATCGGCCAGGTGGTGCAGAACCTCGTGATCAATGCCGTGCAGGCCATGCCCCAGGGGCTCGTGGTGGTGGTGCGGGCCGAAAACCGCCAGTTGACGGGAAACACCAACCCGCCGCTACCCGCCGGCCGCTACGTGAAGCTGTCGGTCGAAGACACCGGGGTGGGTATCCCTTCCGAGCATCTGGGGAAGATTTTCGATCCGTATTTCACCACGAAACAATCGGGCAGCGGGCTGGGGCTGGCAACCGTCTACTCCATCGTGAAGAAGCATCAGGGGCACATCGAGGTGGATTCCCAGCTCGGCCTCGGCACCAAGTTCCACATCTGGCTGCCCGCGGCCGAGGCGCGCGCAGCACCGACCCCGGTCCAGCGGGCGGATGGTGATATCGCGGGGGCGCGGATCCTCTTCATGGATGACGAGGAGAGCATCCGGGCGATGGCGGCCATCTTCATCAAGCGGCTGGGCGGGGAGATCGAGGTGGCGGAGGATGGGGCGCAGGCGGTCGAGAAGTTCCTCCAGGCGCGCGCGGCGGGGCGGCCCTTCGACGCGGTGATCATGGACCTGACCGTGCCCGGCCGGATGGGCGGCCGCGAGGCCATGCAGCGGCTGCTCGATCTCGATCCCAGGGTGAAGGCCATCGTCTCCAGCGGTTATTCGCGCGATCCCGTCATGGCCAACCACAAGGCCCACGGCTTCAAGGGTATCCTGCCCAAACCCTACGGGCTCGACCAGATGCGGGCCGCCCTCGACACCGTGTTGCAGGGGCGCAATTCCGCCGTGCCGTTTTCATGATCGGTTGATGGAGCAAGGCTTGCGGGCCCGGGTCCAAGAACCCAACCTCCCTCCACCATGAACAAGACCCGACTGCTTAGCTTGCGCAACCTCCTGCTCGCCACGCTCGCCGCCGCGACCGTCGTCTTCTCCACGGGCTGCATCGTCGTGGCCGCCGGTGCCGGCGCGGGCGCCGTCGCCTACGTGCGCGGTGACCTCGACTCAACCGTGAGCGCCGATTACGAAAAGGTAGTGGTGGCCGCCCGCCAGGCCGTGGACGAACTGGAATTTGCCAAGGTGAGCGACAACAAGGACGCCCTGAAGGCGGTCCTCGTCTCGCGCACGGCCCAGGACAAGAAGGTGGAGATCACCCTCCAGAGTGCCGGCAAGAAGGTCACCAACGTGAAGATCCGCGTCGGAGTCTTCGGGGACGAGCAGCTGTCCATCGCCATCCTCGACAAGATAAAGTCCAACCTCTGAGCGGGTTCATTCTGCGGGGTTGCATAATCGGCGCCGGCCGCTGGAATGCCGCGCTGCTCCACCGACATGCTCCGCAAGATCCTCACCAAGCTCCGCCAGTCCTTTTCCAAGTCTCCGGCCAAGCCAACGGCCAAGCCGGAGCCTGCATCCGGCCGCCGGCCTGATTCCCGGCATCCTGCCAAGGGTGGCGAGCACCGGCGCGGAGGTGAACGGTCGCGCGAAGGCCGCGGCCACGGGTCGGGTTCCCGCCCGGGATCAGGCGGGCGCAAGCACGAACCCGCCGGCCACGGCCATGAACGCAAGGGCAGCCCGCACACCCAGCAGGCACCACGCGCCCATGAACCGGCGAAGCCGTTGCCCGAGGTGCCGAAGCTGGACACCGCTTTCACCGCGCTCGGCCTCGACGACCGGCTCGCCTACGCCGTGCAGCAAAAGGGCTACACGCAGCCCACCCCCATCCAGGTGCAGGCCATCCCCGAGGTGCTGAAGGGGCGCGATGTCATCGGCTCGGCCCAGACGGGCACCGGCAAGACCGCCGCCTTTTCCCTGCCCATCCTGCAAAAGCTGGGGGCGCATGGCGCCATCCGCTGCCTGGTGCTCGAGCCGACCCGCGAGCTGGCGCTGCAGGTCGAGGAATCCTTCAAGGCCTATTCCAAATACACCGACCTGCGCACCACCGTCATCTACGGCGGCGTCGGCTACGGCAAGCAGCGCGAGGACCTCGCCCGCGGGATGGACATCCTTGTCGCCACCCCCGGCCGCTTGCTCGACTTCATGGAACAGGGCGAGATCCGCCTCGACCATGTGCAGGTGCTCGTGCTCGACGAGGTGGACCGGATGCTCGACATGGGCTTCCTGCCCGACGTGAAGCGCATCGTGGCCAAGGTGCCGAAAAGCCGGCAGACGCTCTTTTTCACCGCCACCCTGCCGCCGGAGATCGAGCAGCTGGCCGCCTGGGCGCTGCGGGACCCCTTCAAGATTGCCGTGAGCCGCGAGCGCTCCACGGCCGAGACGATCACCCACGCCTTCTACCCGGTGGTGCAGGCGCAGAAGTTCGAACTGCTGGCGCACCTGCTGGAGCAGACGCAATACCACAGCGTCCTCATCTTCTCCCGCACCAAGAGCGGGGCCGATTACGTGGCCAGCCGCCTCAAGCACGCCGGGCACACCTGCGCCGTTATGCACGCCGACCGCAGCCAGCAGGAACGGGTCGATGCGCTCAAGGGCTTCAAGTCCGGCAAATTCGAGGTGCTGGTTGCCACGGATCTCGCCGCGCGCGGTCTCGACATCGCGGATGTGTCGCACGTCATCAATTTCGACGTGCCGGAGAACCCGGAGGATTACGTCCACCGCATCGGCCGCACCGGCCGGGCGCAGAAGACCGGCGACGCCTTCACGCTGGTAACCGAGGAGACCTGGCGCGACGCGCGCAGCATCGAGCGGTTCATCGGCATGGCCATCGAGTGGAAGAAGGTCGAAGGCTTCAATTACACCTACTCCGGCATCTTTGACGGCGGCGGCATGCCGCAGGTCGCGCCGGAGAAGCCGAAGAGCCGGCTCATGCGCGGCTCGCGCCGCTGAGCGCCACACAGTGTTCGCCGCGCACCGGCGGCACAGTGCAGTCGGGGGTTGCCCGCTTCGTTGCCGTTGGCAACAACACCGGCATGAACCCGGGGCCTGAGGAAACGATCATGCTGAGCCCCGCGCTGCCGGCGGATGCCCCGGCCATCGCGGGTCTGCTCGCCACGGCGGGTTTGCCACACGAGGACTTTGCAAGGCACCTGGGCAACTTCATCGTCGCGCGGCAGAACGGGATGATCGTCGGCGCGGTGGGCTGCGAGGTTTGCGGGCCGGACGCCTTGCTGCGTTCGCTCGTCGTCGATCCGGAGGCGCGCGGCACAGGTCTGGGTGACCGGTTGGTGCGGGCATTGGCGCAACAGGCTGTCGCGCACGGAGTGTCGCGGCTCTACCTGTTGACGACCACGGCCGAGGCCTTTTTCCGGGCGCGGGGATTTGTGCGGACGGGGCGCGCGGCCGTGCCGTCGCCCGTGGCGGCGACGCAGGAGTTTCGCAGTCTGTGCCCGGCCAGCGCCGTGTGCATGGCACGCGCGGCCGCCGGCTGAACCGCACGGGGAATTGGTTTGAATCCGGCGGGGAAAACGGTGGTTAGTGCGCGCATGAATTTTGCCGATCTCGCCAACCCGGGCATCCTCACGCAGCCGGTCTACGAGGCCGGCAAGCCGATCGAGACGGTGGCGCGCGAGCTGGGGCTGGATCCGACGACCATCATCAAGCTGGCCTCCAACGAGAATCCCTGGGGGCCGTCGCCCAAGGCGGTGGCGGCGGCGGAGCGGGCCCTGCGCGAGGCGCACCTCTATCCGGACGGCGGTTACTACGCCCTGCGGCAGAAGCTGGCGCAGAAGACCGGGCTGGGCATGGACCAGTTCATCATCGGGGAGGGTTCCAACGAGATCATCGAGCTGCTCGGGCATGCTTTCCTCGCGCCGGGAGTGGAGACGGTGATGCACCAATCGGCGTTCATCGTCTACAAGCTGGTGACGCTGATGTTCGGCGCGGAGCCCGTCGAGGTGCCGTTGGCGCCGGGATTGCGCCAGGATCTGCGGGCGCTGACCGCGGCGGTGACGCCGAAAACACGGCTGGTATTCCTCGCCAGCCCGGCGAATCCCGTGGGCGCGACCAACACCGAGGCGGAAATCGTGGAGCTGGCGAAAGCACTGCCGCCCCATGTGATCCTCGTGTTTGACGAGGCGTATGCGGAGTTTCTCGAAAAAGCGCCCGATCTGCGGCCCGTTATCGCGGAGGGCCGGAAGGTGATCTGTCTGCGGACATTCTCGAAGATCTACGGTCTGGCCTCGCTGCGCGTGGGTTACGGCTACGCGCATCGCGACCTGATTGCGGTCGTGCAGCGGGCCCGGCAGCCTTTCAACGTCAACGGCGTCGGCGTGGCGGCCGCGCTGGCAGCGCTCGACGACGCGGAGTTCGTTGCAAAGTGCCGCGCTGCCAATCGCGCGGGTCTGGCCCAGCTGGCGGAGGGATTCAGGGCCATGGGCCGGGAATTCGTGCCGGGGCAGGGGAATTTCCTCCTGGTGAAAGTGGGGGACGGGGTCGCGGTGTTCGATGCCCTGCAGCGCCGGGGTGTGATCACGCGGCCCGTGAAGGGCTACGGGCTGCCTGAATGGTTGCGGGTGACGGTCGGCACGCCGGAACAAAACGTGCGTCTGCTGCGCGAGCTGGCCGGAGTGCTGCGCTAACGGCCGCGACGGTTTGCTGTGTCCGCCTGCTCCAGTGCAGCCAGAAGGCGGGGTTGATCAGGGAGGAGAAGGAATCGATCGCTGGCCAGAATGCGATGCAGGCGGGGCAGCAGCGGGGGTGACGGCTTGGCGAGGTCGAGATAGGCGCGCGTCAGCGCGGGAAAATCCGGCGACAGGCCGGCATCAAGTTCCAACTGCAGCAGTTCTGTCAGGACCCTCTGGTTCTGCGGATCGTCGCGATGCGCCTTCGCCAGGAGTTGTCGCGCCGGCTGGACGTGACCGAGAGCTGAGAATTTGGCGGCGATAGCAGCGAGGTTTCCGCCGGTGGTTTGTTTGTCGGCCAGGAGCTGCCCGAGGTGATTGCGGCCATCCTCGGCTTGGTTGGACCCATACATTGCCACCGCCCGGAGTCCGGTGATCACCGGACGCAGCCGGGCCGGGATTTCCTGCCGCGCTAGGTCGTCAAGCTGCCGGAGGCACTCCGCGTATTGGCGGGCGGAGAGATGCGCCTCGGCCTCCAGGAGCAAAAACGGAATTTCAGCGAAGGCCGGTTGGGATCTGGCCGCGGCCCGGGTCATCGAGGCGAGGGCGGGCAGGCCCCGAGTGGCGGCCAGGTCCGCCAAGGCCAGCAGGGCGGATTCATCCTGGCTGAACAGGCGCAGGTATTTCCGCACCTCGCCGTCGATGGGAGCGGAGCGGGGATTGGCCAGCTGGAACTTCAGCATGGCGAGATGGGGTTGATGGGCGAGGGGGGCGGCATTGAGGGCCTGCACCAGCAGACGTCCTTCCCGTTCGGCATCACCCCGCGCCCGGTAATCGGCGGCGAGGGTCTCGAAGATCGGGCCAAAGGTGGTGCCGGCCGCCACGGCGGCCTCGAGTTCGTTGCGGGCCAGTTCGGGATAACCGATTTCCAGGTTGGTCCGGGCACGCAGCCAGATGGCTCCCGGCTCCGAATCACGGCAATGGCGAGCCAGCAGGCGCTCCATGTGCTCATAGTGGCCGAGCTGAAATGAAGCCCGTGCGGCCAGAAGGGCGATGCCGGCAGTGTGTCCGATGGGGATGCGATCGGAGGACAGTATTTCTGTCCCTATGCGCTCTGCCTTGGTGCCATCGCCGGTATCCAGGAGGTATTGCAGGACAATCCTGGCGTAATCGGCGTCGTTTGGAATATGCGGGAACCCCGCCACGAGGGTCTCCGCCGCCAGATCCTGGCGGTTCGCGGCATGATAAAGGGCGGCGAGCCGGTAGCGACCGTCGGTGTTCGCAGGTGCCAGCGAAAGGCCGGCACGGAAGTAATGCAGTGCGCCGGGTGCGTCTCGCTGCCTCAGTTTTTGCTCGGCCAAGGCTAGGTAATACTCACCACGCTTGCGGCGAAAATCATCCCAACGCCAAGGGAGCACCACATCCCGATATTCCGCGGAGGCAAAATCCCGGGCATGGCGCATGTAGCTCAGGTAGATGCCGGCCAGCGATAACCAGGCTCCGGCAGCAACCCCCGGAAGCAGGAGCACATACGTGAACCGTTTCGAATCGCGCGTCATCTTTGATACAGTGGCGGAGCACTACCAGTGGCGGCTTGGAGACTGGCACATTGGTTTGGCCCGCGGAAATCGTAAAATTCCTCTCCAATAAATCCTTGCAGTAGTCAGTGGCTTGCATTTTTCTCGCCTTCCGACGCGAAAAACCCGCGTCACACGACTACCTATCAAGCACATAGCAGGGTCGAACTCCGAACTGACTTAATCACCACTTACATCACCGCAGAACAGTTTTTGTCATGAAAAAGCTCAAAGTCCTCCTCGCCATCCTTTCCGTTGCCAGCGTCAACGCCGTCGCGGCCCCCTCCATGGCCATCGGTGATAACGCCGAGATGTTCCTGACCGGCTCGCTCGCCCTTCGCTTTGACGACAACATCTACCTCGATACGCGCAACGAGCGCGACGACACCATCATCAGCTTCACGCCCGGGGCAGAGGTGCTCTTCGGCCAAGGCTCGGCCACCAAGGGCAAGGTCTACGCCCAGGTCGAGATGCGCAAATACTCCGACAACAGCAACCAGGACGACGAGCTGTTCAGTGTCGGCTTCAACTCCCTCTACGACGGCGGCAAGTCCAAGTTCGACCTCGCGGCTTCATTCGCGGAGGTCGCGCAGAACGACAACGACCGCCGCGCGTCCGGCGATATCGTCCGCCGCGATGTGACCCACATTCATGCCCTGCCGGAGTTCGGCTTCTCGGAGAAATTCTCCCTCGGCGTCGGCGCGCGCTACGATCGCACGGCCTATGATGCCACGGGCTATGTCGACCAGTCCGTCTGGGAACTGCCGATTGACCTCTATTATCAGGCTTCGGAGAAGCTCGCGTGGAGCTTCGGCTACCGTTTCCGCAGCACGGATCTGGGCACCGGCGGCGTCGACAGCGACGACAGCTTCATCAGCATCGGTGCCCGCGGCGAATTCACCCCCAAGCTCACCGGTCAGGTTCGCGTCGGTTACAACCAGCGCGACTTGGACAATGGCCGCGACAGCGACGACATCGGTATCGATGCCCGTGTGACCTTCGCGGCCTCGGAAAAATCGAACTACACCTTTTCGGTGAGCAACGACTTCGGCTCTTCCGGCACCGGTGAGTCCACCGAGAAGTTCACGCTCGGCTTCATGGCGAGCAACAAGCTCAGCGAGCAGTGGGCGCTGAACACCAACCTCAGCTACATGTCGACCGACTATCCGACCCGCAGCGAAGACTACTTCGACGGCTCGTTCGCCGTGATCTACACCTACAACCAGAACGTGAATTTCAACGCCTCGCTCACCTACCGTGACAACAGCTCGTCTGCTGTCACCGGCGACTTTACCAACACCATCTGGAGTTTTGGCGCCAACGTCCGTTATTGAGCGACTCCTCTTGTAACTTGAACGGAAGGGGGCGCCCGTCCTCTTCCGTTTTTTGTTCCCGCCCATGAGAATGCTGCCCTCCCGCGTCCTGATAACCTGCTTGGGCCTCAGCCTGGTCGGATCGGGCCTTGCCCAGGGCGATGCTTCGGCTGCGCCGACCGATTACATCCTGCAGCAGTCCGATCTCCTGCGCATCCAGGTTTATCAGGAACCGGAATTGATGCGGGAGATCCGGGTCACACAGGAATACACCATCTCGCTGCCCCTGATCGGCACGGTGGACGTGCGCAACAAGAGTGTCCGGCACATGGAGGAGATCATCCGGCAACTCTACGATCGCGACTATCTCGTCAACCCGCAGATCACCATCACCGTCCTCGAATATGCCCAGCGCACGGTCCAGGTGCTCGGGCAGGTCAACAGTTCCGGTGCCATCCCCTTCCCGCCCGAACAGCGGATGAGCTTGCTGGATGCCATCTCCCGGGCTGGCGGTTTCACCCGCCTGGCCGACCGCCGCAAGGTCCAGCTGACCCGCACCGATGAGAATGGCCGCACGGAGACCTTCCTCATCAACGCCGACGACCTCATCAAGGGCAATTCCGGCGACCCGTGGTTCCTGAAGAAGGGCGACACCGTCTTCGTGCCCGAACGCCTCCTGTGAGAACACCCGCGACGATGGAATCCAAGACCAAGACAGAAAAAGGCGGCGCCGCTTATCCCTACACCTACTACGGGACGAGCTACAGCGGCTACAGCGCGGTCGGCTATGGCGAGGCGCCGGTGCAGCGCAGCCTGCAGGACTACCTCCTGATCCTGCGCGAGCGCGTGTGGTATGTGGTGCTGGTCTTCCTGCTTATCTTCGGCGCGTCCGTGGTCTACACTTTCACCCGCACGCCGATGTTCCAGTCGGTCGGCAGCGTGCAGGTGTTGCGCAATGACCCGGTCGTCATGCAGGTCCAGAGCGTCGTGAACAACGAGATCCGCTCTGCCGAGGACCTGAACACCCAGGTCAAGGTGCTCGAGAGCATGACCATTGTCCAGAATGTGGCCGACCGGCTGACCGGCGAGGACCTGCGCCGGTTCCTGATGCCCTACCAGGGCCCCGACAGCAGCGCCGTGCCTCCCTCGGCGGCGGAGATCATCTACAAGAACCGCAAGATTGTCCCGGTCCGCCTCAGTCTCCTGATCCAGGTCCAATACACCCATCCCGACAAGCAGGTCGCCGCGCGGGTGGCCAATCTCTTCCTGGACGAATACATCACGCATAACGCCCGGCTCCGTGTGATGGAGTCGATGAAGGCGGTGGACGAGCTCGACGAACGCGCCAAGCAGCAGCGCAAGAAGGTCGAGGAGCTGGCGCTCAACCTCCAGGTCTACCGCGAAAAGCACAACCTGGTCTCACTCGACCAGCGCAAGGACATCGTCACCGAGAAACTCAAGGCCCAGAACGCCTATGTCACCCAGACCACCTCGCGCCTGAAAGAGGCCGAGATCCGCTGGAAACAGGTGCAGGAACGCCTGCCCCGGCCCCTCGAGCTGGTCGACCTGCCGTTCATCTCCAGCCAGCCCTTGATCGGTCAGCTGGTGCAGCAGGTCGCCGCCCAGAAGATCGGCCTCGCCCAGCTGCGTGAGCGCTACCGCGACAAGCACCCGCAGATGATCACCGCGGTCAACTCGCTGGCCCAGACGGAGACCGAGTTGAACAAGGCCCTTGCCTCCGCCGCGGCCATGATCGAAGCCGACTACCAGACCTCCCGGCGCGCCGACGAGGAGGCGCGGGCATCACTCGCCGCGCAGGAAACCTCCTCCCTCGAACTCGACCGCCACGCCGTCGATTACGCCAACCTCGCCCGCGAATACGAGATCAGCGAGCACCTGCTCCAGACCACCCTCGCCCGCATGAAGGAGACCTCGATGAGCAGCACCATCGAGACCCAGAACGCCCGCGTCGTCGACCGCGCCGCGCCGGCGCTGCGGCCCGTCTCGCCGAACATACCCCTCAACCTCGCCCTCGGCCTCCTGGGCGGCCTCGTGCTCGGCACCGCCTTCGCCTTCTTCGTGGCCTACATCGACGACCGCGTGAAGAGCTCGTTCGACATCGAGTCCGTCGTCGGCCTCCCGCTCATCGGCATCATTCCCGAGATCAAGCGCATGGAGCAGCCCGACAAGGCGCAGATCGTCATCAACAACCTCGACAAGCAGGTGGCCGAGGCCTTCCTCACCCTGCACTCCGCGCTCCGGCTCAAGGATGAAAGCAAGAACGCGCAATGCCTGCTCACGACCAGCACCATCCCGGGCGAGGGCAAATCATTCACCACCACCAATATTGCGCTCACCTTCGCGGCCCACGGTGAGCGCGTCTGCATCGTGGATTGCGACCTCCGCAAGCCGAACATCCACAAATCATTCCGCATCGAGAACCTGAAGGGTGTGATCGACATCTGTGCCGGCACCCACGCCATTGATGACGTCGTCGTCAAGAACGTGCATCCCAACTGCGACATCATCCCGGCCGGCGGTCGCGCCAAGAACCCGACCCAGATCCTCAACAGCAAGAATTTCGAGATCATGCTTTCGGATCTCCGCAAGCGCTATGACCGGGTGTTCATCGACACCCCGCCGCTGGCCGCGGTCAGCGATGCGCTCATCATCCTGCCATTGGTCGACAGCTCGCTCTTCACGATCTATTTCAACCGCGTCCGCCGCAAGGCCGCCCAGTTCAGCGCCCGCCGCCTCCTGGAGGCCAATGTCCCTTGTCTCGGCGCGGTGCTCAACGGCCTGAATCTGGCCGTCTCCGGCTACTACTACGCCCAGTATTACGACAAGTCCTACAAGGACTACTACGTCACGATGGCAAAGCAGGAGGACGAGGGCCGCTGATCAACGCCGGGCGGCCGCGCGCCGCAGCCGGTCGTTGATTGCGTCTGCCAGTGTGTCCTCGCCCGCGGGCGCCAGTTCCGCGACGATGCGCCGCAGCCCGCGCGCGTCGACCTCGCGCAGCACGCGGTAAAGCCGCCGCCCCGCTTCCGCCAGCGAGCCGCGCTCGCTCAACCACCAGTCGTTCGCGCGGCATCCCGCTCCGACCGGCCTTCGGAAAAAGATGCGCCCCGTCACGGCGGCAGCAGGGATCCTGGCCTCCAGGCTTCGCACAACGCGCAGTGGCGTGCGCGGGCTGTAGTGACGCGACAGCAGCCCCGGCGCGCGCAGCTTGGCCTTGCCCCGGGCGCGCGACCGCGCCGTCACGATCTTCACCTTGTGTCCGCGCAACGCCGCGCGCAGTTGCGCCGCCGTCACGGCGCCGGCCCGCAGGATGACGCAGCGCTTCGGGTCGCGGGCGTCCACCACCGTGGACTCGATGCCGTGCTCGCACGGTCCGCCATCGAGGATGTGGCGGATCTTCCGGCCCAGGTTTTCCTGCACGTGCCGGGCTTCGGTCGGGCTGATGTAGCCGAACGGATTTGCGCTCGGTGCCGCCAGCGGCACCCGCGCCTGGTGCAGTAGCCGCCGCGCCACCGGGTGCGCGGGAATCCGCAGCGCTACCGAGTCCAGCCCGGCCGTCACCACACCGGGCACGACGGGCTTCTTCGGCAGGATCAGGGTGAGTGGTCCCGGCCAGAAAGTCCGGGCCAGGTGCCAGGCGGTGGTATTGAATTCCCCCAGTGCGTCCGCCTGGCTGATGTGCCCGACATGCACGATCAACGGATCGCGCGTCGGCCGCCCCTTGACGCGGAAAATCTTCCGGCAGGCCCCCGCGTCCAGCGCATTGGCGGCCAAGCCATACACGGTTTCCGTCGGGATGGCGACCAGCCCGCCCCGGCGCAGCACCCGGGCGAGGTGCGCGAGGTTGCGGGCGGTGGGTTGGTGGAGGCGCGCCATGGGTGCGGGCACAAAAAAGCCGGAGCAGGTGCTCCGGCTCAATCAAATCGTGGCCCCGGCCTTATTGCATCACCAGCATGTTGCGGGCGCGCTTGATCTGGGCGGTGACGGCACGCTGCTGCTTGGCCGACAGGTGGGTGTATTTGCGCGGCAGGATCTTGCCCGTGTCCGTGATGTAACGGCTCATCAGCTGGGGCTGGGTCATCGGAAACTCCTCGGGCTTGAGGCTCTGTGGCTTGGTCTCGGTGGTGCTCATGAAAGGGAAAAGGGACCGGATGTTGCTTCCGGCCCACGGCCTGTCAACGGGCATTTTTTGCTTTGCGCCGCCCACCCGGCGGGATTGTTGTGCGTCCGGTTAGTCCCCGTAGCTCAACTGGATAGAGCAGCGGTTTCCTAAACCGTCTATCCCGGTTCAAGTCCGGGCGGGGGCGCCATCGCCAGCAGGCTGGTCCGGTCCGGCACCTGCCCGCCGCCCCTCACATCCCGCTGCGGAAGGTCTTGTGATCCACAACCCCGCAGGTGCGCACTTGGGCGAGGGCCTGGCCATATGCCGCGAGCACCTTGAGGGCATAGCGCAGCCGGGCGCGCGTGGCGGCGTCCTCCTTGGACAGGTCGGCAGACCTGTCCGGGGCGTTCAGGTTGGCCTCCGCGTGGTGCACGATGACGTGCTCGGGAATCCAGCACAGGCGGTTGTTCTTGGTGCCGCTCATGCGCAGCTCGGCCACCGGGTAGCTGCCGCCACGCGAGGCCGACACCGTCACGATGAGCCCGGGTTTGTGGCCGACTTCGCCGGCCGTGCAGTTCAGCAGGAAATTTTTCACTCCCGGCGTGGCCATGCCGCTCCACTCCGGACTGACCACGATGAGCGCGTCCGCCGCCTGCAGTTGCGACGAGACCGGATCCCACAAGGCGTCCGGTGCGCCGCCGTGCTCCTCGTCCCAGAGCGGCAGCGGGTTCCCGCTGAGGCTGTAGAGGAAGGCCGCCGCGCCCGGGTGCTCCGTCTCCAGCACGCGCTTCAGGTATTGGGCCACCTTCAGGGACTGTGCCTCCTTGCGATGACTGCCACTCAGGATGAAGAACTTCATGCCGTGCGTATGCCCGGCAACGGGCTTGCTTGCAAGCGCCGCCGCCGCTTCGCTCCCGCCGTGTCCAACGTCTTCGGCCAGCTCTTCCGCATCGCGACCTTTGGTGAGAGCCACGGCCCGGCCGTCGGTGTCGTGGTGGACGGTTGCCCGCCGCGCCTGCCTCTGGCGGCGGCCGAGATCCAAGCCGACCTGGACCGCCGCCGGCCCGGCCAGAGTGATATCACCACGCCACGCCAGGAAGCCGACGCCGTGGAAATCCTCTCCGGGCTGTTCGAGGGCCGCACCACGGGGCACCCGCTGGCCCTGCTCGTGCGCAACACGGACGCGCGCCCCGGGGCCTACGCCGAGATGCGCATGGCCTACCGGCCTTCGCACGCCGACTACACCCATGCGGCCAAATATGGCATCCGCGACCACCGCGGCGGCGGCCGTTCCTCCGCCCGCGAGACCGTCGGCCGCGTCGCCGCCGGTGCCATCGCCCGCAAGATCCTCGCGCTCGCGCACGGAACCGAGATCCGCGCCTATGTCGCACACGTGCAGGACATCGCCATGCCGCCGCTGCGCGGGTTCCCCTCGCTCCGCCAGGTCGAGGCCAGCGCCGTGCGCTGCCCGCACCCCGCCACGGCGGCGAAGATGATCGCGCGCATCAAGCAGGCCCGCGCCGCCGGCGACTCGCTCGGCGGCGTCATCGAGTGCCGGGTGCGCGGAGTGCCCGTTGGTCTTGGCGCACCCGTCTTCGACCGCCTCGACGCCGACCTCGCCAAGGCCATGCTCTCCCTGCCCGCGACCAAGGGTTTCGAGATCGGCAGCGGCTTCGCCGGCACGCGGCTCAAGGGCTCGCAGCACAACGACGCCTTCGTCCGCCGCGCCGGCCGGGTCGCCACCGCCACCAACAATTCCGGCGGCGTGCAGGGGGGCATAAGCAACGGCGAGGAGATTTTCTTCCGCGTGGCCTTCAAGCCCACCGCCACGATCCTGCGTGCGCAAAAGACCGTCTCCATCCGAGGTGCCGCCACCAAGCTGCTCGCCCGCGGCCGGCACGACCCCTGTGTCCTGCCGCGCGCCGTCGTGATGGTCGAGGCCATGGCCGCCCTCGTGCTGGTCGACCATCTCATGTGTCACCACGCGCAGAACCGCGCCTTCAAGTTCTGACTTGTCGGCGGGGGCGGGGCGGCGAAGCTTCGGCTGCCGCATGGCCGCGACCCCGCTAGTCTACCTCGTGCTCGGCACGCCCGGCTCGGGCCGGCGCGGGGTGATCCTTGACCTGCTGCAAAACGGCCGTGAACCCGGCGAACGCTCCGCCGTGCTGTTGGCCGAAGGCGAACCGCCGTCAGCCCGGGATGCCCCGCTCGCCGCCGTGCCCCGCGTCGCCGTGCAGCGCTGGGCGTGGAGCGGGCCCGATTTTCCGGATTTCCGCCTGCCCCCCTGCGACACCGTCTTCCTCATCGCCGACAGCCAGGCGGACACCATCGACCAGATCGAGGCGCTCAAGCGCTGGACCGCCGCGTCGCACCTGCAGATAGCGCGCGTCATCCTGGTCGTGGACTGCCAGCTGGCCAGCACCCAGTCCGACCTGCGCCCGTGGTTCGACGCCTGCGCCCATTTCTCCGACGTCGTCTTCCTCACCCGTCGCGACGGCGTGCCCAACAAGTGGCTCAGCGAATTCCGGCGGCACTTCGAGTCCGAGTGCTACCCCTGCCATTTCCTCCTGCTCAGGAAGGGCGGCATCGAGAATCCCGCCCTGGTCCTTGAACCCACCCCGCGCCGGGTCTCGCAATTTTTCGAGCAGGAGGAACCGATCGAGGTCGAGGGCCTGGAAACCGACGACGAGGAGGAGCCGGACGAGGACACACCCGCCGAAGACCCCTACATCGCCCGTCGGCGGGGTGGGCGGCGCGTGAAGGAATTGCCTTCGCCCAGGGATTTTCTGCCCGCAAAAAGCACCTGAAGGAAAGGGTTGCCCGAATTTCGTCCGCTGCTTTTCCATCCGCGCCCGCCAATCTGGCCGCATGATCCAGCTTGACCATCCGATCCCAGTGACCGCCGCCGTCCGCCACCTGCCCGCCTTTCGCACGATGTATCGCGCCATCTGCCGGCGCGACCCGGCCTACGAGGGCGTCTTCTACACCGGGGTCAAGACCACCGGTGTCTTCTGCCGCCCGACCTGCCGGGCGAAGTTCGCCAAGCCCGAGAACATCGAGTTTTTCCCCTCGGTCGCCGAGGCCCTGCATGGCGGCTACCGCCCCTGCCGCCTCTGTCACCCGATGGACGCCACCAAGCCCGTGCCGCCGCTCGTCGAGCGTCTGCGCCGCGCCGTGGAGGATTCGGCCGAGGGACGGGTGACCGACAAGAATCTCGCGGCCATGGACATCGAGCCGTCGACCGCCCGCCGGCAGTTCAAGGCCTACTATGGGATGACTTTCCATGCCTACCAACGCGCCCGCCGCATGGGGCTGGCCCTGCACGGCCTCAAGCGCGGCAAGGCCGTCGTGGACGTGCAGTTGGAGGGCGGCTACGGCTCGCCCAGCGGTTTCCGCGGCGCCTTTGCGCGCATCTTCGGCCAGGCCCCGCGGGGTGCCGTGCAGGGTGCGGTCCTGCTCGGCCGACGCATCGAGACGCCCCTCGGTTCGCTGCTGGCCTTGGCGGATGACCAGGGGCTGCGCCTCCTCGAATTCGTGGATCGCCGCGGCCTTGAGCGTGAGCTGGCGATGTTGCGCCGGAGGCTCAAGAGCGCCGTCGTCCCTGGCAACAACGCCGTGCTCGACGCCACGGCTCGGCAGATCGCTGAGTATTTTGCGGGCACCCGGCTGAGGTTCGACCTCCCGCTCGCGCCAGTCGGCTCGGACTTCCAGCAAAAGGTCTGGAGCGAACTTGGCCGCATCCCGCCCGGTGCGACCCGCAGCTATGCCGAGATGGCCGTGCGGGTCGGCGTGCCCAAGGCCGCCCGCGCCATCGGCCGCGCCAACGGCTCCAACATGCTCGCGCTCGTCATTCCCTGCCATCGCGTCATCAACTCCGACGGCACCCTCTGCGGCTACGCCGGCGGCCTCTGGCGCAAGCAGCGCCTGCTGGAGCACGAGCGAAAACACGCCACCTGACGCGGTTTCCACCGGGAAAACAAAACACTTGCTCCACCCTAGGGTGGGCGTTTGCTTCGCCCTTCCGTTTTTTGCTCAGGTGGTGGAACTGGTAGACACGCAGGTCTCAGAAGCCTGTGCCTAACCGCATGGGGGTTCGAGTCCCCCCCTGAGCACCATATTGATCGCTAATCGCCCGGTCTTGGATGCGTTTCATTATGCCGCCCCGCAAACCATCATGCCGCCCACTTGCGGCCGTGGCTGGCGTGGTCGAGCATGAGGGCGAAGACCGCCTCGCACTTCGCCTTGAACAGGATCCGATCATAACCTTCCTGCGGCAGGTGTTCGTCGAGCACATCCTCCACGACCTTGGCCACGCGCTTCTTGGAGGCCGTGTCCTTGAACCATTCCTGCACCAGCACCTTGGGCTGGGCAGCCGTTAGCCGGGCGAGGAGCGACTTCGCCGCGAGCTTCACCCGCTTGTCCTCGGCCGCCGTCATCCGGTCCTTTTTCAACAGGTCGTAGATTTCCTGTTCGTCCTCGGTCAGGCCCTCGCGCAGGGCGCGTTCCGATTCCGCCTTCAGTTCGCGGGTGAACTTCACGAGTTCGTCGAAGAAGCGTTCGTTGGACGAGCCGCCGGCGTTGTAGTCCTCAATGATCCGGCGCAGGCGCTCGGCAAAATCCGTCCGGGTGGCGTTCTGCCTCAGCATGTCGGCCAGTTTTTTATCCAGAAACGCCCGCAGATCAGCGATCTCGATGTTCCGATGGTCGGCCTGCCTGAATTCCTTTTTCAGCTGGTCGAAGTCGATCTTGCTCAGATCCCAGACCTTGCCGCGCTTGGTGATGGCGAAGGTCTCCTGTGCGCCCGGTTCCTTCACCCGCGATTTGTCCACCACCACGCTGGCGTCGAGCAGTTCGCCGATCTTTCGCGCCACCTCGCCGGTGTCGGCCTGCTGCACGATCGCATCGATCACCCCGCGCAGATATTGGAAAGCCGCCACGCTGCGCACCACCGGCCGGCCGAGGATTTCCGGTTTGCAGGCCTCGTAAAGACCGGTGATCGCATTTTCATGCACGGCGAAGGTCTTGCGCAGTTCGTCCTTGGCCAGCAACAGGTCGGCATATTCCTCAAAGGCGGCAACCTGCTTGAAGATGTCGCCCTTTTCCACGATCCGGTCGAGGTGCACGCTGTGACTGCGGCAGAAGGCCAGCCCTTGGGCGATGGCCTCGTCCAACAGCCGGAACAGGTCGGATTTTTCCCGCACCTCGGGTTCGTCTCCGGCTTCCTGGCCTTGGGCATAGTCGCGCAACGCCTCCTTCATCCGGCGGAAGACATTGTAATAATCCACGACCTCGCCGTTGCGTTTCTCCACGCCGCCAATTTTCCATGAAGTCACCCGGTTGGCCCGGGCGATGGTCTGCATGAGCGTGTGGTCCTTCTGCGGCTTGTCGAGGTAGAGGGTTGAGACCGTCGGCGCGTCGAAGCCCGTGAGCCACATGGCGCAGACGAAGACGAGCTGCAGCGGGTGTTTTGGATCCTTGAAATTGGACTCGATGTCGTCGCCCTGTGCATCAAGGGCGTTCATTCGCTTGCGATGCCGGCCGATCTCCAGGCCTTGCTCGGCGAACCTCTTTTCTTCGTCCGCGTCCTCGCTGATCACCACAGCCATCTCCACCCGCTTCATCCAGTCAAGCTGACGCTTAAGCCGGGCTTTCTCCGCTTCCACGGGGGATTTTGATATCTCGCCGGTCAGCGTTTTAATCCGTTCCTTCCAGTGCCGCTCCACTTTGTCGAAGAGCTTCACGGCGGTGAATTTGTCCACGGCGATGACCATGGCCTTGCCGAGGTAGCCGCGGGCGGGGAAGTGTGCGACGATATCGCGGGCGATGGTCTCAAGTCGGTCGTCGCGCTTGATGACTTCCAGTTCCGTGGCGAACTGGCCCTCCAGCTTCGCCTGCTGGGCTTCATCGAGTTTCGCTTCGTCCAGCAGGTCGTAGAACTCCTCACTCAAGGCCGTATTCTGGATGAGCACCTCGGGCACGCGCTTCTGGTAGTAGAGCGGCACGGTGGCGCCGTCGTCCATGCTCTGCTGGAAGTTGTATTCGGACACGTAGTCGCCGAACCACTGGTTGGTCTTGCGGTCCCGGCCGAGCAGCGGCGTGCCGGTGAAGGCGAGGAACTGCGCGTGTTTGAGGCCGGCCCGCATGTTCTCGGCCAGATCCTTGTATTGGGTGCGGTGCGCCTCGTCCACGATCACGACGACATCGTTCCGCTCGGTGAGCAGCGGATAGGCCTGGCCCTTCGGCCAGCGGAATTTGTGGATGAGGGTGAAGACGAGCCGCTTTTGCTGGCCTAGATAGGTGCGCAGTTCGGCGCTGTCCTTGGGCTGGGCGGCCTCGGCCTTGGACACCGTGCCGGTGTCGAGGAAGTTGCGGTAGATCTGGCCGTCGAGGTCGTCGCGGTCGGTGACGACGACAAAGGTGAAGTGCCCGCCCAGTTTCCGGAAGATCTTCCGGGCATAGAAGATCATCGAGAAGCTCTTGCCCGAGCCCTGCGTGTGCCAGAAGACGCCCAGCTTGCCCGCCAGCTCCTCGCGGCGCTGGAAGATCGCAAACGCCTTGTTCACCCCAAGGAACTGGTGGTTTTGCGCCACGATCTTGGTGCGGCCCCGGTGGTAGAGCACGAAGTTCTCCACGTAGTCCAGCAGGCGGCCGCGGGGCAGCAGGCCGGCCAGCACGCCCTCCAGGCTGGTGCCGTCGCGCTGGATCGCCTTGCGGTCCACCTTCTCCTTCTCGTCATCGGCGCGCAGCCAGGGGAAGAAGAACTCCCAATCGGCTGAGAAGGAGCCCACGCGCGTCTCGATGCCGTTCGACAGAATGCAAACGGCGTTGGCGAGGAAGAGCAGGGGAATCTCGGCCTGGTAGGTGGTCAGGTTGTCGTCGAATGCGCTTTTCAGCTTCACGTTCGAGTTCTTGAGCTCGATGAACACCAGCGGCAGGCCGTTGACGTAGAGCAGCACGTCGGGGCGGCGGAAACCCTTGTCGCCCTTGATCCAGAGCTGGGAGACCGCGAGGAGCTGGTTATGCGGGCTGGCCGGGTCGGCGAAGTCGATCACACGCACGCGCTCTTGCTGGCGTTCCCCTTGCGCGTCGTCGAATTCCACCGGCACCCCGTCGCGAATCAGCTCATACACTTCCCGGTTGGCGGCCACGGGCGACAGCGCCGGCCGGCGGGCGGTCAGCGTCTCGATCGCCCCCTCGATCACTTCCGCCGGGATGCCGGGGTTGAGCGCGACTGCCGCCGCGCGCAGCCGGTCGAGCAAAAAAACCTCGCGCTTGTCGGCCCGGCCGGAGCTGTCGTTGAGATCTTCGCGTTCCGCGGTGCCACATTCGAGGACGTCGTAGCCGTGGATGTGCTGCAGCTTTTGCAACAAGGCCCGCTCGATCTGGTCCTCGGAGATGAAGTTGGGCACAAGGCGATGCCGGAGGCCGGGCGGTTAGGCGGCAGGAACGATGACCTTCAACCCGACGGCGCGAGCCAGCTTCTGCTGCCGCTCGTCAAACGTGACGAAGAAGCGCGTGCCCAACTCCAGGGCGCAGGCCACGTGGAGCACATCGAGCGAGCGGGTGCCGAGTTTAGGGGAGTGGATTCGGCTCAGTTCGGCCGCGCGATTGAGCGCCGCGCGCCACAAGAGGTCGGCCGTGCGATACCAGCCCAAGGTGAAATCCTCGTCGAAGGAGGTCAGGGTGTCCGCCAGCGCTTCCGGGGTGATTTCGCGCCGGTGCGCGGCGAGACAGAGGCCGTTGACGATTTCCACGCGCCCGTGATGGGTGAGGGCCAGGGCGCCTTTGATCCTGGCCCGCCAAGAATTCATCGCGGCCGACTCGGGCTGATGCAGATAGAGCTTCAGCAGCGCACTGGAATCGACGTAGATGGAATCAGCGGTCGCCACGATTTTCGTCGTGCAGTGACTTGGCGGCGGCCGCACTCATCGGCCGGGGTTGAAACTTCTTCAACCGTGCGAGGTAATCTTTCGGCTGCGGCGCGCGTCGCTGCGGCGGCGTATGCAGCACGAGCCGGTATTTCGTCTGGCCGCTCTCGGATAACAGCACCTCGCCCTCGGCCTCGACCAGCTTGCGGATCTTGGGGAAGTGGTTGCGCAGGTCGCGGATGGAAGCGGTGGCAGACATCGTGAGACACAAGTGTATCACGCATGGCCCGGTGTCAAGCCCGGGCGGCGGGGCGGGGAAAGGTGGGACCCGGCCTCACCCCGCCGCAAGGTGGAGCGCGTTGACCCCAGCGCGCTGGCCTTGTCCGCGGCGGGAGAAGCGCCCTGAGGTCAGGTCGCTCCACCCCGGATTGCCCGGCTTCGCTCAGGCCTTGACGGGGCCTCCGCCATGCTCGGCGGGAAGGCGATGGGCAGGGCCTCGACCGGCAGCTTCCCCGAGATCAACCGCGGCAGCAGCAGGTCGCGCGTGCGCTGGAGGTGGGTGTTCTGGCGTTGCAGGTTCTCGATCTGCTGAAACAGCGGTGCTTCGGCCTTGGCGAACGCATCCATGATCGGCTGCGGCGGAGTGAGCACTGGAATTCTTTTGAAGGTGCCCTTCGTTAATTCGGCAAAGGTGGCGCCGACGGACAGGATTTCAAAATGGGCCTTCCCGAGTTTTATCCAGTGGTAGAGGAACGGCAGGGGATAACGTTCATTCGGCACGCAGGTGATGAAGCCTTGGTTTGTGCAGGCCGGGGTGAGGTTGATACCCACGGCTCCGATGGTCGCCCGGCTGGTCATCATCACCGAGTAAGCGGGAAACATCTTGGCTGAGCTATCCGTGAATCCCTCGTCGGTGCATTTGTCGCCGGAGTCGTTAAGGAAGATTCCGTCTGCGGCCGTGATGTCGGAAGGAGTGAACCAATTCACGGTGCCGTCTTGCCAGTAACGCGGAACCTCCTTGGAGGGTGTGCCGCCGCCGGTGAAAGAGAAGGCATCTGCGGTCTTCACGAGAGACCACCCGGCCGGCACGCCCTTGTTGGTTTTTGTTTTCGCGTGGCCGGGGAAGCGGAAGCGGACGAACCATTCGCGGTAAAGTTCCTCGGCCATCCGCTCCAGCAGCGCGATCCGCCGCCGGTTCGCCTCGATCAGGTCGTCATACGCCGCCAGCACCGCCGCGATCTTCCGCTGAGTGGGCTTACCGGGAATACGCAGCTTCGTGTGGTTCTTAAAGTCCGTGAACTGGAACCTGGAAACACCTGTGTGTTGGATGTTGAAAACGCCCATGTAGCCGAACCGATACAGGCCTTGTAGCAGATAGGAGATGAAGCGGGCGTCGTATTTCTCTCGGTTAATGCGCAAATGACGGCTGAAACTGGCACAGAGCACCGGAAGCTCAGGGCGTTGTTCGAAGAACGAAGATTTCAGGAGCACACTGCGTCCCGTCGATTGCGATGAGGTGCCGCCAGCCGTTTCGAGAATGATGTCCTCCGCCCGGAGCTGCTTTCGCTCAACCAAGTGATCTTTGACCCATCGCTGTGGAAACTCAGCAGAGGGATTGTCGATGTCCTCGAAATCTGTGCCACGGATAATCAACACCTCTCGTAGTCCCACGCCGGATGAGGCATCGCCCCACTCACCGTCTTTTGTTTCGAGCAGCAAGTCCTCGAAGGGAACCTCGGGCCACGATGTATTCATTCCTTCGTGAATGTCCGAATATTCTGGTAGATGATGCCGCTGAGCTCGGCTGCTAAGCCGTCCAATTTGGTCAGCTCTTCGTTCATTGCAGTCAGCTCCGCTGCGAATTCCTCCTCCGTTTTCCCGTCCTCCTCGATCACGACGCCGACGTAGCGACCGGGGTTGAGGGAGAATTCCTGCTCAGCGACCTCGGCGGGGGTGGCGAGCTTGCACAGGCCGGTGACGTCCTCGTAGGCGGCCCCGGGGAAACGGTCCTGCAGCCAGCGGATGTGGGCGAAACTGCTCTCGGCGTTCTTCACCTCGGCGTGCAGGGCTTCGAGGGCCTCCTTCAGAGCACGGGTCTTGCGGTCGGTCGTGCCGCGTTTGCCTTCGGCGATGGCCTCGGCGGCGAGCGCCTTCTCGCGGGCGCGGACGACGCGGTCGAGGTGTTTCAGGCCGTCGTGCAGGGCGGCGAAGAAGGGGTCGAAGGCGAGGCGGAGGGTGTGTTGGGCGCGGTTGAGGCGATCAACCGTCGCGGAAGAAAGCGCGTTGGGGTCAACGCGCTCCACCTTGGCATACAGTTTCTCTAGCTTGGCGAGGGCGGTCCAGGTGGCGACGAGGCCGCCGACGGCGGCCTTGCCCTCGGCGTCGGCGAGGACCTCGATCAACTGGGCGGAGACGGGGGCGACCTGGGCCTGGTTCTCGCGGAGGCGTTTCATCCCGGTGGCGAAGTAACGGTCCACCTGGCGGACGAAGCGGTCGCGGTGGCCGTGGCGGAGATGGGAGATGAGCGCGAGGTTGGCCACCTGCTCGTCGGTGAATTCCCGGTGCGCGCGATCCACCTGCGTGAAGACGTTGCGGGCGTCGAGGAAGAGGATGCGGTCGTCGGGCTTGGCGCGGTCGAAGAACCAGAGCGTGGCCGGCAGCGTGACCGTGTAGAACATGTTCGACGGCAGCGTGAGCATGCCGGCGATGAGGTTCTTCTGGATGAGCGTCCGGCGGATGTCGGCTTCGGAGTGACGGGCGTCGGAGGCGGAGTTGGCCATGACGAGCGCGGCGCGGCCCTTCGGCTTCAGCGAGGTGGCGAAGAGATTTATCCAGAGATAATTCGCGTTGGGCACGGTCTCCTTGCCGGTGTCGGCCGACTTGAGCTTGGACTTGTTGCGCGGGAGGCCGTGGGTGTTGAAGCGGCGGTCGCCCTCGATGGCTTTGAGGCTGACCTCGTCCACGTTGAAGGGCGGGTTGGCCAGCACGTAGTCGAAGGCGCCGAAGCTCTTGTGCGGGTCGTCGTAGTAGGTGTTGGCCTGCTTGATGTCGCCGCGCAGGCCGTTGACCGCGAGGTTCATCTTGGCGAGGTTGACGGTCTCGAGGGTCTTTTCCTGGCCGCAGACGAAGACGTCGTCCGGGCTGGCACCGGCGGCGATCTCGCGGCGCTGCTCGGCGATGAAGGCGGCGGATTGCACGAACATGCCGCCGGAGCCGCAGGCGGGGTCGAACACGCGGCCGCCGTGGGGTGCGATGATCTCGACCATGAGGCGGACGACGGAGCGCGGCGTGAAGAACTCGCCGCCCTTCTGGCCCTCGGTGCGGGCGAACTCGGCGAGGAAGTATTCGTAGATCTGGCCGAAAAGGTCGCCGGTGGCCTCGGCGGGTATGTCGGCGAAGGTGCGGAGGAGCTGCTTGGGGAGGGACTTGTCGGTGCGGGTGAGGGCGAAGAAGCCGTCCTTGGGGAGCACGCCTTCGAGCTCGGGCTTGTATTCCTCGATGAGCTTGAAGGCCTCCTTGAGGGCCTTGGCGATGTCCTTGGACTCGGGGAGATTCAGCAGGTGGTCGTAGCGGGCGTGGTCGGGCAGGTAGAAACCGCATTTCTCGATGGCGATCTCGGAGATGGGCTTTTCGCGCCGGGTGCCCTTGAGTTTCTGGTATTCGGCGACGATGGCGGCCTCGTGGCGGCGGTAGTTGTTGTCGGCAAAGCGGAGGAAAATGATGCCGAGGACGGGGATGGAATACTCGGAGGACTTGAGGTCGGAGTTGGCGCGGAGGTTGTCGGCGGCGGTCCAGAGGTCGGCCTCGAGTTTCTTGAGCTGTTCCTTGGTCATGCGGAGAGGCGGGCAGCTTCCGGAGCGGCGGATGGGCTGGCAAGCCAAGGGTGTTGATTCACTGCACTAGATCCTGAATGAGAGGTTCCTGCTGCGGGGCAGATGGCGTGAATTTGACCGCGTCGCGAATCAGTGCCTCGGCGCGGGCGGCCTTGGCGTCGTCGTTGGCGTGCAGGGTGCAGAGGCGCGTGCCGGGGGCGACGGGCTCGCCGATCTTGATGAGGTCGGAAATGCCGACGGCATGATCAATCTGGTCGGTGACGGCGGCGCGACCGCCGCCGAGGGCCATGATGGCGTGGCCGCACTTGAGGGCATCGACCGCGGAGACGAATCCCTTGGCGTCCGCGCCGGCGCGGATTTCGAGCTTCTTCATCGCGGTCGGAAAGAGCGAGTAGTCGTCCACCACGCGTGCGTCGCCGCCTTGGGCGACGCACATCTCCCGAAAAACTTTGAGTGCTGAGCCGTTGGCGATGGCCACCTCCATCTGCTTCCGGGCGTCGGCCTCGGTCTTCGCCTTGCCGCCGAGGGCGAGCATCTGGCCGGTGAGCGCGTAGGTGACCTCCATCAGGTCGGCCGGGCCGCGACCCTTGAGGCATTCGATAGACTCGATGACCTCGGTCGTGTGGCCGGCGCAGCGACCGAGCGGCTGGTGCATCGCGGTGAGGAGGGCGCGCACGGGTTTGCCGGCGGCGCGGCCGACCTCGACCATGGCGCGGGCGAGTGCGAGGGCGTCGGCCTTTTTCTTCATGAAGGCGCCGGCGCCGAATTTCACGTCGAGCACGAGCGAGTCGATGCCCTCGGCAAGCTTCTTGCTCATGATGCTGGCGCAGATGAGCGGGATGCACTCGACCGTGCCGGTGACGTCGCGCAGGGCATAGAGTTTCTTGTCGGCGGGCACGACCTGCGGGGTCTGGCCGATCATGGCGCAGCCAACCTTCTGCAAAATTGCGCGGAACTCGGGCACGCTGAGCTGCACGCGGAACCCCGGGATGGATTCGAGCTTGTCGAGCGTGCCGCCGGTGTGGCCGAGGCCGCGGCCCGACATCATCGGCACCTTGAGGCCGCAGGCCACGGCGAGCGGGGCGAGGACGAGCGAGACCTTGTCGCCGACGCCGCCGGTTGAGTGCTTGTCCAACTTGGCGCCGGGGAGGTCGCGCAGGTCGATGACGTCGCCGGAACGCATCATTGCGTCGGTCAGCCACGCGGTCTCCTGTGGCGACATGCCGCGCCAGAAGATGGCCATGAGCAGGGCCGTGGCCTGGTAATCGGCGAACGAGCCGTCCACCACGCCGCGGGCGAAGAATTCGATCTCGGCCTTGGACAGCGCGCCGCCGTCGCGCTTCCTGATGATGATGTCCTGCGGAAAAAACGCCGGGGCGGTCATGGCGGGAGGTTTGGCTCAGGCGCGGGGCGAGGCAATTTCGTTCCGCATGGTGCGGGACTTGGCGGCGTAGTAGATGGCGAGACCGCCCTGATAGACCAGCGATGTGAGCACCAGGCTGAGGCAAATGGCGGCGTTGAGGTAGGCGAGGAAAGGCTCGCGTTCCTCCTCGCCGAGGCCGGCGGCGGTGAACTGGCGGGTCACTTCATTCTGTGCCGGCGCCGGGAGCGATTCCCAGAAGGCGAGGGCGTCAAATTCAGTCCAGCGCAGCCAGACGTAGAAAATGATCGTGCCCAGCAGCCAGAATTGCGCGGCGATCATCCAACCGACGCCGCCGAGATGGCCGCCGTGCAACCGGCTGCGACCATGCAGTTCCATCTGTCCGGAGGTGGCGGCCAGCATGCACCACCCGACGGCGACGAGGTCGGTGCGAACCAGGGCCACCAGGGCGCTGAGCAGGGCGAACCCCGCCACGCCCCAGCCGTTGATCAGCGACAGGCCGAGCACGCGGCGGGTCACTGGACCATGGAGCGGTGGAGGCGCATCTGCCATGGCTGCACATTGCCGTTCGGGTCGGTGCGGTCACGTGCAAAGCGGCTAGTCCCGCATTGCGCCGGAACAGGTTGTCCGCAAGTTCGGCCCCATGCGTTTCATTCTCCTTCTGGTTGCCGCGTTGGGCCTCGGCCGTCTGTCTGCGCAGGAATACGACCTCGTCATCCGCCACGGCCGCATCGTCGATGGCACCGGGCGCGCGGCCTACGCCGGCGACGTGGCGGTGAAGGATGGCCGCATTGCCGCCGTGGGCGAGGTGGCCGGCGCGGGGCGTGCCGAGATCGACGCGGACGGCCGCGTGGTCGCGCCGGGCTTCATCGACGTCCACACGCACTCGGAGGACATCACCGATCTGCCGATGGCGGAAAATTTCCTCCGCATGGGCGTGACGACCATCGTGACGGGCAATTGCGGATCATCGGCCAAGGACATCGGCGAATTTTTCGGGAACATCGAGCGCACCAAGGTCGCGCTCAATGTCGCCACGCTCATTGGCCAAGGCACGGTGCGTTTCGAGGTGATGGGTGGCAGTTTCATGCGCCCGCCCAATGCCGAGGAGTTGGGCAAGATGCGCACCTTGGTCGAGCAGGGCATGCGGGCCGGCGCGGTTGGCCTGAGCACGGGGCTCATTTACCTGCCTGGGGTTTACTCCAAGACGGACGAATTGGTCGAGTTGGCCAAGGTTGTGGCCGCGCACGGCGGTATCTATGCGAGCCACATGCGGCACGAGGATGCGCGAATCCTCAAGGCACTCGACGAGTTGACGACCATCGCCCGGGAGGCGCGCATTCCCGCACAGGTCTCGCACCTCAAGTTGTCCGGTCCGACCGCCTGGAATCGCGCCGACGAGATTATTGCTTACCTCGATAAGACACGCACCGAGGGCCTCACGATTACCAAGGACGTCTACGTCTACACCGCAGCGAGCACGGGCATCGGCGACAACCTGATCGATTCCGAATTTCTTGAAGGTGGCAGGCAGAGGTATCTCGAGCGTCTCTCCGCTCCCGACATCAAGGCGCGCATGGTCGCGAACATGAAATCTTCCATCGAGCGAGGAAAGCGTGGCGATTACACCTATGCCGTTGTCGCGAATTTTGAGGCCGATCCTCGCCTCAATGGTAAAACAATTCCGCAAGCGGCCAAGCTGCTGCGTGGCTCCGACTCGCTGCACGACCAAATCGAGACAATCCTGGATATAGAGGCCCGTGGTGGCGCAAAGGGTGTCTTCCACGGGATGAAGGAGGAGGATTTGAAGAAATTTCTCATCCATCCCTTGACCATGATCGCCTCCGACGCCGGCCCGCGCCGCTTCGGCGAGGCCGTGCCGCACCCGCGCGGCTACGGCAACAACGCCCGCGTGCTCGGCCGCTATGTGCGCGAGCAGAACTTGCTCCCGCTGGAGGAAGCCGTGCGCAAGATGACCTCACTCCCCGCCGAAACCTTCAAGTTGGCCGGGCGCGGACGCCTCGAGCCCGGCGCGGTGGCCGATCTGGTGGTGTTTGATCCGCAGACGGTGGACGATCCTTCGACCTACGCTTCGCCGCACCATTACGCCACCGGCTTCAGCGACGTGATCGTGAACGGCGTGCCCGTGATCCGCGCCAGCAAACTCACCGGAGAGCGTCCGGGCCGGCCGGTGCGCCTGCAGGCTTCCGCGCAATAGGCTCGCACCGGGGGGCGAGGGGCGTTTCAGAGTCGCGCGAGCATGGCCGCCCGCCGACCCAGTCCCGCCTTTCGCATTGAGTTCCCGCCGGAGCTGCCGATCAGCGCACGCGCGGATGAGATCATCGGGTTGCTGCAAAAACACCAGGTGCTCGTGCTCGCGGGCGAGACCGGCTCGGGCAAGACGACCCAGATTCCCAAGATGTGCCTCGCCGCCGGTTCGGGGCTCAAGGGTCGCATCGCCTGCACGCAACCGCGCCGCGTGGCCGCGGCCTCGGTGTCGCGGCGGGTGGCCGAGGAGCTGAACGTGCCGTTCGGCCGCGAGGTGGGCTGCAAGATCCGCTTCGCCGACCAGACCAGCGACGCGACGGTCATCAAGTTCATGACCGACGGCATGCTGCTCGCCGAATTGCAGGGCGACCCCGACCTGCACGAATACGACACGATCATCGTGGACGAGGCGCACGAGCGTTCGCTGAACATCGATTTCATTCTGGGGCATCTGCGTCGGCTCCGCCTGCGCCGACCGGACCTGCGAATCGTCATCACCTCGGCGACGATCGACACCGAGGCGTTCTCGAAGGCGTTCGACGGCGCGCCCGTGGTCGAGGTGTCGGGCCGCGTCTACCCGGTCGAGGTCGTCTGGTCGCCGCTGGAGGAGATGAAGGCGGAGGGTGACCGCGAGGAGTTCACCTACATCGACGGCGCCGTGGAGGCGGTGCGCCGCGTGCTCGGGGAGAGCGCGGGCGGCGACATCCTCGTGTTTTTGCCGACCGAGCGCGACATCCGCGAAGTGCGCGACCTGCTCGAGGGCCGAAACTCCCGCGACACCGAGGTGGTGCCGCTCTACGGGCGCCTGACCAACGCCGAGCAGCAGCGGGTGTTCGCGCCGACCCGGAACCGGAAGATTGTTGTCGCGACCAACATCGCGGAGACCTCGCTGACGATCCCCGGCATCCGCTTCGTGGTGGACACCGGGTTGGCCCGCGTCAGCCGCTATGTGCCGCAGAGCCGCACCCGGCGCCTGCCGATCGAACCCGTGGCGCAAAGCAGTGCCGACCAGCGGAAGGGCCGCTGCGGCCGCGTGAGCGACGGCGTGTGCATCCGTCTCTACGCGGAGCAGGATTTCAACGACCGCCCGCGCTTCGCCCAACCCGAGATCCAGCGCAGCAACCTTGCCGACGTCATCCTGCGCATGAAGGCCTTCGGGCTCGGCGACATCGAGGAGTTTCCGTTCCTCAACGCCCCGCCGGCGAAGGGCATCCGGGCGGGCTACGCCCTGCTTCACGAACTGGGCGCAATCGACGATGGCGGTGCGCTCACCGAGCTAGGCCGCGAGCTGGCGCATTTGCCCGTGGACCCGACGGTCGGACGGATGATCTTGCAGGCGCGGCAGGAGAAATGTCTGCGCGAGGTGCTCGTAATCGCGGCAGCGCTGAGCATCCAGGATCCGCGCGAACGCCCGCTCGACCAGCAGGCCAGGGCCGACGCGGCGCACCGCCGGTTCGCCCACCGCGACTCGGATTTCCTCACCTTGCTCGCCATCTGGGAAGCTTATCACGACGAGTTTGAGGCGATGACGCTGGGCAAGCTGCGGAAATTCTGCACGGCGCACTTCCTCTCCTTCATGCGTATGCGCGAGTGGCGCGACGTGCACGCCCAGCTCGCCGATGTGCTCGCGGAGCGCGCGGGCTTCGTGCCAACCTCGATCCACGACGGCGTGCGCAAGGGCGAGGAGGTGCAGCTTGCGCCGGGCACGCCCGCCTACCGCGCCATCCACCGGTCCATCCTCACCGGATTGCTCGGCAACATCGCCACGCGGCACGACGACGGCACGTGGCACGCGACCCACGACCGCAAGGTCGCGGTTTTTCCGGGGTCGGGCTTGTTTGAAAAGTCCGAGCCGCGGAAGAGCGCGTCCGGAGGCCGCGCTCCACCTGACTCAACCAAGCGCTCGCCGCGCTGGCTCATGGCGGCCGAGATCATGGAGACTGGACGCGTCTATGCGCGCAATTGCGCGAAGATCGATCCCCAGTGGGCCCTCGAACTCGGCGCCCACCTGCTCAAGGCGGCACACAGCGAACCGTTTTGGGGGCAGGAGGCCGGACGGGTGCTGGTGAAGGAGCGTCGCCGGCTCTACAATCTCGAACTGGAGACGCGCGCCGTGGGCTATGGGAAAATCAACCCCGCGCACGCGACGGAGATTTTCATCCGCGAGGGGTTGGTGGGCGACACGATCACGTGGCCCTTCGATTTCCTCGCGCACAACCGCCGCCTGCGCGAGCAGACAGAAGCGGTGCTCACGCGCACGCGCAGCGCCGGCTATCTCGGCCTCGACGAGGCGGTGTATCGGTTCTACGCCGCGCGGCTGATGCCGGAGGGTGGTGCGCGACCTCCGGGCGCGCACGAAACGCGTCCGGAGGCCGCGTTCCACCCAATCAGTAGCGTGGCGGAGCTGGTCGACTTGGTGCGGCACCGGCGGATGACCGAGCCGAAGTTCCTGTTCCTGTCGGAGGACGACCTGCGGCTGCCGGATGAACTCGCCGCCGCCGCCGAGAATTTTCCCGCGGCTCTGCCGATCGAGAATCGCGCGCTGCCACTCGACTACGCCTACAAGCCGGGCCAGGAGGACGACGGGGTGACCTTGCGCGTGAGCCCCGCCGAGGCGGAACAGTTGACACCCGCCGCGCTCGACTGGGCCGTGCCCGGGCACCTGAGGGAAAAGGTGGAATTGCTCCTCAAGTCCCTCCCGAAGGAGCAGCGGCGCGCCTTGATCCCGTTGACGGTGACGGCGCAGAAGCTCACCGCCGCGCTCCCGCTCCTCGCCGCGCGCACCCCGCCCCCCACGCTGATCCAGGCTTTGGCCGAGTTGCTCAGCGACCGGCTGGGTGTGCGGCTGGACGCCCGGCACTTTTCCGCCGCGGCGGTGCCCGGGCATCTGCGGGTGCGCGTGGCCGTGGTGGATGAAAAGGGCAGGGTGCTCGGCGCGAGCCGCGAACTGGCGGAACTCAAGGGCCTGCTGGGCGTGAAGCGCCGGGAGCTGGCGCAACAGGCGGCCGGCGACGACAGCGCGGCGTGGCGGGCCACGCGGGAGAAATGGGAGACCCCGCCCGCGCAGGAGTGGATTTTCGGTGAGCTGCCGGAGTCGCTGACGGTGGAAATGCGCGGCGGGGTCCGGGTGCCGGCCTTCCCCGGCCTGGCGGCGCTACCCGCCGGTGTGGCCGTGCGGTTGTTTGCCTCGGCCGAGACGGCGCGGTCCGCCACGGAAGTGGGCTTGGAAAAACTGTTCGAGGCCGCGCTGCGCCACGATCTGGGGTGGCTGGAGAAGGAACTGCGCGATCTGCGCACGCTCGGACCGTTGGCCGCGAACCTGGCACCTTGGCCACAGCTGCAGGCCGATGCGTGGGAGGCGATCCGGCGGTGGGTCTGCCGCCGGTCGGTGTGGCCGCTGCAGGCCGGCCGGTTTGCGACCGCCGTGACCAAGGCCAAGGCCGACCTGCGCGGATTGGTGCCGAGGGTGGCCGGGCAGCTGCGCGAAATCCTCGACCTGCGGCTCGCATTGCTGACCCACAAGACTCCGTATCCGGGCCTGGAGGCGGACCTGGCCGGACTGCTGCCGGGCGACTTCCTGCGGGCGACGCCGTTCGAGCGCTTGCCGCACCTCGTGCGCTACCTCAAGGGCCGGCAGTTGCGGGCGGAACGCTGGAAGCGCGACACCGCCAAGGACACCGTGCGGGCGCGTGAATTGCAGCCGTTCGCGCAGGCCGTGCAGCGCTTGGGGGGGCGGGCCGGCGGCTTCCGGTGGCTGGTGGAGGAGTTCAGGGTGAGCCTGTTTGCGCAGGAATTGGGCACGGCGGAACCGGTGTCTGCCGTGCGCCTGGAGCGGGCATTGCAGGAGCTGGCCGCGGGAGCCGGTCCAGGCCCGGCCCCGAAGTGGGCTCCGGTGGCGCTGCCGACCGAGGGGAAGACCGTGCTGAAGAGCCTGGAAGCGCTGGGTCGGCTGAAAAAATGAGGTTTCGCTTTGTTGCCGGGCGGATTCGTGCTAGCTTGCGTGGACACTCCCGAAAACCATGAACGTCTCGATCTCGACGCTGTTGGAACAGAAGGCCGGCCCGGTGTTCTCCGTGCCCAGCAGCGCCACGGTGGCCGAGGCCGTGCGCGAGATGGTCAAGCACCGCGTCGGTTCGGTGCTCGTGATGGACGGGGAGAAGCTGACCGGAATCTTCACCGAGCGTGACGTGCTGCGCCGGGTGGTGGGACAGGATCTCGACCCGAAGTCGACGCCGGTCACCAAGGTCATGACGACCCAGGTGCTGACCGCGCCACCCGAGGCCACCGTGCACGAGATGATGCAGGTCTTTTCCGAAAAGCGCATGCGGCACATGCCCGTGACCAAGGACGGGCGCGTGATCGGCATGATCTCGATCGGCGACGTCTCCCGTTGGGTGGCGCATGCGGCGAAGGCCGAGGCGGAATCGCTCCGGCAATACATTTCCGGCGGTTTCTCCTCGTGAGGCGGGCCGTCCTGTTTCTCCTCAGCTCCCTGATGGCGGGCCTGGCCGGGTGCAGCGTCGTGGGCGCGACCGTCGGCGCCGTGACCACGGTCGCCTCCACTTCCATCAAGGCCACCGGCAGCATCGTGGGTGCGACCGTGAAAACGACGGGCCGCGTCGTGGGCGCGGCGGTGTCGTCCGGCGGGGAAGTGACGGCGGGCGGCCTCGAGTCGGCCGCCAAGCTGGCCAAGACCGGCATGGTGGTGGCGGTGGATGCCGGGTCGGGCGCGATCACGGAGATGCCCTGGCAGGAGGGCATGGAACTGGCCATCGCCGCGCAGAACGGGAAGTTCGATGCGGCCTTCAACACCGCCAAGATCTACCGGCAGGGCCGGGTCATCACCGCCGACATGGAGGCGGTGCGGACGGGCGCGCAGAAGCTGGCGCTCCAGTCGGGCGACGTGGTGGAGTTCGCCAAGCGGAAGAGCTAAGGCGGGGTTGTCAGTGCGCGGCGGCTGTGTTAGGCAGCGGGCATGAAATCCCGCATCCTTTCCGTGCTGGCCGCCGCGGGCGCGCTGGCGGCAAGCCTTGAAGCCAAGCTGGTCACGCGTGCCGTGGCCTACGAGCACGCCGGCGTGAAACTGGAGGGCTGGCTGGCCTACGACGACGCCCACGAGGGCAAGCGCCCCGGCGTGCTCGTGGTGCACGAGTGGTGGGGTCTCAATGACTATGTGCGCAACCGGGCGGAGTCCCTGGCGCGGCTGGGCTACGTGGCCTTCGCGCTGGACATGTATGGCGCGGGCGTGGTGACGGCCGACCCGAAGAAGGCGGGCGAACTCGCCGGCCAGTTCTACGGCAAACCCCTGATGGCCGAACGTGCCCGGGCCGGGCTCGACCAGCTGCTGGCGACCGGGCTGGTGGCCGAGGGCAAGGTGGCGGCGATCGGGTTCTGCTTCGGCGGCTCGACGAGCCAGGTGCTGGCCTACAGCGGCGCGCCCTTGGCGGGCATCGTGAGCTTCCACGGCTCGCCGGTGCCGGCTCCGGCGGGCGCCGCCAACAAGGCCAAGGTCCTCATGTTGCACGGCGCCGCGGACTTTTTCATCAAGCCGGAGGAGATCACGGCCTTCGAGAAGTCGATGAACGAGGGCGGCTTCGACTGGCAGTGGATCTCGTATTCGGGCGCGGTGCACGCGTTCAGCAATCCCGACGCCGACAAGTTCGGCCTCAAGGGCGTGGCCTACCAGAAGGCCGCCGCCCAGCGCTCGTGGATGCACATGCAGGTGTTCTTCGCCGAGATCTTCGGGCGGTAAGGCGCACCGGGTCGGCGCCCCCACGCAGGGCGCGGCCCACCCACCATGGCATCCGCCCGCATCGAGGTCCGCCTGCGCGAACTGGCGCAGCTGTTCAATTCCCTGGACCCGTCGCCGTTCATCGACCGGGACCTGGATTCCGATGCGGAGGCGTTTATCGTCAGCTGGGCGCGCGAGCTGCCGCACCACGGGGAGCTGGAGCTGGTGATCCACCTTGCCGTGGCGCCGGAGCCGGCGCGGGCGGCGGGCGCCGAGGAGGCCGTGCACCACTATTTCAGCAGCCGGGCCGACATCAAGCGACGGGAGCTGCGGCAGCTGTTGCGCCGGGGCCGGGCCAGCCTGTTCATCGGCGTCGCGTTCCTGGCGGGGTGCTTCGGATTGGGGATGCTCCTTCGGCCCCTGCTTCCGGCCGGCTGGAACGAATTCGTGGAGCTCGGCCTGCATATCGTCGGCTGGGTGGCGATGTGGCGCCCCCTGGAGATTTACCTCTATGACTGGTGGCCGGTGCGCAACGACCAGCGCCTGTTTGAGCGCCTCGCCCGCATGCCCGTGCGCCTGCAGGCCGAGTCCACCCCCTGAGCGGGTTGCCGGCGGCAAGAAAAGTGTAACTTTCACCCCGCCGGGGTGTTTTCATCACCGTCCATGAAGATTTCCCCAGCCCCTGTTTGCGCCGTTTTGCTGGCGCTCACCGCCATTGTCGCGGACGCCAAGATCGTCCGTCAGGTCGAGAAGACCTTTGCCGTCCAACCCGGCGGCCTGCTCAAGGCCAAGACCCAGGGAGGCGACATCGAGGTGCGCACGGCCGACATCGGCGAGGTGCGCGTGACCGCCCGCCAGACCATCCATGCCGCCACCGAGGCCAAGGCGGACGAGCTGCTGGAAAAGCTGGAGCTCACGATGGAACAGCGCGGCAACGACGTGATCTGCGAGGCCAAATACGGCGAGAAGCAGCGCTTCCGCTGGAGCATGAACTGGCCGCCCGTGCAGGTGGCCTTCATCGTCACCGTGCCGAGGAGCTTCAACGCCGACCTGAACTCGGCGCCGACCGGTCCGCAGGGCAAGGCCGACGCCGGCCTGCTCAAGGCCACGATCAACCTCGACCTGAGCACCAGCGGCGGCGACATCACGGTCGGCGACCTGCAGGGCAGTGTGAAGGCCCACACCAGCGGCGGCGACCTGCGCTTCGCGCGTATCGGCGGCGACCTTACCGGCTCCACGAGCGGGGGCGACATCACCCTGCAGGAAAGCTCGGCCCGCGCGAAACTCTCGACCAGCGGCGGTGACATCACCATCGAGCGAGCGAATGGACCGACCCAGGTCTCCACCAGCGGAGGCGACATCCGTATCCGTTCCGTGCGCGAGCTGGTCAGCGCCAGCACCTCCGGCGGCGACATCCATGCCGAGATCGACGGCACGCTGTCGCATGACACGGTGCTCAGCACCTCCGGTGGCAACGTGAAGCTGAAGCTGGGCAAGGAATTCGGGTTTCGTCTCGACGCCAGCACCAGCGGCGGAAGCGTCGATGCCACGGGTCTGACCATCAAGCTGGAACGCGGCGGCAACCGCCGGTCCCGTCTCGTGGGCGACGTGAACGGCGGCGGACCGACGCTCAAGCTGCGCTCCAGCGGCGGCGACATCGACGTGATCGCCAACTGATTTTCCCACCAAGCAACCGTGGGTGTGTGCATGGAGGCCAGCGCCAAAAGCGCTGGCCTCTCCGCTGTCCGGGAGTTGAATGCACCGGATGGCCTTGATCGACACCCACACCCACCTCGATTCATTTGCCCGCCGCGGCGAGCTGCCCGCGGTGCTGGACCGGGCCAAGGCCGCCGGGGTGGAGCAGATGATGACCATCGGGACTGACACGGACGACTGGGGCCTGTATCGCGACCTCGCCGCCGCTCACCCGGGACACATCCACTATTCGGTCGGCCTGCATCCCTGCAGCGTGGGTGAGGACTGGGCGGACCGGGTTGGCCAGGTGGAATCTTTCTGGCGCGGTGAGGCGGGCCCGAAGCCGGTTGCGCTCGGCGAGACCGGGCTGGACCGCTTTCACCTCCCCAAGGACGATGTGGCGGCGGCCGGGAGGATCTTCAACTGGCAGCAGGCCGCGTTCCGGGAGCAGTTGCGATTGGCGGCCCGGCTGGGCTGTCCGGTCGTGGTGCACTCGCGCGGGGCGTTTCGCGAATGCATGGACCTGATCGATGCAGCGGGATACGACTGGAGCCGGGTCGTGTTCCACTGCTTCAGCGAAGGGCCGGCTGAGGTGGCGGAGCTGACGCGGCGGGGCGGCTACGGGTCGTTCACGGGCATCATCACCTACAAATCGGCCGGGCCGGTGCGGGAGGCGGCCTTGGCGCAGGGGCTGGACCGCCTGATGCTGGAGACCGACGCGCCCTACCTCACGCCCATGCCGCACCGGGGCAAACCCAACGAGCCGGCCTTCCTGCGGCACACGGCGGCCTTCTGCGCGGAGCTGTTCGGCGTCAGCCGGGAGGAGCTGGCGGTGCGCACGACGGCGAATGCGCGGCGGTTCCTGGGATTCTGAGCAACCCCATGGAAATAAAAAGGGCGGCCGCTGGGCCGCCCATGGGATGGAGCTGGAGGGGCGCTCAGGCCTCGTCGAAGCGCTTGAGGAAGAGTGCCTCCAGTTCGGCGAGGAGCTGGGGGGCGTCCTCGCCGGTGGCGATGATCTTGACCTTGGAGCCGCGGGCGGCGGCCAGCATCATCAAACCCATGATGCTCTTGCCGTTGACCTGCTCCTCGTCCTTCTCGACCAGCACCTCGGCCTTATATTTGTTGGTGATACGGACGATCATGGCAGCCGGGCGGGCATGGATACCCATCTTGTTCTGGACAAGCAGTTCCTTGGTGTGGGTGTTGCCGGCTGCGGTGGTGGTTTTTTCCATTGAGGTCGGCGCTTTCGCCTGAGTTAAGGGGCACGCAAATTGGGCAGGGCGAGAGGCCTTGCAACCCAAATAACCACCCCGAAATGCCAGCCTTTGCCATCATTGTCCCGTGCCGGTTGGAGTCGACCCGGTTTCCGCAGAAATTATTGCATCCGATTCGTGGGAAGCCACTTCTGTTGTGGGTCGCTGAGCGGATCAAGGCGCAGGCGCCGGACTACCCGCTCTGGTTCGCCGTGGATGACAAGTCGCTGGCCAACTGCGTTGAACAGGCCGGGTTTAGGGCGGTAATGACCTCAACCGGGCACCCCAGCGGCACAGACCGCATCGCCGAGGCCAACCGGAAAGTGGGTGCGTCATACGTGCTCAACGTCCAAGCCGACGAACCCTTGGTGACCGGCGGCCAGATCGCGGCGCTGGCCCGGTTGATCCAAGGCGACTGTCCGATGGCCACGCTGTGCACGCCGTTCCGGAAGGCGGAGGATTTCGCCAACCCAAACCAGGTGAAGGTGGTGAAAAGCGCGGGCGGCCGTGCGCTGTATTTCTCGCGGTCGCCGATGCCGTATGCGCGGGATGCCGCAGGCAAGATTTCGGATGCCTGGCTGGCGGCCAACCCCTGCTACAAGCACCTCGGGCTCTACGCCTACCGGGCCGATTTCCTGGAGAAATTCGTCGCCCTGCCGCCGGGCCGGCTTGAACAGATTGAAAAGCTGGAGCAACTCCGTGCCCTGGAGGCCGGCCATCCAATCGCCATCGACGTGACCGACGACCCGACCATTGGCGTGGACACGCCGGAGGATGCGGCGAAGTTCGGGCAGTGGCTCGGTTGACGCGGCTCAGTCGCGGTAGTTGAGGGCGGGGGCGCGGTCGCCGAGCAACGGCTCGTATTTGAAGCCGGGGCCGCGGCGTTTCTCGAACTCGGCCCAGGCGGCCTTGATGGTCTCGGGTTGCGAGAGGAGGTCGACCACAGTGAGGGCGAGCACCTTGGCGGCGACGTTCATGCCCTTGAGGCCGATGGTGGTGCCGCCGGCGGCGACGGCCTGCCAGGAATGCGCGGGCGTGCCGGGGACCCACGTGGCGGTGCCGACGCCCATCGTCGGCACGTTCCAGCTCACGTCGCCGACATCGGTCGAGCCGGTCTGCGGGGGCTCGTTGGGGTTGAAGGGCTGGACGAGGTTCGCGAGCTCGTGGGCAAGCGGCCGGCCGAAGAGGGTGCGGCCGATCTTGTCCGCAAAATCCTTTTCCGTGGCGTCGTAGGTGATGCCGCCGACCTGAGCCAGGTTGGCGTGCATGAGGCGGCCGAGCACCTCGTTGGGCAGGAGGTCGTAGACGCCACCGAGCACCTCCCAGTCGACGGTGGTGCCGGTGCCGAGCGCGGCGCCCTCGGCGGTCTTGACGAGGCGTTCCCAGATGGCCTTCACCTGCGCGGGATCGCGGTGGCGGACATAGTGGTAGGTCTCGGCGAAGGCGGGCACGACGTTGGGGGCCTCGCCGCCGCGGGTGATGATGTAGTGCAGGCGCGTCTCCTGCGGGACGTGCTCGCGCATCATGTCGACCATGTGGTTCATGGCGAGGACGCCGTCGAGGGAGGAGCGGCCGAGCTCGGGTGAGCCGGCGGCGTGGGAGGCGATGCCGCGGAAGCGGAACTTGCCGTTCTTGTTCGCCTGCGACGGGGCCATCGTAACCGAGTTGCGGTCGTCCGGATGCCAGTGGAGCACGACGTCGACGTCCCGGAACAGGCCCTGGCGCACCATGTAGACCTTGCCGGAGCCGCCTTCCTCGGCCGGGGTGCCGTAGTAGCGGATGGTGCCGGAGCCGCCGCGGGCCTCGAGCCAGGCCTTGGCCGCGAGCGCGGCCTGGGCGGAGGCGGCGCCGAACAGGTGGTGGCCGCAGGCGTGGCCGGCCGGGCGGCCCTCGACCGGTTTTTTCTCGGGCACGGCGTCCTGCGAGACGCCGGGGAGCGCGTCATATTCGCCGAGGATGCCGATGACCGGCTGGCCACGGCCGAAGGTGGCGGTGAAGGCGGTGGGGATGCCGGCCACGCCGTGCTCGACGATGAAACCGGCGGCGCGCAACTGCTCGGCGAGCAGGGCGGAGCTCTGCTTCTCCTTGTAGCCAACCTCGGCGAAGGCCCAGATCTTGAGGGCGACGTCGTTGAACCGGGCGGCGGTCGAGTCGACGTGCGTGAGGACCGATTCCCGCGGGGCGGGGGCGGCGAGCGCGGACACAGCCAGCAGGGACAGGGGCAGGATATTTTTCATGGGACGCGTAAATTCAGAAACCCCGGACCGGGGACGGGAACGCGGCGGCCGGGGGGTCGCCGCTCAATTCACCCGGAAGCGGATGGTGGCCTCGGCGCCGTCCATGGCGAAGGTGGCGGTGCCGTTCCCGAGGGACTTGAAGAGGAGGTAGTGCGTGGCGGTGCCGGACTTGACGGTGATGGTCTCGCCCTCGCGGCGTGGGGTGCCGTTGATGACAAGCGCGCGGCGGCCGCCGATCGTGACCATGCCGGTCACGCGCAGCTCACCGGCGATCTTGTTGAGCAGGGCGGAGCCGGAGAGCAGGGGCACGGGAATATCGCCGCCGCCGGTGACGACCTCGGGGTCAACCAGGCCGGGCTCGCGGAAGGGATTGGGCAGCGGGACGGGCAGCGGCCCGGCCTTCTGATGCGGCGCGAGCAGCTTGTGGGCGAAGACGGCGACCTTGGCGAAATAGTCGACCTGCTCCCCGGGCTTGGGCTGCGGCTGCTGGGCGGTCGCGATGCCGAGGACGAGGAGCAGAACGAGGGCGGTGGGGAGGAGGCGTTTCATGGCTTGCCGAGCAGGACCACGTTGAGGGAGAGCTCGATGAGGTCAGACCCGTCCTCGCGACGGAGGAAGGAGAACTTGGAGACCTTGGCGGGATAACGGCCGGTCTCGATGGCGTGCAGCAGCGTGAGATTCTGGTGGAACTCGCCGGTGCCGCGCAGGCTGAAGGAAACGCCGACGTAGGGGGCGCCCTCGGGCACCGTGCCGGTCATCATCTGGGTGAGGTCGCTGACCTTGGCGCCCGTCTTCTCCTCGAAGGAGTAGAAATAGCCGACATTCTGCGCGCGGTCGTCGGGGATGATGAGATTGGCGTCGAGGTAGGCGAGGGCGGCGCGGATCGTGACGGCCTGCTGGCGGATGAGGGGCGAGTTGGCGACGTTGTCCAGGACCTCGCTGCCGGTCTTGGACTCGCTCTCGAGGTTGGCCTCGATCTCCGCCTGATCGAGGAAGATGAACCAGTTGGAGCCGGCCAGGAAGACCGCGAGGAAACCGCCCGCGACCGCGAAGGGGTAGCGCTTGAACAGGTCCCACCAATACAACGGGTGCAGCGGGCTCATGGCTTGGCCTTGAAGGCGAGTTCGAAGGTGACAAGGGCGGGGTCGCGCTCACTGCGGGCCATGCCGGCGAGGGTCACGGAGTAGACAGGTTGGACCGCGGCGTTTTGCCGGAGCTGCTCGACATAGCGGCCCATCAACTGGCTGGCCCGATTGGTGGAGGGCTCGACCAGCGAGCCGCGGACGAGGACGCCGGAGTCGTCGCCCTCGATGTGCTCGAAGCGGACGACCTCGGGCCGGGAGCGGCCAAGCAGGAGCATGAACTCCGACACGAGCATCGGGCTGCGCAGGATGGCATGGGCCTGTTCGACGCGGGCGGCCTCGTTGAAGAGCAGGGTGCGGAGGTTTTTGACCTCGTTGCTGGCCGCCCGGTTCCTGTTGATGGTGTCGCGCCAGCTCTGGAGTTCGGCGGCCGTGGCCATTCTCAGGTAATAGTGCCAGCCGGTGACGAGGGCGACCAAGAGGAGGATGGTGCCCGTGATCGAGTTGATCAGGAACTTGCGGCCGACGACATCGTCCTCGGGCAGTTCGGCGATCAGGCGCAGGTCGACGCGCCAAGGCCCCTTGTAGGGGTTCTTGTCACGCGGACTTGGCATCGGTTTTGGACGGAGTGAGGTCGGCGACGAGGCTGAGCAGCCCGAGCCAATTGAGGGGGAAGGCGGGCAGGGAGCCGGTCTTGACCTGCACCTGGATGAGCCACTGGGGCACGTTGAGGTCGAAGACCGCGCGGCCGGCGCCTTGGGCGAGGGTGGCGGCCATCCAACGGAAGGTGGCCGGGAGGTGTGAGCAATGGATTTCACCCACGGGCTGGCCGGTGGTCATCTCGTAGGAGTCGAGCAGGGGCTTGAGGTCGCGGGCAAGGGGGCGGAGCAGCTTGGGGGCGCGGAGCAGGAGTTCGTCGTCCTCGGTGGCGAGGCGCTCGCGGGGCGATTCCCCGTCGGCCAGGCCGAATTCCTTGCGGGCGGTGGCCTCCAGCGCGGTGAGTCCGTGCGGGATGGGCGAGGTGGTGTGCACACCTTCCTTGCCGAGGATATAGACATGCGTGCGCTCCTGCTCGATCTCGACGAGGACAAGGGCGCGCTTGTCGGTCTTGCGCTGCTGGATCTCGGAAAGCGCAGCGATGGCGGGCAGGGTGCCGAGCTCGAGGCGGTGCGGCACGATGCCGAGCTCAAGCAACTGCTGCTGCTGCTTGCGCAGGAGGGAGTGGGGGGCGCCGCACAGCAGCGCGGGGCGCTGGGCGCCCTCCGTGGTGTAGGTGGTGCCCTCGTGCGGGCTGATGGCGTGCAGGCTCCACTCCGTGGGCCGGGCGATCTTGCACTGCTCCTCGGCGAACCTCTGGAGATAACCGGGTTCGCCAAGTTTGCGCGGCTGGATGGTGTCGCGCTGCATGAGCCGGTCGCCGGGATAGAAGGAGACGTAGGCGGGCAGCCAGGGTTTGACGTCGAGGTTGGTCTTGAGCCAGCGGGAGAGGCCGTCGAAGTCGCCGGCGGCGAAGTCCTGCGCGCAGTCCAGTTCGACGGGTTGCTCTTCCCAGACGGAGACGCCCGCCGCCAGCATCTGGAAGGGATTGAGGTCGAGGAGCAGGCCGCGGCGGGCGCGTTTGAAAAACATGGGGTGTGTGGCGGGGGAGGATATTCGCGGCGCGAAGGGGTCTGTCAACCTGCCAGCGGCGGCAGGAGTCTCAGAGGGAAACCTTTTCGGCGGGGTCGGTCAGCTCGCGCCAGCTGGTGATCTGAAAGGGCTTCTCGACAAAGGTGCCGATGGTGCCGGCCCCGCGCAACGATACGTCGTAGCGGACCGACTGGGCATAGGGCGCGTAGATGGTGCGGGCACTGTAGGCACCGTAGGAATTGATGTTGGACCAGGTGGTGAGGGCGGCGTTGGGCATATAGATCACGCCGTAGAGAGGAATGGTGGACCAGTGATAGTGAAAATTGGTGCTGTTGGTCGTGCTGGAACTGGCGATGAAGAGCTTCTTGGGATCGCGGGTGAGGTTCTGGATGCCGCCGACCGGCGCGACGCTGCCGCCCAGATAAAGCTGGCCGGTGAAGTAGATCTCCAGCGAGCCGTTGGCCGTGATGATGATCTTGCCGTAGTAGGTGTAGAGCGTGCCGGTGACATTCAGGATGACCGGTCCGTCGATGGTGAGGATGTCGGTGCTGTCGTCGAGGTAGAGCCCGGACTGCACCCAGGTGCTCTCGTAGGTGCCGGTGATGTTGTAGATGCTGGGCGAAGTGGCACCGGGTGTGCCGAGGGTATTGGCGCCTTCGTAGAGGTAGGTGCCTGAGCCAGCCGCGGCCGGCAGATTGGTGCCGCCACTCACGCCGGTGAGGTCAAATTGAGGCACGTAATAGCCGGATTGGACGCGGGCGGGATCCACATTGGGTGAGGCCGGGCTGCCGGCACCCTTGACCGTGGCGGTGGTGCCAAAGCTCGTGGTGTTGGCGGTTACGTAACCGCGCACCGTGGTGCTGGCGTTTTCGAATGCCGGGCCGGCGATGACCGCGGAGTAGCCGTTGAGGCTTGCGGACCAGAAGGTGGTGTTGGTCGGAGGTGTGCCGGCGGACGTGGCGCTGATGCAGCGATACGTGAGGCCGTTGGTCGTGTAGTGCACGAGGTCGCCCACGGCGTAGGCCGTGCCGGCCGACCACTCGGTGACGACATTGTGATCGTAGCTCTCGACGGTGCCGGAGGAGTCAAAGTCGATGCTCGCGGAGGAATTGGTCGCGCCATAGGCGTTGGGGAAGAGTGAGGCGGGCGCGACCTCGGCACGGAGCTGGGTCTTGGTGGCGGCATCACCGGTAGCGGGGGTGGAGATGCCCTCGGCGTAAATGACCGGAGGGCTGGCCCAATGATCGGAATTGGAGACAGCTTTATTGGTGTGTGCCTTGTGGCAGCGGTAAGAGGTGCCATTGGCGATGACGACATCGTCAATGGCGTAGGCGGTGGAGGGACTCCACGTTCCTGGTGTGTGCGCGATCCAATAACTGGCATTGGGTGGAGCCCAGTTGGTATGGGCAGTGGTGCATCGGTAGGCCGTGCCGTTCGAGACTACCATGTCGTTGACGGCATAATAGGTGGTGGCGCTCCACGCCGTAGGAGTGCAAACCCAGTTGGTGGTGTCCGGTGGTGGTTTATTCGTGTGGTTTTTGATGCACTGATACCAGCGGCCTGTGCGCCAAACCAGATCGCCTTCGGTGTAGGCGGTCGTAGGGCTCCAGGTGGTGGCGGCATATTTGTCGACCCGCATCTTGGCCGTGCCGGTGACCCGGCTGGTGCTGTATTTGGTCGAGGGGAAAGTGAGCGTGCCGGTGGCGGTGCGGCCGCTGGTGGACCAGGTCACGGTCGTGCTGCCGCTGGTCCAGCCGGAGAAATTGTTGCCATTGTTGAAGCACCGCATGGCGTCCTCGAGCCCGGCCTCGGCCAGATTGAGGCTGAGGTTGGACTGGAAGGAGCGGTTGCTCAGCTCCATGGCGCGGGCGCACACCGCCACGTAGGTGCCGAGGGCGATTGCCAGCACGGCCACAAAGCAGAGTGCCACCAGGACGGTGGAGCCTCGAGCTGACTGGCGGGGGGCGTTTCTCAATTGAGCAGGGGTTTGTTGCGGATCGCGAGGCGGGGCGAAGCCCCTTGGTAGACGGGGGTGAGCGTGCCATCGGTGCTGCGGCCGGTCTGGGAAGTGAAGGTGAGGGAGATTTTCTTGATGCTGGCGACCTTGTTGGTGAAGTCGGTCACGGCGGTGTCGGAGGCGTTGTAGTAATTGAAATCAAAGGAACCGAGATAGCGAAGCAGGACCTGCGCCGTGCCGACGGAAGGAGTGCGGGTAAGGGTGCCGGTATAGTTGGCCCCGCTGGCATAGGTGTAGGTGACGGTCATGGTGGACGAGGCCGTGGGAATGGTGAGCACAACGCTGGTGTCGCCGGGGCTGGTGATGGCGCTGGACATGCGCACGTCATTGTCAAACCACTGCAGTGCGCGGCGAGCCTCGGTCTCGAGCGTCTGTTGGTGCGTCAAGCGCGCCAGCTGCCGGCCGAGAAACAGGTAGGAGGACATGATGGCTGTCATGACCGTCAACGCCAGCGTCATACCCACGAGCAGTTCGACCAGGGTAAAGGCGGCAGTGGGATGCGGGGCGCGCATGTTCACGTGCGCTGATAAGATAAATTGAGGCCATTTTTCGTAAAAAATGCCGACATTACCCGCGTGTAGGTGCGACTGATGGGGGATGAGCGCGCAAAGGACAGGCGGTCCAACCACGACCCCGTTGGGGTGCTGGCCGCGGCGGTAGTGCCGCTCTTGGTCCAAGTGATGGTGAAGGTGACCTCGCGCATGTTGGTGACGACGGTTGAGGCGGTGCGTGTCAGGGTGTAAGTGACTCCGGTAGCGGCGATGGCGGAAGTGAACTGGCTGTCGATGGTGATGGTGGTCGAACTGGTCGGAAGGCCGCTGATGGTGGACCAGCCGACAAAGCGCAGCGATTCAATCTCATGGTTTATGATCTGGGCGGCAAGGGTCTGGCGGCGTGCCGTGGCCAGCATCTCCGAACCGATGGTGACCGCCTGAATCATCCCCATCACACCCACCACCAGCATCATTGACCCCATCATCACATCAATGAGCGAAAAACCGGCCTGAGCTTGGATGCGGGAAAACTTCATCTAGGGCAATACCCCTAGACGCTCAAGCCCCACAGCGTCAATCCCTCCGCGGCCAACGATTGGCAACACGGCCCCCTTCGCCCGCGCGTCAGAGCAGGCTGCGCTCCTTGGACCAACGCACGAATTCGTTCTCCAACTGGTCGAAGGACTCGATGACGAAGAGCGGATCCTGGAAGTGCCAGATGTCGTAGGGTTGGGCGGCGAGGGTCTCCGGCTTGTAGGGCACCTTGCGGACCTTGTCGGTCAGGCAGTGCTGGGTCTCGCCGTAGGAGGAGATGATGCCGTTGCCGTAGATGCGCAGGCCGGCGGGGTTCTGAATCAGGCCGAACTCGACCGTGAACCAGTAGATGCGCGTCAGGCCCTCCTCGGTGGCCGCGTCGCGGCAGTTCAGTGCGGCCTGGCCGAGCTTCTGGTAGAACTCGGCGAAGCGGCTGTGCATGATCATCGGCGTGTGGCCGAAGATGTCGTGGAAGCAGTCCGGCGCGGGCGTGTAGTCCAGTTCGGAGCGAGCGCGGATGTAGTCGGTCGAGGGAAAGATGCGGCGGGCGAGGTAGGAGAAGAAATCGCGTGCATCGAGCAGGCCGGGTGTGCGCGCCACGCGCCAGCCGGTGGCGGCGTAGAGCTTGCGCGAGACATCCGCGAGGTGCGGGATGCGGTCCTTCTCGAGCTTGAGCGCGGCGAGGCCGGTGAGGAACTCGTCGGCGGCGCGGCCCGGCAGGAGCGTCTCCATGCGCGCATGGAGCAGCCGCCACACCTCCTGCTCCTCGTCGCTGTAGCGCGGATACTTGCACTCATCACCGACGGGGAGGGGCGCGGTCAGCTTGTGCGGGATGCAGCGCGGGTCGCTGCCATCCTGGGTGGGGGTCTCGGGGTGGGCCGCGGTCGTATCTTGCATGCCCGCAATTTGACGTGACGGCCGCCAAATGCCAACGCAAACGCGACGAAATGCCATAAGGGAGGCGAGTAACGCGCCCGGGCCCGCTCAGCGGTTCAGCAGCGCCGCCACCTGCGTGCGGCCCCGCACGCCGAGCTTGGCGTAGATCGAGGCGAGCTGGGTCTTGATCGTGAGCGGGCTGCGGCGCAGGGCGGCGGCGATCTCGGCGTTGCGCAGGCCCTCGCGCACGCGCATCGCGACCTCGCGCTCCCGCTCGGAAAGGCGGGCGAGGAGGGCCACGGCCCCGGGGGAGAGCGGCCGGTGCCGGTCGCCGCGCGGCCGGCGGTAATCGAGCTGGATGTGGAAGGCGGGCGGATGCCCGGCGGGCGCGTGCCGGCGCACGCGGGCGTGGAGTCCGCGCTCGTGCTCGCTGGTCACATGCTCGGTGGCCGGCGGGTTGGCCTCGAGGTGGCGGCACGCCTCGAGCAGGGCGGGGGGCACGGCGAAGGCCTTGCGCGCGCGCAGGGCGGCGGCGCGGCGCTCGCCGTGGTTCCAGACGGCGCAGGCGCGCGCCGCCTCCTCGTTGCACCACAGCGGCTGGCCGGAGGCGTCGAGCACCAGCAGGCCGACGGGCATGTCGTCCAGCAATGCGCTCAGGTGGGGCAGGAGGGCGGCCGGGGCGGGGGAGGACATGGTTATTACTCCGGATGGCGTATAGACCTTTTCCGGGCTATGGCTAGACTCTTCCCTCCCCCGTCCCCTCATGAGCAGAACCTTTTTCGACAAGCCCGTTGAGCGCAAGACCGCCGCCAATCCGCTCGGCCTGAAGCAATTCGACCACATCGAGTTCTGGGTCGACAACGCCGACCAGTGGCGCGACTTCTTTGTCCAGAAATACGGCATGGTCGCCCGCGCCTACGGTGACGCCAAGACCGGCCTCGCGGGCCGCCGCGCCCACGTCGTCGGCCAGGGCCGCGTCAACTTCATGGTCACCGAGCCGCAGGGCTCCGGTCCGGAGGCCGACGCCGTCCGCGCCCACCTCGCCAAGCACGGCTGCGGCGTGCGCGACGTGGCCTTCCGCGTGAAGGACGCCAAGCACGCCTTCGCCGAGGCCCAGCGCCGCGGCGCCCACGCCGTCAAGCCAGTCTTCGAGGACAAGCACGTCGTTGGCGCGGCCATCGCCGCCTACGGCGACACCCTCCACAGCTTCATCGAGCGCAAGCAGTCGGGCGGGTTCCTGCCCGGCTTCCAGAACGTCGCCGGCGGCATCGACGACCGCGACATCAACTTCGCGATGATCGACCACGTCGTCGCCAACGTCGAGCGCATGGACGAGTGGGTCCGCTACTACGAGGAGGTCTTCGGCCTCGATCTGTTCATGCACTTCGACATCAACACCGGCCGCTCCGCCCTGATGTCGAAGGTCGTCAGCTCCACCGACGGCTGGATCAAGATGCCGATCAACGAGCCCTCCTCCGCCAACTCGCAGATCCAGGAATTCCTCGACCAATACAACGGCCCCGGCGTGCAGCACATCGCCCTGCTCACGCCCAACATCATCACCACCATCGACGAGATGCGCCGCATGGGCCAGGACTTCCTCGACGTGCCCGACACCTACTACGACGAGAGCTTCGAGGAGCGCGTCGGCCAGATCGACGAGAACAAGGACGAGCTGCGCAAGCTCCGCATCCTCGTCGACCGCGACAACGAGACCGGCTACCTCCTCCAGCTCTTCACCAAGTGTGTGTTCACCCGCCCGACGCTCTTCTTCGAGGTCATCCAGCGCAAGGGCACCTCGATCGGTTTCGGCGAGGGCAACTTCCGCGCCCTCTTCGAGGCCATCGAGCGCGAGCAGCAAAGGCGCGGAACGCTCTGAGCCAGCAGCGAGTAGCGGGTAGACAGGAGCGAGCATTGCTGTCACTCTTCCTACTCGCTACTCACTAGCCGCTACTCGCTACTTCATCCCCAATCCCCATGCCCTTCTACCAACGCCTCGGCTCCCTCCCGCGCAAACGCCACATGAGGTTCCCCCGCGACGCGGCGGCGAGCTTCAAGGGCGAGGGCCTCCACTACGAGCACGTTATCACGACCGAGGGCTTCGACCGCGCCTACTCCATCATCTACCACCTGAAGCCGCCGACCATGGTGAAGAAGGTCGAGCTTTACCGCGAGCAACCGGCCAAGGTCGCCGCGCACCTCCCGCTCCGCCACCACCACCTCAAGTCCTCGCAACTGCCCCGCGCCGGCGATCCCTACACCGGCCGCGTGCCGCTGATGTTCAACGCCGACATCACCTGCTCGCGCTGCCGCCCCGCCAAGACCATGGAGAGCGGCTATGACTTCTACCGCAACGGCCAGAACGACGACGTCATCTTCGTCTGGTCCGGCGGCGGCTGGCTCGAGTCCAACTTCGGCCGCCTCCGCTACAAGCAGGACGACTACATCGTCATCCCGCGCGGCACCATCTACCGCCTCGTGCCCGACGACATCGCGAAGGAGGACTACCTCATCCTCGAGTCGGCGCACCCGGTCCGCCTGCCCGCGCGCTACCTGCACCCCGAGGGCCAGATCCGCCTCGGCGCCCCCTACGGCGAACGCGACTTCCACGGCCCCACCGAGATCATCGCCGAGGACAAGGACGGCGACTTCGCCGTGCTCGTGAAGGACCGCGGCGCCCGCTTCACCCGCAACATCATGGGCGCGCACCCCTTCGACGTCGTGGGCTGGGACGGCTACCTCTATCCGTTCACCTTCAACGCGAACGATTTCGAGCCCATCACCGGCACCTTCCACCTGCCGCCGCCGATCCACCAGACCTTTGAGATCAAGGGCTACGTCATCTGCACCTTCGCGCCGCGCTGGCTCGACCTGCACCCCGAGGCCATCAAGGTCCCGTGGTCGCACGACAATACCGAGGCCGACGAGGTGTTGTTCTACGTCCGCGGCAACTTCGGCTCCCGCAAGGGCGTCGAGCCCGGCTCGTTCACGCTCCACCCGCAGGGCATCCCGCACGGCCCGCACCCCGGCACCACGCTCAAGAGCTTCGAGCACAAGCGCACCGAGGAGCTCGCCGTCATGTTCGACACGCAATATCCGCTTGAACTGACCGAGCAGGCCCTCGCGATGGACGACCCGAACTATCCGCTCTCGTGGCTCGGGTGAGAACGCCAGTCATTGCGAGGAGCGCAGCGACGAAGCAATCCAGCTGGATCGCCACGGCCCGCTGTTGCGGGCCTCGCGATGACCTGTATTCTCATTGGCGATGACCGTTGATTTCCAGAACCTGCCGCCGCGCGACGCCTACGCGCTGATGATCAGCGCCATCACCCCGCGGCCCATCGCGTGGGTCTCCACCGTCAACGCCGCCGGCCAGGCCAACCTCGCCCCCTTTTCCTTCTTCCAGGGTGTCTGCGCCTCGCCGCCCACGCTCCTCTTCACCGGCGCCAACGACCGCACCGGCAGGAAGAAGGACACCGTCCTCAACGTCGAGCAGGTGCCCGAGTTCGTCGTCAACATCGTGCCGCACGCCCTCGCCGGGCCGATGAACGCCACCTCGGCGCCCCTGCCGCATGGCGAGAGCGAGTTCGCCGCGTTCGACATCCCCACCGCGCCGTCACAAAAAGTCCGCCCGCCCCGCGTTGCCGCCGCGCCGGTCGCCTTCGAGTGCACCCTCGACCGCATCGTGCGCGTGGGCGACGGCCCGCTCGGGGCCAATGTCGTCTTCGGCCGCATCGTCTGCGCGCACGTGGCCGAGTCCGTGCTCGACGCCTCGGGCCACATCGACCCCGCCAAGCTCGACACCATCGGCCGCATGGGCGGCGACTACTATGTGCGCACGCGCGAGCTCTTCACCATCGCCCGCCCCGCCGGCGGCTCCGTCGCCCGGGCTTCGTCTGGTTAACAGAAGGACGCAAAGATCGCCAAGAGACTGTCTTCTTTGCTGTCTTTGCGATCTTGGTGTGAAAGAAAAATATCCATGAAAGACATCGTCATCCTCTCCGCCACCCGCACGCCGCTCGGCTCGTTCCAGGGCGCCTTCGCCTCCGTGCCCGCGCCGAAACTCGGCGCCGCCGCCATCAACGGCGCGCTCGCCCGCGCCGGTGTCGCCCCCGCCGACATCACCGACGTGCTCATGGGCAACGTCCTCCAGGCCGGCCAGGGCCAGGCCCCGGCCCGCCAGGCCGCCCTCGGCGCCGGCCTCCCGCAGTCGGTGCGCTGCGTCACCGTCCACAAGGTCTGCGGCTCCGGCCTGCAGACGGTCATGGGCGCCGCGCATTTCCTCGCCGGCGGCATGGGCACCGTCGCCGTCGCCGGCGGCATGGAGAACATGACCCTCGCGCCCTACCTCCTCCCCAAGGCCCGCGACGGCTATCGCATGGGCCACGGCCAGATCATCGACTCGATGGTCAGCGACGGCCTCTGGGATCCCTACAACAACATCCACATGGGCAACTGCGCCGAGAAATGCGCCGCGAAATACGCCTTCACCCGCGAGCAGCAGGACGCCTACGCCATCGAGTCCTTCAAGCGCGCCAACGCCGCCCAGAAGGACGGCAGTTTCGCCGCCGAGATCACACCCGTCGAGATTGCGGACGCCAAGGGCAACGTCACCAAGGTCGAGCACGACGAGGGCCCCGCGAAGGTGAAATACGACAAGATTCCCACGCTGCGCCCCGTCTTCGACAAGGCCGGCACCGTCACCGCCGCCAACGCCTCCACCATCAACGACGGCGCCGCCGCCCTCGTGCTCGCCGCCGCCGCCACCGCGCTGGCCAAGGGCCTCAAACCCATTGCGAAGATCGTCTCCTTTGGCGGCCACGCGCAGGACCCGGTCTGGTTCACCACCGCCCCGGTGCAGGCCGCGCAAAGCGCCCTCGCCGCCGCCGGCTGGAAGACCTCCGACGTCGACCTCTGGGAAGTCAACGAGGCCTTCGCCGTCGTGCCGATGGCCTTTGCGAAGGAACTCGGCGTGCCGCACGACCGGCTCAACGTCCGCGGCGGCGCCATCTCGCT
>CAZMFB010000018.1:37933-58778 GCA_964565475.1 uncultured Opitutaceae bacterium | reverse complement strand
TGGTTCCAGGACTCCGGCGGAAACAGCTTCTTCAGGTCGCGCTCGGTCTGCTCCACGCTGCGGCCGCTCGACAATTTCCAGCGGTGGGCGAGGCGGTGGATGTGCGTGTCCACGGGGAAGGCCGGCACACCAAAGGCCTGGCTCATCACCACCGAGGCCGTCTTGTGTCCCACCCCGGGCAGCGCCTCCAACTCCTCGAAGGTCCGCGGCACCGAGCTGCCGTGCCGCTCCAAGAGCAGCCGCGAAAGTTCGCCGATCGCCTTCGCCTTCTGCGGCGCGAGGCCGCAGGGGCGGATGATTGCCTGGATTTTTCCCACCGGCACGCGCGCCATGTCGCGCGGATTGTCCGCCACGGCCCAGAGGTGCGGTGTGACCTCGTTGACCCGCTTGTCCGTGCACTGCGCCGACAACACCACAGCCACGAGCAACGTGAATGGATCCTTGTGGTCGAGCGGGATGGGCGTCTCCGGATACAGCTCCGCCAACCGCCGCGCCACGTAGGCGGCCCGGGCCTGCTTGGTCCTGAGTGGCATCACTTTGGTCACCGCAGGGAACAGAAGGCCTTTCGGGGGCGAAACAACGCCTTAATTGCATCGGGGGCGGCCGAGTTCGCGGTTGCGGCAGCAGCCGCCCCACCTAGCGTCACGCAATGGCTTCGTCCCGCGACCTCCTCGCCCCGCTCGACACCTTTGAACGCCGCCACACCGGCTCCCCCGACGCCGCCGTGGCCGAGATGCTCCGCACCGTCGGCTTCGACTCGATCGACGCCCTCGCCGACGCCGCCGTGCCGGCCAAGATCCGCCTCAAGCGCCCGCTCCGCCTCCCCTCCGCCCTCGGCGAACGCGAGGCCCTCGCCGAACTCCGCGCCCTCGCGGCCCGGAACAAGGTGTTCCGCTCCTTCATCGGCCTGGGCTACTACGACACCGCCACGCCCGGCGTCATCCAGCGCAACATCCTCGAGAATCCCGGCTGGTATACCGCCTACACGCCCTACCAGGCCGAGATTTCCCAAGGGCGGCTCGAGGCCTTGCTGAACTTCCAGACCCTCGTCACCGACCTCACCGGCATGGAGATCGCCGGCGCCTCGATGCTCGACGAGGGCACGGCCGCCGCCGAGGCCATGATGCTCGCCCACCGCGTCAAGCTCGGCGAAAACGCCGGCTCCTCGACGTTCTTCGTCTCCGAAAAATGCCACCCGCAGACGATCGACATCGTCCGCACGCGCGCCAAGCCGCTCCATGTCACGGTTGTCGTCGGCGACCACCGCGCGTTCGACTTCGCGGGCGGCAATGTTTTTGGTGTCCTCGTCCAATACCCGGACACCACCGGCAGCATCCACGACTTCACCGCGTTCTTCGCCCAAGCCCACGCCGCCGGCGCGCTCTGCGTCGTCGCCACCGACCTGCTCGCGCTCACGCTGTTGCGCCCGCCGGGAGAGTTCGGGGCCGATGTCGCCGTGGGCTCGGCGCAGCGTTTCGGCGTGCCGATGGGCTTCGGCGGGCCGCACGCGGGTTTCCTCGCCACCAAGGACGCCTACAAGCGCCAGATGCCCGGCCGCCTCGTCGGCGTCTCGAAGGACGCGCAGGGCAATCCCGGTCTGCGGCTCGCCCTCGGCACCCGCGAGCAACACATCCGCCGCGACAAGGCCACCTCCAACATCTGCACCGCCCAGGTCCTCCTCGCCGTCATGGCGTCGATGTATGCCGTCTATCACGGCCCCGAGGGATTGCGGAAAATTGCGCAGCGCACCCGCGTGATGACGAACCTCCTCGCCAACGCCATCAAGTCCACCGGCGCGCGCGTGAACGCCGAGCCGGTGTTCGACACCCTCACCATCACCGGTGTCGCCGCCGCCAAGATCCACGCCGCCGCCGAGGCCAGGAAGCTCAACCTCCGCCGCGTCAGCGACACCGCCGTCGGCCTCTCGCTCGACGAGACGACCTCGGTCGCCGACATCGAGACGCTCGCCGGCCTCTTCGGCGCCACGCTCGACCTGTCCGCCGAGTCCAACGTCCCGCCCTCCGGCCTCGATCGCACCTCGCCGTTCCTCACCGCCAGGGTCTTCAACAGCTACCACACCGAGCACGAGATGCTGCGCTACATCCGCCGCCTCGAGACGAAGGACCTTTCGCTCGTCCACTCGATGATCTCGCTCGGCTCGTGCACGATGAAGCTCAACGCCACGAGCGAGATGTTCCCCGTCACGTGGCCCGGCTTCGGTGCGCTGCACCCCTTCGCACCCGCCGACCAGACGAAGGGCTACGCAAGGATGTTCGCGCAACTGGAGAAGTGGCTCAGCGAGATCACCGGCTTCGCCCAGGTCTCGCTCCAGCCCAACGCGGGCTCGCAGGGCGAATACGCCGGCCTCCTCGTCATCCGCGCCTACCACGAGTCGCGTGGCGAGGGCCACCGCCACATCTGCCTCATCCCCACCAGCGCGCACGGCACCAACCCCGCCAGCGCCGCCATGTGCGGCCTGACGGTCGTCCCCGTCGCCTGCGACGCCAACGGCAACATCGACGTCGCCGACCTCAGGGCCAAGGCCGCCCAGCACGGCGCCAACCTCGCCGCGCTCATGGTCACGTATCCGTCGACCCACGGCGTGTTCGAGACCTCCATCCGCGACATCTGCAAAATCATCCACGCGCACGGCGGACAGGTCTACATGGACGGCGCGAACATGAACGCGCAGGTCGGCCTCACCTCTCCCGGCCACATCGGCGCGGACGTGTGCCACCTCAACCTCCACAAGACCTTCTGCATCCCGCACGGCGGCGGCGGCCCCGGCATGGGCCCGATCGGCGTCGCGAAGCACCTCGTGCCGTTCCTGCCCGGCCACCCGGTCAGCGCCCCGGCGATCGCGCAGCCCGGCACCGCCATCGGCGCCGTCAGCGCCGCGCCCTACGGCAGCGCCAGCATCCTCGTCATCTCCTGGATGTATATCCGCATGATGGGCCCCGACGGCCTCACGCGCGCGACGAAGTTCGCCATCCTCAACGCCAACTACATCGCCAAGCGCCTCGAGCACCACTTCCCCGTCCTCTACAAGGGCGGCTCCGGCCTCGTGGCGCACGAGTGCATCCTCGAGTTCCGCCCGTGGAAGAAGCACGGCCTCGAGGTCGAGGATGTCGCCAAGCGCCTGATGGATTACGGCTACCACGCGCCGACGATGTCGTTCCCCGTCCCCGGCACGCTCATGATCGAGCCGACCGAGAGCGAGACGAAGTCCGAGCTCGACCGCTTCTGCGACGTGCTCATCTCGATCCACGGCGAGATGGCGGCCGTCGCCAGCGGTGAGAGCGACAAGCTCAACAACCCGCTGAAGCACGCCCCGCACACCGCCGCCGTCGTCACCGGGTCGGAGTGGAACCGCCCGTATTCGCGCGAGACCGCCGCGTTCCCCGACAAGTGGACGCGCGCCTCGAAGTTCTGGCCCGCCGTCGGCCGCATCGACAACGTCTACGGCGACCGCAACCTCGTGTGCTCCTGCGTCGGCATGGAGGCCTACGCCCGGCAGCCCGCGACCGCGTGAAGCTCATCCGCCACCTCACGCCCGCCGGCCCGGCGTTTGCCGCGCTGCAGGCCGACGGTTCCGCCCGGGTGGTAGAGGGTAATGTGTTCGGCCGGTGGAGCGCGACGGACCGCGTGGTCACGCCGGGCAAGCTCCTCGCCCCCGTCGCCCCGACGGCGATCGTCTGCATCGGCCTCAACTACGCGAAGCATGCCGCGGAGGGTAAACGCCCCCCGCCGGAGCGGCCGATGTGGTTCATGAAGCTCCCCGGCGCCGTGCAGAACCCCGGCGACCCGATCCGGCTCCCGGCCATCCAGGCCAGCACGCGCGTCGACTATGAGGCGGAGCTGGCCCTCGTGCTGAAAAAAGCCGCGCGCAACGTCGCCCGCGCCGACGCCTTCGACCACATCCTCGGCTACACCTGCGCCAACGACGTCAGCGCCCGCGACTGGCAGCGCGACTGGGGCGGCGGCCAGTGGAACCACGCCAAGAGCTTCGATACCTTCTGCCCGCTCGGCCCCGTGCTCGTCACGCCCGACGAGCTGCCCGATCCCAACGCCCTGCGCATCCGCTCCGTCCTCAACGGCACCGTCATGCAGGACTCAACCACGGCCGACATGATCTTTGATGTGCCGGCGCTGATCGAGTTCCTCACCGCCGACAAGACGCTGCCCGCCGGCACCCTCATCCTCACGGGCACACCCGAGGGCGTCGGCTTTGCGCGGAACCCGCCCGTCTGGCTGCAGGCCGGCGACACCATCGAGGTGGAGATCGAGGGCATCGGCCGGCTCTCCAACCCGGTCGCCCCGGGCTGAAGGCGGCGATGGCGCGTTGACCGGTGCCGCGGCACCCCTGATACTGCCGGGGCCCCATGCTCCTGCTCACCCGGCTCTCGCTCGCCGTCCTGCTGATTTGCGCGGGCTTCGCCGCGGTCTTCTGGGTCGCGCACCGGCAGGCGGATCGCGAGGTCGCGGGCCTGCTGGCGGACCTCACGCGCGAGCGCACCCAGCGCATCGACCTGGCGGTCAGCCTGCAAGGCCGCGGCCTCGAGTCGCTCGCCTCCAGCTACGCCTGGTGGAGCGACATGGTGAAGTTCATGGACAAGCCGGATCAAAAATGGGCGACCGAAAACGTGGACAACATCGTCGGCATCCCCGGCGGCGGCGACGCGGTCTGGGTGCTCGATGCGGAGATGAAGCCCGTGCACTCCATCGACAAGGATTTTGCCCGCCCGCCGCCACCCTTCGCCGATCCCGCGCAACTCCGGGGCTTCATCGACCGGCGCTACACCTTCCGCTACTTCACGATGATGGACGGGCGGCTGTGGGAGATCTTCGGGGCCGCCATCCAGGATGCCAAGTTCTGGCGGCACGAGACCCCCGTGCGCGGCTACCTGCTGCTGGGCAAGGAGTGGGACGATGTCTGGCGCGCGCAACTCAACACCCTGATCGGGGCCCAGATCTCGGTGCATGCCCTGGACGCGGTCCATGACGGCCAGAATTTCCACCGCGAGCTGTCCGGCCTGGGCGGCCAGCCGCTGGCCCATCTGTCCGCCCGCTTCAACTTCCAGTTGATCCGGGATGCGCAGCACGCCTACGACCGGCGGGTCTTGTTCATCGGTTTCGGGGCCCTGCTGGCGCTGGCCCTGCTCGTGGGGCTGGTGGGGCTGACGGTGCTGCGCCCGCTGGGTCAGATCACCCGCAGCCTCGAGACCCGCCTGCCCACCCCCATCGCCGGCCTGCTGACCTCACGCGGAGAATTCGGCGAGATCGCGCGGTTGCTCGCCGGGCAGCTCCGCTGGGGCCAGATGCTGCAGGAGGAGATGCGCCGCCATCTGGAGCATGCCAACCCCGAGGTCCGTCGGCGCGACGCCGAGTCCAACGAGGCCCTGCGTCTGCGCCTCGCCGGCAACCTGCACGACGGCCCCATCCAGTCCATCTACGCCGCCGGCCTCCAGCTCAGCGCCCTGCAGGCCGAGGTCCAGCAGGGGCGTGCACCCGCCCCCGGGCAGATGGCCAACATCAGGGCCATGCTCCAGCAGGCCTCGGCCGACCTGCGCAACCTCATCCTCGACCTCGAGCCCGAGGAACTGCGCGACCGCGACCTGGATTCCGCCCTCCGCCACATCGAGCGGCACATGCAGCAGTTTGCCCGCTGCGAATTCCAGCTCCGCGTCGCCGAGGGCGCGCTCGACGGCCTCACCCGCGAGGCGCAGACCCAGCTCTACTTCATCTGCCGCGAGCTGACGAGCAACGCGCTCCGCCACGCGCGGCCGGCAGTCGCCTCGCTCGACTTTGCCATCGACCGCGGCTTCCTGCGCGTGGAGTGGATCAACGACGGTGTCCCCGCCCATGGCTCTTCGCCTCCCGTTCCCGGCAACGGACTGCGCAACATCGAGCGCCGCACGCAGGAACTGGGCGGGACCATGCGCTCCGGCCCGCACCGCGGCGATTCCTGGCGGGTCTCGCTCGAGATCCCGTTCACCAGCCTCACGCGCCCGCACACCTCCGCCCATCCCTTCGCATGACCAAGATCAACCTCGCCCGGCTCAAGTGGGAACACTGGAAATCGCCCAAGGGGAAGTATGCCCAGTCGGGCAAGGACATCTCCGTCGCGCTCGGCGACGTGCGCCGCGGCTGGCCGAAACGCGGGCATCCCTTCAACCTCGAGCTCGTCAGGGTGCCGCCCGGCAAGGCCGCGTGTCCGTTCCACTACCACACGACCCAGTGGGAACTCTACGTAGTGCTCAGCGGCTCGGGCATAGCGCGCTCCGGGAGGAAACGCCACAAGATCGGACCCGGCGACGCTTTCATGTGCGCCCCGTTCGACGCCCATCAGATCATCAACACCGGTCGGCGCGCCCTCGTCTACTACGTCATCGCCGACAATCCCCCCGTGGACATCTTTCATTACCCCGACTCCGGCAAGTGGGGCTTTCGTCCCCAAGGTAAGTTCTTCCGGATGCACGAGACGCCCTATCACGAGGGGGAGGAATGAAAAGGCCGGGCGAGTGGCCCGGCCTCGTGAAAACACGCGGAAGTTCGTCAGCCCTGCTGCAGCTTCCGGCGCCGGTGGATCACCACGCCCGCCAAGGCCAGCCCGCCAATGATCGCCGCATAGGTCGACGGCTCGGGGATGGCTTGGATGGCAAAGGCGGTATAGGCCGTGTAGATGGGTGCCCCGATTGCTCCCGCACCGTAGGTCGCACTCAAATCGACATTGGGTCCGCTTCCTAGGACGCGACTATACTCCAAGCTCCCTGCATAAAAATTTCCGGCGACAAGCGTATGGGCCGGTATTTGCAACTGCACAGTCAGACCGCTGAATAGGTAGGAACCAATGGGATTTTCGTTCGTGGTCTCAAGATTGAGCGCATTGCCCCCGACCCGGAGGCCGATGCGCTTGCCCCCAATCCCGTTGTTCACCGTCCATGGCCCGTTTGCCAGCGTGAGCTCCTTGGTCGGATCAATCATCATGATTCCTCCCGTCCATGTCACGGGATTGCCATCCTGCGTTGCGCTGACGTAGGGCGTGCTTGCGAAACCATCGTTGGTGTTGCCGGCAAGATTGGGTAGATCGAGGGTCGTGTTCCCGACCGATGTTTGGATTTCGTAGGTTCCACCCGGAAATACCGCATCCAGCAGACCCAAGCCGGCAAATCGTGCGCTGCTCGGTGGATCCGGGGCCCGCCATTCTGTGCCCGTCGCCACCACGATGCCGGGATAGAGAGTCACGCTGTCACCCGGTTTCTTGAATCCAAACGTGAACGCCGGTGCAGTCAGATTCTGCCCGTGAATGCCGATCCAGAACTCGTAGGGCGTGGCTCCATCGGGTGCGGCGGTCCCGGCAGAGACCTGCACATGATTGACCTGTCGGTTCACTAGGACCAGCTCCACCGTCTGAGCCAACACATGGAGGGGAACTCCCAGGACAGCGGCAATCACCAGCGGCACGCGCGTTTTCATGGCCGCAAGGATACACCACCTGCAGGTGCGCTGACTGCGCATCGCTTGCCCTGTGCGCAGGTAGAACCGATACTGTTTTGGTCGATGATTTTCTCAGTGTGGCACTACGCCCAATGAAAAGGCCGGGCGTGCGGCCCGGCCTCATGAAAACGTGCGCTGGGATTCGTCAGCCCTGCTGCATCTTCCTGCGGCGGTGGATCATCACGCCCGCCAGTGTAATCACACCGACGATTGCCGCATACGTTGACGGCTCGGGGATGGCCTCGACTTGGATCGTCAGGTTCGTGTTGGCGTTGTAACCCACCACCGCCACGTAACCGCTCACGGAGTTGTCCATCGCCGTCAGCCGGTTGAAGTCCATGCTGAGGTAGTGTGTTCCGGCCCCCAGTGCCCCTCCGGGAACATTAAGCATGACGGAGGGTGCGGTAAAGGTCGGGAAGTTCTCAGCGCTGAGGTTATCCAAGAACAAACCCACGTAACTGCTCCCTGAGCTGAAGTTGGCGGTGAAGTTATTGGTCGTGACGGTAAAACCCGCCGCGGCTTCAGCTGCGGTCAGATACAGGACGCCGCTCGTCCAGGTGCCGGCACTGAAGGTGGCCTCCGGGGCGTTTGGGTAGAGGTCGCCAATCAAAGACAGTGGCCCCCAGGTATTGCCTCCGGCCTCAAGGGTCCAGTTGCCGTTTGGGTAGGTGCTATCCAGGGAGGACAGTGTCATGGCTCCGCTGTTGTAGTTCCACCCACTCCTGTCCGGATCGTATGTCAGCCCATAGGGCACGGCCGTAGAGGGAGTGACCCGATTGGGTCCGACCGGGACCAACGTTGATAATCCTGGCCCCGAGATGTCCGCGTTGACGGAATACGGCGTGGGGTTGTTGGGGCTGACTGTGCCGACATCGGTCTGGGTGTAATGGATGCCCTTGTTGACCGAGACGTAGATCTGCGCGGGCAATGATGCCGCCAAAATCATCACCACCAACACAGGCAGAAGCTGTTTGGTTTTCATGGCGCAAGAATACACCCGCTCCCGCCGGTCGGGCTCCGCATCCCTTGTGTTGCAGAGAGGTAGAACCGTTCCTGCTGGGGCTGATGACTTTCTCATCGCGCGTAAAAATCTCCCCGCTCGATCAGGCCCGCCGGAAAGCAGAAGGCCGGGCTTGCGGCCCGGCCTCATGAAAACGTGCGCTTGGATTCGTCAGGCCTGCTGCAGTTTCCTGCGCCGGTGGATCACCACGCCCGCCAGGGCCAGCACCCCAAAGATCGCCGCGTAGGTGGAGGGCTCGGGGATGGCCTGGACCTGGAAACTAAGAAAGGCCGTATAAATCACGACACCCTTGGCGGAACCCCCGTAAATGCCACTCAGGTCAGTCGGTGCAGCCTGGACGCTGTTGAATTCCATGTCGCCTGAATAGGTCTGTCCGGAAGTAAACGTGTTGGCGGCGATCACCAGTTGCGCCGTATTCCCACTGAAGATAAAAGAACCTGGTGAAGTCTCGTTGCTAGCCTCTTGGTCAGGAATACTTCCGAATACCCCGATGCCGACACGCCCCATCCCGGCGGTGTAATTGGTCGTGAAAGTGGTTGTGGCGATTGTGAGTTCCAAAGTGGGATCGACCAGCATTTTACCGCCGGACCAAGTCACTGGATTGCTGTTCTGGGTGGCGATCACAAACGGCATGTTGGGCAGGCCATCGTTGGTGGCGCTTCCCACCAGGTCGGTCATTGTGAGGGAGCTATCCGAAAAACCGCTGACTGAAATGGTATAGGTTCCAGGGCCAAAGGCAGAATTCAGGTTGGCCATTGAGCTGAAGACATTGCCTGAAGTCGGCGCCTGCCACTCGTTGCCGTCCTGGGCGCCAGAATACACAGTCACAGCATCTCCTGGTTTCTTGAAGGAAAACGAGGAAAGTAGGTTCAGATTACTACCATTGATGAAAGCGCCCGCACTATAAGGCGTGGCATTTACCAATGCCGACGAACCGGCAACGGTCTGTGTATAATTGACGGACCGATCTAGAACCACGATTTCAACTGTCTGAGCTAAAGCGACGACTGCCGACATCGCCGAGTAAACCCCCATTAACATGATGCGCATCGTTTTCATATGCGGAAATGCAAAGAAATTGCCCGCCGAAGGCGAGACTATGTTTCAGCCTTGCCGCCGCTCGCGACCAATGGACCTGAACACAAGGCCGGAGACCTTTCCTTGGCGGTAAACGGAATCGTCCGTCCGATATGTCGCCGGGATGTTGCAGCAGAAGCTGATGCGGCTCAGCCCGTCCGGCGGGCCGAGCGGTAGAGCAGCGCGATGCCGCCGGCGAAGAGCGCGAATCCGATCCACCGCGCGGCGTGCTCGAAGTCCGCCCCGACGACGGCGAGCGGCGCATCGCGGCCGGTGGCCGCGACCGCACCCGCGAACGCCACGCCGAGCAGGCTCTCGCCCACGATGAGGCCGGTCGCCGCCAGCACGCCCATCCGCTTCGTGAACTCCGGGCTCTTCTGCTTTTCCGCCCAGCGTTCGTAGAGCCAGCCGAGCAGCGCGCCGACCGGGATGAGCAGGGTCAGCGCCATCGGCAGGTAGATGCCCATGCCCACGCACAGCGGCGGCAGGCGCATCTTCTTGCCGGCCCGCAGCACCTCGTCGACCACGACGATGGCGACGCCGAGGGCCGCGCCCCAGCCGATGAGGTTCCACTGGATGTCGCCACCGAGCACGCCCTTGGCCAGCGACGAGATGAGCGCGGCCTGCGGCGCGGCGAGGGCGTTCTCCCCCGCCCCGGGCGCCCCGGCGAAGCCGAAGGCCTTGTTGAGCAGGTCGAGCACCGGCGGGATGACCAGCGAGCCGAAGATCACGCCGTAGACCAGTGCGAGCTGCTGCCGCCACGGCGTGGCGCCGACCAGCTGGCCGGTCTTCAGGTCCTGCAGGTTGTCGTTCGAGATGGTGGCGATGGAGAATACGATTGCCGTCGTGAAGAGCGCGTAGGCCACGAGCGCCTTCGTCTGCTCCGGGTCGCCCCCGTGGCCGTAGACCAAGACCAGCAGCACCGAGGCGCCGATGACGGCGAGGATGCCGACGCCCGACACGGGGCTGTTTGAGGCGCCGATCAGGCCGGCCATGTAGCCGCAGACGCAGGCGATGACGGCACCGATGAGGACGACATAAACCAGGCTGCCGAGGATCGTCGGCCCGATGCCCGATGCGATCGCCGTGCCGGAGCTGAAATACCAGAGCAGGCCCGCGATGGGGACGAGCATCGCCAGGATGGAGCCGCCCACGATGCCGATGGGGATGTCGCGCTCGGTCAGCGGCAGCTCCGTGCCGACCTGCCGGGCCTGCGAGGTGGCCATCGCCGCGCGGATGCCCTTGAGGATCGGGCCGATGATGCGGAACAGGCTCCACAGCGCCGCGACGCCGATCACGCCCGCGCCGATGAAGCGCACCTCGCCGCGGAAGGTCGTGTTGACGACGCCGGCGACGTTCTCCCCCACCTCGCCCCAGGTGAGCAACGGCACCAGGCCGGCCCACGCGATCAGCATGCCCACCAACATCGCAAGACCCACCGAGAGGCCCACGAGGTGGCCCACGCCGATCAGGGCCATGGCCAGGCTCGTCGAGGCCGCGGTCGCCCCCGCGCCGACGCGGAACGACACAGCGAGCGCGTCGGCCGCCACCCGAAGGTAGGTGAGCAACTGGTAGCCGGCCGCGATAAGCGAACCGACCACGATCATGCGCAGGCCCTTGGCGTTCTCCTCCTTGCCCGCCGCCGAGCCGAAACCGACCTTCAGCACCTCCCCGGCCGCGACTCCCTCCGGGTAAGGCAGGTCGGACCCCGTCACCAGCGCGCGCCGCAGCGGCACCGAGAACATCACGCCGAGGATGCCGCCCGTCGCGCACACCGCCACCGTGGTCCAGTAGGGGAAGCCCTGCCACCAGCCCACCATGACGAGGCCGGGCAGCACGAAGATGATGGCCGACAGCGTGCCCGCCGCCGACGCGATGGTCTGCACGATGTTGTTCTCGAGGATGTTCGAGTTGCCGATCATGCGCAGCAACGCCATCGAGATGACGGCCGCCGGGATCGACGTGGCGAAGGTGAGGCCCACCTTGAGCCCGAGGTAGACGTTGGCCGCCGTGAACAGCAGCGTGATGACGCCGCCGAGCATTACGCTCCGAAAGGTGAGTTCGCGCAGGTCCTGCGGGGATTGCATGGGACACTGTGCGGGCGGTCCCGGCGGGCTTCAAGTCCCGTGATGCCGGCCCCGCACCTTGCCTGTCCGCCGATGCCTGTCGGCGCTGGAGGCGCGGTGCCCTCACCGCGCTTCAGTAGGTCAATTCGTGAATCTCTCCTTTGTATAGCCAATCCGCGGCCTCAGCACACAGTCCTCCCCTCACCGGGTTGTTCTCAACATAGTGCCATTTTTCGGCGTAAGATGCGGCGCTCCTGATGAAGTGATCGAAATAATCGCACTGCCAGACCGGCGGGGCTACCCGCCTTTGCCAGCCGAATTGGCGCGAAGAAATCGACTTCCATGTCTTCATCCACCCCGGGAGTGGCTTTGCCTCGACCGCTGGTTTGGCGAAGAGATGCGCATGATCGGGCATCAACAGGTATCGGCCCACGAACCAGCCGTCTAGGGCGGCGGAGGTCTCCCAGATTTTGCGCAAAATGTCGTGCGCCTGCGGCTCCGCAAGAAGTGCCCGTCGCTCATGCGTGCAACAGGTGAGGAACACCAGTGGCTGGCGTGCAAACGGCTTCAGGTGCGGAAGTCGCATGACACAGGTTCTGCGCGGCGAGGGCGCCGCGCCTCCAGCACGGCATCTGTTATCGCGAGTGGAAGCGCACCACGCTCAGCGCGCCTTCCTTTTCCTCCGGCCGGCCACGAGGGTCTGCAGCAGGGCGTGCAGCAGCTCCAGCCGCGGCACGGCGGCGCCGACCTTCTTCGCGCGCCGCACGGGCTCGCCCCAGATCTCCTCCAGCTCGATCTCGCGCCCCTCCTCGAAGTCGATGAGCGACGAGGGCCGGTAGCGGCCGGTCTTCGCCGTGCGCTCGAACTGCGTCTCCATGAACGACCGCGGGATGTTGTGCCCGAACTTCGCCGCCGCGTCGATGAGCTCCTCCATGAGGCGGCGCGCCTGCGTGCGCAGCCCCTCGTCGGCCATGATGACGTCGGTCGTCACGCCGCCGGCCGCGATCGCGAGCCCGTTGAACGGCACGTTCCAGACCAATTTGCGCCAGCGCTGCTCCTCGAGGTTGTCGTGGGCGTCGCACTTCACGCCGGCCCGGCGGAACATCTCCGCCACGGCCCGCGTGTTCGCGCCCGCGGGCTGGCCGAACTTGCCGATCATCATCAGGCCCGGGAAGGTGCACTCCACCACGCCCGGCGCCGTGCGCACGCAGCCCACGTAGCAGATCGCCCCGAGCACGCGGTCCGCGCCCACGATCTCCGCCACCGGCTCCTCCACGCCGAGGCCGTTCTGCAGGGTGAGCACGCGGGTGTTCTCGCCGACCAGCGGCGGCAGCAGTTTCTTCAGCGCGTCGTTGGCCGTGGCCTTCACCGCCACGATCACCAGGTCGCACACGCCGATCTCCTCCGCCGTGGCATGCGCCTGCACCTTGCGGATGGCGATGCGCTCGGTCGGGGTCTTGACCTTCAGGCCGCGCGCCAGGATGGCCGCCCGGCCGCCGCGCACGACGAAATGCACGTCCTCACCGGCCTTGGCGAGGCGCGCGCCGTAATAACAGCCGAGCGCGCCGGCGCCGACGATGGCGATGCGGGGTTTGGGGGGAAAGGGAGTGCTCACGCCCCCCGATGAGCGCACCTAAGTGCCGGAATTTCAATCCTGTGCTCACCTGCCCCGCAGCTTTCGCAGGAGGTTTTCATTCACAGGTCTCCCACGCCGCCTGGCGTGGGGCCCGGGCCGGCTTCCCGGGCGGATTCACCTGAAGTCGGTCGGCAAATAGTTTTGGTGATGACACCGTCAGTATCGCCACGGTGAAGAACCACCCGCGCCATTTCCACGCCAGTTTTCCGGCTTTATGGTCTTTTGAACAATGACTTAGGCATGTGCACCTACCCGGATAGTTCATCTAATCCGCCGGGGCGATTCGATTCCCATGCCCCCCGCCAGTCTCGGATCTGCGGTCTCGTGGGTTGTTACCAAAGGCTGCACCGCAGCCGGTTTCCCTCTGGCCTCAAAAGTGATGCCGACAGGTTATTCACAGCCCGGCGGAGGTGGTTCAAATCAGCGTGTTGTCGGTCAGGCGCACCTCGTCCACCCAGTAGGCGATGGCGAGCAGGCACTGGTCGGGCGTGATCTCTCGCATCGGCTCCATGGTCGCGCGGTCCACGGCCGAGATGTAGATGACGCGCAGCCGCCGCTTCTGGGCGAGGATGTGCGTCGCCTCCGCCACCAGCCGGTCCGCGCTTTTCACGCCCCCGGCCGCCATTTCGCGCACCTTGCACAGCGCCCGGTTCACGGCCAGGGCCTCGTCGCGCTGCGTGGGCGACAGGTAGGCGTTGCGCGCGCTCAGCGCCAGGCCGTCGGCGTCGCGGATGGTCGGCGCCGACACGATCTCGACCGGCAGGCAGAGGTCGGCCACCGCCTTGCGCACCACCGCGACCTGCTGCGCGTCCTTGTCGCCCATGACGAGCAGGTGCGGCTGCACGAGGTTGATCAGCTTGAGCCAGCAGGTCAGGACGCCGCGGAAAAGCGCCGGCCGCGCGACCCCGCACAGCGGTTTGCTGACGCGCTCCTCAGCCAGGTGCGTGGAGAACCCCTTGGGAAACATCTCCTCCGCCGCCGGCACGAACAGCACGTCGGCGCCCTCGCGCTCCGCGAGCGCGGTGTCGCCCGCCGGGTTGCGCGGATAGCGCGCGTAGTCCTCGTTCGGTCCGAACTGCAGCGGGTTCACAAACGCCGACACGACGACCTTGTCGGCCTGGTTGCGGGCAAGCCGGATGAGGCTCGCATGACCGGCGTGCAGCGCCCCCATCGTCGGCACGAAGGCCACGCGCAGGCCGGCGCGGCGCATCTCGGCCGCGGCCGCCTGCATGGCGGGGATGGTGTCGATTTTTTGCACGGGGCCGGTTTCCGGTGCGGCGGGTCAGTTCAAGGCCGCGGCCAGTGCGTCGCCGAGTTCGCCGGCGGCCTCACGCAGCAGGGCGACGAGCGCACCGGGGTCGCGGCCGTCCCACGTGCGCGGCGTGGCGGCGAAGGAGCCGCGCCGGGTCGCGCCGCCCGCCTTGGGCGACAGTTGGTAGGTCGCGGTCATCTGGACGGTGTTGTCCCGGTGGCCCAGGACCTCGAACCGCTCGACCTGGACCCGGACGGTCCATTCGCCGGCCTGGCCGGCCAGCCGGGCCTGCAGGAGTTGCGTCAACGCGGCGTCGAGCGGCTCCGCCCAGCGCACGTGCTCCCGGTAGGTGACCTCGTTGTCCGCGACGCGCACGGCCATCGCCCGCTGGCGCAGGTGGCCCGCGATCTCCACGGGCCGCAGGTCCACCCCACCGGGCTGCACCGCGCTGGTCGGGGCGCTGAGCGTGAAATACCGCGTCGGGTCCGCCTGGGGCTCGGGCAGCAGGCTGCAACCGGCTGCGAACAGGGCGAGCGCGGTGGTCAGGACGGGAACGGAAATGCGCGGTTTCATGGGCGGGTTCATTCTTTCTTCTTGCCGGCGATCAGGGCGTTCGGCTGCCGGCTCACGTAATCGGCGAGCCGCTGCAGTGCGTCGGCCGCGTCGGCAATCTGGCGCAGGGCCAGCGTGACCTCCTCGCCCACCCCGCCCTGCTCCTCGATGAAGCGCCGCGTGCTCCCGGCCGCGCCGTCGAGCGACTTGAGGGCAGCCTGCGCGTCGGCCAGCGTCTTCTTCAGTTCATCGCTCACCGGCCCGACCTGGCCGTCGATTCGGGCCAGCGTGCCCCGCAGGTCGGTGAGGGCGGCGTTGAGGTTGGCAAACACCTGCTTCGCCTCGGGCGAGCTTACCAGTTGCTCCACCGCCTCGGTGGTGCGGACAATGCGTTCATTCAGCGCCTTCACGTCGAAGGCGGCGACCTTGCCCTGCGTGGTGTCGACCAGCTTCCGGATGTCCACCGACAGGGCGTGGAAATCCACCTTCTTGAGGTTGGCCACAATCTCGATCACGCTCTGCTGCACCTCGGCGATGGGCGAAGGGATCGCGGGCACCACCGGGTAGTCCTCGTTCATGTAGCCGGGATTGGCGGGGTATTCCTTCGGGTCCTCGAAATCCAGCTCGACGTAAAGCAGTCCGGTGATGCCGGTGAAGCTCAGCTTCGCCCGCAGGCCCCGGTCGATCAACGCCTGCATGGTGGCATCATCCTTCAGGTCGATGACCGTGCCCGCGCTGTCCGTCAGCACGTTGCGGTTGATCTCGCACACGGTCTGCACGGCGCTGTGGCGCGCCCCGGCGTCGTAGCGCACGTTCACCGCCGCCACGCGGCCGACGCGGACGCCGTAGAACTTCACCGGGGCGCCCGGGTCCAGTCCGCTCACGGACTCGTCGAAATAGACCAGAAAACGCCCCGGCTTCACGAAAAAGCTCCGCCCCCCGAACGACAGGAACCCGATGAGGAGGAGCAACAGCGCCCCCAGCACGAACATGCCGACCGCTCCGGGGCTGAATTTCGTCTTCATCGTGGGGGCCCGCTTTCTCCCTTATCGTTGTCGCCGCGTCTATTCAAAAACAACCGCACCCGCGGATCGTCGCTGTGGTCGCGCAGGTGGCGCGGGTCGCCCTCGGCGATGACCCCCCGCGTCTCCGGATCAAGCATGACCACCCGGTCCGCGATGCTGAAGATGCTGGCCAGCTCGTGCGATACCACGACGATGGTCGTGCCCAGCGTCTCCCGCATCTCCCGGATCAGGTCGTCGAGCCTCAGCGAGGTGATCGGGTCGAGGCCCGCCGAGGGCTCGTCGAAGAACACGATGGCGGGGTCGAGCGCCAGCGCCCGCGCCAGCCCGGCGCGCTTCTTCATGCCGCCGCTGATCTCCGCGGGGAAGTAATCCTCGTAGCCCGCGAGGCCAACCTGGGCCAGCTTCAGCGCCGCGATCTCGTCGCGCTGCGCCCGCGACAGGTCGGTGTAAAGCTCGAGGGGGAGGCTCACGTTCTCGCGCAGCGTCATCGAGCTCCACAGCGCCCCGCTCTGGAAGAGCACCCCGAAGGTCCGCAGCATCCGCCGGCGTTCCTCCCCGTCGGCGTGCGTGAAATCGCTCCCGAAGTAGCGCACCGCCCCGTGGGTCGGCTCGTTCAGTCCGATCAGGTGGCGCAGCAGCGTGCTCTTGCCGCAGCCGCTGCCCCCGATGATGAAGAAGATCTCCCCGCGTTTCACGGCCAGCGACACCCGGTCGAGCACCACGCGCCCGTCGTAGCCGCATTGCAGGTTTTCCACCTCGATGGCGAATTTGGCGTCGGTTCCGTTCATGCGCGTCACCATTTGAGGATGTCGAAGATCACCGCGTAGACCGCGTTGCCCACGACGATCAGCAGCACGCTCGTCACCACCGCGGAGGTCGCCGCGAGGCCGACCCCGGCCGCGCTGCGGTCGGCCTGCAGGCCCCGCCAGCAGCCGGCCACGGCGATCAGCACGCCGAACGTCGCCGCCTTGATCAGGCCGGTATTGATGTCGGACAGGTCCACGATTGTCTGCATCTCGGCTAAGAAGAGCGCCGGGGCGATGTTCAGGGGCGGCAGATAGGCGATGAGCATCCCGCCGAGGATGCCCATCACGTCGGAGTAGAGCGCGAGCAGCGGCATCATCAGGCCCAGCGCCGCGATGCGCGGCATGATGAGGAAATCCACCGGCGAGACGCCGAGCGTGGCCAGCGCGTCCACCTCCTCGTTGGCCTTCATGTTGCCGATGTAGGCCGCATAGGCCGCCCCGGTGCGCCCGGCCAACACCACCGCCGCCATGATGGGCCCCATCTCGCGGGTCATGGCCAGCCCCACCATGTCGGCCAGCCAGATGTCGCCGCCGTATTGGCGCACCACGATCGCCCCGGTGTAGGCCAGGGTCACGCCGACGAGGAAACTGATCAACCCCACGATCGGCAGCGCCATCACGCCGCAGTGCTGCATCTCGAGGAGGCAGTCCGACCAGCGGAACTGGGCCCGTCCGCGGACGAACCGCCCGACACTGTAGGCGCATTCGCCGATCAGGTTGGAGAGATCCTTCGCCTCCGCCGCCAGGTGCAGGGTGAACTTGCCCAGCGCCGCCACCAGGTCCGGCACGCCCGCATGCGGCAGGGCCGGCGCGGGCCGCTTTTGCGCGAGGATGCCCATCAGGCGGTTCACGCCCGCGGGCATGCCCTCCATCCGGAACTCCGCGCTGTGGGTCTCGCTCCACGCCTGCGCGGCCCGCAGGAACAGCGCCAGCGAGCTGTCCCACGCGCCCAGCCCGGTGTTCTCGATGCGCACGGCGGCGGGATGGTTTTTCCCGAGCGCCTCGGACCAAAGCGGATGCGCCTGCGTGATCTCCCAGTCGCCCCCCACGCGCACTACGAGCGTGTCGTTCTCCGACGACGCGTCGGCCCGGGCGGGGGCGGTGGGTTCGCTCATGCCGCCAATGTCGGGCAACGGCCCCTTCCCGGCCAGAATTATTTTCTGTCGCCCCCGCCCGCGCTGTGTTCGGGTGCGGCATGCGCTTCCGCACGGTCCTCTTCGACCTCGACGGCACCCTCATCGACCAGTTCCGCGCCATCCACCGCTGCCATTGCCATGCCATGCGCTCGATCGGCCTGCCCGAGCCGGCCTACGCGCAGGTCAAGGCCGCCGTCGGCCGCGGGGTCGAGGACGCCATCGCCACGCTCGCCGGCCCCGAAAACGTCGCGCGGCTGCTGCCGCTGGTCCTGCAGCACTGGCGCGAGACCGGCCTCGATGACGCCGAGCTGCTCCCGGGCGCCCGCGAGATCCTCGAATCCCTGCGGGCCCGCGGCGTGCAATGCGCCGCGCTCACCAACAAGCGCGGGCCCGACGCCCGCGCCGTCTGCGCCCACCTTGGGATTGCGGCGCTCCTCGCACACATCTTCGGCGCGGGCGACACCCCCTGGCTCAAGCCCCGGCGCGAGTTCGCCGTTCATGCCCTGCGCACCCTCGGCGCCGAGGCGTCGGCAACCGCGCTTGTCGGTGATTCCATCCACGACGAGGCCACGGCGCGGAATGCCGGCCTGATGTTCATCGGCGTCACCACCGGCACGCACACGACCGGGGAGCTGCAGGCGGCGGGCGCCGCCGTGCTTTTTCCGGACCTCGCCGCCGCCGGCGCCCACCTGCTCAGGGAGTAGCAGGCGGCCGGCGCTTCACCAGCAGGTTCGCCACCATGTCCTGCACCACCCGGCCGTCCTGGTTGCGCGTGGTGCAGCGCAGCCGCACGGTGCCGTAGTCGGTGCGGCCCCGCTTCTCGTATTTTTCTTCCACCCGGCACTCGACCTTGAGGCGGTCGCCGGGAAACACCGGCCGCGGCCAGCGCAGGTTTTCGACGCCCTGCCCGATCACGCCCTCGTCGAGGCGCATCTCGCTTTGCACCATCAGGCGCATGGTGACACCCGCCGTGTGCCAGCCGCTCGCCACGAGGCCGCCGAAGAAACTGGCCTGGGCCGCCGCCGCATCGGTGTGAAACGGCTGCGGGTCGAACTCGCGCCCGAAGCGCATGATGTCTTCCCCGGTCACCACGGCCTCCTCCGTGTGGAAGGTGTCGCCGGGTGCGATGTCCTCGAAGAAACGCATGTCACGACTGGCCGGCGCACACGAGCGCCAGCGCCACCGCGGCCGGCAGCGCCTGCACGAAGAGGATACGGCGGTTGGCCGTCATCGCACCGTAGATGCCGGCCGTGATCACACAGCCGAGGAAGAAGATCTTCACCGGATACTCGTCCGCCCCCAGGCCCCACACCAGCCCCGCGGCGAGGAAGCCGTTGTAGAGGCCCTGGTTGGCCGCGAGCGTGCGCGTCGCCTCCGCCTGCGCCTCCGTCAGGCCGAAGATCTTCCGCGTCCGCGGTTTCGTCCACAGGAACATCTCCAGCACGAGGAAATACAGGTGCAGCAGGGCGACGAGGGCGAGCAGGACGTTGGCGGCGGTTTGCATGGGGAAAATCCGGCTCAACCCGCGTGCGCTCCCGGGGCGCGGGCCTGGTCCACCTCCAGGCGCAGGGCGCGCAGGGAGAGGAAGATGTCCTGCAGGAATGTGACGAGCGCCGCGATCAACATCAGCAGGCTGGCCTCGAACAGCACGATGGTCGCCACCTCGATCTGCCAGCCCAGCACCACGCCGGTGAACACCACGACCACCAGCACGCAGGCCACCAGCATGCTCAGGCCGTTGAAGGTCACGGCCCGCCGGATGAGCAGCGCCCGCCGCCAGAGGATATCGAGCTGCTCCTCGTGATGCCGGCGGTCGGGGCCGCTGGTCGAGCGCACCTGTCCCGCCAGGCTGCGGGTGCGGTCCACGATGCGCCCCATCCGGTTGGTCAGCGTCAGCATCAGGGCGCCCATGCCCGAGATGAGGATTACCGGCGTGATCGCCAGCTGGATGATCTCGACGAGGGTCATCTTCATCGCGGAAAGGCTACGGCGCGAGCATGCGGCTGGCGAGTTCCTTCACCAGCTTGGCCGCCACCATGGCGGTGAACCCGTCGCGGTCGCGCGCGGAATTCAACTCCACCACGTCGGACCCGACCAGCGTCGGAGGCAAGGCCTGGATCAAACCCACGACCTCACGCGTGCTCAACCCGCCCGGCTCCCAATGCGACACGCCCGGCGCGAACGCCGGGTCGAGCGCGTCGAGGTCAAGCGACACATAAAGCGGCCCCGCAACGACCGGCCGCGCGCCGCGCATCCACGCCGCCATGTCGACCTGTTCGACGCCGAACCTGGCCGCCTGCTCGCGCTGGTGCGCCGTCAGCGTGCGGAGGCCCACCTGCACGAGCCGGTCGCAGAGCCGCTCCTCCATGATGCGTGCAAACGGACACGCATGCGAAAACCGATCGCCCTCAAACACGTCGTAAAGGTCGGCGTGCGCGTCGAGGTGCAGAATCGTCAGCTTGGGGTGCGCCGCGCGCATCGCGCGCAAAACGGGATAGGTGACCGAATGATCGCCACCGAGACAGAGTGGACGCATGCCGCGACGCAGCACCGCCGCCACTCCGGCCTCGATCGCCTTTCGCGCCGCCGCCGGTTCCTCGGGCAGCGCCACGTCACCGGCGTCCTGCAAGGCGTCCGGAGCGAGCACGTCGAGGCCCGCCTCGCTCCAGGTGTTGGTGGACGGATTGCGCAACGCGGCGCGGATGGCCGCGGGTGCCTGCGCCGCCCCGCGCAGATACGACGAGCTTCCGTCGTAGGGCAGGCCGAGCAGCGCGGGT
>CAZMFB010000018.1:0-37833 GCA_964565475.1 uncultured Opitutaceae bacterium | reverse complement strand
CCGCCGCCAGACCTCGAACACCGTCGCGCCGACGGCGAGGATGACGAGGCCGCCTGCCGCGGCTACGATGTCGCCCAAAAAACCCGTGGCGAGGCCGCACAGCACATAGAGCACCATGCCCACGACCGGCAGCGGGTAGAGCGGCATGGCGTATTGCCCCACTGTGATCGGATGCCGCCGGCGCAGCAGCACCGCTCCGATGGCGATCAAACCGTAGAACGGCAAATACCCCAGGATCATGTAGCGCGTCAGCCGCTCAAAGCCGCTGCCGGAGGCGATGTAGAGCATCATCATCGTGCCGTAGATGGCAATGGCCACGACCGGCGTCTTCCAGCGCGGATGCACCCAGGCCACCGCCTTGAAGAAGTGGCCCTCCTCCGCCAGCGCGAAGGCGATCTTCGGATTGCACAACAGCGAGCTGAACACCGTGCTCGCCGCGCTCGCCGCCACGAAGGCCGTGACGAATTTCGCCGCGCCCTCGCCGAGCACACGGCCCATCGCCGTCGCCGCCAACGCGGGCGACGAGGCCACCTCCCCGAGCGTGAGCGCGTGGAAAAACCCGAGGTTGACCGCGAGATAGGCGCCGAGGATCAGGCCCATGCCGAGGAAGGTCGCGCGTGGCACGTTGCGGCGCGGCTCGCGCACCTCGCCGGCCACGAGCGCGAGCCCGTCCCAACCGTCGTAGGCAAACATCGTCGCCACCACCGCGAGTCCGAAGCCGATCAGCAGCGAATGTTCGAGCGGCGTCACCACGACGGCGCCGGCATCAGCCGGGGCATCGGCTGAGAAGCACAGCGCCACGACGGCGACGAGCGCGCCGATCTTGAAAACGCCCGCGCCCCCGGTCAGCCACGCCACCGTGCGGCTCGAATAGATGTTGAGCAGCATGATCCCTCCCACCCAGCAGAGTCCGAGGATCGTCTGCGCTTCCGCCCCGAAGCCCATGATCTGTCCGAGGTTTTTCGTGCTCACGATGGTGATGGCCGCCGCCGCCACCGGGTTGAGGAACATCGAGGTCCATCCGAACAGGAAGGCCGCGCGCGGCCCGAAGGCGTGGTTAAGGAAGACCGTCGTGCCGCCCGAACGCGGCGTGCGCACCGCCAGCTCCGCCATCACCAGCGCGCCGCACATCGCCGCCGCCGCGCCCACGACCCACGCGAGCAACGAGAGCGAGATCGAACCGGTCTTGCCCGCCACCACGCCCGGCGACTGCAGAATGCCCACGCCGATCGTGAAGGTGACGAGCACCAGCGCCGCATTCCACACGCCAAGATGGCGCGGCAGCCGGCTGGGGTCGGTGTTCGGGGCAGGCGCGGCGGGGTCGGCCGGAGACATGCGGCGACATTGCGGCCGGCCTCGCCCCGCTCAAGCCGCGAGTGCCGAATGATTACCCAGTGCCGTCCGGCTTCGGCGCGGCGGGCGGACGCGGAGGGTGGCCGGGTAGGTTGAGTGCAGGCTTCACCTCGCCGCGGTGGCAGGTCGTGCAGTTCACCAGCGGCTGCTTGCTGTCGAGGTTCTTGATCGCGGGCAGCAGCTCGCGGGAAATCTTGTCGGCCATGGCAGCCATCTCGCGCGCGATCTGCTTCTGGGGTTTGTCCTCCTTGTCCCACTCGCCGGGCACGTGGCAGTGCGTGCAGCTCACGCCCAGCGAGCGGCTGAAACCCAGGTTCATGATCAGCGGCAAGCGGCCCGCCGGCACGCCCTTGAAGCGCTGGATGTTCTTGAACACGACCTCGGCCGGCTCCGTCTCGCGGCCCTTGATGGCGGCCAGCACCTCCTGCACGTATTTCTCGCGCTCCGCGACAATCTCCCCGGGCGGGAGCTTGGCCGGCGAAGGCTGCTGGGCGGCGAGGGCAACTGCGGAAATCAAAGGGGTAAGGATGTGGATGATTCTCATGGGGTGAAGCGTCGCGCCGGATCTTGGGGGATGGGCATTAGCCGTCGACACCCGGGAGACCGGGCGGCAGAAAAGCCCGACCAAAGGCCGGGGGATTGCGTTGCGCGCCGACTTCGCTCTCCTTGCCGGCAGTGGCCCTGCCGACATCCACCACCCTCACCGGCGTCCTCGAGCGCATCATTTTCCTCAACGAGGAAAATCATTACACCATCGCCGAGCTGCGGCCGGAGGGCGCCAAGACCGCCGAAGCGCGCGTCACGATCACCGGCCCGCTCCCCGGCGTGCAGTGCGGCGAGACGCTGCGCCTGACCGGCGAATGGACGCGCCACGCCGAGCACGGCGCGCAGTTCAAGATCGCGGCGTTCACGAGCGAGCTGCCCTCCTCCGTTTACGGCATCCGCCAATACCTCGGCAGCGGCCTGGTCCACGGCATCGGCAAGGTCTACGCCAACAAGATCGTCGACGCGTTCGGCACCGACACCTTCCGCGTGCTCAGCGAGGAGTCGGGCAAGCTCCGCAAGGTGCCCGGCATCGGCAAGGTCCGCGCCGCCTCGATCAAGGCCGCGTGGGACGAGCAGAAGACGCTGCGCGAGGTCCACATCTTCCTCCAGACCTACGGCGTCACCACCTCCCAGTGCGTCCGCATCGTGAAGAAATGGGGCGGCCAGTCCCCGCAGCTCATCCGCGCCGAACCCTACCGACTCGCCCGCGAGATCGACGGCATCGGCTTCAAGACCGCCGACCGCATCGCCATCAACCTCGGCTTCGCCAACGATTCCGCCGCGCGCCTCGACGCCGGCCTCATCTACGCCCTGCAGGTGCTGGAAGAGGACGGCCACACGGCCTTCCCTGAGGCCGAACTGGTCAGCCACGCCGCCAACCTGCTCGAGACCTCGGCCGAGCGCATCCAGGCCCGCATCCAGGCCCTCGTCCAGCAGGCCGGCCTCGTCCGCCAGGCGGACGGGCTCATCCAGCTGCCGGATAACGACCGCGCCGAGCGCAAGATCGCGGACGTGATCCGCCGCGTCACCGCCGTGCCCTCCGGTTTGCCGACCATCAAGGTCGACGCCGCCGTCGAGTGGGCCGAGAAGAAGGCCGGCTTCGAATTCCACCCATTGCAACGCGCCGCGCTCGGCCACGCCTTGCGCCACAAGTGCAGCATCCTCACGGGCGGCCCGGGCACGGGCAAGACGACCATCCTCCGCGCCCTCGTCGAGATCCTGAAGGCCAAGAAGGCGCGCGTCACCCTCGCCGCGCCCACCGGCCGCGCCGCCCAGCGCCTGACCGAGACCACGGGCGGCTTTGCCTCCACCATCCACCGCCTGCTCGGCACCGACCACGCCCGCGGTGGCTTCGAGCACAACGAATCCAAGCCCCTCGCGACCGACTTCCTCATCGTCGACGAGGCCTCGATGCTCGACACGCGTCTCGCCGCCGCGTTGCTGCAGGCCGTGCCGGTGCGCGCCCACCTGCTCCTCGTCGGCGACATCGACCAGCTGCCCAGCGTCGGCGCGGGCAACGTGCTCAAGGACCTCATCGCCGTTGGGGGCGGGGTGCCCTCACCCCGCTCTGACCAGCGCGGTGCGGGCACCGCGCCTCCATTGATTCCCGTCACGCGCCTGCAATTCGTCTACCGCCAGCAGAAGGAATCACTCATCGTCACGACCGCGCACGCCATCAACGAGGGCGTCAACACCCCGCCGTCCGTCGCGGGCGAGGTGGCCAAGGCGCAGGCGTGGAGCGACCTCAACTTCATCGCGGCCCACAGCCCCGAGGACGCGCTCGCCAAGGTCATCGAGCTCTGCACGCGCTTCATCCCGGCGCATTTCAAGTGGTTCAACCCAGTCGCCGACGTGCAGGTGCTGGCGCCGATGCACAAGGGCGCGGCCGGTGTGGCCAACCTCAACCTCCGCCTGCAGGCCGCGCTCAACCCCCACGGCCGCGGCCTCAAGGCCCCCGGCGGTGAATACCGCGCCGGCGACAAGCTCATCCAGCTCCGCAACAACTACGACAAGAACCTCTTCAACGGCGACATCGGCACCGTCGTCAGCGTGGACCTGACCAAGGGCACGCTCCTCGCCGACTTCGACGGCGAACGGCACGCCTTCGAGCGCGGCGAACTGGGCGACCTCGCCCTCGCCTACTGCACCAGCATCCACAAATCGCAGGGCAGCGAATATCCGGTCGTCATCGTCGTGCTGCTGAAGGCGCACTACATGATGCTCCAGCGCAACCTCGTCTACACCGCCCTGACGCGCGGCCGGAAAAAGGTCTTCGTCGTCGGCGAGCCCGCCGCCTGGTCCATGGCCGTGCGCAACGCGGAGTCGAAGTCCCGTTGCACGCACCTGCGCGAAAAAATCCTCATCCCCGGTTAGGTTGCCTTGTCCGCCATAGCCTTGGCGAAGGCGGATGCACGCACCTCAGGGAAAAGATACTGGCCGCTGGTTGATCGGGGCACGTCCTCAAAATGCCTTGTCATCGCGAGGCCCGCAGTGCGGGCCGTGGCGATCCAGTTAAAATCGGATGGATTGCTTCGTCGCCCCGTCTTGGCGGGACTCCTCGCAATGACATTGTGATGCCGTGGCTCAGCCGCCCGCGAGCGCGGCGAGGTGGCGGGCGAAACGCTCCGTCGCGCCCGTGCCCATCTCGGGATAGAGCCGCGGTTCGAGCAGCTCCAGTTCCATCAGCACGAATTCGCCGCCGCGCATGACGCCGTCCACCCGCGCGTAGGCGAGTAGCCGCGACGGCGCCAAGGCCAGGGCTTTTTGCGCGGTTGCCAGCGCCGCCGGCGGCGGGGCATCCGCGGGCGTGTTCACGCCGCCGTGCTCCTCCTGCACGCGGAATTCGTCCCCCGTGGCCCGCTTGCGGAAGGCATGGGAGAATTCCCCACCGAAGAACACGAGCGACCACTCGCCCTCGCCGCGCACCGCGTCGAGGTATTCCTGCGTCAGCACGCGCCGACCGGCCAACACCGCTGCCGCGCGGGCGAGCCCCGCCTCGTCGCGCACGAGAAAGGTGTCCTGTCCGCTGGCGGAGACGGCGGGTTTCAGCACGCAGGCTCCGCCGAGCCGGGACCAGGCGGCGTGCAGGGCGTCCGTGGTGGCCGCCTCGATCCACTCCGTGCGCGGGATGACCACGCCCTGGTCCGCCAGTTCACGCAGGTAGCGCTTGTCGCTGTTCCAACGGAGCACCGGCACGGGATTCCACACCGCGACGCCGGTGTGCTCGAGTTCATCGAGCCAGTGCAGGAACTCCTCCAGCCGCCGCTGGTAGTCCCACACCGAACGGATGACGACCAGCTCGCGGGCCGCGTCCCAGTCGTGCGGCTCGTTCCAGACCCGGATGTCGACGTGTTGCCCGAGCTTCCCGCGCAGGCACGCCGCCAGCGCCCGGTCCTCCGGGTGCAGGTCGCGCCGGGCGGCGCAGGTGGCGAGCACGAGGGTCTTCATGACCGGGCGCATTGGAGCCGGCCCGGCGCCGGCCGCAAAGCGCAAGACACGCGCAGGGGAAATTTCCCCGGCGCTGTGCCGGCGCGGCTCACTTCTTCAGGTAATCGGCCAGCCAGTCGAAGACCGTGCGGTGCCAGAGCTCGCTGTTCTGCGGCTTCAATACCCAGTGGCCCTCGTCGGGGAAGTAGAGCAGTTTGGACGGCACGCCCTGTCGCTGCAGCGTGGTGAAGAGCTGCAGGCCCTCGCCGATGGGCACCCGGAAATCGAGCTCGTTGTGGATGATGAGATTCGGGGTCTTGAAGTTCGCGGCGTAGCGGTGCGGTGACCACTTGAGCTGCTCGGGGTTCTCCCAGGGCTTGCCGGACTCCCACTCCGAGAACCACACCTCCTCGGTCACGCCATACATCGACTCGAAGTTGTAGACCCCGCAGTGGGTGATGAGCGTGCGGAACTTGTCAGTGTGGCCCTGGAACCAGTTCATCATGTAGCCGCCGTAGCTGGCCCCGGCCGCGGCCATGCGCGTGGAGTCGATGAAGGGCAGACGCTGCTCCAGATGCGTCAGACAGGCCATCAGATCCTCGAAGACCTTGCCACCCCAGTCGCGCGAGATCTCGTCGGTGAACTGCTGGCCGAAGCTCGTCGAGCCGCGCGGGTTCGGCAGCGCGACCACGTAGCCCTGCGCGGCCCAGAGCGCGGCGTTCCAGCGCGTGGACCAGCCGTCGGCGAACACGCCCTGCGGCCCGCCATGCACCCAGAACACCAGCGGGTATTTCCTCGCCGGGTCGAAGCCCGGCGGGAACAGCACCCACATCTGCACCGGCGTGCCGCCGGCGCCCGCGACGGTGAGCGACTCGACGCGCGACCACTCGATCTGCGCACGCAGGGAATCGTTGGTGCGGGTGAACTGCTCCGTCGCGCCGGTGCCGAGGTCGCGGCGCCAGACCTCCGGGGGCCGCGTGAGTCCGGCATTGAGGAAGAAGAGGTATTTCGACCCCGCGGAGACCGTGGCCTCGCTGCTGGTGCCGGCGACGGCGAGGCGCTGCACGGCGCCGCCCTTGGCCGGGACCTGCCACAGCAGGGTCTCGCCCCGCTCCTGCGCGCCGAAGACCAGGTGGTCGCCGTTCCAGGCGATGGCGTCCACGGAGCGGTCCAGCTCCTGCGTCACGCTCCAGTCCTCACCGCTGTTGAGCGAGAGGATGCGCAGCTGCCAGCGGTCGGCCTCGTGGCCGGGGCGGGATTGCGCCCGGTAGGCGAGCAGCTTGCCGTCGGCGGAAAACTTGGGCTGCCCGTCCGCCGCCGGATTGGTGGTGATCTGCCGGCGCTCGCCGGTGGCGAGGTCGACGGACCAGAGGTCGTGGTTTGTCGTCCACGCCTGCTCGCGCGTCACGGGATGCGGCGCGGTGAAGACCAGGGTGCGCCCGTCCGGCGAGAAGGCGAACTCGTCGCCCTCCTCGAAGGTGCTGGAGGTTGGCACGCCGTCGTTGTCGCCCGGCGTGGCGTTGCGGGGCTCGCCGGCGGCGATGCCGTCGCGCACCGGCAGCACGAAGATGTGCCTGCGCTTGTCGTCCACCCACGAGTCCCAGTGCCGGTAGAGCAGCTGCGTGATGATCCGGGCCTTGACCTTGCTGCTGTCGCGCGCGGCCTGCCTCTCCTTGTTCAGCCGGTCGGCCTCGGCGAACGGCTTCGCCGAGAACTCCGGGAACACCTCGGACACAAACCCGAGCGCCTTGCCGTCCGGCGACCACACGGGGCGCGTCGCGCCGGTCGACAGTGTGGTGAGTTTCCGCGCCTCGCCGCCCTCGGCCGGGATGACCCAAATCTGGTCCTCGCCGTCGCGGTTGGATTCGAACGCGATCCACCGGCCGTCGGGCGACCAGCGCGGGTGGCGGTCATGCTTCGGCGCCTGCGTGAGCCGGCGCGGCTCGCCGCCGCCGGCCGGCATCACCCAGATGTCGGTGTCGACGCGGTTCTCGTCCTTGAGCACGACGCCGACCACGTAGGCGACCCAGCGGCCGTCGGGCGAGAGCTGCGGATCGGACACGCGCTTGAACCGGAACAGATCCTCCAGCTCCATCGGGCGTTTGCGGGCATCCGCGGCCGCCGCCCCGCCCTGGGCGAACGCGGAGGCTGCGGTGATGAACGCCAGACCGATGACGGAGACACGAAGCAATGATTTCATCCTTTCGAGCAAAGGGGCTGAAAGCCGCGAGGAAAGGGCAAACCCTCGGCCCGGCCGGCGCCTGCCGCCACCGGGATGCCGTTCACCGCACCAGCGCCGGCCGAGGAACTTTGTCCGCTTGCGGCGGGACCCATTCCCGCCTCTGCTCGACGCCTTTCCCCTGCTTATGTTGAAACGCCTGCTCCTCCTCCCACTCCTCGCCGGCGCGGCCCTGGCCACCGGCAACGTCCCCGCCCTGCCCGAGGGCTTCACCCACGTGAAGACCGTCGGCGGCATCCAGGAATACCGCTACGAGGCCAACGGCCTCCAGGTCCTGCTCATGCCCGAGCGCTCCGCCCCGGTCGTGACCTTCATGGTCACCTACCGCGTCGGCTCGCGCAACGAGGTCACCGGCACCACCGGCGCCACGCACCTGCTCGAGCACCTGATGTTCAAGGGCACGCCCCGCTTCAACCGCGAGCTCCGCACGGGCTACGACCAGGTCCTCGACCCCATCGGCGCCATCAACAACGCCACCACCTGGTTCGACCGCACCAACTACTATGTCAACGCCCCCAGCGAGCACCTGCCCCTCATCGTCGACCTCCTCGCCGACTGCATGCGCAACCTCTGGCTGCGCGAGGAGGACCGGCGCCCCGAGATGACCGTCGTGCGCAACGAGTTCGAGCGCGGCGAGAACAACCCCTTCCAGCTCCTCATCAAGGAGCTCTTCCATGCCGCCTACGTCGCCCACCCCTACCACCACAGCACCATCGGCTGGCGCTCCGACATCGAGAAGGTCTCCATCGGGAAGCTGCGCGAATTCTACGACACCTTCTACTGGCCGAACAACGCCACGGTGTCCGTCATCGGCGACTTCGACCAGGCCGCCGCCCTCGGCCTGATCAAGCAGCACTTCGGCCCGATCCCCTCCTCGCCCCGCCCCATCCCCGAGGTCTACACCGAGGAACCGGCCCAGACCGGCCCGCGCCGCCTCGTCGTGAAGAAGGCCGGCCAGCTCGGCGTCGTCGCCCTCGCGCACAAGATCCCCGGCGCGCTGCACCCGGACTTCCCCGCCCTCACCATCCTCAGCGCCATCCTGACCGACGGCAACAACAGCCGCCTCTACAAGAAGCTCACCGACCAGGGCCTCACGACCAGCGTGCAGGCCTTCACCGGTTTCTTCCGCGACCCGGCCCTGCACATCACCTTCGCCCCGCTCGCCCCCGGCGCCAAGCACGACGAGGTCGAGAAGGCCGCCCTCGCCGGCATCGAGGAGCTGAAGGCCGGCGGCGTCACCGACGCCGAGGTCACCACCGCCATCTCGAAATTCCTCGCCCAGACCGCCTACGACCGCGACGGCTCCTTCGCCATCGCCTCGGGCCTCAACGAGGCCATCGCCGCCGGCGACTGGTCCGCCTACTACACCTTCGAGGACCGCATCAAGGAGGTGACGGCCGCCGACGTGCAGCGCGTCGCGCAGAAATACCTCGTCGAGGACCAGAGCAGCACCGGCTGGTTCGTGCCCGTGCTTCCGGTCGAAACCGCCGCGAAGTAACCAACCGTATTCCTCCTGCCATGAAACGCCTATCCCTTCTGTTCTCTGTCCTCTGTCTTCTGTCCTCCGCCCTCGCCGCCCAGATGGCGCAGAATGCCGTGCGCACCCGCATCGCCGGGATCGACGTCATCGCTTATCCCACCGGGGTGAAGAACGTTGTCACGCTACGTGGCTCACTGCCCGCCGGCGACGTCTTCACGCAAGGCGGCAACGCCGCCGTTGCCACCCTCTGCGGCCTGATGCTCGACAAGGGCACGACCGCGCAGGACAAGTTCGCCATCGCCGCCAAGCTCGAGGCGGTCGGCGCCCAGCTCAGCTTCGCCGTCGACAGCCACATGACCGAATTCAGCGGCCAGTGCCTGCGCAAGGACATCGGCCTCATCGTCTCGCTCCTGGCCGAGCAGCTCCGCACGCCCGCGTTCAACGCCGAGGAGTTTGCCAAGGCCAAGAAGCTGCTCGCCGGCGCGATCAAGCGGCAGCTCGAGAGCCCCGACTTCCGCTCGACCGACACGTTCACGCGCGCCGTCTACGCCCCCGGCCATCCCAACCGCGAGACGCCGCCGGAGGAGATGCTCGCCGCCATCGAGTCCGCCACGCTCGACGAGGTGAAGACCTTCCACGCAAAGCATTACGGCCCGGCCCATCTCACCGTCGTCGCCGTCGGCGACATCGACATTGCCGCGCTCCAAGGCGCGATCGGCACCGCCTTCGCCGGCTGGACCGGCGGCGTCGCCCTGCCCGCCGCCCCGGCCAACCAAGCGCCCGACGTCGCCGCCGAGCAGGACGTCTTCATGGCCGACAAGCCCAGCGTCAGCATCACCCTCGGCCAGGCCACCGACCTGAAATACACCGACCCCGACACCCTCCCGCTGCGCGTCGGCACCGCCATCCTCGGCAGCGGCTTCACCGGCCGCCTCATGGCCAACGTCCGCGACCGCGAGGGCCTCACCTACGGCATCAGCTCCTCCGTGGCGGGCGACACCTTCAACGGCGGCGACTGGCGCATCACGGCCACCTTCGCCCCCGAGCTCTTGCAGAAGGGCCTGGAGTCCACCCGCCGCCAGTTGAACGCCTGGCACCGGGAGGGTGTCACCGCCGGCGAACTCACCGACCGCAAGACCAACATGTCCGGCGTCTTCAAGGTCAGCCTCGCGACGACCGGCGGCATCGCCAACGCGCTGCTCGCGGCCAAGCACCGCGGCCTCGACGCCTCCTGGCTCGACGAATACCCGCGCCGGATCAACGCCCTCTCGCTCGAGCAGGTCAACGGCGCCATCCAGAAGCACCTCGACCCCGAGAAGATGGTCCTCATCAAGGCTGGTTCTGTGCCCGGCGCGATGCCCGCCGCAAAATAACGCAGCCTGTGGGAGCGAGCTTGCTCGCGACACCCCGACGCCCGCGACCAGCGGGCGTTTTGTTTTTCACCTGGAGGAGCCTGCTTGCAGGCGATAATTGCTTGGTCGCCTGCGAGCAGGCTCCTACAAGAAAACCATGCCTGCCATTCTCTACACTGTTCGCGCCTCGTGCCCCAGCCTCCAGGTGCGGGGTCGCTTCCTCTCCTGGCTCTCGCCCAACCACGTCGCCGAGGTCATGAAGGGCGGCGCCAGCGCCGTGCGCATCGTCCTGCCCGACCGCGAGAGCGACGCCGCGCCGGCCGTGGTCGAGACGCAATACGTCTTTCCCTCGCGCAAGGCCCTCGACAGCTACCTCCGCGACCACGCCCCCGCCCTGCGCGCCGACGGCCTCAAGCATTTCCCGCCCGAGAGCGGCGTCACCTTCACGCGCCAGATCGCCGAGATTGCCGCGGAGCTTTAGCGAAGACGGAAAGCAGGGTTATTGCTTCCCCTTCGGCGGATTCGCCGCCAGCCAGGCGCGGGCGCGCCGGTAATGTTCCATGTAGCCGACTTCACTGATGGCCTGCAAAAACCTGGGGTCCTCCCGGATCGGATCGTAAAATGACAGGAGCGCCAAGTTGGACAGTTGACTCTGATGCAAGTCCGCCGGGCGGAGCTCGGCGAGAGCCTCGCCGGGCCGGCCCAGCGCGATCAGGCTGGCCACCTTGAACTGCGATGAAGGCAAAACCTCGGTGGCACCGATGAGTTGCCGCACAGCCGCGTCCGCTCCGGCTTGGTGCAAGACGTGCAAGGCATTGGTCCGTTGGTCGATGTTGGCGCTGGGGGTAACCGCCTTTTCGAGCAAAGCCACCGCCTCATTGGCCCGGCCCAGCAAGACCATCGCACGGGCCTTTTGCGTCGCGGCCTGGATGGCAAGCGGCTGTTGCGCGAGCGCCTGCTCCGCGACGGCCAGCGCCTCGGCGGGCCGGCCCGTCTTATTCAACATGCTCGCATAAGTGTCGAGAATCCGATGGGAGAGCGGATCGCTTTCCGCCGCCTGTTTCAACTGCCGCAGGGCTTCGTCTATCTTGCCTTGCGTCAAGAGCAGCATGCCGAACCAGTGCCGGGCGGTGGCATAGTTCGGGTTCAGCTCGATCGCGCGCCGGTAGGCCCGTTCCGCCGCATCCCATTGCCAGCCGAACTCGAGGGCGCTGGCCAGGCTCGTGTGGCTCTCGGCGCAGACGGGATCGAGCGCCAGGGCCTGCTCGGCTTTCGCGGCGATTTTCGCCACTGTGGGCGAATTGCGCCAACCATAGGTTCCACCGCCAATGTCGTCTTCGTAGCTCGCAATCATCCAGACGTCGGCGAGCGCCGAATGCGCCCGGGCAAAACCGGGGTCCAATTCGATGGCTCGCTTGAGCAGATTCTCGGCCTGGGCATAGCCCTCCCGCGTCCGGAGATTCCAAGCCGCTCGCCCCCGCACATAAAGTTCGAAAGCCCCCGGCACCGTCGCCCGGCCGCTCGCCGGGCGATCCGTCCCCAATCGCAGGGAGAGATTCTTGGCGATCAGCCCGGCGATCTCGTCCTGCACGGCGAAGACATCCTTGATGTCCCGGGTGAAGGTGTCGCTCCAGACGTGGAAACCGTCCGCCGCCTTGATGAGCTGCGCCGTGATGCGGACCTTGTCGCCCGCCCTACGCACGCTGCCCTCGACCACGTAGGCCACACCGAGTTTCCTCGCGATCTCGGGGATCGGCGTGTCCTTGCCCTTGAAGTGAAACGCCGACGTGCGCGCCGAAACCTTCAGGCCCGGAACCTTGGCGAGCACGTTGAGCAGTTCCTCGCTGATGCCGTCGGAGAAATACTCGTTGGCCTTGTCGTCGGAGAGATTCGTAAACGCCAGCACCGCGACGGATTTGTTGTCCGCCATCCCCACGGCCTCGCCGGCGGCCCCGGTTGGTTTGGCTTCCACGAGATTCAGGTCCGCGGCCAGCCAAGCTTCCGCGCGGGCAATGAGTTGCCGGAATCGCTGATCGGACTGTAACGAATCATAGAGCGGATTGTGCTTGAAGTAGTGCAACCCCCACGGCCAGCGGGTGACATTCCGGTCCAGCGTCTGGTCGATCAAACCGAGGACTTCTTCGGTCCGCCCTAACAGCTGGGCTTGGGTCGCCAGGTCGATGGTCCGTAGACCCAGTTCACTCGCCGTGGCGAAGCTGCTTTCCGCTCCGGCCCGATCACTGAGGTGGAACTGGGCCCGTCCCTTCGCGTGCCACAGCCGGCCGTGCCGCGGGTTGGATGCCAGGCGTTCGTCGATCACCTTAAGCGCGGCGCGCAGCTCGACCTCGGCGGCCCGGCGCTTGCCCGCCATCAGGAGCGCCTCCCCGGCCAGCAAGGCGCGCACCTCGAAGTAACGGCCCTCCTCGAACACTTCCCGCGGCACCGCCTGCAGCACCCGCAGGGCCTCCTCCGGCTTGCGGCCGAAATAGAACGTCTCGTAGGCGATGACGGCCGGACGGTCCTCCCGGAGAACGACCGGAGGGATTTGTTTCAACCAGATCAGCGCGCTCTCGGTGCCGCTCGTCAGGCGCAGCAGCATGAGTTTGAGGTGATAGGCTTCCGTGAGCGGCTGGGCGGTCAGCGAACGTTCGACGGCCGCCAGCGATTCACGCAAGCGATTGGCGCCCCAGTAGATCCAGGCCTGGCGCATGGCGGCCCGGGCCTTGCCCCCGGACAGAGCCTCGGCCTGCGCCAGCCAGCGAAAGGCGCTATCCGTTACTGCATTGGGGGGTTCGGTCCTCACCAGCAGAAGCAGGATCCGGTGATCGTCCGGGGCACGGCGCAGTAGCGCTTCCAGTCGCTTGCGAACCTCGCCGGGATCCACTTGGAGAAAATCGAGCTCGACCGTCGCCATGGCCAACCCCGCTTCGATGGAATTTGGCGCCAGTTGCAAGGCCCGTTCCGCCTGACTGCGGCTGGCGGCAATGCGGGCATCCCCACCCTCATGGTATTGGCCCGCCAACTCGGCATTGGCCCGGGCCAGCGTGGCCCAGATGTCGGCATCGCGGGGGCTGAGGGCCGCCGCCTTCTCGCACAATTCGGAGGCGGTTCGGAGTGTTTCCCGGGTCATCAGCGGCTCCTCGTCGATCAAGGCCTTGGCCTGCCGCAGCAATAGTTGCGCCTCGGTCGAGACCGCCACGACGGGTGGCGACTCGCGCTTGGACCGCGGCCCCAGCCACATCGGGCGCAGCGCGTAGAACAGCCCGATCCCGATTCCGACCACGGCCCAACTGTAGCCGACCCAGCGGGATTTGCGGCTGGCGGGCGCGGCCGGGGCAACGGTGCCCGGCTGGTTGGCTTCCACCACGGCGGCGCCTTGGAGCAGATTTCGCACCCGGGTGCAAAGCGCCGCTAGCACCGTCTCATTGAGCGCCTGCCCGCCGTAGCCTTGGCAAAGGCGGGTCCACTGGACGGATCTGAATTCCGCCGGGACGTCGGCTGCGGCATCGCGCGTTTCATCTACGACCAGTGGCAGCAGGAACGCCACTTGCTCGGACATCATGTGCGTGCGCTGGGCGGCGATCCGCCATTCCAGCCGGAAATATCCTTCACGTCTCGCCTGCGTATTCACCGAGATGATGGGCACGAACAGCGCGCACTCGGCGATCTGCTTCCGGATCTTCGCGTCCCACGCGTCGCCACCCACGAGTTCGTTCTGGTCGAACCACACCTCGATACCGGCCGCGCGCAAGGCCTCCGCGATGCGCTTCGCGGCGTCCGCGTCTTGGGACGCGTAGCTCAGGAAGACCGCTTTGGGCGCGCCGCTCATTTCAGCTGGTCATCCGCCAGACCGACCTTGCGCAGGAATACCGGCCAGCGTGGGTCGGCGCGCAACGAGCGGTTGTTGATGTTTGTTTTGACCCAAACGACGGCCGCGTCACGCCGGGCCAGAGCGCGCTCGAACCAGGCAAAAGCCGGGTCAATCTCGCCCCGAATGCCATGGAGGTTGGCGACATACCCCGGCATTTCCTCGCCATATTTGGCCACGAACTCCGCCAACGCCGCGTCCGCCGCCGACCCCGGGATGAAGGCACGGGCGATCAGACGGTAGGCCTCGTTCGGCTCCTGCTCCGCCACCGCCACGGCCTCCGACACCTGGCCCAGCGCCATCAAGGCGCGGGCCTGATGCGAGCGCACCTCCTCGATGGCCGGGGCCAGGGCGACGGCCTGCCGCAGCGGCGGCAACGCCTGCTCCCAATCACCGTTCAAGTTCAGAATGAATCCCAGGCTGGCCTGGGCCCGGGCATTGAGTGGATCCCGTTCCACGGCCTGGCGGGCGAGGGTCGTCGCCTCGGCCACACGTCCGGTATTGAAGTAGAAGACGGCCAAGTCACCCATGATGGATGCGTTGCCCGGCGCCAATTCCAGGGCGCGCTGGAAGGATTGCCGCGCAGCACGCCAATCCCAGTCGGCCGTGCGTTGCACCCAACCCAAGGCAACGAGACCGGTGGCCTGGTCGGGCACCAGATCCAAGGCCCGCTGGGCGGCGGCCCGCGCCTCCCGCATGGCGTCCTGGATCGGCATGCCGCCGAAGCGACCCAGCTGGACGTAGGTCCGGGCCAATTCCGCCCACGCGAGGGCCAGCCGGGGCTCCCGCTCCAACGCGCGCCGGTATAGCGAAATCGCCTGCCGCCAGTCCTCATTGCTCTCGCGCAGCGTCAATGACCGCGCTTGGAGCAACAATTCATAGAGTGCCGGATCCACTGTTCCGCGGTCGCCGCCCTCGGCCAGCTTGAGCTGGAGCTGTCGGGCGATCAGCCCGGCAATCTCGTCCTGGACGGCAAAGATATCCTTCAAGTCGCGCGTGAAGGTGTCGCTCCACACATGGAAGCCGTCGGCGGCCTTGATGAGCTGGGCCGTGATACGGACTTTGTCGCCCGCCTTCCGCACGCTGCCCTCCACGACATAGGCCACGCCGAGCTGCTTCGCAATTTCGGGAATGGGCACCTCCTTGCCCTTGAAATAAAACGCCGAGGTCCGCGCGGAGACTTTCAGGCCGGGAATCTTCGCCAGCACGTTGAGCAGCTCCTCGCTGATGCCGTCGGAGAAATATTCATTGGCCTTGTCGTCGGAGAGATTCGTAAACGCCAGCACCGCGACGGACTTGTCGTCAGCTTTGTCGGTCGTGGATGCCATGCGCCGGACGTTGGGATTGAATCGCGGATTGGCGTCCAGCCTGGCTTGCAAGGCGACGAACCGGGGATGCGAGCGGAGCGGATCCCAAGCCGGGTTGAGTCGCAGATAGGCCGCGCTGATGAAATTGCCGGGAACGCGCTTTTTTCGGTCCAACGCGGCAATGGTCTGGTCCACGCGGCGCTCGAGATCGGCCAGCACATCCTCGGCGGGGGCGATCCGCGGCATCCGTTCGAATTCGAGGGTCCAGCGGTTGGGCTCGGGGAGCTCCCGGAGAAAGGCGTAGGTTTCGCGGGCGGCCTCAACCAGTCCCAGGGACGCCTGCAGCCAGGCTTTCCATTCCAGGTTGGCGCGATCGCTGGGATATTCCGCCAGCCGCTGTTCAACCAGGGCGAGCGCCTGCTGCCAGTCGGTGCGGGCCGCGACCATGCGCCCGAGCGCGGCATGGGCCTCGCCGGTGAGCGCCGCCTTGGGCCCGGCCACGGACCACTTGATCCAGTTGCGCGGCACCGCCCGCAGGAACCGGAGGAGGCTCTCGGGGTCGCGGCGCCAGCGATGGACGCGGACCGCCAGGGAGATGCCGTTGTCCTCGGCCAGCTCCTCGGGCGGGAGGCGTTGCATGTTCGCCAGGGCGGCATCGAGGTCACCCAGCCACGCCAGATCATAATGCACCCGCAACGCCACGGCGCCGGCCATCGGGCGGGCCGAGATGGAGCGCTCCAAGGCCGCATCCATCTCGGGTATCCGGCGGAGGCGGTGGTAATCCCACGCCTTGGACATCAGTGCGGTGGGCAGCAAACCGGGCAGGCGCGCCATTTCCTCGTATTCGGCGAAGGATTCCTCGTGGCGCCCCTCCTCCATCAGCTGGGCGGCGCGGACCAGCAGCACCCGGGCATCGCGGGGGTTCTCCGTGCGCAGCTCGCCCAGCAACGCACCGTTGGCCTCCGATTGCGGACCGCCCGGGCGGTAAACGAGATAGGTCGCCTGCGCAAGGCGGGCTTCGAATGATCCGGGGGCAATTTGATTCGCCCGGGCGGCGCGGGTCCGGGCCAGCTCGAGGCGCTTCTCGCTCGGATCGAGCGAATGAAAATGCATCCGGATGTCCACCTGGCTGGCGATCGCGAGGATCTCGGGATTGGTTGGTTCGAGGCCGATCGCCTGTTCAGCCAGCAGCGAGGCCGCCTCCAGGGAGGCCAGGCCGCGATGCCCCAGGTTCAATTGGTCCCGCGCCTGGCCGGCGAGCCTCTGCGCCTCGGAAGCCGGCGCGACGACGGGCGTTTGGGGCTCGGGGCGTGGTTTCTCCTGCCTGAGTGAGCGCACGGTATAGACCAGGGCGAAAACGATACCCACCGCAGCCCAGCCATAGCGTAACCAGTTGGGCGGGGGCTCGGTTCGCCCGGATCTGTCCTCTGTCCTCTGCCCTCTGTTCTCTGCGACCTCGCCTCCCAACAGCTTCTTCACTTGCGCGGTGAATTTCTCCGGCGTCTCGCCGCCGGGCAGGCGTGTCCACTGCACGGCCTTGAATTCAGCCGGCACCTTCGCCTCCGCATCGCGGGTCGCGTCAATCACGACCGGCAACAGGAACGGCGTGCCGTCGGCGATCATGTGCGTGCGTTGCGCCGCGAGTTTCCACTCGAGCCGGAAATAGCCCTCGCGCCGCGCCTGGGTGTTGGCGGAAATCACCGGCACGAAGAGCGCGCACTCGGCGATCTGCTGGCGGATCTTCGCGTCCCACGCGTCGCCGCCGACGAGCTCGTTCTGGTCGAACCACACCTCGATGCCGGCCGCACGCAAAGACTCGGCGATGCGCTTCGCGGCCTCCGCGTCCTGCGAGGCGTAGCTCAGAAAGACCGCTGGGTCGGACGCGCTCACTTGCCCGCCTCCCGGGAAAATCGTTCGCGGATTTCGAGCAATTCCCTGATCTCGGGCACCTCGAGGATGAAACGCGTCTTTGGCTCCGCCGCGAATCGGGCCAGCTCGATCGGCTCCTCATAGACGAGGTTCACATCGCGGTTCGCGATAGCCCGCTTGAGCCAATAGGCCGCTTGGTCCGGCTCGCCGATGAGCAGATACAGGAAACTGCGTTCGGCGGGCGAAATCAAACCCTGCTCGGCGCTGGGTGCATTCTGCTCCAGCAACCGGCGGGCCTCGTCCATCCGCCCCTCGAGGACGGCGGCATTCACCGCGAGGTTCAGGCGCACGGCGTCGGCTTCCTTGACGTCCCGGTTCGCGCCGGCCAACGCCGCGCGCATTTCGTCGAAACGGCGCAGTTTCCCCAGACTCCAGATCAGCGTGAAATAGGCCTCAACACTGTCGGCCTTCATGGCCAGCGCCTCCCGGGCGTGCCGCGCCGCGAGTTCAAAATTGCGGTCGCTGATATTGGCAAACGCGAGATCCCAATGATTGAAACTGCCCAGCGGATTCAGGTCCAGGGCGCGCCGCTCAACCTCCAGCATGCGGCGGCGGTCCCGGACGATGCGCAGGCAATCGCCCGCGAAATTGACGACTTCGGCGTCATTCGGCGCCAAGGCCAGGGCCTTCTCCACCGCCTCAATGACCCGCTTCCAGCGCCAGTTGTAATTGGCCTCCACAAAGCCGAGGACAATCCAGGCCTCCGCGTTTTCCGGATTGGTCGCAATGACCGCCTCGGCTTCGCGCAAGCAGCGGTCGATCAACTGGCGATTCATCGCGGCTTGGTAAGAGCGGGTGAACATCGGGATGAGCATCAGGGTTTTCGCCAACCCGGCGCGGGCCGGGGCATAAGCCGGGTCGAGCTTCAGGGCGGTCTCGAACTGCTCGACCGCCAGACGCAGGCTGCCGATCGTGCGGTTGGCGAGGTTGGAGCGTGCCTGGAGGTAGACATTGTAGGCGTCGATGTTGGTCGAGGTGGACGCCGGCATGTTCATGCCCAGCTTGTCGGTCAGGCTCTTTGCCACTTTGCCCGCGATCTCGTCCTGCACGGCGAAGATGTCCTTCAGGTCGCGGGTGAAGGTGTCGCTCCAGACGTGGAAGCCGTCGGCGGCCTTGATGAGCTGGGCGGTGATGCGGACCTTGTCGCCCGCCTTGCGCACGCTGCCTTCGACGACATAGGCCACGCCGAGTTTCTGCGCGATTTCAGGAATCGGGGTCTCCTTGCCCTTGAAGTAAAACGCCGAGGTGCGCGCCGAGACTTTCAAGCCGGGCACTTTCGCCAGCACGTTGAGCAGTTCCTCGCTGATGCCGTCCGAGAAATACTCGTTGGCCTTGTCGTCGGAGAGATTGGCGAAGGCCAGCACGGCGACGGACTTGTCGTCTATCTTTGTCGCTGGAACTGCAGGCTTGATCGCCTGCTCCTCGCAAAGCTTCTGGAAGCGGGGGTCGCCGCGCAGCTTGTCCCACAGCGGATCCAAGCGGAGCAGCGCACGCGTCAACGGCCAGCGGCCACCAGTGGGTGGCGCATCGATCAAGCTGGTCAGCTCGGGCACGGCGAGGTCGGCGCGGCCGATGGCGGCGTAGATGCGTGCGGGAGAATCCGTCCAATCGGTTGAGCGGCGTCGGCGGAGCTCATTGAAAACACGGGCTTCCTGCATGGCTTCCTCATCCTGTCCGAGCCAACCGAGCAGTTCCCCGCGGCGAAGATGGGCCTCGGAGTCGTTGGGGGCTTCGTCGAGACGGCGCTTGACCACCGCGAGGCCGCTTTCCCAGGCGATGCGCGCCGCTTCCTTGTTGCCCAGCTGGGCGTGGGCGAAGCCAACGAGCAAACCCTTGGGGCCGGTGAACCACGCGTCGTTGATGTAATCAGCCGGTTGCTGATGGAGCGCCTGGAGCGCCTCATGGGATTCGTGCGCCATCAGGGCAACAAGGGCCGAGGCATAGACGATGCGGGGCTGATTGCGGATCTCCGCCGGGGCATTGGCGAGCAGCCTCCGGGCTTCGACTACGTTGCCGCGCCAAGTCACCTCGAGCATGGCGAGACCGGCAACCATATTGCTGGTTGGCACCAGGGTGATGGCATCCCGGATGCAGCGCTCCGCCTCGGAGAACCGGCAGTAAAAGAAATGAATCAGGTGTTGGTTGTAGAGCGCGAGCGCCCGCACGTCCGGTTGCACTGCGGCCCTCTGATAGAGCGTCATGGCCTCGTCGAAACGATCCTGCCGCCGGTAGGAGCTCGCGAGAGCCAACAGGAGCCGCCCGTCGTTGGGCGCGAGTTTCAACCCGTGCCGGATGGCCTCGTCGGCGCGCGCGAAATTGGAGTCGAAGTTTGCGCGGCCGAGCGCCAACCAGGCCTCCGGAGATTCGGGGGCGAGTTTGACGGCCCGCTCCGCCTGGGAAAGGGCTGCATTGCGGCGCATATCGCCGCGCTCGAAACCCCGGGTCAGATAGGCGCTGTTGATGCGCGACGAGACCGCCCAGACCTCGCCGTCGGTCGGATCGAGCTCGATCGCGCGCTTGGCCAAGCTTTCCGCCACGGCAAAGTCGTTGGCGGTCGAGTCGATTTTGTCGAGCAGGGCCCGTGCCCTTTGCGTAAGTTGCCGGGCTTCGGAGAGCTGCGGCTGGGCAGGCTGCCCTGAAACGATGCCGGGCGGCGGCTCCGGGTGCGGGCGCGACGGACGCTTGAGCATGCCGATGATCGGCACGGACATCCCCATGATCGGGAAGATGAGCCACCACCACTTCTCGAGGCCGGTCTTGCGTTTCGATGGAGGCGCGGTGCCCTCGCCGCGCTCTGCGGGACGTGGGCGTCCCGCCTCCAACACCTCCCCGCCCAGCAAGCGCGCCACGCGGGCAGCCAGCTCGGTCGGTGATTCGTCAAGCCGGACGCGAGTCCACTGCACCTCGCGGAACTTGTCGGGCACGAAAGCCTCGGCGTCCTTGGTGCCGTCGATCACTACCGGCAGCAGGAACGGCAGGTCGTCATCCATCTGACGCATGCGCTCGACCGCCAGGCGCCACTCCAGTCGGAAATAGCCCTCCCGCCGCGCCTGGGTGTTGGCCGAGATGATGGGAACGAAGAGCGCGCACTCCTTGATCTGCTTGCGGATCTTCGCGTCCCACGCGTCCCCGCCCACGAGTTCGTTCTGGTCGAACCACACCTCGACGCCGGCCGCGCGCAAAGCCTCCGCGATCCGTTTGGCCGCCTCCGCGTCCTGGGACGCGTAGCTCAAGAAGACCGCTTTGCCGGAGTCGCTCATGGCCTCGCCTCCGGTTTATCCGGTGGATGCGCCGCGCGCCAGGCTTGCGCGCGACGGAAATACTCCGCCCGGCCGCTCGCTTCGATCAGCTTCTGGAAACGCGGATCATTACGGAGTGGCCTGAACAGTTCCCCATAGGCCGCCTCGATCAGCCCAAATCCGTTGCCAACCACGCGCGAAGAATAATTGGCCAGCGCTTCATCTGTTCGGCCCATGGCAGCCAGGCTGAAATATTTCAGCATCGAGGCTGATCCGGCGCCAGAATCCTCCGTGAAGCGCCGGATGGCCTCCGCTTGTCCGGTGATAGCCAGAATAGCCAACGCCTCGGCGCCGTGGCGGAACGACAATTTCTTGGCCTGGAGCCCCTCGATCAGATGGATGGCTTCCTGCGGTCGTCGCAGCAGGGCCAAGGCCCTCGCCTGCTGTAGCACCGCTTGGACCGCTCCCGGTTGGAGGGAAAGGGCCCGGACGCTCAGGGCCAGCGCCGGTTCCGGCTGCCCGGAGACATTCAGCACAAAAGCGTAATCCGACAGGATGCGATGCGAGAGCGGGTCCAGTTCCGCCGCTCGCTTCAAGGCGGCGAGAGCCTCGTCGATCCTGCCTTCACCGAGCATGCCCAACCCATGCCACTGGTGCGCGCTGGCATAGTTGGGGTTCAATTCGATGGCTCGCTGATAGGCCCGGTCGGCCGCCTCCTCTTGCCAGCCCAACTGGAGATTCACTCCCAAGCTTGCAAACGCTTCGGGGCAGTTCGGGTCAATTTCAAGCGCCTGGTCGATGAGCGAGCGGGCATTGATCGCGGTTGGTGCGGTGCGCCACTCCGGGGAAAAGGTCTCGGAACTCTCGTCGATGGCCCGCAACTGCCAGACGTCGGCCAGCGCCGCATAGGCCCGGGCAAAACGCACATCGAGAGCAATCGCGCGCTGGAGGTGCGCCTCGGCCTCTCGATAGCCTTCCAGCGTCCGGAGATTCCATGCCCGCCGTCCGTCGAGATAGGCCTGCCAAGCAATGACGTCCGTGGACTTGTCGGCCTTGTGGCTCCATGCGCCGATCTTCAATTGGAGACTTTGGGCGATTAACCCGGCGATCTCGTCCTGCACGGCGAAAATGTCCTTCAGGTCGCGGGTGAAGGTGTCGCTCCAGACGTGGAAGCCGTCCGCGGCCTTGATCAGCTGCGCCGTGATCCGGACCTTGTCGCCCGCTTTGCGCACACTGCCCTCGACCACGTAGGCGACACCGAGTTGCCGCGCGATCTCGGGGATCGGTGTGTCCTTGCCCTTGAAGTGAAACGCCGAGGTGCGCGCGGTGACCTTAAGCCCCGGCACCTTGGCCAGCACGTTGAGCAGCTCCTCGCTGATGCCATCCGAGAAATACTCGTTGGCCTTGTCGTCGCTCAGGTTGGCGAAGGCCAGCACCGCGACGGATTTGTCCGTCGGGATCAGGCTGGCGGCCCCGGCTTCCTTTTTCTCTTCCGGGTCAGGAGCGGCGGCGACCAAAGCCTGGAAGCGCGGATGATTGCGCAAGGGATCGAACACCGGGTTCAGGGTCAGAAACGCCCTGGTGATCGGCTTGATATTGAGTTTCAGGTCGACCCGGATCTTCGCCAGCAGATCCACGGCCGCCTCGACGTCACCAAGGGCCGCCTTCAAGCCCGCCAATCCGCCGAAAATGAAGAGCGCATTGCCCCGCACCTCGCGCTGTTCCAAGAGTCGCACGATCGCGGTCGCGCCGGGGCGGTCGCCGAGCCGGGCCAAGGCCCAGGCTTTCCAGTAGAGGGCGCCGCGATCATCCGGCAACTCGCCCAGGATCCGCTCGCTCACTTGCAGGGCGATTTTCCAGTCGGCCGACGCAGCCTCTGCGTTGCCCGCCTGCTCGTTGGCCCAGGCGGTCAACACCGACCGGGGGCCGGTGTAGAGGTAATCGGTCAGATAGTCCCGGGGGAATCGGGCGAGGATTTTTTGGGCCGACCCGGGGTCGCGATTCCACAGCGCGGCGAGGGCCGCGTGGCCCGCTCCGCGATCCTCCGCCATGAACCAGGACGGCCAACGGGTCGCCCGGTCGCTCGCAACCTGCGGATTACCCCGCCAATAGAGTTCCATGAACAGGTCATGGGCCAGCAGCCGGACCGGTTTACTCCCGGGAACCTGCTCGCGAATCAGGCGATCAGCCTCGGCAAACTGGCCCACATTGGTCAAATGATTCACCAGATCGCTCACCATGGCGGGATCGTTAGCCGACAATTCCAACGCCCGTCGCATGGCGGCCAAGGCCGCGTCGGCGTCCCCCTGTTTCCGCAGGCATCGACCCAGCGCCCGCCAGGCGGTAAAATTGTCCGGCGAACGGCGGACGATCTCCTGCAATGCGCGCACCGAGTCCGCCTGATCCTGATCCATCTCAATCGACACTTTGATTACCGCCAGACGCGCCTCGTCGGAATTCGGCGCGAGGGTCAGGGCCCGGGATGCCTGCACGCGCATGGCCTCCTGACGGGCCGGCGTGTGGTCGAAACCAAACCAAACCAAGTTGGCCGACAGGTTCGCGTGCAGCGCCCAAGCCGAGACGTCGGTCGGATCGAGCAACTGGGCCTTCTTCAACAACTCCTCGGCCAGGGCATAGCCCTGACGATTCATCTCGTCATTCTGGTCGAGGATTGTCCGGGCCTTGGCGACGAGTTCCTGCGCGGGCGTGAGTGCGGCGGCTTTGGCGGCAACCGTGGCCGCTCCGGGTGCGACAGGTTCTTTCCACGGTAGCCAGAGAGCGACGGTGCCGAGTGCAGCCACCCCAAGGAGCGCAGGAATCAGCCAAGGGCGGGATGGTTTGGCTGCAGGAGGGGCATTACGCTCCGATTCTCCTGAACCATCGGGGCCTAAAGCCCCTCCTACAACATCACCTCCGAGCAATTTCTGCACCCGCGCCACAAACACCGACGGGGTCTCGCCGCCCGGTAACCGCGTCCATTGCACCGCGCGGAACTCCGTCGGCACGCGCGCGTCGGCATCGCGGGTAGCGTCGATCACGACAGGCAGCAGAAATGTCGTGTCGTCGGCCATCGCGTGCGTGCGTTGCGCTGCCAGCCGCCATTCGATCCGAAAATACCCTTCGCCCCGCGCCTGCGTGTTCGCCGAAATCACCGGCACGAACAGCGCGCAGTCGGCGATCTGCTTGCGGATCTTCGCGTCCCACGCGTCCCCGCCCACGAGTTCGTTCTGGTCGAACCAGACCTCGACCCCGGCCGCGCGCAATGCTTCAGCGATGCGCCGCGCCGCCTCGGAATCTTGAGATGCATAAGACAAGAAAACCGCCTTTGTGCCCTCACTCATCGAATATCACCTCCGTTCACGACGCGTCCTGCCGCGCTCTGCGAAGCCTCGGCGAAGCAGGGGGAGGCATAGCTCAGGAAAACGGCTTTGCCGGGCTCGCTCATTTCGATGCCTCCACCTTGGTGCGGGGGGGTGCAGCCATCCAAGCATCCAACCGTTGCTGGGCCGCCGAGAGGCCGACCTTTTTCTGCCACGCCTTGAAGGCGGGTTCCGCCCGCAGGCCGGCCAGACGGGGATCAGTCATGATGGAGTCAAGATTGCTGTTTTGAATGCCGTCCAGCTGCGAAAGCGCTTCAGACGTGCGACCCAATATGGCGAGGGCGACTACCCGTTCCGGAGCGGTGGTGGGGATTCGCTGCAACATCGCCTCAGCCTCCCCGGCGAAGCCGCAACCGGCCAGGACTTCGAGCGCCGTTTGGAAACGATACGCCGGCTGCTCGGCCGTGGAGTCCCCGGCCAGTTCGCGCGCCGCCGCCAGCGCCTCCTCCCGGCGCCCGAGCGCGAACAGGAGCAGGGCGCGCTTGCACCGGATCTGAATCCCGGCCGGATTCAAAGCCCGCGCCCGCTCAAGCAATTCCCACGCCTCCTGCACTCGGCCGTGGAGCAGCAGGGTGTCGGAAGATTGGTCCAGGATGCGGTGGGAGAGCGGATCGAGCTCCACCGCGCGCAGGGTTTCGGCCAGGGATCGGTCGGGGTCACCCCAAATCTTCAAGTAAGCCCCCAACCACTGGCGGGCCGAAGCATAGTTGGGGTTAAGCTCAACCGCCCGCTGCAAATCGCGCAGGGCACTTGCAAAATCCCAGGAGAATGCGGCGATCTGGCCGAGCGAGGCGTAGGCTTCCGCGCAATTCGGATCGAGGGTCAGGGCCTGTTTGGCCTTCGCCCGGGCCCGGATGAGGATGACGGAGTCGCGCAGATTGTAGGGGCCCACCTCGCTGACACTGTCCGCCCCCATGGACCAGACATCGGCCAGCGCCGCGTGGGCCCGGGCGAAACCGGGGTCCAATTCGATGGCCTGGCTCAACAGCACCTCGGCCTGCCGAAAACCTTGCAAATCCCGGCGATTCCACGCCCGGCGTCCCTCGAGATAGAGCCGGTAGGCTTCGGGATTCGTTGCGGCGCCGGCCGCCCCCCCCGCCGCGAGCTTCAATTTCAAGTTCTGAGCGATCAGGCTGGAGATCTCGTCCTGCACCGCGAACACATCCTTCAGGTCGCGGGTGAAGGTGTCGCTCCAGACGTGGAAGCCGTCCGCCGCCTTGATGAGCTGCGCGGTGATGCGGACCTTGTCGCCCGCCTTGCGCACGCTGCCTTCGACCACGTAGGCCACGCCGAGCTGCCGCGCGATCTCGGAGATGGGTGTGTCCTTGCCCTTGAAGTGAAACGCCGAGGTGCGCGCGGTGACCTTAAGCCCCGGCACCTTGGCCAGCACGTTGAGCAGCTCCTCGCTGATGCCGTCGGAGAAATACTCGTTGGCCTTGTCGTCGGAGAGGTTCGCGAAGGCCAGCACCGCGACGGACTTATGGTCGGCGCTGGCCGGTTCCGCCAGACCGGATGCCGGGCGGCGGGAAGCTGAAGCGGCGACCAGCGCCTGATACCGCGGGTCGGCCCGGAACGCCTCAAAACGGGGGTCGATCCGGATGCGGCGGAGGAGATTGGGTGGATGCGCGAAGATCTCATCGAAGCGACCCAGGCGCGCGTAAATGACCGCCAGTTCGAACGGCATCTCCGATCCGCGCGTGTATTTGATGCCCCGCAGTTGCTCGCAGGTGCGCAACGCCTCCTCGGCGGCCGTCTTTTCCCCGAGGCAGGCCAGCAGGTAGGCCTTGTAGTAATGGGACGTCGCGTGGTTGGGCGTGATCGCCAGCCGCTTGTCAACGGCTTGCAACGCCGTGCGCCACTCGATTTTCGCCGCCGCCTCGCGCTGGTCGAGTTCGTGGGCGTGGCCGATCAACAGTCCCTTCGGCCCGTCATACGCGAAGTCCATGTAGTAGTCCCGGGGAAACGCGGCCCACGCCGCGAGCGCGGCGCCCGCGTTTCGCTGGTAATAATGCACGAGGCCCGCCATGTAGTTCGCGCGGTCTTCCAGCAGCGCGGATTGGGGAATCTGCCTCAGCGCAGCCTCCGCCGCCGCCGGATCGCCCCGCCAGGTGATTTCCATGAGGGCCTTGAGGGTAAGGCCGGAGGAAAACGGCTGCTGCGCCAGCGAACGCTGCAAGCTGGCATACCCTTCGTCCGGCCGGCCACGCTGCCAGAGGTAACGGGCATTGTTGAACAGCGCCAGCGGGTCGCCGCCGGGCAGGGCCGCCGACCGCTCGTTGAGCGCGAGGCACTCGTCGAGCCCGCCGTTATTGAGCACGGTGACGGCCAGGAAACGGAGGGCCGCCTGGTTGGCCGGCTCCTCCCGCACGATGTCGCGCAGCAGTTTCTCCGTCTCTGGCCGGTTGACCCCGAAGGCGCTCCACGCCCCGGCCTGGGCGAGGCGCGCCTGTGCCGACCTCGGCGCCAGCCGGATCGCACGCTCGGCCATCACGCGATTTTGTTCGCGACGCTCGGGCGAAGGATCCCAACCGCGGTAACCGAAGGCGGCGTTGAGCTGCGCGTAGGCGGCCCAGACTTCGCCATCGTTCGGGTCGAGCTTGAGTGCGCGCTGGCAGAATTCCTCCGCGAGGGCGAAATCCTCGCGCGTGGCATCGAGTCCCTGAAAAAGGCCGCTCGCCTTTTCCACCAGGCCGCGCGCCTCGGACGCCGGCTTTGCGGCCGCCACCACTGCTGATTCCACCCCGCCGGCGGGAGGACGCTGCCACGGCCGCCAGAGCGCGAGGGCGGTCAGCGCAACGAGAATCGCGACGGCCGGCGCCAGCCAGGGGCGGGATATCTGTAGGGGCGCCGCGGGTCGGCGCCCGCGGGCGTCGTCAAGCGACGCCCCTACAGGCCTGACCGCTTTTGTCTGATCTCCGACCGCTGGAGTGTTTCCGCTCAAAAGTTTCCCCACCCGCTCCGCGAACGCCGCCGCGCCTTCGCCCGCGGACAATCGCGTCCATTGCACGGTCGTGAATGAGTCGGGCACGATGGCGTCCCAATCCCTCGTGTCGTCCACGCAGACGGGCAGGATGAAGCGGGTGCCCTTCGCCATGAGGTGGGTGCGGTCGTCCGCCAGCTTCCACTCGAGCCGGAAGTAGCCCTCGCGCCGCGCCTGGGTGTTGGCCGAGATGATGGGGACGAAGAGCGCGCACTCCTTGATCTGCTTGCGGATGCTTTGGTCCCACGCGTCACCCCCGCGCAGTTCGCTCTGGTCGAACCACACCTCGACACCCGCGGCGCGCAACGCGTTGGCGATCCTTTTCGCCGCCTCCGCGTCTTGAGACGCGTAGCTCAAGAAGACAGCTTTGCCGGCGTCGCTCATTTTCGGGTTTTGGCGGCGCGGGCGTGGCGGCCGCGGACCTCCATCAGTTCCTTCAGGCCCGGCTCCTCCAGCACCACCCGGGTCATTGGATTCGCGGCGACGAGATCGAGATCGACAATGGTCGGGTCGATCAGGCTCAGATCGTGTCCCTTGGCCCCGCGCAGCAGCCATGGGACGGCCTTCTCCGGCTGTCCGAGCCGGAGGTAATGGGAGCCATATTCCGCCGGAGAATATCCGCCTTGTTCGACGTGAGGTCGGAATTCATCCAAGAGCTGCAGGGCTTCGGCGTTCCGACCTTCATAGATGGCGGCCAGGATTTCCATGTTGGCCAGCAGCGCCGAATTTCCCGGGGCGACGCTCCGGGCCTCGGCCAGGACCGCCCGCATTTCCTCGAAGCGCTTGAGGAGGCCCAAGGGGCGGAGCAGGTATTCGTAATTCTCCACCAATTCGGGAGCGATGGAGATGCCGCGGCGGCCCGGCTCGATCGCGAGTTCGTATTGGCGCACGGCGATGTAGCACACGCTGAGGTCGGTGTGATTGACCGATTGCAGGGGATTCAGCTCCATCGCCCGCTTCTCCGCCTCGACCACTTGGGGATCCGCGAGCACCATGCGGTAATAGTCCCCCGCGAAGTTCAGAATCTCCGCATCGTTCGGGGCCAAGGCGAGGGAGCGAGCGATGGCCTCTGCGGCCTCCTCCCAGCGCCAGTCGTAAATCGACAGGATGTAACCAAGCGCAGACCAGGCCTCGGCGTTGCCGGGCTGGCGCTCGATCACCAGCCGCGCCTCGCGCCTGGCCCGGTTGATCATGTCCAGACTCTCCCCCAAGGCGAGGGAGCGGCTCCAAGCCGGGATCAGGGAGAGTGAGATCGCCAACCCCGAGCGGGCGGGCAGGTATTCCGGATCCATCGCGATCACCCGGTCGAACATCCGCACGGCTTCGCGGAGGTTCGGCACACCGCGCTTCGCCAGCGTGGACCGGGCCTGCAGATAGAGGGTGTAGGCTTCGGGCGTGGTCTTGGCCGACACCGGCAGGTTCATGCCGAGCTTGTCGGTCAGCGAGGTGGCGATCTTCGCGGCAATCTCGTCCTGCACGGCGAAGATGTCCTTCATGTCACGCGTGAACGAGTTGCTCCAGACATGGAAGCCGTCCGCCGCCTTGATCAACTGCGCGGTGATTTTCACGCGGTCGCCCGCGCGCTGCACACTGCCCTCGACCACGTAGGCGACGCCGAGTTGTTTTGCGATCTCAGGGATCGGCGTGTTCCGACCCTTGAAATAGAACGCCGAGGTGCGCGCCGAGACCTTCAGGCCCGGCACCTTGGCCAGCACGTTGAGCAGCTCCTCGCTGATGCCGTCGGAGAAATATTCGCTGCCCTTGTCGTCGGAGAGATTGGCGAAGGCCAGCACGGCGACGGATTTTTGGTCGACCGGGGCTGGCGCCATCGCGCTGGTGGAGCCGGCCGACTGGCGCTTCAAGTCCCGCAGCCAGGCCTCCGTCTCGTCCAAGATCTTTTGCACGCGGGCATCACGACGGAGCGCCGCGAACGCGGGGTGATGGCGCAACTGCGGGTAAACCCACAGCACGCGACCCTTGGGCAGCGTGGGCCAGGCGCGCTCCAGGATCGCTGCGGCCGCCTCCTCGTCTCCCAAGGCCGCGAGGTAGGTGATTTCCTGCTCGATGCCCGGACGGCTGCTTTCGCCGCCGAGTTCGACGCGCAACCGCCAGGCTTCGCGGGCGGCGTCTTTCTGGCCGGTCAGCGCGAGGAGGTGGGCGCGTTGTCCGAGCAGGGAAAAGCTTCTGCTGTCGGCCTGCAGACGCTCCTCGACCAGGGCGAGCGCGCTGCGCCATTCCGCCTGGGCGGCAGTGGCGCGGCCGGCGAGGGTGTGGGCCCAGCCCGCGTGCAGCCCCTTGGCCTCGCGCGCGGCGTATTCCTCGAAATAATCCTGCGGCACGTCCGCCAGCGCCCGGAGGATTTTCTCCGCATCCCCCCGCCAGAGCCAGTAGTGGGCGATCGCGGACCCGAAAGCCGGTTCCTGGCGGAACCGGGCCGGGAGTTTTTCGATGAAAGCTTCCGCGGTCGTGAGATCGTGCCAGCCGCGCATCAAAAGATGGAGCTTTTCGTAGTGGCCGCCGCGCACGATGACGGTATCGGCCAGCAGTTCCTCCGCGATGCGCTCGGCTTCCGCCAAGCGGGTCTCCCCGCGCAGCCGGACGATCCGGAACCAAAGGGCGATGCGCAGGGCGTTGCCGCGTGGCAATTGGCGCAGTTTCTCTAGATATTGCTCCGCTTCAGCGTCAATGTCAGTAGCGCTGATGAGACTGACAAGCACCTCCTGATGGTCCGGTGCCCGTTCGTGCAATTCCAGCAGACGCCGCCGTGCCTCGGCGCGCTCCCCGAAATTGCGGTGATAGCGCGCGAGCGCCAGACCGGCCTGCACGGAGCGCGGGTCGAGCTGATAAGCGCGTTCCGCCTGCGTGCGGGCCTTTTCGCGCCGCGCATTCGTCGGGTCGTAGGTGTTGGAGTGGAGGTTGATGGACGCAAACGCCGCGACGGCCCAGACTTCGGCGTCGCCCGAATCGAGCTTGAGCGCGCGCTCACACAGCTCGTCGGCCAGCCACGAGGTTTCCCGGGTGAAATTGGGGTCCTCAAGGAGCTGGAGCGCCTGTTGGGCCAGCTTGCGCGCCTCGGAAACAGGAGCGGCCGGCCGGCCGGCCGGCTTCTCCTCGCCTCGAGGTGACGGTTCCTTTCGCCACGGCTGCCAGAGCGCCAGCGCGATCACTCCGAGAAACCCGGCGACGGCGGGAATCAACCACGCCCGGTTCGGCCCGCGGGTCGGATTTCCACTGACCGATGGCGTATCCAGATGCGAAGTCGGCGCGGCTGGTTCCCCGCGAAGAAGTCTCTGCACCCGGGCCGCAAAGACCGACGGCACTTCCCCACCGGGGGCCTTGGTCCATTGCACCTCGGTGAACGAGTCCGGCACCTGCGCCTCCGCGTCGCGCGTGTCGTCGATTACCACGGGCAGCAGGAACGGCCGGCCTTTCGCCATGAGGTGCGTGCGTTGGTCGGCCAACCGCCACTCCAGCCGGAAGTAACCCTCGGTCCGGGCCTGGGTGTTGGCGGAGATGATCGGGATCAACAGGGCGCACTCCTTGATCTGCCGGCGGATCTTCGCGTCCCACGCGTCGCCACCCACGAGTTCGCTCTGGTCGAACCACACTTCGACGCCCGCCGCCCGCAAGGCGTCGGCGATGCGCCGCGCCGCCTCCGCGTCTTGGGAGGCGTAGCTCAAGAAGACAGCTTTGCCAGAATCACTCATGCGGAAAATTCTCCGCGGATCACGCCGATCAACGCGGATATGGACAGACCATCCGCGAGCATCCGCGAAATCCGTGGTAGATGCTTCGGTCGGGGTTTGGTCACATGGACATTAAGTGGTAAGCGTTGGGCATTCATTTCTGCGCCTCCTGTTTCAGCCGGGCCAAGGTGGCGCGGGCGAGCGTGTATCCCGTCTCCACCTTCAGGTCGGAAATCAGCCGCTGGAAGGCGGGCGTCTCGCGCGCCGGATCGAAAATGGGCACAAAGAAGAACCGGTTGCGCGCGATGGTCGGGATGTTGCGCAACAGCGGCAGCCCTTCCTCGAAGCGGCCAAGGCCGCAAAGCACATAACCACGCAGGTAGTTGTCGGGCGCGAGCCGCGCGAGGATGGCCTCGCCGTGCCGGACCGCTTCGTCCTCGGCTCCGCCCTGGCGCAGCACCCAGAGTGTTTCACCGATCGTCCACCAGCCGAGGGTCAGCAATTCGGGGTCCGCCAGGATCGTTCGCGCCAAGGTCATGGCCTCCTCGCGCCGACCGGTCTGGAAACGGGCCAGCGCCCGCTCACCCTCCAGCGGGAGGAATCGTTCTCCGCGCAGCGAAGCGCCGCGATCGAGCAAGGGCAGCGCTTCCGCCCAGCGCCCGGCATATCCCAGATGCGCTCCCTGGATGTAGAGGTGGATGAACGCCAGCGGGTCCAGATCCGTGGCCCGTTGCAGATCGACGAGTGCCAGATCCAGCCGCCCACCGCGCGCGATATGCAGGTGGGAACGCCAAAGATACTGCGAACCGTAGTTGGGGTTGGCCGCGATCCCGAGCCCCGTCTCCACTTCCGCCTCGGCCAGGTGCCCGGCATCCACCAGTGCCACCGCCAGCGCGGCATGGGGCTCGGACAGGCTCGGATCCAATTGCAGGGCCCGCATGGCATGGCGTTGCACCTCCTCCAACTGCGAACCGGGCGCGGTGAGTCCGGCCATCTGTTGGTATCGTCCGCGCTGCGCCAGCACCTCCGCCCAGCCGGCGTGCGCCACCGCCATGTCCGGCGCGATCTCCGCCGCGGCGCGAAAGGCCGCCTCGCCACGAGCGAAATTCCCCTCCCCGCGCTGTGCCAGGAAGTGCCGGCCCTCCAGCACCAAACGATGGGCCTCGGGGTTCACGGCTTTGACGATGGTGCGTCCGTCGCCGAGTTTCAGTTGGAGGTTTTGCGCGATCAAACGCGCGATCTCATCCTGCACGGCGAAGATGTCCTTCAGGTCGCGGTCGAGGGAGCCCGACGACCACAACACCTCGTCGGTCGCGGCGCGGATGAGCTGGGCCGAGATGCGCACGCGGTCGCCGGACCGGCGCACGCTGCCCTGCACCAGGTATTCCACGGCGAGCTGCTGGCCGATCTCGGCGGAGCGCGCCTGCTTGCCCTTGAAATAAAAAGCCGACGACCGCCCCCGCACGGTGAGCCCCGGCACCTTGGCGAGCACGTTGAGCAGTTCCTCGCTGATGCCGTCCGAGAAATACTCGTTGGCCTTGTCGTCCGACAGATTCGCGAAGGCCAGCACGGCGACGGATTTTTGATCGACCGGAGTGCTACCCCCGATCTTCTGTCCTCCGTCCTCCGACTTCCGCGCCACCGGCTCGGCAAGCAGGGCGGTGATCTCCGGGTCCTCCCGCCACGGGGCCAGGCGGGGGTCGAGCTTGAACAGGTTGCGGAGGATGCGCCGGCAATTGGCGTCGCCGCTGGAGTCGCGGATGAGCGAGAGCGCGTCCGCCCGGAGATCCAGCAACAGGCAGCTGATGATCGGATTGGCCCAGTTGACGCGGGTGATGTTGGTCCGATACGGACGGTTCAGGGACTGCAGGTGGACCCGCTGGATGGCGCGCGCCTCCTCGAGGCGGCCGAGCCCGATCAAGGTCCACAGCTTGGCGCGCAGGGGCCGGGCGTCGTTCTGGTTTCTCTCCAATTCGGACCCGACCGTGGCCAGGGCCGCCTCGAACTGGACCCGGGCCAGATCTTTCCGCCCGTCGAGCAGGGCGAGATTGCCGGCCAGCAGGGTCTTCGGGACGCTGAGTTCGAAATCGGTCAGCCAATCGTCGGCCAGCTCGTTGAGCGCACGGAGCGCCTCCCGTGTGTCGCCGCTGAGCAGGGCATGCACGTAGCGGGCGTTGATGACCCGGGTGTTGTTGCGCTGGCGCTCGGGCACGCGGTCGATGAACTGCTTCATGGCCGCGAGGTCGCCATGGGCCCAGGCGGCCAGCCAGGCCTTCCAGATCAGGGCGAAGGCGACGTCCGGTTCGCGTTCGAGCGTCCGGTCGAACCACGCCTCCATCTCGATGAGGTCGTTCGAGTCCTTGAAGCGCCGCGCGATGTCATAAGAGACGAGGGGATCGCGGGGGAACTGCGCCGCCATGCGCTCGCCGTAGGCATCCGTCTCGGCGGCGGGCCGGGTCAGGAACAGGATGTAATGGAGGGTGCGGTGGAAGCGGGCCTCGTCCGGGCTCAGCGCGATGGCCTTGCGGATCAATTCCTCCGCCCGAGTCAGTTGCCCTCCTATGAACAGAAGATAACGGGCCATGGTCCCCACGGCATAGGGATTCTCCGGGGCGAGTTGCACGGCGCGCTCGGCCAGGCGTTGCACCTGCGCCCGTCGCGTCGGGGAGGTGTCGAACCCGCGCGACAGGAATTCCTGGTTGAGTTCGGCCGCCACGGTGACGACCTCGGGATCGTTGGGTCGCTGCGCCAGGACGGGTTTCAGGATGTCCTCCGCAAGGCGGAAGTCCTCCGGGATCGCGTCGAGCGTGAAGAGCAGGGCCCGCACCCGCCGCAGCTCGGGATCGCGGGGAAAATCAGCCGTGGGTTCCGACTGAGCCGCGGTTGCGGACACCGGGGCGCGTTGCAGGTAACGCCGGCCGAGCGCACCGGCGATGAGCACGGCGACAATGGCGGCGGCGATCCAAACAGTCCGGCCGCGGGATTTGGCTGGTGGAGGCGGGGTGCCCCCACCCCGTCCTTCCTCCGCGGGACGAGGGCGTCCCGCCTCCAATGCCTGTTTCGCCATGCCGGCACGGTGTGACCAGAGCTTGAGGAAGCGCGACTTCACCTCGGGCGTCACCTCGCCGCCGGGCAGCCGGGTCCATTGCACGGAGCGGAAGCGGTCCGGCACGAGCGCGCCGGCCTCGCGCGTGTCGTCGATCACGATGGGCAGGATGAAGGCCACGCCGCTGGCGATGCCGCGGGCGCGCTCGGCGGCGAGATCCCACTCGATGCGGAAGTAACCCTCCTCCCTCGCCTGCGTGTTGGCCGAGATGATGGGGAGGAAGAGCACGCACTCCTTGATCTGGCGGCGGATCTTCGCGTCCCACTCGTCGCCTGTCTCGAGCCCGCCCTCGGCGTCGAACCACACCTCCACGCCCGCGGACCGCAACGTGTCGGCGATGCGCTTGGCCGCCTCGGCATCCTGCGAAGCGTAGGATAGGAACACCGCGCCACGTGGCGCAGAACGCTCAACGTTCAACGCTGAACTCTCAACGCTCACGGTTTCGGCCTCCGGAGTTTTGCTCGGCTTCAGTCAATGGGAGTTCGACGTTGGGTGTTGAAAGTTGGGCGTTGCTCTGGGCCTTGGCGGGGTCGCTCACTTGGTCTTGGGTGGCGGATGGGCCGCCCGCCAGGCCTGCGCGCGGGCATGGGCTTCGGTCAGGCCGAGCGTGGCCAGGAATTTGATGAAACGCGGGTCTGTGCGGATCGGATCGTAGAATTCCAAAAAAAACAGATCGGAGGTCGCCGTAATGTTCGTCTTCGCCGGGTCCATGGCGGCCAGAGCCTCCTCCGGACGGCCGATTCTCGCCAAGGCCGAGACCCGGATTTCGTCCTCCGGGGGAATCCGCGCCAAGACCTGCTCCGCCTCGGCCATCAAGCCCGCCCGGACCAGGACCGTGATGATGAAATTCTCGTAGTTCGTGTTCGGCCGGGGAGTATTCCGCAGCAACGCCACCGCCTCGTCGTGCCGGCCGAGATAAGACAGACAGTGCATTTTCCAGACGCGCGCCTGCAGCGAGTCCGGCTGCAGGGCCAGCGCCCGGTCCACGACGGCCAGTCCCTCCGCATAGCGGTTCTGATAACTGAGCGGGATGAAGTGGTTGTCCAGGATCCGGTGCGAGAGTGGATCCAGTTCCGTCGCCCGCCGCAGCATGGCCTCGGCCTCGTCCAGCCGGCCATCGCTCAGGAGCCGGCGCCCGAGGAACTGGTAGGCGGTCGCATAGTTGGGATTCAGGGTGATCGCCAACCGGAGCTCACGCACACCCTCGTCGGTCTGCCACAACAGCCAATGGAGGTAACCCAGCGCCGTGTGCGCCTCGGCCAGGTTGGGATCGAGGGCCAGCGCCCGGTCGATTTCCGCCCGGATCCGGGCGACGACGGGGGCGTCGCGCTGGCTGAACAACCCCAATTCATTCCGGTCCACCGCCTGGAAGCACCAGACCAACGCCAGGAGGGCGCGGGCCCGCACGAAATTCGGGTCGAGCCCGAGGGCCCGGTCGAGCATCTCCTCCGCGCTGACATAAGCCTGGGCGTTGCGTTGGTTCCACGCCAGCCGGGCCTGGACAAACAATTCAAACGCCTCCGGGTTCACGGCCGCTGTTGCCGCCACCGAGGTGACGCCGAGTTTCAGCGAGAGCTGCTTGGTGATGAGCCCCGCGATCTCCTCCTGCACGGCAAACACATCCTTGGCGTCGCGCGTGAAGGTGTCGGACCACACATGGAACCCGTCCGCCGCCTTGATCAACTGGGCGGTGATCTTCACGCGGTCGCCCGCCCGCTGCACGCTGCCCTCGACCACGTAGGCGACATTGAGCTTGGCCGCGATTTCCGCGATCGGGAGATTCTTGCCCTTGAAGAAGAACGACGAGGTGCGTGCCGCCACCCGCAGGCCCGGGACCTTGGCCAGCACGTTGAGCAGTTCCTCGCTCACCCCGTCGGAAAAATACTCGCTGTTGCGCGCCTCGCTCAGGTCGGCGAAAGCGAGCACGGCGATGGACTTGTCCTCCTGCGTCTGGGCGACGGAGGAAACGGCCGGCGATGGCGGGGTCGCAGTTTTGTCGGCGACAGCGGGATCGGGGCGCCGGGTGGTGAAAAACACCACGCCCACGCTCACGGCCACCACGCCCAGTGAAATCCAGAGCGCCGCCCATGCGGCGGTTTTTTTTGCCGGGGTGGCACCCTCATCGCGCTGCGCCGGACGGGGGCGGCCCGTCTCCGGCGGCTGACCGGGAGCATCGAGCAGGCGTTTGACCTGTGCGACGAATGCCGGCGTGGGCAAGGCGCCCGGGAGGCGCGTCCACTGCACCTTGAGGAACTCGGGCGGGACGAGCGCGTCGCCTTCCTTGGTGTCGTCGATCACCACCGGCGCCAGGAAGACCATGCCGTCGGCCATGAGGTGCGTCTGCTCGACGGCCAGTTTCCATTCGAGGCGGAAGTAGCCCTTGCCGCGCTCCTGCGTGTGCCGGGAGACGACGGGCAGGAAGAGCGCGCACTCGTCGATTTGCCGGCGGATCTTGGCATCCCAGGCGTCGCCACCCCGCAGCTCGCTCATGTCGAACCACACCTCGATGCCGGAAGCGCGCAGCGCCTCGGCGATGCGGCGCGCCGCGTCCGTGTCCTCGCGAGCGTAGGACAGAAACACTGCTTTGGTTGCTTCACTCATGCGCAGCTCAGTTCCGAGTCCACGAAGTGGACGACAAGACCGGTTCCCGCGGATGCGGGAAACCGGACCAAGACGGCTTTGGCGGAGTCGCTCAAGGAGACGCGTTATTTCTTCGGGGCCAGGTCCAGCACGGCGCTGACCATCGAGGCGACGCAGGTCTTGATCGTGGGGTCCGGCACGAACTCGGCCAGCGGCGAGTGGTTGGACCACATTTCCTTCCCGGCCTTCTCGGCGGCGGCGAACTTGGCGGGGTCGGCCGCGCCGATGCTCCACATCATGAGCGGCACCTTCGGGTGGGTGCGGCCGAATTCCGAGAAATCCTCCGCGCCCATCGTCGGGGGGCGGTAGACGACCGTTTCCTTGCCGAAGACGTTTTCGAACAGCCCGACGAGGCGGCGGTTGAGGTCGGGGGTGTTGACCATCACCGGAGCCTGCTCGGGGCGCACGGTGACCCTGGGCAGCCGGTCCTCGGGCAGGCCGTAGGCGCGGGCGGTATTGTCGCAGATGCGCTTGATCGAGGCGATGAGATGCTGCGCGACGTCGTCGGAGTAGCTGCGCAGGGTGAGCTCGAGCTTCACCTCTTCGCCGATGATGTTGTGCTTGGTGCCGCCGTGGATGGAGCCGACGGTGACGACGGCAGGCGTGCCGGGCTTGAGCTCGCGGCTGACGATGGTCTGGAGCGCGAGCACGATCTGGGAGGCGAGCACGACGGGATCCCGGGTCGTGTCCGGGGCCGAGCCGTGGCCGCCGATCCCGCGCACCGCGATGTCGACGGAGTTGACGAAGGCCGAGGCGGCGCCCTCGGTGTGGTTGATCTCGCCCGCCGGACGGTTGGCCGACACGTGGATGGCGAGCGCGTAATCGGGATACGGGAAACGCGTGTAGAGCCCGTCGCGCAGCATGGCGCGCGCGCCGCTCACGATCTCCTCGGCGGGCTGGCCGACGAACACGATGGTGCCGGACCACTTGTCCCTCAGTTGCGTGAGCACGCGCGCCGTGCCGATGAGCTGGGTTACATGCAGGTCGTGGCCACAGGCGTGCATCGCGGGCATGTCGCGACCCATGAGGTCCTTCACCACGGCCTTGCTGGCGTAGGGCACGGGCACCTCCTCGCGGAGCGGCAATCCGTCCATGTCGCCACGGATGAGGATGGTCGGGCCGGGGCCGTTCCGGAGCACGCCGACGACGCCGGTGTTGCCGACCTTCTCGGTCACCTCGATGCCGACGGCGCGCAGTTCCTTGGCGAGGATGGCGGCGGTGCGTGTCTCCATGAACGACAGCTCCGGGTTGGCGTGGAGGTCCTTCTGGATCTCGAAGAGCGAGGCGTATTCGGCCTCGGCC
>CAZMFB010000017.1:0-60821 GCA_964565475.1 uncultured Opitutaceae bacterium | reverse complement strand
GCTGAACATCGAGGTGTTGGCGCCGATGCCGAGGCCGAGGGTGACGATGGCGAGCAGGGAGAAACCCGGGGAGCGTACAAGCTGGCGGGCGGCGAACTGCATGTCCTTGAGAAAGCGCTCGAGCCAGCCCCAGCCATGCGCTTCGCGGGCATGCTCCTGAATGCTGGCCAGGTTGCCGAACCGGCGTTGGGCGGCATAGCGGGCCTCGTCGGTCGGCAAGCCGTCGCTGGCGAATTCGGAGGCGCGATGCTCGAGGTGCAAGCGCATCTCTTCGGCCATCTCGGCTTCGGAGCGACGCCGGTTGAACAGGTGGCGCAGGCGGCGGATGATATTCATGGAGATCAGGCGGTCCGCATCACGGTGGTGATGATCGCGGTCATGCGCTCCCAGAGCTCCTGCTCCTTCTCGAGCTGCTTCCGGCCCGCGCGGGTGAGCGAGTAGTATTTGGCGCGGCGGTTGTTCTCGGTCTGGCGCCACTCGGCCTCGATCCAGCCCTTGTCCTCCATACGGTAAAGCGCGGGGTAGAGGGAGCCTTCGTCGACCTGCAACGCGCTCTGCGAGAGTTGCTCAAGACGCTTGGTGATGCCCCAGCCGTGCAGCTCACCGCGGCTGAGGACGCGGAGGATGAGCAGGTCGAGGGTGCCGGGGAGGAGTTCGCTTTTTTCAGCCATATTCATTCACCTAGATAATCTAAGGCAGCGGAGGCAAGTCTTTATCTAGATGAACTAAGGCAAGCACCCGGCGTGCCGCCGGAAGTTGCAGAAATTTCTGGAGGGACGGGGAGGGAATCGACCGGGCGCGGCGCGGCCCTCAGACGTAAGCCGGGTAATGGGGGTCGAACATTGCGGAGCGAACGTGGGCGGGCAGGTCGACGGGCCGGGGCATGTCCGTGAGGCCGCGCCGGAACGCGACCTCGGCCACCGCGGTGGCGATCCGGGCGGAAACGGCGCGGATCCGCACCAAGTCCGGGTAGATGCGGCCAAACTTGAGGTCATCCTCGGTGACTTGGTCAGCCAGCTCGCGGGCGGCGACGTAGAACATCTCGTCCGTGACCCGGCGGGCGCCGGTGGCGATGACCCCGAGGCCGACGCCGGGGAAGATGTAGCTGTTGTTGCCCTGGCCGGGGATGTGCGTGATGCCATCCAGGGTGACGGGGGCGAAGGGGCTGCCGCTGGCGAAGATCGCCCGGCCTTCCGACCAGGTGTAGGCCTGCTCGGCCGTGCACTCCGCCTTCGAGGTCGGGTTGGAGAGGGCGAAGATGACGGGACGCGGGTTGAGCCGTGCCATCGCGCGGACAACCGGCTCGGTGAAAGTCTGCGGCATGCCGGAGACTCCGATGAGCGCCGTCGGCCGCAGGGCTTCGACGGCCTCAAGCAGCGTGGCGACGGGCCGGTGCTCGTGCGCGAAGCGCAGCTTGTGTTCGACCAAGTCGGTGCGGGAGCGGACGACCAGGCCCTTCGAATCGACGAACCAGCATTGCGCCCGGCTGACGGACTCGGGAATTCCCTGTAGTTTCAGCGCCTCCACGATGAGGTCGCCGATGCCGATGCCCGCCTCGCCGGCGCCCAGGAAGAGGAATTTCTGCCGCGCGAGCGGCAGGTCCATGAGGCGCTCGGAGGAAATCAGGCCGGCCAGAGTGACACTGGCCGTGCCCTGGATGTCGTCGTTGAAGCTGCAGGCGCGGTCGCGGTAGGCGTGCAGGAGGCGGAAGGCGTTGGCGTTGCCGAAATCCTCGAATTGCAGGCAGGCGCGCGGGAAGACCTGTTGCACGGCGGCGACGAACTCCTCGACGAGTTCATCGTAGGCAGGACCACGCAGGCGTGGTTCGGCGAGGCCGAGGTAAAGGGGGTCGGCGAGCAGGGCGGGATTGTTGGTGCCGACATCGAGCATGATGGGCAGACATTGGGCGGGCGGAATGCCGGCGCAGGCCGTGTAGAGCGAGAGCTTGCCGACGGGAATGCCCATGCCGTTGGCGCCGAGGTCGCCGAGGCCGAGGATGCGCTCGCCGTCGGTGACGACGATGATCCGCACGTCAGAATGCGGCCAGTTCTGCAACAGGCCCTTGACCCGGCCGCGGTCGTTTTTGGTGACGTAGAGACCGCGCGGGCGGCGAAAGATGTGACCGTAACGCTGGCAGGCCAGGCCGACCGTCGGCGTGTAGATGATGGGCATCATCTCCGGCAGGTGCTCCATGACGAGGCGGTAGAAGAGGGCCTCGTTGCGTTCCTGCAGCGAGATGAGGTAGATGTATTTCTCGAGGTCGGTCTCCTTGCGCCGGTAGTTCTCCAGCACTCGCTCGAGTTGCTGCTCCTGCGTGGCGATGCGGGGCGGGAGGAGGCCGTGCAGGCCGAGGAGGTCGCGTTCGGCCTCCGGGAAAGCGGTGCCCTTGTTCAGAAGCGGGTTGTGCAGCAATTCGACGCCGCGTTTGCCTTGGAGATGGAGGGAGGCGGTCATGGGAGATGCGGGTTGGCTGCGGGCCGGTGAACGCCGGTCCACGCCCGGACGATAGCAGGGCAACATGACGGGAGGCAGGGCAAAGCCGACCGCGGTTCAGGAAATCACACCGTGCAACCGCACGCAGGGCACGGGCTAATACGCGCTCTCCGCCGAGCCTTTCGCAAAAAATGATTGGCGAAAAGGGCGGCCGCGGTCGGTGTTGGGGCTGGACCATGACAGAGGATTATCTCCAGCGATTCGGCAGCATCGGCCGGCTGTATGGCGCGGCGGCGTTGCCGCGCCTGCATGCCGCGCAGGTGGCCGTGGTCGGGCTGGGCGGCGTGGGTTCGTGGGTGGTGGAGGCGCTGGCGCGTTCCGGCCTCGGGGCGCTGACGCTGATCGACCTGGACGACGTGTGCGTGACCAACACCAACTGCCAGTCGCAGGCCTACGTCGGCAACATCGGCCGGCCGAAGGGCGAGGCACTCGCCGAGCATGTGCGGGCCATCAATCCCGGGTGCCGGGTGACGTTGTGCCCGGAGTTTTTCACGGCGAAGACGGCGGACGCGCTCTTGGCACCGCGCTACGACTGGACGGTGGATGCGGTGGACCTGATGTCGCACAAGGCGCTCGTCATCGCCAAATGCGTGAAACGCCAGATGCGGGTGCTGACAGTCGGCGGCGCCGGCGGACGGCGCGACGCGACGCGCATCCGGATTGGCAATCTCGGCGAGTCGGGCGGCGACGAGTTATTGCGGCAAGTGCGCAAGAAACTGCGGCGCGATCACGGTTTCGCCCGCGGCAAAGGCAACCACTACGGTGTGCCCTGCGTGTTTTCGAACGAAAAGCCGCTCTACCCGTTGGCCGATGGCACGTGTTCGATCGATCCGGAACCTGGCACGAGCTTGAAACTCGACTGTGCCACTGGTTTTGGCACGAGCGTGGCGGTGACGGGCGCGTTTGGACTGGTGGCCGCGGGCGAGAACGTGCGGCGGATCACAGAAGGCCAAAGTTCGTAATACGAACATTGGCTGGGTGGCGGCGGGTTAGCCGAAGAGGCGGCGGAAGTTAGTGTCGATTTGCGCGGCGAGCTGGTCGAGCGGGGTGGCACGGAGCAGGGCGAGCTGCTCGTAGGCGACGACGATGTTGGCGGGGTGGTTGACCGGTGTGCCATCGGGCGCCTCGCCGAGTGGCAGTCGGTTCAGCTCCTGAGGCGGGGCCTTGGTGGGAGCATCGGTCTCGACCAGCAGCCGGTCGGCAGGGATGGCGCGGAAGACCGTGCGCATCACCTCGGCGCGTGGCCCCAGCCCCTCCAGGTTCCAGGAGAAATAGGCGCCGAGATCGGCGAAGGATTTCACCATCTCCGCCGAGCCGCGATAGCCATGAAGCAAAAAACCCCGGCACGGGAGCCGGGTGGACTTGAGCAGTTCGAGCAGCGCGCCGTGCGCCTGCACACAATGGATGGCGGCTGGGCGTCCGAGCTCGGCGGCGAGGACGAGCTGGGCGGCGCAGGCTTCGCGTTGCTCTTCGAGAGGGGCAACCCGAATTCCGGCGATACGTGGATCTCCGGGCTTGAGGCCGAGAATGAAGCGGTCGAGGCCGATTTCGCCCACGGCGGCGGAAGGCGCGGCGAGCAGGCTGGCACGCAGTTTCTTGATCCACTGCGGCGAGCGATCGCCGCAATCCCACGGATGCAGGCCGAAGCTGGGCCGCACCCACGGATAGGTGGCGGACAGGGCGGCGACGACCGGCCATTCCTCTTCGCAGGTGCCGTTGACGACGGCGGTGTGCAACCCGACTGTGCGCAATTCCGCATCGATGGCGGTGCGATGGGGAGCAAGCGGCTCGAAATGGAAGTGATTGTGCGCGTCGTAGAGGTTCATGACGGCGGGTTGGCGGCGATTTGCCGCAGGCGGGCACAGGCGCTGCGCAGGCCGTTGAGACGGGTGGGGGAGATGACGCGGTCAAGGCCAAGCTCGACAAGGAGGGTGGGCTCGGTGGCGAGTATGTCCGCCGCCGGCGCGTCACTGTAGAAGTCGGTCAACAATGCGAGCAGGCCGCGCACGAGGGGAGAATCGGCATCGGAACGGAAGAAGCAGCGGTCCTCGCGGGTTTCGCCGACGATCCACGCGAGGGACACGCAGCCCTTGATGCGGTTGGCCTCGGTGCGCTCGATGGCGGGCAAGGGCGGGCGGTTTTTCACGCGGTCCACGATGGCGGAGAGGCGCTCCTGGGCATCGGGCAGGATGAGCAGGTCGTCGATGAGCAGACGCTGTTTCTCCGCAAGGGTCACGCGAGGAAAGTGGGGGCGCGGGCGGCGGCTTGCAAGCGGCGGGGCGGGGCGTTGAATCGCGGTGGTTTCTTTCCTCGCGGCGTGCCGCGTGCCGAATTGCGCGATTCAACGAGCCCGATCTGCCGGGTGCGGTTTTGGTCATGACGACCCAAGGCTTGCCTCGGAGTTGCAAAGCCAAGGGCGAAGTTACTCACTCGCGGGGTGAACATTTTCCTGCTGGGCTGGTTCTGGAACGGGCTGAAGGGCCACAGCGTGACCTTCTCGGCGCTGTTCGCCTCGTTTTTGCTCGGCGTGTCGGTGGCGGGCGGGGTGCGGCAGTTGCTGGCGGCCTTCGGGCTGCACTGGCTCTATGTGATGCTGTTGCCGACGGTGCTGTTCTGGTGGCTGAACAAAAAGGAGCCGTTGTGGCTGCCGGACGTGGTGAAACGCCGGCGCCTCGCGCGCGGCCTGCTCTTCGGGTCGATCGTGCTGGCGGTGGCGATCAACCAGATCCGAACCTAGGCGGTGACATTCCCCAACGGTGGCATGGGGCAGTCGAGGGCGGAGGAGAGGGCGCGGAGGAGTTCGCCTTCCTCCAGGCTCACGCTACCATCGTGGCCGACAACGTGCGCGGCGGCGGCGAGGAGCTTCTGCTTGATCGGCAGGGAGGCGCGGGCGAGGCGGTCGAGGGCGGGATCGAGTTTTTCCAAGGTGGCGGCGCCGGGATCGAGCAGGGCGAGATTATCCGCGATCTGTGGGATCTGCTTCCGGCCGGCGGCGAAGGCGTCGGCGGGCTTGGCGCCGAGTCGGGCGAGGAAGGAGAGCGCGACGGCGATGTCGGCGGTCACGGCGTGGAAGGAGTGGAATTCGGTCCGCGCGGTGGGCGCGCCGGCGAGGCGCAGGTGATGCACCAGCATCTTCTGCATGGCATACTCGAAGGGCGACACCTGGGCGTCGGCATGGACGAGTTCGTCGAGTAGCGTGACGAAGCGGTCGAGCGCGAGGGCGTCGTGCTGGCGCAGCGCGGGCAGGGTGAGCTGGAGCAGCGGCAGGCGCGCGGCGGGATCGAGCACGCTGAGCGCGGGTCGCAACGCGGCGACCGCCGTGGCGACGTCGGCACCGGCGTGTTGCTCGACCAAGGCGCGTTGCTTCTCGCGGACGGCGGCGTCGCGGTCGAGGAGCAGGGCGTAGACGAGCGCAGGGGCTTGGACGGGGTCGTGCGCCGAGTCGCGCAGGCGGGCGGGGATGGAATTGACGAGGGCCTGGGCGCGGCGGAAATGCGACTCGGTGAGCGCACCGATCTGGGCGACGGCGATTGCCGGTTGGAAGGCGATGCGCTGCTGGGGCAGGGACGGCGGAAGGCCGGGCTCGGCTTCGTGGATCCGGCGGAGGGTCTCGTCGGGGGTGAGCCGCTCCCGGCCGGTGCCGGCAAAACCGGCGGTGGCGAAGGTCTCGCGCTCGATGTCGACGACAGCCGGAGGTTCGAAGACCTTGCCATCCCACTGGGGTTCGACGGCGTGGATGCGCTCGGCCAGCGGTGGGTGCGTGGCCCAGAGTCCACCGAAACTGGAGCGGAAGGTCTGGCAGAAGAAAAAGTGCCCGATCTCGGCCGCCTTGTCGGTATTGAGCCGGGCTCCGAGGGCGTAGCCGCCGATCTTCTTGAGCGCACCGCCGATGCCGCCCGGGTTGCGGGTGAACTGCACGGCGGCGGCATCGGCGAGGAACTCGCGCTGGCGCGACACGGCGGCCTGGATGAGCCGGCCGAAAAAGTAGCCGACGTAGCCGATGATAAGCAGGGCGAGGCCGACGGCGAAAATGAGTGCCACGCCGCCCCCTTTGTTCTTGCCGGAGCCGCCCACGCGCATACGGCCGCGGAACATGCCGCGCAGGATCCCACGGCCGATGAGCCCCATGATGAGGATGCCGAAGAGGATCGCGGTGAGGCGGACATTGAGCCGCATGTCGCCGTTGAGGATATGGCTGAACTCGTGGGCGACGACGCCTTGGAGCTCGTCGCGAGTGAGTTTCTCCAGCGTCCCGCGGGTCACGGCGACGACAGCGTCAGAGGTGGTGAGGCCGGCGGCGAAGGCGTTGATCGCGGGTTCGTCGTCCATGACGTAGACCGCGGGCATGGGCACGCCGGAGGCGATGGCCATCTCCTCGACGACATTCAGCAGGCGGCGTTCGCGCAGATCGGTCGTGCGCGGATCGATGGGCCGGGCGCCGACAGACTCGGCCACGGCGGAGCCGCCGGCGCGGAACCGGGTCCACTTGAACAGCGAGGCGAGGCCGACGACGGCAAGCGTGCCGCCGGCGACGCCGAGGAAAACCTTTGGATCCCACCAACGGACGAGCACGTTGCGGTCGGGCCAGACGGCGTTTTTCTGATAGGTCCAGTAATCGCTTTCCAACTGTCGCGCCCGCGGCCCGACTTGGCCGATCACGAGCATGGCTGCGATGTAGCCCGCCGCAACGGTGCCGAGGACGGCGAGCGCGAACAACAGGACAAGGCGGCCGGTGCGTTTCCGCGCGCGTTCCTGGGCCTCGAAGAAGTCCATGATTTCAGTAGCGAGTAGCGGGTAGTGAGGAGCGGGTAGGCATTAGGCCGTATGGCGTGATGCTCACTACACGCTACTCGATGCTCGCTACCGCATTCAGCTGAACTTCACCTGCGGGGCGTTGCGTTCGGCGGGGTTGTCGACTTGGAAGAGCTGGGCCTCGCCGAAGTTGAAGATGCCGGCGGCGATGTTGGCGGGGAACTTCTCTCGCGTCGTATTGTAGGTCATGACGCTGTCGTTGTAGGCCTGCCTGGCGAAGGAGATCTTGTTCTCGGTGGAGGTGAGCTCCTCGGTGAGCTGCATCATGTTCTGGTTGGCCTTGAGGTCGGGGTAGGCCTCGGAAACGACCATCAGGCGCGAGAGGGCGCCCATGAGACCGGACTCGGCGCCCAGCAGGCCCTTCATGGCGGAGGCATCGGCGGGATTGGCGGCAGCGGCCTTGGCCGCGGTGGCGGCGATGTTGCGGGCTTGGATGACGGCCTCAAGGGTCTCGCGCTCGTGCTTGAGATATCCCTTGGCGGTCTCGACGAGGTTGGGGATGAGATCGTAGCGGCGCTTGAGCTGGACGTCGATCTGCGCGAAGGCGTTCTTGAAGCGGTTGCGCAGCGTGACGAGGCTGTTGTAGGTGCCGATGGCCCAGATGGCGAAAACGGCGGCAAGGCCGAGGAAAATCAGGGAGATGATGATGATGACACTCATGGATGGGTTGGGTTGCAGAGGCGACGGGCAGGTTGCGGGAAGCCCCGGCCGCGCGCGAGCCGATTCCCTTTACAGTGCGGGGTCCAGTTTGGAGCGGTGGATGCAGCGGACACTTGCCAGGATGCGGGGCCGGACGCACATTGCGGGCGCTTGACGAAGTTGTTACGCGCCCTGTTTCCGTTGCCGGCATACCTGCTGGGCGGGGCGGCGCTGTGGGCGCAGCCGGCAGCCCCCGGTCCTTTCGCCGATGGCAATGCCACCCGTGCGGCCACGCCCGGCGGGCGCTATGTGCGGGAGCACCAGGCGGTGGCGGCGCAGCAGGCGGGATTCCCGGCGACGGCGGCCGCCATTTATCGCGAGCTGCTGACGGACACGGCACTGCCGGCGGAGGCGCGTGACCGTCTGACACTCGCGCTGGTGGCGGCCCTGATGGATGCCGGTGATGTTGCCGCCGCGGAAGCGGCCCTGCGCGGTTATGTCGGGCCGCGGACGAGCGCCTATCACCTGCGTGCCGGCCTGCTGGCGGCACATGGGCGAAGAGCGGACGCGGCGAAGGCTGCGCTGGCAGCCGGGCGGGCGGAGGATCTGCCGCCGGCGGAGCGCGGCTGGTGGCATTTCCTGCAGGGCACGGTGGCGGACATGGAGGGAGCCGGGGACCGGGCGAACGGACTTTATGAGCAGGCCCTGGGCGCAGCCGTCTCGGTGTCGCAACGGGCGCGGTTTGAACTCGCACGCGACCAAAGCAGGCTCCGCAGCGGGCAGGTGACGGAGGCGCAGCTGGCCACCCAACGGGGCAACATGGAGCGCCTGCAGGGGCGACGGCAGGGCTACACCTTTGCGCGGGCCTATGCGGCGGGGCTCGACCAACTGGGGCGGAAAACCGAGGCGGTGAGCGTGCTGCAACGGCAGCTCGCGTTGCTGCCGACGACGGAGCGCGAGACGGCGGATCTTTTCCGGTTGCTCATCGGGCAGATTGCCGGGGAGCGCAGCGAAACCGGCCGGCAGGTCCTCCGTGAACTGGTGCGCAACGCCCGGAACGAGGGCAACCGCCGGCTGGCGTTGCAAATGCTGCTGCGCGGCGCCCAGACCGCCGGCGAACGCGAGCAGTTGCGCGCCCTCATCGGAGAGGTGCAGCTCACGGCGCCGGCGGGTATCGGCGAGGACCTGCTGCTGGCACAGGCGCAACTGGCGCTCGCCGACCGGAATCATACCGAGGCCGAGGCGCTGGCCCGTGATCTGCTGGAGCGATATCCGGGATCCGTCCTGCGTAGTGCCGCGTTTGGGGTGCGCTTGGCCGTGGCTTGGGAAACCAACCGCTATCGTGCAGCGGCGGATCTGGCCGGGCAATTGCGCCAGCTGCTCCCTCCCGGGCGCGAGCGGTCAGAGCTGGGGGTGTTGCTGGCGGAGGCGTTTTTCCGCGCGGCAGACTACCAGAATGCGGCGGACGCCTATGATGCGGCGTTGCGCGAGGCACCCGCAGTGCTGCCGGCGGGCCTGCTGATCTTCCAGCGGGTGCTGTCGGACATCCGCGCCAGCCGCCTGGGGGAGGCGGCGGCAGTGCTCGACGCGGCGGCCGCCAATGCGGGCTTCGATGCGGACAGCCGGTGGCAGGCGGAGTGGAACCTCGCCAAGGCGCTGGAGGCAGCCGGACAACTGGGCACGGCGCGGGCGCGGATGGCACGGCTGCTTGACGGCGACCTGAGCGGCGTGCGCCCGGACCTGCAAGCGCGGTTGCGCTGGTTGCAGGCGGACCTTTCGGCCAAGGACAATGATCCGGCGGGGGCGCTGGCACAGGCGGACCGCCTGCTGGAGTTTGTGCCGGCGGCAGGATTGGAGCAGACGTTTGCCCGCGACCTCTTGAGCACGACCCTGCTCCTCAAAGCCCAGGCCATGCTGGAACTGGGCCGAGACGTCGAGGGCGGTGCTTTGCTTGAACGGCTGCGTGCGGAGTTTCGCGGCACAAGCGCGGCGGAGAACTCCTACCTCGCACAGGCCGAGCGCACCGCCCAGCGCGGCGATCTGCCGGACGCGGTCAGGCTGTTGATCGAGCTGGCCGAAGCGGACAAGGACGAGCGGAAGAGCGAGTTTGCCCCCCTGGCGTTATTCCAGGCCGCGAACTACGCGGAGCAGGCCGGTGCACCGGCGGACTTGGCCGAGGCGAACCGGCTGCTGGAACGATTGGTGGAGCGTTATCCCGGCAACGACCTCGTGTTTGCGGCGCGACTGAAGCAGGGCGATGTGTTACGCAAGCTGAACGATTTCCCAAACGCACAGCTCGTGTATGAGCATCTGCTGAACAATTATCCGAGTCATCCCGACCGGCTGGCGGCGGAATTGGCACTGGGCGACACGCTGGCGGCGATGGGCGGCGGCACCAACGTGGTGAATGCCGGCAGCGCCATGGCGATCTACGAGCGGTTGCGCGACCTGCCATCGGCGCCGGCCGATCTGCGCGTCGAGGCGGGCTACAAGTGGGGTTTCGCGCTGGCCCAGCGCGAACAGCCGGACAAGGCCGTGGCGGTGCTGTGGTCGGTCGTGGCGGATTTTCTGCTCAACCGCGAGGAGGCCGTGAAACTAGGCGCGACGGGCCGAATGTGGCTCGCGCGCTCGCTGATGCGCGTGGGCGAATTGAACGAGGCGGCGGGCCGGCTGGACGAGGCACAGCGCGCCTACGAACTGGTGGTGGAGCATCAACTGGTGTTCGTGACCACGGCGCAGGCCAAGCTGGCGAAATACCGCGCGGCACCGGAGACAAGGTCATGAGGGAGGATTCGCATTTACGCCGCGAACGGGGCAGACATCATCGCGCCAAAACATGAGCGTATTCACGGAAAACGTATTGGCGCGGGGTGGACCCGTGGTGTGGCTGCTGGCGGGGCTCGGAGTCGCGGTGGTGGTGATCTTCGTCGAGCGGCTGCTCTATCTGCACCGCGGGCAGATTCGTTCGGGTGAATTTGTCGGCGGCATCAAGAACCTTTTGGCAAAGGGGCGCCTGATGGAGGCCCTGACGCTCTGCGAGGAGACGCCCGGACCGGTGGCCACGATGACGAAGACGATCCTGCGCAACGCGAATGCCGATGAGCGCACGCTGCGGCACGCGGTGCAGGATGCAGCGATCACAGAGCTGCCGCGGTTGGAGCGGCGCATCAACGCGCTGGCGGCGATTGCGCAGGTCGCGCCGCTGCTGGGGCTGCTGGGGGCGCTGTTGGGGGCGGGCAAGACGTTCTGGCTTTTCCAGCAGGGTGGCAATTATGCGACGGCAGCGGTGCTATCGGCGGGCATGTGGGAGGCGCTGCTGGCGGCCGCGGCGGGACTGGTGGTGGCGATTCCCGCACACCTCGGGCGGCATTTTCTCCACGGGCGAGTGCGCGCGCTGGTGCACGACATGGAGTGGGTGGCCAACGACCTGATGGCGCACGTGGCCCGCGGGACCAACGGCACGGGAGGGGAAGCATGATCACCGGCCCGCTCGACCTGCAGTCGCGGCTGAGTCCGCCGCCGCGGAACCTCGACGCGTTTTTCTGGGTGGGTGCGGGGGTGGTGGCGCTCCTGTTCGGCGTGATCGGTTCCCGTTTCGTGCTCGCGCCGGGTTTCTTGGTGGAACCCGGCGGCACAACGGCGCAATTGCCCGTGACGGCAACGGCGCAGGCATTGGCCGAGACACACGCCGTGGTGAGTTACCGCAATGACCAGGCGATCCTGTTCGAGGGCGGACGTTACAGCCGGTTGGCCGCTCTTCAGCCCGCGCTGGAAAAATTCGCCAAGGAGAATCCGGGCAGCGTGTTGCTGCTGCTGGCCGAGCGCGACGTTTCGCTGCAAGGTGCCGCGGATTTAAGCGCGATGGCGGGCGCCGCGGGCTTTGCCCGGGTGCTTGTGGCGACGGAGCCGCCGAAAGGGGAGGGCGCGGGGCTGCGCTAGGGTATGAAAATCGCGGGTGTCGAGGTAAAGCGACGGGTCTGGGCCGGCACTGGCGGGGCCCTGGCGGTAATCGTTGCATGGATGTGGTGGTCGCAGACCACGCTCCAGGCTGCGGGTGTCACCCGGAGGACTCCGGAGGCTTATGTGCGTTTGACCGGCAGAGGCGATGCCGTGATCGACCGGATTTTGCGGGAACGGGCGACCTTTCAGGACGCAACCCCGCTTTTTTTCCCGACGACGTCGAATTTCCGGGCAAGCCGGCGACCTGACGCACGTCATAGTGGTGAGGTCTTGCAAGATTTCGGGGCAGCATTGAAATATGAGGCCAAGGCTCCACAATTTGGGACGGAAGCCGCCACTCCTCCAGAAACGCCGGCGGAACTCATGGAGAGGGGCAATGAGGCACCTTTTGAGGGGTTTGGGAGAGTTGACCGAGCTACCGAGGTGTTGCATTCCAGATGGGGAATGATTGAAGCCAAGTCTTTGTTGAATGGGCGTTTACTGCTCAGTCTTGAGATTGGAGCCGCAGGATCGCCAACCGGCGAATACAGCACCTTGGAATTCATAGCAAAGGTAGGGCTGGCAGGTTTGGTCGGCCAGCCAATGTTGACCCATGGGTCGGGGAGGGAAGATGTGGATGATTTCGTCCTGAACTACCTCGTAAAAACCGCGCGGATCGGAGCTCGACTCCCCCCCGGAACCTACCGAATCACGGTCGGTCCGTAGCTTTTTGGAGAATTCTCAAGAATCTGGTTGACGGGGTATTTTGCGGGGCATTGCCTGTCCGTTCCCCTTGTTTTTTCCAGTGCCTTGGTCTGCCCAGATAGCTCAGTTGGCAGAGCACGTCCTTGGTAAGGACGAGGTCGCCGGTTCGAATCCGGTTCTGGGCTCCACGGGCGACGTCGGCGACCTACCGACGTTAATCAAGGTCAACCACTTCAACCACCAATCCAAACCTCCACCTCCACATGGCTAAAGGAACATTCGAACGCAAAAAGCCGCACGTCAACGTTGGCACCATCGGCCACGTCGACCACGGCAAGACCACGCTGACCACGTCCATTCTCGCGGTCCAGTCCAAGAAGGGCCTGGCCGAGATGAAATCCTATGCGGACATCGCAAAGGGCGGCACCGTGCGCGATGCGTCCAAGATCGTCACGATCTCGGTCGCCCACGTGGAGTATGAGTCGGACAAGCGCCACTACGCGCACGTCGACTGCCCCGGCCACGCCGATTTCGTGAAGAACATGATCACGGGCGCCGCCCAGATGGACGGCGCGATCCTCGTGGTGTCGGCCGCTGACGGCCCGATGCCGCAGACCCGCGAGCACATTCTCCTCGCCCGCCAGGTCGGTGTGCCGAAGATCGTGGTCTTCCTGAACAAGGTCGACCTCATCGACGACAAGGACCTCCTCGATCTCGTCGAGGAAGAGATCCGCGACCTGCTCACCAAGTATCAGTTTGACGGCAAGAGCGCCAAGATCATCCGCGGCTCCGCCACAGCCGCCCTCGAGGGCAAGCCCGAGGGTGCCGCCGCCATCCAGGCGTTGATGGAGGCCATCGACTCCGAGATCGCCGAGCCCGTCCGCGAGATGGACAAACCCTTCCTCATGTCCGTCGAGGACGTGTTCTCGATCACCGGCCGCGGCACCGTCGCCACGGGCCGTATCGAGCGCGGCATCGTCAAGCTCAACGACACCGTCGAGATCGTCGGCCTCAAGGACACCACCTCGACCGTCGTCACCGGCATCGAGATGTTCCGCAAGCTGCTCGACCAGGGCCAGGCCGGCGACAACGTCGGCATCCTGCTCCGCGGCATTGACAAGGACGGCATCGAGCGCGGCCAGGTCATCGCCGCCCCGAAATCCATCACGCCGCACAAGAAGGCCAAGGCCGAGATCTACGTCCTCTCCAAGGACGAGGGTGGTCGCCACACGCCGTTCTTCGACGGCTACCGCCCGCAGTTCTACTTCCGCACCACGGACGTCACCGGCGTCGCCCACCTGCCCAAGGGCGTGGAGATGATCATGCCGGGCGACAACACCAACATCGAGGTCGAGCTGATCGCGCCCATCGCCATGGAGAAACTCCAGAAATTCGCCATCCGCGAGGGTGGCCGCACCATCGGTGCCGGCCGTATCACCGAGATCATCGAATAACCGTCCCAAAACCTTCAGCACCACGCTGCCGGGGCTCCTGAATTGGGGTCCCGGCTGCGTCGTCTAAAAGAAATAACCACAGGGGTGTAGCTCAATTGGTAGAGTAGCGGTCTCCAAAACCGTCGGTTGGGGGTTCGAGTCCCTCCGCCCCTGCCACCTCCGCCCAGTCTCCCGCACATGGCCAATCCCTTCAGCAAAGTCCGCACGTTCACCTCCGAGCTCTGGGGCGAATTGCTCAAGGCCAGTTGGCCGACCAAATCCGAGCTCAAGGATTCGACGATCGTCGTCATCGTCGCCTGCGTGCTGCTGGGCCTCTTCACCAGTATCAGCGACTTCGCCCTCTATAACCTGGTCGATGCCGTCACCCTCTGGCTGACCCGTTGACCCGCGCCCCCCGATGAGCAACCCCACCGCCACGCCGACCGGCACCCAGTGGTTCGCTGTCCACACCCTCTCCGGCCAGGAGAATAAGGTGAAGAACTACCTCGAGAAATTCAAAAAAGCCGAGGAGCTGGATGACCACGTCTTCGAGATTCTCCTGCCCACCGAGGTCGTCTCCGAGGTCAAGGGCGGCAAAAAATCCACCAAGGTCCGCAAACTCTACCCGGGTTACGTCTTCATCCAGCTCAAGCTCTACGACGAGGAGGGGAAGATCATCATCAAGCCCTTCTACTTCGTAAAGGATGCCACCGGCGTCATCGGCTTTGTCGGCGGCGATCACCCGGCTCCCCTGCGCCAAATCCAGATTGACGAGATCAAGGCCCGGATCGAGGCGGCCACGGGCAAGGAGATCCCCAAGGTCAGCTTCGACGTCGGTGAGGAGGTCAAGATCACCGATGGTGCCTTTGCCAACCTTACCGGCCGCGTCGACGAGATCGACCCCGCTCGCGGCAAGCTCAAGGTCTCGGTTTCCATTTTCGGACGGTTTACGCCCGTCGAACTCGAATACTGGCAGGTCCAGCGCGCCTCTGAAAGCTGATCCGCCGCCCACCACCAACCCGCCACTGCCCAGCACCACTCACCATGGCCAAAAAGATTCAAGGTTACGTCCGTCTCCAGCTCCCCGCCGGCGCCGCCAATCCCGCGCCCCCGGTCGGCCCCGCCCTCGGCGCGCAAGGCGTCAACATCATGGGCTTCTGCAAGGAGTTCAACGCGAAGACCAAGGACCAGAACGGCATGATCATCCCTGTGGTGATCACCGTCTTCACCGACAAGTCCTTCACCTTCATCTGCAAGTCGCCCCCCGCCTCCGTCCTCCTCAAGAAGGCCGCCGGCATCGCCTCCGGCTCCGGCAAGCCCAACCAGGACAAGGTCGGCAAGGTCACCAAGAAGCAGATCCTCGAGATCATCAAAATCAAGAAAGCCGACCTCAACGCCAACAGCGACGAGGCCGCCATTCGCATGATCGCCGGCACCGCCCGCAACATGGGCATCGAGGTCGTCGACTGATTTCACCCACCACCCACTCACCGCGGGAGTCCCGACCGGGACGTTCGCACCGCAAGGAGTAAACATGGAACATAGCAAACGATACCGCAGCGCCGTCCAAGTCGCTGACCTCGCCAAGGAATACCCGCTGAAGGAAGCGGTCGAGATCCTGGCGAAATTCCCCAAGGCCAAGTTCGACGAGACCGTCGAGCTGTCCTTCCGCCTCGGCGTCGATCCCTCGCAGGGCGACCAGATGGTGCGCGGCACCACGCCGCTGCCCAACGGTTCCGGCAAGAAAATCCGCGTGCTCGTCTTCACCGACGACCCGCAGAAGGCCCTCGCGGCCGGCGCCGACTTTGCCGGCCTGCAGGACATGATGGCCAAGATCAACGAGGGCTGGCTGGACTTCGATGTCGCCATCGCGACCACCGAGGCGATGAAGCAGGTCCGCACGCTCGCCCGCGTCCTCGGCCCCAAGGGCCTCATGCCCAACCCGAAGTCCGGCACCGTCACCGACGACATCACCGCCGGCATCAAGGCCGTAAAGGCCGGCCGCGTGGAGTTCAAGATGGACAAGACCGCCAACATCGGCGTCGGCATCGGCAAGCGGTCGTTCACCCCGGTGCAGATCGCCGAAAACGCCTCCGCCGTCCTTGAGGCCGTCGGCAAGGCCAAGCCTGCCTCCTTCAAGGGCCACTACATCAAGTCGGTCGTCATCTCCTCCTCGATGAGCCCAGGCGTCCGCCTGGCCACGATCGAATACAGCAAATTCTAACCCGGAGCACCCGCCACCATGAGAGCCGAAAAGAAATTCCTGATCGACGAGGTCACCGGGCACCTGAAGAAGTCCGACTACGTCATCCTCACCAACTTCACCAAGCTGACCGTCGGCGACATTTCCGAGCTGCGCAAGCGGCTGGCCCCGGAAAAGGCCGAGTTCCACGTCGTCAAGAACAGCTCGTTCCGCGTCGCCGCCAAGGCCTTCGGGCTGCCCGAGGTCGACAGCACGCTGTCGGGCCAAACCGCCGTCGTCGTCGGCGGCAAGAACCCCGCCGGCGTCGCCAAGGTCCTCAAGAAGTTCATCGAGGAGAAGCAGAAGCTCGCCGTCAAAGTCGGCGTGCTCGACAAGAAGGTGTTCAGCGCCGCCGAGCTCTCGCAGCTCGCCGACCTCCCGTCGCTCGACGCCCTCCGCGCCCAGTTCCTCAGCCTCCTGACCTCGAACGCCGCCGCGTTCGTCCGCGTCCTTGACGCCAAGGTCAAGAAGGAGCAGCCCGCGGTCCCCGCCGCCTGAGAACAGTCCATCACCCAACCCGAATTTCCGGCGCAAGCCGGAGCCAACCCATCCAAAGGAGTCCAGCTAGGGGATACGTCTCTTAAACGCGCGGCCCCGCCGCCGCTAGCACTCCAAGGAGACCATCATGAGCAACATCACCAAAGACCAAGTCATCGAGTGGCTGTCCGCGCAGCCCGTTCTCGAACTCGCCGCCCTCGTCAAGGACCTCGAAGGCAAGTGGGGCGTTTCCGCCGCCGCTGCCGTCGTGGCCGCCGCCCCCGGTGCCGCCGCGGCCGCCGCCCCGGCGGCCGAGGCCCAGACCGAGTTCACCATCGTCCTCAAGGAGGCCGGCGCGAACAAGATCGGCGTCATCAAGGAAGTCCGTGCCATCACGGGCCTCGGCCTCAAGGAGGCCAAGGACCTCGTCGAGGGCGCACCGAAGCCCGTCAAGGAGGGCGTCGCCAAGGCCGAGGCCGAGGACATCAAGAAGAAGCTCGAGGCCGCCGGCGCCAAAGTGGAGCTCAAGTAACCCGCTTGGCTCTGCCCACCGCCCCAACACGCAATTCGCCGGGCCGGGTCGCGCTCACGCGTGGCCCAGCCTCCGGCTTTTCCCACGTTCTTTCCTGGCGCGACGAGGTCATCGCATCCGCGCGCCCCTTGGCCGGCCGCTCCTGTTGAGCGCCCGCGCCCACTTTTTTCTTCGCATCACTTAACGGGAGATCCACATGGCTGACCGCAATCATCACCACCAGCGCGAAAACTTCGGCAAGCTTCGCGAAGTCATCCCGCCGCCCGACCTCATTGAGCTCCAGATCAGCTCCTACCTCGAGTTCCTGCAGAAGGACACGGCCGAGAAGCAGCGCAAGCCCGCCGGCCTCGAGGCCGTCTTCCGCGAGGTCTTCCCCATCAAGTCCTACGACGAGCGCCTCACGCTCGAATACGTCTCCTACCACATCGGCGAGCCCAAGAATACGGAGATCGAATGCCTGCGCGAGGGCATCACCTACGCCGTGCCGCTCTACGTGAAGCTCCGCCTCCGCGAGGAGGCCTTCATCAAGGACGAGGACATCTTCATGGGCGACATCCCGATGGTGACCGAGCGCGGCTCCTTCATCATCAACGGCGCCGAGCGCGTCGTCGTCTCCCAGCTCCACCGTTCGCCCGGCATCTGCTTCGAGGTCGCCACGCACCCGAACGGCAAGCTCCTCCATTCCTTCCGCATCATCCCCGACCGCGGCACCTGGCTCGAGGTGCAGTTCGACAACAACGACCTGCTCTACGTCTACCTCGACCGCCGCCGTCGCCGCCGGAAATTCCTCATCACGACGCTGCTCCGCTCCATCGGCTACAGCAACGACCTCGATATCCTGAACCTGTTCTACACGATCCAGGACCTGAAGGTTTCCAAGGCCCTCGACATGGAGAACGTCTCCACGCTCGTCCTCGTCGAGGATGTCGTCGACGCCCAGCAGGGCGTCGTGCTTGCCCGCGCCTTCGAGCCCCTGACCAAACAGATCGTCCGCACCTTCGAGAAGCACGATATTAAGTCGATGCGGGTCATCGACACCACGGTGGACGAGGGCGCCATCATCCGCGCGCTCAAGAAGGATCCGACCCGCAACGAGGAGGAGGCCCTCAAGGAGATCTACAAGAAGCTCCGCCCCGGCGAGCCTCCGACCACCGCCAACGCCAAGGCCCTGCTCAAGCGCCTCTTTTTCGACCCCAAGCGCTACGACCTCGGCCGCGTCGGCCGCTACAAGATCAACCAGAAGCTCGACCTGAAGACCGACCTCGAGGTCCGCATCCTCGAGTCCGCCGACGTCGTCGCCGCCACCAAGTATCTCGTCCGCCTCAAGAAGGAGGACGGCATCGTCGACGACATCGATCACCTCGGCTCGCGCCGCGTGCGCACCGTCGGCGAGCTCCTCGCCAACCAGTGCCGCGTCGGCCTGGCCCGCACCGAGCGGTTGGTGCGCGAGCGCATGACGCTCTATGACCAGAGCGTCGACTCGATCACGCCGCAGAAGCTCATCAACCCGAAGGCCCTGACGACGGTGATCCGCGACTTCTTCGCGCGCAGCCAGCTCTCGCAGTTCATGGACCAGATCAACCCGCTGGCCGAGCTGACGCACAAGCGCCGCCTTTCCGCCCTCGGGCCCGGTGGCCTCAACCGTGAGCGCGCCGGCTTCGAGGTGCGCGACGTGCATCCCTCGCATTACGGCCGCATCTGCCCGATCGAGACGCCCGAAGGCCCCAACATCGGCCTCATCAACTCACTCTCGACCTACGCCCGCGTCAACGAATTCGGCTTCATCGAGGCGCCTTACCGCCTCGTCGAGAAGGGCCGCGTCCTCGACAAGGTCGTCTATCTCACCGCCGATCAGGAGGAGGGCAAGACCATCGCCCAGGCCAACGCCGAGGTGGATGACAAGGGTCACTTCATCGGCAAGGTCACCGCGCGCAACTCCGGCAACTTCCTTGAGGTCTCTGCCGACGAGGTCGACCTGATGGACGTCTCCCCCAAGCAGGTGGTCTCCGTGGCCGCCGGCCTGATCCCGTTCCTTGAGCACGACGACGCCAACCGCGCCCTCATGGGTTCGAACATGCAGCGCCAGGGCGTGCCGCTCCTGCAGACCGAGACGCCGCTCGTCGGCACCGGCCTTGAGGAGCGCCTCGCCAGTGACTCCAAGACCGTCGTGGTCGCCGAGGAGTCCGGCATCGTCGCCTCCGTCGACGCCAAGCGCATCATCATCACCAAGGACGGCGAGCTGCCCCGGCACCCGAAGCACAACCCGAAGGACCACGTGTTCGTGTATGAACTCCGCAAGTTCATGCGGTCGAACGCCAGCACCTGCTTCAACCAGAAGCCCATCGTGAAGAAGGGCCAACGCGTGAAGAAGGGCGAGTGCATCGCCGACGGCCCCTCGACCGACCACGGCGAGCTCGCCCTCGGCCGCAACGTCCTCGTCGCGTTCATGCCCTGGAACGGCTACAACTTCGAGGACGCCATCCTCATCTCCGAAAAGGCCCTCAAGCAGGACATCTTCACCTCGATCCATGTCCAAGAGTTCGAGGTCACCGCCCGCGACACCAAACTCGGGCCCGAGGAAATCACGCGCGACATCCCGAATGTCGGCGAGGAAGCCCTCAAGAACCTCGACCACAACGGCGTCATCCGGGTCGGCGCCGAGGTGAAACCCGGCGACATCCTCGTCGGCAAGATCACCCCGAAGTCCGAGACGGAGCTTGCTCCCGAGGAAAAACTCCTCCGCGCCATCTTCGGCGAAAAGGCCGCCGACGTGAAGGACACCTCCCTCGTCGTCCCCTCCGGCGCCGCCGGCATCATCATGGACGTGAAGATCAGCACCAGCCGGCTCGACGCCGAGCAGGACAAGCTGTCGCCGTCCGACCGCCGCCGCCAGGTGAAGCAGATCCAGGAGGACTACAAGACGCAGATGGACAAGTTGCGCGAGCAACTCACCGAGGCGCTCTCCAACATCCTCCTCGGCGAGAAGATCCCGCTCGACGTCGTCAACGGCCAGAGCGGCGAAATCATCATCCCCGCCAACCGCAAGATCACCAAGACGCTCCTCCGCAAGCTCGCTGCCGTCGCCAAGCATATCCAGATCGACCCGTCCCCCGTGCGGATCAAGATCATGGAGATCATCGGCTCGTTCCAGTCGAAATTCGACGAGCTCGAGGGCGACCGTGAGCGCAAGATCGCCAGCATCGAGACCGGTGACGAGGGCGGCCCCGGCGTCATCAAGCAGGTCAAGGTCTACATCGCCACCAAGCAGAAGCTCGAGGTCGGCGACAAGATGGCCGGCCGCCACGGCAACAAGGGTGTCGTCGCCAAGATCGTGCCCGAGCAGGACATGCCGTTCCTCCCCGACGGCACCCCGGTCGAGATCTGCCTCAACCCCCTCGGCGTGCCTTCGCGCATGAACGTCGGCCAGGTGCTCGAAACGCACCTCGGCTGGGCCTGCCGCAAGCTCGGCCTCAAGGTCGCCACGCCCGTCTTCGACGGCATCTCCGAGAAGAAGGTCCGCGAATACCTCAAGGACGTCATCGACCAGGACAAGAAGCAGCACCACCCGGTCTGCGTCGGCACCAACGGCAAGGCCACGCTGTTCGACGGCCGCACCGGCGAGAAGATCGACCAGGAGGTCGTCGTGGGCTACATCTACATGATGAAGCTCAACCATCTCGTCGCGCACAAGATCCACGCGCGCGCGGTCGGTCCTTACTCGCTCGTCACGCAGCAGCCCCTGGGCGGCAAGGCCCAGTATGGCGGCCAGCGCTTCGGCGAAATGGAGGTCTGGGCGCTCGAGGCCTACGGCGCGGCGCACACCCTCCAGGAGTTGCTCACCGTCAAGTCCGACGACGTCAACGGCCGCACCAAGATCTACGAGTCGCTCGTCAAGGGCGACAACACGCTGAGCGCCGGCACGCCCGAGTCGTTCAACGTGCTGGTCAAGGAAATGCAGGCCCTCGGCCTCGACATCAAACTCAACCGGCGCACCGCGCTCGGCGAGGCCCTCGGCGGCAGCCGCTAACCTTCAAGAAATCCTGGGAACAACACCGCCATGAGCACCGAACACGCCCGCGAAGAAGTCAAACAGGTCCTCGGTTCCGACGAGAGCCCGTTCGACAGCGTTTCCATCACCGTCGCCGCACCCGACACGATCCGTTCGTGGTCCAAGGGTGAGGTCAAGAACCCCGAGACGATCAACTACCGCACCTTCAAGCCCGAGCCCGGCGGCCTCTTCTGCCAGAAGATCTTCGGCCCCGTGCGCGACTACGAGTGCGCCTGCGGCAAATACAAGCGCATCAAATACAAGGATGTCGTCTGCGATCGCTGCGGCGTCGAGGTCACCATCGCCCGTGTCCGCCGCGAGCGCATGGGCCACATCGAGCTCGCCGTGCCTGTCGCCCACATCTGGTTCCTCAAGAGCATGCCGAGCCGCCTCGGCCTCCTGCTCGACATGACCGCCCGCTCCCTCGAGCGCGTCATCTACTACGAGAACTACATGGTGACGAACCCGGGCAAGACCCCGCTCGAGCCCAAGCAGCTCCTCACCGAGACGGAATACCAGCAGGCCGTCGACGAATACGGCGCCGATGCCTTCACCGCCAAGATGGGCGCGGAGGCCGTCCGTGACGCCCTCACCACGCTCGACCTCGAGGCCACGGTGGCCGAGTTGCACGAGACGATGCGCGCCACGCGCTCGAAGCAGATCAAGAAGAAGCTCTCCAAGCGCCTCAAGGTCATCAACGGCTTCATCAACTCCAAGTCGCGCCCCGAGTGGATGGTGCTGGAGGTCCTCCCCGTCATCCCGCCGGACCTGCGCCCGCTCGTCCCGCTCGAGGGTGGCCGCTTCGCGACCTCTGATCTCAACGACCTCTATCGCCGCGTCATCAACCGCAACAACCGCCTGCGGAACCTGATGCAGCTGAAGACGCCTGACGTCATCATCCACAACGAAAAGCGTATGCTGCAGGAGGCCGTCGACGCCCTGTTCGACAACGGCCGCCACGGCCGTCCTGTCACGGGTGCCGGCAACCGCGCCCTCAAGTCGCTCTCCGACATGCTCAAGGGCAAGCAGGGCCGCTTCCGCCAGAACCTGCTCGGCAAGCGCGTGGACTACTCCGGCCGCTCCGTCATCGTGATCGGCCCCGAGCTCAAGCTCAACCAGTGCGGCCTGCCCAAGAAGATGGCGCTCGTGCTTTTCGAGCCGTTCATCATCCGCCGTCTGAAGGAACTCGGCTTCGTGCACACCGTCCGCGGTGCCCGCAAGATGATCGAGAAGAAGTCTCCTGAGGTCTGGGATATTCTCGAGGAGGTCACGAAGGGCCATCCGGTGCTGCTCAACCGCGCGCCGACGCTCCACCGTCTTTCGATTCAGGCCTTCGAGCCTGTGCTCATCGAGGGTTCGTCCATCCGCATCCACCCGCTGGTCTGCACCGCCTACAACGCCGATTTCGACGGCGACCAGATGGCCGTGCACGTCCCGCTCTCCCTCGAGGCCATCATGGAGTGCAAGCTGCTGATGATGTCCACGAGCAACATCTTCTCGCCCTCGAGCGGCAAGCCCATCCTCACGCCCTCGCAGGACATCGTCCTCGGTGCCTACTACCTCACCATCGAGCCGCGCCACAAGCCGGCCAAGAACGAGCGGGTTCCGCTCATGGCCGGGTTGCAGGAAGTGCTTTATGCCAAGGCGGACGGCGGGCTCAGGGTTCACGATTGGATTGACCTCCCGAACCCTGATTTCGGCCGGGACACCGTCTACGGCAACAAGGAGCGCAAGGTTCTCCGCACCACCGTGGGCCGCGCGATTTTCAACCAGATCTGGCCCGCCGGGCTCGGTTTCGTGAACTTCCCGGTACCGAAGGGCAAGTTGGGCGACCTCATCCTCCAGACCTACAAGGTCGCCGGCGCCCCGGTCACCGTCGAGACCCTCGACAAGCTGAAGGAACTGGGCTTCACCACCGCGTTCCAGGCCGGCATCTCCATCGGCATCGACGACATGATCATCCCCGAAAACAAGCGGGACATCGTAAAGGCCGCCCGCGGCAAGGTCGACGAGGTCGAGTCGCAATACAAGAAGGGCATCATCACCGAGTCCGAGCGGAAGAACAAGGTCATCGACATCTGGACGAGCGCCACCGACCAGATCGCCAAGGCCGTCTTCGGCAAGCTCGAGGTCAATGATGGCAAGTCCGAGGTGAACCCCGTCTACATCATGATGGACTCGGGCGCCCGCGGCAACAAGCAGCAGGTGCGACAGCTGTGCGGCCTCCGCGGCCTCATGGCCAAGCCTTCCGGCGAGATTATCGAGCGCCCCATCCTGTCCTCGTTCCGCGAGGGCCTCACGGTGCTCGAATACTTCATCTCGACGCACGGCGCCCGCAAGGGCCTTGCGGACACCGCGCTCAAGACCGCCGACGCCGGCTACATGACCCGCAAGCTGTGCGATGTGGCCATGGACGTCATCATCGCCGAGGAAGACTGCGGTTCGCGCGAGGGCATCTGGAAGAAGGCCATCTTCGAGGGCGAGACCATGCTGGTCTCGCTCGCCGAGCGCATCACCGGCCGCTGTGCATGCGACGACATCCGCAACCCGATCAACCCGTCCCAGATCCTCGTCAAGTCCGGCCAACTCATCACCGAGGAACTGGCACGCCTGATCGAGGATGTCGGCATCGAGCGCGTGAAGGTCATGTCGCCGCTCACCTCCACGAGCGAGCACGGCATCGACGCCAAGTCCTACGGCATCAATCCCGCCACGAACAAGGTGGCGAAGATCGGTGACTCCGTCGGCATCATCGCCGCACAGTCCATCGGCGAGCCCGGCACGCAGCTCACCATGCGCACGTTCCACATCGGTGGCGTCGCCTCGGCCGGTTCCAAGAACCCCGAGATCAAGGTCCGCAACACCGGTGTCGTCAAATACCGCGGCCTGCGCCTCGTGCAGACCGAGGGCCTCAACATCGTCCTCAACAAGACCGGCTCGCTCCAGATCCTCGATGAGAACGACCGCGAGCTTGAGTCCTACCCGATCGTCGTCGGCACCGTGCTCTCCGTGGCCGACGGGGCCAAGGTCACCAAGGGCCAGACCATCGCGCAATGGGATCCCTACAACATCCCCGTCCTCTCCGAGAAGGCCGGCACGCTGCACTTCAAGGACATGATCCCGGGTGTGACCGTAAAGCGCGAGCTCGACGAGGCCACCGGCCGCCTGGCCGCCGTGGTCATCGAGCACAAGGAGGACCTCAACCCGCAGATCGAGATTCGCGACGACCACAACAAGCCCGTGGCCGCCTATGCGATCCCGACCGGCGCGCAGATCGTCGTCGCCGAGGGCGACATCATCCAGGCCGGCGCCTTGCTCGCCAAGACGCCCCGCCAGGCCTCCGTCACCAAGGACATCACCGGTGGTCTTCCCCGGGTCGCCGAGCTCTTTGAAGCCCGCCGCCCGAAGGAAGCCGCCGAGATGGCCCGCATCGACGGTGTCGTCTCCTTCGAGGGTTCCGTCCGCGGCAAGAAGAAGCTCGTCGTCCGCAACGAGGAGACCGGGGCTGACGAGGAGCACCTCATTGCCCACGGCAAGCACATCATTGTGCAGGCCGGCGACATCGTGCACAAGGGCCAGCACCTCACCGAGGGCTCGTCCGATCCGCACGAGATCCTCGACATCCTTGGACCGACGGCGCTCTACGAATTCCTCATCGGCCAGGTGCAGGAGGTCTACCGCCTGCAGGGTGTCACGATCAACGACAAGCACATCGAGATCATCATCCGCCAGATGCTCCGCAAGGTCCGCATCACCGACCCCGGTGACAGCGAATTCTTCTGGGGCGAGCAGATCGACCGCATGGCCTTCATGCGCGAGAACAAGCGCCTCGAGACCGCCGGGGGCAAGCCCGCCGAGGCCGAGCCGATCCTCCTTGGCATCACCAAGGCGTCGCTCGAGACGGAATCCTTCATCTCCGCCGCCTCGTTCCAGGAGACGACGCGCGTCCTCACCGACGCCTCCACTCTCGGCAAGGTGGACGGCCTGAAGGGCTTCAAGGAAAACGTCATCATGGGTCACCTCATCCCTGCGGGCACCGGCCTCCCGGCTTACAAAAAGCTGAAGGTCACGCTCCCGCTCGGTGGCGAGATTCCCATGGACGACGTCGCACCCCGCGCCACGGCCGAGGCCAGCTAAGCCTTTCGCTGGAGATACTTTGCAAGCCGCGGAGAAATCCGCGGCTTTTTTGTGTCTGCGACCACCGGCACGGCAATGACGACCACGGTCGGGAACTTTGCGGCCGGTGCCATTGTCAAAACGCACCGCCCGCGCTATCCTAGTTAAACCCCATCTGACCCCATGCGCCCGGCCCGCACCGCCCTCGGTATAGCGACCACCTGCTTTATCGCTGCATTTATTGCCGGTGACGCCTCGGCCAAGTCCCGCCCAAGCGGTCCGATTACCCCGCTGCAAATCACGCGGTCGACCGAATTGGGTTTTCCGAGCCTGCTGGCGTTGCGGGAGGTGGACGAGGGCGAGGCCCGGGTTATGATCATGGTGGAGGCCGATGGGAAGCTGCGCGATTGGATGGTGACCGGTTACTCGCATCCGCTCTTCGCCAAGGAGGCCTTGGATTCACTCCCGACCTGGAAATACGAGCCCGCGACCTTCCAGGGACAGCCCATCAGCACCCGCACCGAGCTGCATTTCCAGTTCAAGCGCGAAGGGATCATCCGGGTCATTCCGGGCGATGTGGAGTCTGCCCGGCGCATGGCGAAGGACCGGCGCCACGACGCCTTCTGGCAGCGCGTTTGCAAGGTGCAGGAGTTGGATGCTGTGCCGGAGGCCTTGGTTGAAGTCATGCCCGAGCCTCCTGACAAATTGGGGGCGCTGCACCGCGAGGGTCGGGTTGTGGTCGACTTCTTCATCGATCCCGAGGGACGGGTGCGCATGCCCCTCATTGTGCGTTCTGATGACGAGGCCTTCAGCACGGCGGTGTTGCTGGCCATTACGGAATGGCGCTATGCCCCACCCAAGAAAGAAGGGATTCCTGTCATGACCAGGGTTTGGAGGCAGTTTGATTTTCGACCGGTTGACAGCATCGCCAAAGGGTAGGGCGGGGGCGGCTTTTTTGCCCTTGTTTTCCCCACCGGAATCAGGATTCTTCGCATCCCTCCCGCCAAAGAATGCCGGTTGAGCTTAGCTCCCGGTGTTCTACGCCCGGCCTTCACCGGCCGGGCGTTCTTTTTGCCGCCAAGTGCTTTGTGCAAGAGAGCAGGATTAGGCACACGGGAGGACAACTTTGCCTCCACGGCAGGCAGGCCGCAGCCCGGTCATTATTTTACAATCTGGCCCGTAGAAAAGTTATTCACACCCCTGATATTTCTTCATTTCGCGCTTGCTGGGGTCGGAAACGGGGTGCTTTCCTAACCGTCCTTTTCGTCAAAAACAGCCCTGTAGCAAAACTGCGGTGGCACCTGACGCCCGTGATTTTCAAGGGGAAACCCTCGGAAGCCACGTCCTACAAAAAGCGCGCAAAAGTGCTTGCCGGGCCTTTTCGTCCCGGTAGGTTCCGCGTCTTTTCCCCATTTTCCAGCCACTTTTCCCAACCAACACATGCCAACCATCAACCAACTCGTGAGAAAGGGTCGCCGCCGGGTGCTCGCCAAGTCCAAGGCCCCCGCTTTGGCCGGCAACCCGTTCCGCCGCGGCGTTTGCGTGCAGGTTATGACCCGCACCCCCAAGAAGCCCAATTCCGCCATCCGCAAGGTGGCCAAGGTGCGCCTCACGAATGGTCAGGAAGTCATCTCCTACATCCCCGACGAGGGGCATAATCTGCAGGAGCATTCGATCGTGCTGGTGCGCGGTGGGCGCGTGAAGGATCTGCCGGGCGTCCGTTACCACATCGTCCGCGGCACCCTGGACGCCACCGGCGTCGAGAAACGCCGCCGTTCCCGTTCCAAATACGGCGTCAAGCGCCCGAAGGCCGCCAAGTAAACCACTGTTCTTTTCACCATGTCCCGTCGTCGCAGAGCCACCCGCCGCATCCCGTCGCTTGACGCGCGCTACAACAGCGCCCTCGTCACGCACCTGATCAATGTCATCATGAAGAGCGGCAAGAAGACCATCGCCGAGCGCATCGTCTACGGCGCATTCGAAAAGATGAGCGAGAAGCTCCAGAAGGGCGACCCGGTCGACATGCTGATGGGCGCACTGGAGAACGCCCGCCCGAAGCTCGAGGTGAAGAGCCGCCGCGTCGGTGGCGCCACCTACCAGGTGCCGGTTGAGATTTCATTCGAGCGCCAGGAGTCGCTCGCCCTCCGCTGGATCGTGGACGCCGCCGGTTCCCGCAAGGGCATCACGATGCGCGAGGCCCTCGCCGCCGAACTCGTGGACGCCTACAACAACACCGGCACGGTCGTGAAGAAGAAGGAAGACACCCACAAGATGGCCCAGGCCAACCGCGCCTTCGCCCATCTCCGCTGGTAAGGAACCGAGCCCATGTCCGCTGTCGCCACACCTTCCATCACTGTCGTCACCGACAAGGCCAAGATTGCCGCGGTCAACTCGAAGGACCGCCCGTTCCCGCTCGAGTGGACGCGCAACATCGGCATCGCCGCGCACATCGATGCCGGCAAGACCACCACGACGGAGCGCATCCTTTTCTACTCTGGCGCCGTCCACAAGATGGGCGAGGTCCACGAGGGCAACACCACCACCGACTGGATGGAGCAGGAGCGCGAGCGCGGCATCACCATCACGGCCGCCGCCATCTCGTGCGCGTGGAACGCCTCCTTCGGCCCCTGGAAGGGCATCAAGCAGCGCGTCAACATCATCGACACCCCGGGCCACGTTGATTTCACGGCTGAGGTCGAGCGCTCCATGCGCGTGCTCGACGGAGCCGTCGCCGTGTTCTGCGCTGTGGCCGGCGTGCAACCCCAGTCCGAGACTGTCTGGCGCCAGGCCAACAAATATGGCGTTCCGCGTGTGGCCTTCGTCAACAAGATGGACCGCACCGGCGCCGACTTCTTCCGGGCCGTGTCCGAGATGCGCGAGAAGCTGAAGGCCAATGCACACCCGCTCTACATCCCGATTGGCAAGGAGGAGGGCTTTTCCGGCCTGATCGATCTTGTCCAGAACCACGCCTACATTTTCGACGATAACCCCCAGGATCCCCTCGGCCTCAATCCGGCGGTCTCGCCCATCCCGGCCGAGTATGCCGCGCAGGCGAAGGAATATCGCGAAAAGCTGATCGAGGCCGTTTCCGACTTCGACGATGTCATCGCCGAGAAGTATCTCGGAGGTGAGGAGATCAGGACCGAGGAGCTCATCCTGGCCGTGCGCAAGGCGACCGTGTCGATGAAGTTCACGGGCGTCATCCCCGGTTCCGCCTTCAAGAAAAAGGGCGTGCAGCGCCTGCTCGACTGTGTCGTCAACTACCTGCCTTGCCCGCTCGACCTGCCGCCCATGAAGGGCCAGGACAGCTCCGGCAACGAGGCCTGCGCGATCGTGGACGACAAGGCCAAGCTCGCCGGCCTTGCCTTCAAACTCTGGACCGACCCCTTCGTCGGCAAGCTGGTGTTCTACCGTGTCTACACCGGCATGTTGAAGAAGAGCATGTCGCTCTACAATCCCCGCACCCGCCGCTCCGAGCGCGTCTCCCGGCTCGTGCTCATGCGTGCCATGGACCGCGAGGAGATCGACGTCGCTTACTCGGGTGACATCTGCGCCTTGGTCGGCGTCAAGGACGTCATCACCGGTGACACGCTGTGCGACGAAGATTTCGACATCCGCCTGGAGCCGCCGTCCTTCCCGGAGCCCGTCATCGCGATGTCCATCGAGCCGAACTCGAAGGGCGATCAGGAGAAACTCGGCACCGCGCTCCAGCGCCTTGTGGCGGAAGACCCGACCCTGCGCGTCAAGACCGACCAGGACACCGGCCAGACCATCCTCGCCGGCATGGGCGAACTGCACCTGGAGATCATCGTCGACCGCATGAAGCGCGAGTTCAAGGTCGAGGCCACGGTCGGCAAACCCCAGATCGCCTACCGCGAAACCGTGACCACCGCGGCCGAGGGCGTCGGCAAGTTCATCCGCCAGTCCGGCGGCAAGGGCCAATACGGCCACGCGGTCGTCAAGCTCGAACCCAATGTGAAGGGCAAGGGCATCGAGGTCATCAACGAGATCGTGGGCGGCGCCATTCCGAAGGAGTTCATCAAGCCGACCACGGAAGGCATCCTCGAGGGTGCCAACAACGGCGTCGTGGCCGGTTACCCGGTCGTGGATGTCATCGTGCGCATCATCGACGGCTCCTTCCACGAGGTCGATTCCTCCGAGCTCGCCTTCAAGATGGCCGGCATCTTCGCCTTCAAGGAAGGCATGAAGATCGCCAAGCCCATCCTGCTCGAGCCCATCATGGGCGTCGAAGTCACCACCCCCGAGGAATACCAGGGCGATCTGATGGGCGATATCAACCGCCGCCGCGGCCAGATCCAAGGCATGGAGAACAAGGCCGGCGCGTGCATCATCTCTGCGCACGTTCCGCTCGAGACCCTCTTCGGCTACGTCACCGACATCCGCTCGCTCTCCAAGGGCCGCGCGTCCGCCTCCATCACGCCTTCGCACTTCTCGCAGGTGCCGAACAATCTGCTCACCAAGATCGTCGAGACCTCCTCCAAGGCTCCCGCCCGCTCCTAAACCCTCCAACCTCCACCGTTCTTTCGTTCTTTATCCGCCATGAAAGGCCAACGCATTCGCATCAAACTCCAGGGCTTCGACTACCGCGTCATCGACCAGTCGGCCTCGGAAATCGTCGAGACCGCCAAGCGCTCCGGCGCTCGTGTCTCCGGTCCCATTCCGCTGCCCACGCGCATCGAGAAGCTCTCGGTCAACCGCTCTCCGCACGTCGACAAGAAGTCCATGGAACAGTTCGAATCGCGCACCCACAAGCGGCTCATCGACATCCTCGAACCCACCGCCCAGACCGTCGATGAGTTGAAGAAACTCAACCTCCCCTCGGGCGTCGACATCACCATCAACGTTTAACCATCACTCTCCACCACTTGGCAGCCCGCCCGCGGCTCTCCGCCGGCCTTGCTAATGTAGGTCCTACCAAACGGAACTTCCACCTACCGCTTAGCCTATGATCTCTACTCTATTAGGCAGAAAACTCGGCATGACGCAGGTCTACGACGCACAGAACGTGCTCGTGCCCGTCACCGTCGTCGAGGCCGGCCCCTGCGCCGTCGTGCAGGTCAAGACCGCCCAGACCGACGGTTACAACGCCGTCCAGATCGGCTTCGGAGCCCAGAAGGCGAAGAACGCCTCCAAGGCCGAGACCAACCACGCCAAGAAGGCCGGCCTTGCCGCCACACCCCGCGAGCTCAGCGAGGTCCGCCTTGCCGAGGCCCCCACGCTCAAGGCCGGTGATGTCGTCACCGTCGCCGCTTTCACCGAGGGCCAGATGATTGACGTCATCGGCATATCCAAGGGCAAAAGCTTTCAGGGCGTCGTGAAACGATTCCGCGTGGCCGGCGGCCCCGCCGCCCACGGCTCGATGTTCCACCGCCGCATCGGCTCCATCGGCATGCGGCAGACCCCCGGCCGGTCTTGGAAAAACCAGCGCATGCCCGGCCATATGGGCCAGGACCAGCGCACCGTCCAGAATCTGCGCGTCGTCAAGATCGTCGCCGACAAGAACCTCCTCCTCGTCAAGGGTGCCATCCCGGGCGCCAACGGCGACATCGTCATCGTTCGTGCCGCCAAGAAGGCGAAGAAGTCCTGATCTCCGGAGACCCGTCACCCATGAAGCTCAAAGTTTTCAGTCCCGACGCCACGAAGAGCCGCGAGGCCGACTTCGCCGTCCCGACGTTCGAGGGCGCGAAAGGCCTCCAGGCCGTCAAGGAGGTCGTCGTCGCCATCAACGCCAACAACCGCCAGGGCACCCGCTCCACCAAGACCCGCGGAGAAGTCCGTGGCGGTGGCAAGAAGCCCTGGAACCAGAAGGGCACCGGTCGCGCCCGCGCCGGCTCCATCCGCTCGCCCCTCTGGGTCGGCGGCGGTGTCGTGTTCGGCCCCCGTCCGCGCGACTTCTCCAAGAAGATCAACCAGAAGGTCAAGAGTCTCGCGTTCTCCCGCGCCCTGTTCGACCGCGCCGTCGCCGGTGATATCTCGGTCATCGAGACCATCGCCCCTGCGCAGCCCAAGACCAAGGTCATGAACCAGGTTATCGACCGCATCGCCCCCATCGGTCGCGTCCTGGTCGTCGACGACACTTTCAGCACCGAGGCCGCGCGTGCCACCCGCAACCTCGACCGCGTCACCACGCAGGAGGCTGCCAAGCTCAACACCCTCGATCTCTGCTCCTACACCAAGATCGTCATGTCCACCAAGGCCCTCGAGCGTGTCCTCGCTCGCACTCAAGGAGGTCAGTCATGATTAGCGCCGACAAAGTCCTCAAAAACCTGCGCCTGACCGAGAAGTCCAACCAGCTCTCGTCCAACTACGGCCAGTATACCTTCGAAGTGTTCACCTCGGCCACCAAGCACACCGTCCGCGAGGCCGTTGAGCAGACCTTCAAGGTCACCGTCAAGCGCGTCAATATCGTCAACCGCAAGGGCAAGCCGAAGCGCACGCGCCGCGGTCTGCACACCGCCGGCTCCGACTCCAAGCGCGCCATCGTCACCCTCAAGCAGGGCGACAAGATCGAAATCGTCTGAGCCACCACCCGCCATGGCCCTCAAATCCTTCCGTCCCCTCACCGCCGCCCTCCGGTTCACCACCCTGAACCGCCCCGAGGAGATCACCGACAAGCGCCCCGAGCGCTCGCTGGTCGAGCACAAGCACAAGACCGGTGGCCGCAACGTCTACGGCCGCCTCACATCGCGCCGTCGCGGCGGCGGCCACAAGAAGCTCTATCGCATCATCGACTTCAAACGCGCCAAGCTCGACCTGCCCGCCAAGGTCCAGGCGATCGAATACGATCCCAACCGCAGTGCGCTCCTCGCGCTCCTCGCCTATACCGACGGCACCAAGACCTACATCCTCGCCCCCAAGGGCCTCAAGGTCGGCGATACCATCTACAGCGCGCTGAAGACCGACACCAACGACTTTCGCCCCGGCAACAGCTTCCCGTTGGCCGTCATCCCGCCCGCCACCCGCGTCCACTGCGTCGAGCTGCTGCCCGGTCACGGCGCCCAGATCGCCCGCTCGGCCGGCGTCTCGCTGGAGCTGGTGGCTGTAGAGAACGGCTTCGCCCAGCTTCGCATGGCCTCCGGCGAGACCCGTCTCGTCCACCCGCAATGCCGCGCCACCATCGGCGAGGTCGGCAACGCCGACCACGGCAACCGCAAGCTCGGCAAGGCCGGCCGCAACCGCTGGCTCGGCCGCCGTCCGCGCGTCCGCGGCATGGCCATGAACCCCGTCGACCACCCCAACGGTGGCGGCCAGGGCAAGTCCAAGGGTGGTGGCGGCCGCCAACACCTCGTGTCGCCGTGGGGCCAGCTCGCCAAGGGCTTCCCGACGCGCCGCCGCTCCAAGCCCTCCAACTCCCTCATCCTCGTCCGCCACAACGGCCGCCCGCCGCGCGGCAAGAAATAACACCCCGCGCTAACCCGGAGATCCACTCATGGCCCGCTCAATCAAGAAAGGTTACTTCGTCGACTACCACCTCATGGAGAAGATCCAGAAGGCGTCCAAGTCGGGAGCCCGCAAGCCGATCAAGACCTGGTCGCGCCGCTCCACCATCACGCCCGAGTTCGTCGGCAACACCTTCGAGGTCCACAACGGCAAGGCCTTCATCCCGGTCTATGTCACCGAGAACATGGTCGGCCACAAGCTCGGCGAGTTCGCCCTCACGCGCATCTTCAAGGCGCACGGCGGCATGACCCGGAAGGAAATCTGAGGCCCGCGCCCCACCAGGACACCATCATGGAAATCCAAGCTCTCACCCGCTACGCCCGCATGTCGCCCAAGAAGGTGCGCGAGATCTCCCGCGTCATCCAGGGCCGCTCCGTGCCCGAGGCGCTCGACCTCGTCACCCTCATCCCGCGCAAATCGGCCCGCCTGCTGGCCAAGACGCTCAAGAGCGCCGTCGCCAACGCCGAGAACAACCACTCCCTCAGCGCCGACAAGCTCTTCGTCCACCGCGCCCTCGTCGAGAACGGCCCCGTGCTCAAGCGCTTCAAGGCCGGCGCCCGCGGCTCCGCCAAGCCCCGCGTCAAGCGCATGTCGCACCTCCGCATCATCCTCACGGACTCCAACTCGAACTAAGCTCTCACCATGGGACAAAAAACCAACCCCGTTGGCTTCCGCCTCGCCGTCCGCCGCAACTGGCAGTCGCGCTGGTTCGCCCGCAAGAAGGATTTCGCCAAGCTCCTCCACGAGGATCAGGTCATCCGTGACACCCTGATGGAGAAGCTCAAGCAGGCCTCCGTCCCGCGCATCTTCATCGAGCGCGCCGGCAACCGCGTCCGCGTCAAGATCTTCACCGCCCGCCCGGGCATCGTCATCGGCAAGAAGGGCGCCGAGGTCGAGGTCATGAAGACCCAGCTCGCCAAGCTCACCGGCAAGGAGATCCTCCTCGACATCCAGGAGGTCAAAAAGCCCGAGATCGAGGCCCAGCTCGTCGCCGAGAACGTCGCCCTCCAGCTTGAGCGTCGCGTCGCCTTCCGCCGGGCCATCAAGAAGGCCGTGCAGATGGCCATGTCGCTCGGCGCCGACGGCATCAAGGTCCAGTGCTCGGGTCGCCTCGGTGGCGCCGACATCGCCCGCCGCGAATGGCAGCGCCAGGGCCGCATCCCCCTCCACACGCTCCGCGAAAACATCGACTACGGCTTCGCCGAGGCGAAGACCGTCTGGGGCAAGATCGGCGTCAAATGCTGGATCTGCAAGAAGGACGAATCCAACTAACCCGGGCCCGCCCGCCACTCCGCCATGCTGCAACCCGCACGCACCAAATACCGCAAATCCCAGAAGGGCACGCGCTCCGGCAATGCCAAGCGCGGCAACACGCTCGCCTTCGGTGAATTCGGCCTCCAGTCGCTCACCCGCGGCCCCATGACCAGCCAGCAGATCGAGGCCGCCCGTGTCGCGATCAACCGCCACCTCAAGCGCAAGGGCAAGGTCTGGATCCGCGTCTTCCCCCACAAGCCCGTCACCAAGAAGCCCGCCGAGGTCCGCATGGGCCAGGGCAAGGGCCCGGTCGAATACTACGTCGCCGTCATCCGTCCGGGCGCCGTGCTCTTCGAGATCGCCGGCGTTCCTCTCACCGTCGCGAAGGAGGCCTTCTCCCTCGCTGACGCCAAGCTTCCCTTCCACTGCCGCATGATCTCGCGTGCGGACGCCGCCCGCTAATCCCGAGGACCAGCCATGACATCCAAGGAAATCCGTGAACTCGCCCCCGGCGAGATCCAGACCAAGCTCCGCGAGACCCGCGAGCAACTCCTCCAGCTGCGCCTCAAGAAGCACACCGGCCAGGTCGAGAAGCCCCACACCATCCGCGTCCTCCGCAAGGACATCGCGCGCCTCGAGACCCTCCTCACCGAGAAGAAATCCAAGAAGACCGCCGCCTGAACGCGCGCCTTAACCGCTTAAGACCATGTCCACCCACCAACGTCACGCCAAGCGCAAGACCGCCATCGGCTTCGTCAGCTCCAAGATGGGCGACAAGTCGGTCAAGGTCACCGTCCCTTACAAGACGCCGCACCCGCTTTACGGCAAGGTCATCAACCGCAAGACCGTGCTGCACGCCCACGATGAGAAGAACGAGGCCCGCCTCGGCGACAAGGTCGAGCTGATGGAAACCCGTCCCATTAGCCGCCTGAAGCGCTGGCGCGTCATCAATATCGTCGAGCGCGCTGTCGCCGCGAGCGTCGCCGTGTCCGAACAGGACGTCGCCCAAGCGGTCCCCACCAAGACGGCCAAGCCCACCGCCCCCGCGCAGGCCTGACCGCACCGGAGACACCCGCCATGATCCAGATGCGTTCCATCCTCGAAATCGCCGACAATACCGGCGCCCGCCGCGCCTCCATGATCGGCCGCCGCGGCCATCCCTCCCGCTACGCCCACGTCGGCGACATCATCACCGTCAACATCAAGGAGAGCAGCACCGACGCCACCGTGAAGAAGGGCGAGGTCCACCAGGCCGTCATCGTCCGCACCAAGGCGCCCCTCCGCCGCCCCGACGGCAGCTACCTCCGCTTCGACAGCAACGCCATCGTCATCATCGGCGAAGACGGCAATCCGAAGGGCACCCGCATCTTCGGCCCGGTCGCCCGCGAACTCCGCGCGAAGAACTACATGAAGATCATCTCCCTCGCCCCGGAGGTCCTCTGACCATGCAAAAATTCCACATCAAGAAAAACGACGTGGTCGTCGTCATCGCCGGCGCCCACAAGGGCAAGTCCGGCAAGGTCCTCGAGATCCGCGCCGCCAAGAACCGCGCCGTCGTCGAGGGCGTCGCTCTCGTCAAGAAGCACCTCAAGAAGTCCCAGGAAAATCCCCAGGGCAAGATCGCCGAGCGCGAGGGCACCATCCACGTTTCCAACCTCATGCTCCAGTCGCGCCACGACGCCTCGAAGCGCGCCAAGAAAACCGCGGCTCCCGCCGCCAAGGCCTGAACCACTCTCTTAACCGCCGGGTCGGAAATCCGGCGCCATCACAATGAGCAAGACCGTCCCCCCCCTTAAGAAGACCTACGTCGAGCAGGTCATTCCCGCCCTGATCGCCTCCCGCGGCTACAAGAACAGGCACCAGGTGCCGAAGCTGGTGAAGATCGCCCTCAACACCGGCATCTCCTCCGAGGCCGACAAGAACGTCATCGCTGACACCGCCAAGGATATGGCGCTCATCGCCGGGCAGAAGCCCCTCCTGAACCGCTCCCGCAAGGCCATTGCCAATTTCAAGCTCAAGGAGAATCAGGTCGTCGGCTGCAGCGTGACCCTCCGCGGTGACGCGATGTGGCACTTCCTGATGCGCCTGCTCGCCGTCGCCCTCCCCACCATCCGCGACTTCCGCGGCGTGCCCAACAAGCTCGATGGCCAGGGCAACTACAACATCGGCATCACCGACCACACCATCTTCCCCGAGATCTCCGTCGAGAGCGCCAAGCGCCACATGGGTCTCGACATCACCCTCGTCACCACCGCCGAGACCGACGACGAGGGACGCGAGCTCCTCAAGCTCCTCGGCATGCCCTTCCGCCGCGTCGAGCAGGCCACCACCAAGACCACCGCCGCCTAACCCGCCTTCCCGCCATGCCGAAAACCTCCGCCATCGAGCGCAACAAGAAGCGCCAGCGCCTCACCGACAAGTTCGCCGCCAAGCGCGCCGAGCTGAAGGCCATCCTCAGCAACCCCGCCACGAGCGACGACGACTTCCTCGCCGCGCAGAAGAAGCTGCAGAAGCTCCCGCGCAACTCCAACAAGATCCGCATCCGCAACCGCTGCTCCCTGAGCGGCCGTCCCCGCGGTTTCAACCGCCGCTTTGGCATCTCCCGCATCACGCTTCGTGAGCTCGCCCTCTCCGGCAAGATTCCCGGCGTCACCAAGTCCTCCTGGTAAATCCTTTGGCCCACGGGGGTCGGATATGACCCGCGCGGCCTTCCAACCCACATCCATCCATGACCGATCCCATCAGTGATTTCCTGACCCGCCTGCGCAATGCGTCCAAGGCCGGTCTCGCCGAGTGCGTCGCCCCGCACTCCAAGCTCAAGGAGAGCCTCGCCGGCATCCTCAAGGCCGAGGGCTTCGTCCGCGACGTCTCCACCGGCACCGATGCGCAGGGTCACAAGACCCTGGTCGTCGCCCTCAAGTATGTCGACGGCTCCTCCGTCATCACCGGCCTCAAGCGTGTCTCCACGCCCGGCCGCCGCGTCTACCACAGCTACCAGGACATTCCCCGCGTCCTGAACGGCCTCGGTGTCGCCATCCTCTCCACTTCCAAGGGTCTCAAAAAGGACCAGGACGCCCGCCGCGAAAAACTCGGCGGCGAACTCCTCTGCACCGTCTGGTAAGGAACCATTAGCCATGAGCAGAATCGGCAAGAAACCCGTTCAAATCCCCGACAAGGTCAAGGTGGCCGTCACCGGCACCACCGTCGCCGTCGAGGGCCCCAAGGGCAAGGTCTCCAAGACCTTCGCCCCCGTTGTGAAGATCGAGCAGAAGGACAAGGCCCTGCATTTCGCCCCCACCGAGGAGACCCGCTTCGCCCGCGCCATGTATGGCACCGTCCGGTCGGTTGTCGCCGGCATGGTCAAGGGTGTCTCCGACGGCTATCTCAAGGAACTCGAGATCCAGGGCGTCGGCTTCAAGGCCATCCTCAAGGGCAAGCAGCTCGACCTCGCCCTCGGCTACTCGCATCCCATCCTCCACGACATCCCCGAGGGCATCAAGGTCACCGTCACCGACGGCACCAAGCTCAAGATCGAGGGTGCCGACAAGCAGCTCGTCGGCCAGGTCACCGCCGAGATCCGCGCCTACTACCCGCCCGAGCCCTACAAGGGCAAGGGCGTGCGCATCGTCGGCGAGCACGCCGAGCGTGTCCGCCGCAAGGAAGGCAAGACCGTCGCCTAAGCCCCCGGTCCCCACCACCCGCCATGAATACCATACGCAAAGCCCAGCTCCTCCAGAAGCGCAAGTGGCGCATCCGCAAGACCGTCGCCGGCACCGCCGCGCGCCCGCGCCTGTCCGTCAAGTTCTCCGGCAAGCACATCTACGCCCAGGCGATCGACGACTCGAGCGGCCGCACCCTCGCGTTTCTTTCCACCCTCGACGCCGGTGTCCGCAAGGCCAAGACCACCTCCAACGTCGCCGGGGCCAAGTCGCTCGGCGCCGCCTTCGCCGCCAAGGCCAAGACCGCCGGCATTACCTCCGTGGTGTTCGACCGCAACGGCCGCCCCTACCACGGCCGCGTCAAAACCTTCGCCGATGCCGCCCGTGAGGCCGGCCTTCAGTTTTAACCACCGCCCATGACCACCAACCAACAGTCTTCCTCCGGCCGCCGCGGCCCCTCCGACCAGAACGAGGGTGCCGGTGACGGCATGATCGAGAAGGTCGTCTACATCAACCGCTGCGCCAAGGTCGTGAAGGGCGGCCGCCGCTTCAGCTTCGCCGCGCTCGCCGTCGTCGGCGACGGCAAGGGCAACGTCGGCATCGGCTACGGCAAGGCCAACGAGGTCCCCGACGCCATCAAGAAATCCACCGAGTCCGCCCGCAAGCGGCTCTATCCCGTCAAGCTCCGCGGCGACACCATCCCGCACGAGGTGCTCGGCGAGTTCGACGGCGGCAAGGTCTTCCTCCGCCCGGCCACGCCCGGCACCGGCCTCATCGCCGGCGGCGGCGTGCGCGCCGTCCTCGAGGCGGCCGGCGTCAAGAACGTGCTCACCAAGTCGATGGGCTCCAAGAACCACATCGCCGTCGTCCACGCCACGTTTAACGGCCTGCGCAAGCTCCGCCTCGCCGCCGACATCAAGTCCGTCCGCTCCTGACCATCTCGCTTCAATAATCCGAGTCGCCCCCGCTTCTGGCGCGGGGCGGCGCCAAATTAGGAATCCAAGAAAATGCGTCTCCACACTCTCAAGAACGTCAAAGGTGCCGTCCACCGGCGCAAGCGCGTCGGCTGCGGCGAAGGCGGCGGCCATGGCAAGACCTCCGGCAAGGGCGGCAAGGGCCAGACCGCCCGTTCCGGCGGCTCCATCCGCCCCGGCTTTGAAGGCGGCCAGATGCCCCTTTACCGCAAGCTCCCGCACCGCGGCTTCAACAATTACGAGTTCCGCACCAGCTACGCCGTCGTGAACGTCGGCGACCTCGCCCGCCTCGACGCCAAGGTCACCGAGGTCGACGCCGCCGCGCTCGCGGCCGCGGGCCTCGTGCGCCCCGGCTCCAGCGTCAAGGTGCTCGGCGACGGGGAGCTCTCCCGCGCCCTCAAGGTCACCGCCGCCCGGTTTTCCGCCTCGGCCAAGGCCAAGATCGAGAAGGCCGGCGGCACCGCCACGGTCGCCTGATCCGAGACCTGCCCAACTGATCTACCGCCGTGCTATCCGCCTTCACCAATTCCATGAAGATCCCCGAGCTCCGCTCGCGGATCCTCTACACGCTGGGCCTGCTTTTCGTCGCCCGGGTCGGCTCGCACATTCCGCTGCCGGGCATTGATCCGCTGCCGCTGCAGAAATTCTTCGCCGACCAGACCGCGGCCGGCGCCGGCAACCTGGTCGGACTCTACAACATGTTCACCGGCGGCGCGCTCATCAAAGGCGCCGTCTGCGCGCTGGGCATCATGCCCTACATCAGCGCCTCGATCATCTTCCAGCTGCTCACCGCAGTCGTGCCGGCGCTCAGCCGCCTGCAGCAGGAGGGCGACGTCGGCCGACAGAAGCTCACCCAATACACCCGCTACGCCACCGTCCTCATCTGCCTGGTGCAGGGCGTGCTGCTGATCCTTGCGCTGGAGAATCCCGGCCGCCTGTTCTCCGGCTACGACGTCGCGACCTACGGCCACATCGTCATCGTCGGCAAGACCTGGTTCCTGATCCAGTCCACCATCTTCCTCACCGCAGGCACGCTGCTGCTCATGTGGATGGGCGAGCAGATCACCCAGCGTGGCATCGGCAACGGCGTCTCGCTCCTCATCACCGCCGGCATTCTGGCCGACCTGCCCGGCGCCGCGGCCGCGTTCTACCAGCTCATCTTTGCGCCCATCGGCACCGCCACCATCACCATGCCCGAACTCGCGGTCATGACCGGGCTCTTCGTCGTGGTCACCATGGGCATCATCGCCGTCACGCAGGCGCAACGGAAGATCCCGGTGCAGTATGCCAAGAGGGTGGTGGGCCAGAAGGTCTACGGCGGCCAGAGCTCGTTCCTTCCCCTCAAGGTCAACTACTCGGGCGTCATGCCCGTCATCTTCGCCAGCGCGATCCTGCTCTTCCCGCAGCAGATTTTCTCCCAGCTCGGCGCGGCCTTCGACATCAAGTTCCTCCTCGAATTCTCGAACTACCTCGTCCAGGGCAACCTCGTCTACTACGGGATCATGGCGGCCCTGATCCTGTTCTTCAGCTACTTCTGGGTCTCCGTCATGTTCAAGCCGATCCAGATTGCCGACGACCTGAAGAAATACGGCGGCTACATCCCCGGCGTGCGGCCCGGTGAACCGACCGCGAGCTTTCTCGATTTCATCATGACCCGGCTCACGCTTGCCGGCGCCATCTTCCTCACGGTCATCGCCGTCATGCCCGACTTCCTCATGGCCAAGATGAACGTCGCCCCGCGCATCGCCTACTTCTTCGGCGGCACCGGCATGCTCATCACGGTCGGCGTCATCCTCGACACGATGAAACAGATCGAGACCTTCCTGTTGCAGCGCCATTACGACGGTTTCCTCAAGAAAGGCCGCATCCGCGGGCGCAGCACTTCCCAGATGGCCCTCGGCGAGGCCGCCAGCGAAAAGTCGGTCCTGCAACTTACCCTGATGATGGGTGCTATGTTGTTGGTCGGCATCGCTTTGTGGTTCATCCGCCGCCACGTTCTTTAGCCCTTTACTTCAGTGAAAAGGCTCGCAACTTCTTGCGCCTTTTCCGCCCTCGCTAACCCGAAGGCGAAGCTACTTCTCCTTGGTCCGAGCAGTCCGCTTGACGCGGAACTGACCTCCAAGGCCCGTTCTTTACCAATCGAGCACGTCTCTCCTGCGACTCTCGTGCAACAGGAGATTTCGCGTCGCACGCCGCTGGGCCAGAAGGCCGCCGCGGCGCTCGCGCGTCCCGGCTCCGGCCTGGACGCCGACCTCACCCTTGCGGTCCTCCGCAAGTGGTTTTGGGCGCGCAAACCCGACGCGGGATTCCTTCTGGAAGGATTCCCGGCTACGTTGCTCCAAGCTCTGGTGTTCGACGAATGGCTCGAAGCCCGCGGGGAAAACCTCACCGCCGTCTTCGCCGCCGCCCCGGCTCCCGCCGGGGCCGTCGCCACCTATTATCGCACCCAAGGCCTCCTCACCGGGGCCCTCGCCTGATGGCCATCCCGATCAAGGACAAGGAAGGCATCCGGCGCATGCGCGAATCCTGCTCCCTGGCCGCCGATATCCTCGCGCGACTCCGCGAGCAGGTGCGCGCCGGGGTCACGACCTACGACTTGGACCAGTTCGGACGCGAACTCATCTCCGCCGCCGGCGCCCGCAGCGCGCCCCACGGCTACACGATCGGCTCCCGGCGTTATCCGGCCTACACCTGCCTCTCGGTCAACGAAGAGGTGGTCCACGGTATCGGCAGCATGAAGCGCATCCTGCGTGACGGCGACATCATCTCCCTCGATGTCACCATCGAATACAACGGCTGGATCGGCGACAATGCCGCCACCGTGCCCGTCGGCACGCCCGCACCACGCACGCTGGAATTGCTGAAGGCCACCGAGGAAGCCCTCCATGTCGGCATCCGGGCCGCCCAGGTCGGCAACCGCATCGGCGACATCTCCGCGGCCATCCAGCACTACATCGAGGCCCGCGGCTTCAGCATCGTCCGTGAGATGGTCGGCCATGGGGTCGGCCGCAAGATGCACGAGGAGCCGCAGATCCCGAACTTCACGGATCGGCCCCGCAAACGCACCGACGAGATCCGCCCGGGCATGACCCTCGCCATCGAGCCCATGGTCAATCAGGGCCGGCACGAGGTTCGCACGCTCGCCGACGGTTGGACGGTTGTCGCCGCCGACGGCCTGCCCTCCGCGCACTTCGAACACACCGTGCTCACCACCGAATCCGGCCCCGAGATCCTCACCCTCCCGCGTGCCATCACCTCCCTTTCCCCTTCCTCCGTCTCTTCACTCTAAACCAACCTAAACCCAGTCCAACATGCCTCGTCTCCTCGGCGTAGAAATTCCCGCCAAAAAGAAGCTCTCGTTCGCCCTGCGCTACATCTACGGCGTGGGCCCGACCCGTGCCGACCAGATCGTCGCCACCGCCGGCCTCGATGCCAACATGCGCGCTGCCGACCTTACCGAGGAGCAGCTCAACAAGATCCTCCATGTCATCACCGATAACAAGTGGGTCGTCGAGGGCGACCTCCGCCGCGAGATCACCGGCAACCTGAAGCGCCTGCAGGCCATCAATTGCTATCGCGGCATCCGCCACCGCCGCGGCCTCCCCGTGCGCGGCCAGCGCACCTCCACCAACGCCCGCACCCGCAAGGGCCCGCGCAAGACCGTCGGCGTCACCAAGGCCAAGGAAGCCTAACCTCCAGTCCCACTTATCATGTCCGAAGAGAAATCCGCTCCCAAGAAGGAAAAGGCCCCGAAGAAGGAAGCTGCCGCCGGCACCGCTCCCGCCGAGAAGGCCGCCAAACCCGCCAAGGAAAAGGCCCCGAAGGCCGACGCGGCCAAGGGTGCCGCCCCGGCTGAGACCGCGGCCCCGGCCGCTCCGGCGAAGCCCGTTGAGCTCGTCGGCGGCGTGCCGAAGGCCCCCAGTGCCGAGGACCTCCTCAAGGAGGAACTTGGTGAGATCAAGGTCCGCAAGGCCAAGGGCTCCAAGAACGTCACCACCGGCTTCGCCAACGTCACCGCCACCTTCAACAACACGATCGTCTCGATCACCGACACCAAGGGCAACGTCATCGCCTGGTCCTCGGCCGGCAAATGCAACTTCCGCGGCTCGCGCAAGTCCACCGCCTACGCCGCCCAGGTCGTCGCCCAGGACGCCGCCCGCAACGCCATGGCCCACGGCCTCAAGGAGGTCCAGATCCGCGTCAGCGGCCCCGGCCTCGGGCGCGACTCCGCCATCCGCGGCCTCCAGGCCATCGGCCTCGAGATCTCCTCCATCATCGACGTCACCCCGGTGCCGCACAACGGCTGCCGCCCGCGCAAGCGCCGTCGCGTCTAACCTCAACTTCCAAGGAACTTCCACCATGGCCCGTTACACCGGACCCACCACCCGCGTCAGCCGCCGCTTCGGCACCTACGTCCTTGGCTCCGCCAAGGTCCTCGAGCGCCGCAACTTTCCCCCCGGCCAGCACGGCCCCAAGAGCCGCCGCAAGCTGTCGGAATATGCCGTCGGCCTCGCCGAGAAGCAGAAACTCCGCTTCATCTACGGCCTGCTCGAGCGCCAGTTCCGCCGCGTCTTCGCCAACGCCAAGAAGGAGCGCGGCGTCACCGGCGAGCGCTTCCTCCAGCTCCTGGAGACCCGCCTCGACAGCGTCGTTTACCTCCTCGGTTTCGCCAAGTCCCGCGCCGCCGCCCGCCAGCTCGTCAACCACGGCCACGTGAAGGTCAACGGCCACAAGGTCGACATCGCCAGCTACAACGTCGTCGCCGGCGATACCATCGAGATCCGCGCCCACAACACCTCCCGCCAGCTCGCCACCCGTGCGCTCGAGGAGAACCGCGCCCGCGTCGTCCCCGGCTGGCTCGCCCGCAACGACGAGGCCCTCTCCGCCGCGGTCACCCGCCTGCCCACCCGCGATGAGATGGATCCTTCCATCAACGAGCAGCTCATTGTCGAGTTCTACTCGCGCTTCTGATCCTCCGCCTCTTCTCCACCTCAACTCTCAACCAGAGACCATCCACATGCCCAAGCGCCTCGGAAAGTTCGAACTCCCCTCCAAGCTCACCAAGGTCGACGACGTCTCGACCGCCACCTACGGCAAGTTCATCGCCGAGCCCTTCGAGGCCGGTTATGGCCACACCGTCGGCAATTCCCTCCGCCGCATCCTCCTCAGCTCCATCGAGGGCACCGCCATCAGCTCGATCAAGATCGAGGGCGTGAACCACGAGTTTCAGTCCATCGACGGCGTCGTCGAGGATGTCACCGACATCGTCCTCAACCTGAAGAAGATTCTCTTCGTCACCGAGAAGCGCGAGCCCTTCCGGCTCCACCTCAAGGTCAACAAGGAGGGCGCCGTCACCGCGGGCGACATCCAGCTTGATGCCGGCGTGAAGGTCATCAACTCCGACCAACTCATCTGCACCCTCGACCACAAGCGCACCTTTGAGGCCGAGATCGAGGTCAAGTCCGGGCGCGGCTACTGCCCCGGCGAGAACAACAAGAAGGAGGAGCAGGCCATCGGTGTCATCCCGATCGACTCCCTCTTCTCGCCCGTCCGCCTCGTCCGCTATAGCGTCGAGAACACCCGCGTCGGCCAGATCACCGACTACGACAAGCTCATCCTCGAGGTCTGGACCGACGGCCGCATCACGCCCGACGACGCCCTCAAGCAGTCCGCCTCCATCCTCAAGCACCACCTCGACGTCTTCGACCGCGTTTCCCAGGAGACCTACGAGTTCGAGTCGCAGGCCGCCGAGGTCAGCGAGGAGCAGAACAAGCTCCGCAAGCTCCTCAACATGTCGGTCAACGAGATCGAGCTCTCGGTCCGCGCCGCCAACTGCCTCAACAACGCCAACATCACCACCGTCGGCGAGCTGGCCATGAAGACCGAGCAGGAGATGCTCAAATACCGCAACTTCGGCAAGAAGTCGCTCAACGAGATCAAGGAGAAGCTCGAGGCCCTCGGCCTTTCGCTCGGCATGAAGTTCGACGAGCGCCTTCTCGACACCAAGAAGGAAGCCTGACCGGCAGTAGCGAGCATCGGGTGGCGGGTAGTGAGCATGGGCTCGCTCGCGGCTCTACTCGCTACTCACTACCCGCTACTCACTACTAATTCCGCCCGCCATGCGTCACCTTAAACATCACGCCTCCCTCGGCGTCACCCGCGAGCATCGTTCCGCGATGCTCTCCAACATGGGTGCCTCCCTCATCCGCCACGGCCGCATCGAGACCACCCTCGCCAAGGCCAAGGCCCTCCGCCCCTTCATCGAGAAGGTCATCACCAAGGCCAAGAAGGCCGCGGCCGCCTCCGAGAAGAAGGACGCCATCCACCTCCGCCGCATGGCCCTCAAGGACATCCGCGACGAGGGCGCCGTGACCCTCCTCTTCAACGAGAAGGCCGCGCAGTTTGCCAAGCGTCCGGGCGGCTACACCCGCATCTACAAGCTCGGGCCCCAGCGCGTCGGCGACGCCGCCGAGATGGCCCTCATCGAGTTCGTCGGCGCCGAGGACACCGGTTACAGCAAGTCCCGGGGCAAGAAGGCCAAGAAGTCCGGCGGCAAAAAGACCCCCGCAGCGGCCGAAGCCGCAGCTCCTGCGGCCGAGACGCCCAAGGCCTGAGCCTGCCCACGGCTAAACTGGATTTACGCGCCGACCCGACAGGGTCGGCGCTTTTCTTTCCCCTTGGCGTCCTGGCGCCCCTGCGTGACCCTCCCTCAGCGTGATGCCTCCCAACTTCACCCTCGATGTCCTGCTCTACGGCTTTGTCGTCTTCGGCGGGGTGGGCGTCCTCTGGTTCTACTACGACCGACGCGACCGCGCCTACTACGATGACCAGCGCCGCAAGATCACCTTCCACTGCATCCGCTGCGACACCCTCTACACCGGCAAAGCCGGCACCGAGACCGCTCCGTGCCCCAAGTGCGGCCACCAAAACATCCGCCTGAAGTTCTGAAGATCGGCGTCAACCGCCCGTCAGTTCTTCGCGTCTTTTGCGGCCTTGGTGTTCAGAACTTCCGTGTTTCGTGGGCACCCCTCAGTTTCTATCCGCGCCCACCCGCGCCCTCCGTGGCAAAATACCACCTCGCCTGCATCTCGCGCCCATTCGCTGTTTTGCCACCTCGCACCATCTGTGTCTATTTGTGTCCATCTGTGGTTAACCCCGATCCTGTCCCATCTCCCCGCTTGATTCGCCCAAGACTTTTCCTCTCACTCCCGCATGGCACAGACCATTGCTGTTCTCGATTTCGGTTCGCAGCTCACGCAGGTCATCGCACGTCGCATCCGCGAGTGCCAGGTCTACTCGAAGATCTACCACTACGGCACGCCGGCTGAGACCCTCCGCGCCGAGGGCGTCAGCGGTATCATCCTATCCGGCGGCCCGCAGAGCGTCTACGCACGTCGGGCCCCGCATCCCGATCCGGCCATCTTTCGGCTCGGGGTGCCCGTGCTCGGCATCTGCTACGGCGTGCAGCTCATGGGCCACTTCCTCGGCGGCAAGGTCGAGCACAGCAAGGCCCGTGAATACGGCCATGGCCACCTGACAATCCGGAAGCCCGGCAAACTGTTCAAGGGCCTGCCCCGCAGGCTCCGCATCTGGAATTCCCACGGCGACAAGCTGGCCAAGCTTCCGCCCGGCTTCGTCGCCACCGGCACGTCGGAGAACTCGCCCTACGCGGCCATCGAGGACACCCGGCGGCGATTCTACGGCATCCAGTTCCACCCCGAGGTCTTCCACACCGAGCGCGGCGTCGACATGATCCGCAACTTCCTCGTCGGGGTCTGCGGCGCCCGGCAGGAATGGACCGCCAGGGACTTCATCGCCCACGCCGTCGCCGACATCCGGGCCAAGGTTGGCAAGTCCCGTGTCATCCTCGGGCTGTCCGGCGGCGTTGATTCCTCCGTGGCCGCTGCGCTGCTGCACAAGGCCATCGGCCGTCAGCTCACCTGCGTCTTCGTCGACAACGGCCTCCTGCGCAAGGATGAGCGCCGCCACGTGGAGGAGCTCTATCGCCGCCATTTCCACATCGACCTGCGCGTGGTCGACGCCTCGGCCCTCTTCCTCAAGCGACTCAAGGGCGTCTCCGAGCCCGAGACCAAGCGCAAGATCATCGGCCGCACCTTTGTGGAGGTCTTTGAGAAATCACTGAAAAAATTCGCCCAGAAGGCGGAGTTCCTGGGGCAGGGGACGCTTTATCCCGACGTCATCGAGTCCGTTTCCATCCAGGGCAATCCCGCCTCGGTCATCAAGACACACCACAACGTCGGCGGCCTGCCCGCCCGCATGAAGCTCAAGCTCATCGAGCCGCTGCGCGAGCTCTTCAAGGACGAGGTGCGCCGTGTCGGCGCCGCCCTCGGCCTGCCCAAGGAGGTCGTGTGGCGCCAGCCCTTCCCCGGTCCCGGTCTCGGCGTGCGTGTGATGGGCGACATCACCGCCGACAAGCTTGAGATCCTCCGCAACGCCGACGCCGTCCTGCACGACGAGATGATGAAATCCGGCCTCTACTGGAGGGTCTGGCAGTCCTTTGCGGTCTTCCTCCCGGTCAAGACCGTCGGCGTATTCGGCGACGAGCGCACCTACGACTACGTCATTGCCCTCCGTATCGTCGAGAGCACGGACGCCATGACGGCCGATTGGGCGAAGATCCCGCACGATTTGCTCCAGAAGATATCCAGCCGCATTACCAACGAGGTGCGGGGCGTCAGCCGCGTCGTCCTCGACATCAGTTCCAAGCCCCCCGCCACCATCGAGTGGGAGTAGGGTTGGGCGGGGTTTTTCCCGTTGCGCGGATTGGCACCTGCCGCCATTTTGTCTGTCCACACACCCCTCTATGAAATTCGGCCACGTCTTCCGGTTTTGTGCCTACTTGTCACTCCTTACATTCGGTCTGGCCGGTCCGGTCGATGAGGTGATTGCCAAGGCGCGCGGCTATCTCGGCTCCGAGGCCGCGCTCGATGCCGTCCGTGCCATCCGTTTCAAGGGCACCCTCGAGCTGGATGCGCAGACCCGCGTGCCCATCGACATCGTGTTCCAGAAGGACAACCAGCAGCGCATCACCGCCAGTGCAGACAAGGTCATTGAGACGACCGCATTGGATGGCTATGACGCGTGGCAGAAACGCGCCGACGCCAAGAATCCCGCCCGTTGGCAGCTCACCCTCCTCGATGCCCAGCAGGTCAAGAAACTCCGGGCCAACACCTGGGAAAACCTCCACTTCTTCAAGGGCATCGAGAAACGCGGCGGCCGGGTCGAATACGGCGGCGACGCCACCGTTGACGGCAAGGTCTGCGCCAAGCTCACCTATTTCCACACGGACAGCATCTACTTCGTCCGTTACTTCGAAAAAGCCACCGGCAAGCTGGTCAAGACGGAGACCGACAATGGCAGCGAGATCCGGGAGGAGGGCGAAATGATGGTTGAAGGCATCCGATTCCCCCGCAAGGTCATCAGCAAGTCTCCGGCCGGGCAGCTCACGACCATCACCTTCGACTCACTTGAGCTCAACCGCATGATGCCGGGCAGCGAGTTTGCCGTCCCCGCGCTGGCGGCCAACTGAGCGTCGTCAGCGCAAGGATTCTAAAGCGGGCCGTTCGCCGGCCTAATTAGGATGATTCCGGGCTCCGGCCCCGTGCTTTGCTTTTGCAACGGTCCGGGCCTTCCGTAGCTTGTTCCGCACCCCGCCATGCCCAACAACGCCACCCTCAAGTTCGATGACAGGGAGGTCTCCCTTCCCGTCATGGTCGGCACCGAAGGCGAAAAAGCCATCGACGCCCGCAAACTCCGCGCCGATACCGGCTACATCTTCTACGACCAGGGCTACGGCAATACCGGTTCCTGCGAGAGCGCCGTCACCTTTCTCGACGGCGACAAGGGCATCCTCCGCCACCGCGGCTACCCCATCGAGCAGTTGGCGGCACAGAGTGAATTTGTCGAAACCGCCTGGCTCATCATCTACGGGGATCTTCCCACCGCCGCGCAACGCCGCAAATTCGGCGACCTCCTCCGGGAAAACGCCCACATTGAGCCGCAGATGCAGCGCCTCTTCGAGGGCTTCCCGAAGGACGCCCCGCCGATGGGCATGCTCTCCTCGCTGGTGGGGGCCCTCGCGGCCTATTATCCGCACCTCGCGACCAACAACTTCGAGCAGGATCTCCAGCACTTCGATTTGGCCGCTGCGCTCGCCATCTCGAAGATCCGCACGCTGGGTGCGATGATCTACCGGCACAACCGCGGCCTGCCCTTCGTCCATCCGAAGGACCTGCCGTTCTGCGATAATTTCCTGCACCTGATGTTCTCCGAGCCCTACAAGGAGTATGCGTCCATCCCGGAGGTCACGCAGGCCCTCAACCTCATTTTGCTCATGCATGCCGACCATGAGCAGAACTGCAGCACCTCCACCGTGCGCATGGTCGGGTCCAGCGGCGCCAACCTCTTCACCTCGCTCGCCGCCGGCGTCAACGCCCTCTCCGGCCCGCTCCATGGCGGCGCCAACGTTGCCGTCATGCAGATGCTCCAGTCCATCCACGACGAGCACGATGACGGCACGCGGTTCATCCAGGCCGCCAAGGGCGGCTCCAAGGCCAGCCGGCTCATGGGCTTTGGTCACGCTGTCTACCGCAACTTTGACCCCCGGGCCAAGGTCATCGGGCAGGCCTGCGACACCGTCCTCAGGAAGCTCGGCAAGTCCGACCCGCTTCTCGACATCGCCAAGAAACTCGAGGAAGCCGCGCTCAAGGACGACTACTTCGTCTCCCGCAAGCTCTACCCCAACGTCGATTTCTACTCCGGCATCATCTTCCGCGCCCTCGGCATCCCGACCAACATGTTCACGGTCATGTTCGCCATCGGCCGCGCACCGGGCTGGATCGCCAACTGGCGCGAGGTCGCCTCCAACGCCAAGGGCCGCATCTACCGCCCCCGCCAGATCTACGTCGGCCCCGCCGTCCGCAACTACGTCCCCATCTCCCAACGTGGGTAATCTGTAGGGCGGCATCGCCCGATGCCGCCTCCTCTGGGTGGAGCGCGTTGACCCAACGCGCTTTGTAGGGCGGAATCGCGGATCCCGCCACCAGGCTTTCCCGCTCGTTGTAGCCTCGTGCGGAGACGGAATGCCCGACCTCATTGGTCCCATTCGCCCTATCCGTCCCATTCACCCCTATCCGCTCAATCCGTGGCCAAAAAACTTCCTCCAGTTCCGGACCCTACTTCTTCCCCGCCTGCTCCTGAAAAATCTCCTCCAGCGGCAGACCTGTCAGCCGCTCGACTCCCTTCAGCAACCGCCACAAGGCGAACATCATGATCGCCATCGACGGCACCACGATCACCGGCCAGCTCCACGCCGTCAGGCGGCCCAACTGTTCGTTGAAGGCCGTCGTGTCCGGCTGGGCGGTGATGATGAACCGCGCCAAGGCAAAGTTCAGGCCGGCGCTGAGGGCGAAGGAACCCGCCAGCAGCCAGCTCGACTGCCACAGGAGCCAGGCCAGGGCCGGCTGTTGCGCCCGCTCCATGACCGCCGCCTCGATCTTCGCCACGTTCAGCACCTGCTCGTTGAACAGCATCGAGCGCACCAGCGGCCGGCCCGCCCAATGCGACACCAGCACGGTCAGCCCGATCAACGACGGCACCACGGCCTCCTTCACGGCGAACCAGAACGGATCCAGTTTCAGCAGTGCGAGTCCGCCCGTGGCCAGGGTGGCGGTGAACCCGAGGGCGGAGAGGAAATTGAAGGTCCGCCGCCGCGCCAGGTCGTAGAGTCCGTAGCCGACCGGGAAGGCGAGGGCCGTGAGCAGCGCCAGCTTCGGACCGAGGTATTCCGGCTTGCTCAATTTCAGGAGGATCAGGGTCGGCAGGACCACATTGCAGACCAGGTTGACGAGGATGTTCTCGCGCTTGGGCGCCGGGGCGGACATGCGCCCGAGAAAAGGCGTAACCGGGCAAACAGGAAGCAGGAAACTGCCGCCGGCGCTGTATTTCATGGTTTCCGGCCCCACGATTTATCGTATGTTTCGGTCCAGATGCTCCTCCTCGGCGTCAACATCGACCACTGCGCCACCCTGCGCCAGGCCCGCTACCGCACAGCCGGGGTCACGCATGGAGGCAACATCGAGCCCGACCCCGTCGCTTTGGCCTTGCTTTGCGAGGAAGCCGGGGCTGACGGCATCACGGTCCACCTGCGGGAGGACCGGCGCCATATCCAGGACGAGGACGTCACCCGCCTGGCCGCCTCCATCAGGACCCGCCTCAACCTGGAGATGGCCTGCACGCCGGCCATGACCGAATTTGCCCTGCGCCTGAAGCCTCACTCCGTCTGCCTCGTTCCGGAAAGCCGGGAGGAAGTCACCACGGAAGGTGGCCTCGACGTAGTGAAGCATCGCGACAAGGTCGCGCGCGTCACCGACGCGATGAACGCCGCCGGCATCAGGACCAGCCTCTTCATCGACCCCGACACCCCGCAGATCGAGCTGGCCGCCAAGCTCGGCGCCCCCTGGATCGAACTGCATACCGGTGCCTACGCGCACGCCTACCACGGGCCGCGACGCGAGACCGAGCTCGTGCGCCTGGTCGCCGGCGCCAAGCTCGCCCACGCCGCCGGCCTCGTCGTCAATGCCGGCCACGGCATCAACTACGTCAACATCGGCGAGGTGCGCACCATCCCGCACCTGCATGAGCTCAACATCGGCCACAGCATCGTCAGCCGGGCGCTTACGCATGGCCTTGCCGAGGCCGTGCAAACGATGAAGCTGTTGATGAACCCATGAGCATTGTCCTTCCCCCCGGCGGCGTCCTGGTCGGCCTCGGCTGCGACATCATCGAGACCGAGCGCATCCGCAAGGTGCTCGAGAAGCACGGCGAGAGGTTTCTCAGGCGCGTGTTCACCGACGAGGAGCGCGCTTATTGCGACAGCCTAGGCTACCCTCACAAGCACTACGCCGCCCGCTGGGCCGCGAAGGAGGCCGTCTCGAAGTGCTTCACCACCGGCATCGGCCCGCACCTCGACTGGACCTCCGTCTCCGTCTACCACGGCAGCCGCAAGGAACCGCTCGTCCGCCTCGACGCCAAGGGCCAGGCCCTGCTCAAGGAGGTCGGCGCCACGCATGTCTGGCTCTCGCTCTCGCACATCGACACCCACGCGATGGCCGTCGCCGCCCTCGTAAGGCACGGCTGATCCCGCATGGCCGTTTTTCACCCCGCCTCGCACCCCATCCTGTCCTGCTCCGAGGCCAAGGCGTGGGAGGTGGGCCTGCTCAAGGGCGAGGCCGCCGAGTGGGCCGCCATGCAAAGAGCCGGCGCCGCCATCGCCTGCGCGCTGCTGGGTGACATGCGGGAAATCGGCGGCTGGACTGCGCAACCGCGCCTGCTCGTGCTCGCTGGCAAGGGCCACAACGGCGGCGACGCCCTTCTCGCCGCCGCGCAACTTCTCGCCGCCGTGCCGGTTTTGCAGGCCACGGTCCTGCTCGCGCACGGTGAGCCGGCCTTGAAGCCGCTGACGGCTCGCGCCTGGCAGCAGCTCAAGGCTAATCCTCGCGTCACTTCGCGCTCGTGGTCCGATCTGCGCCCCGATCTCTCCGCCTTCGATGTCTGCCTCGACGGCATTTTCGGTTTCCAGTTCCGCCCGCCCGTTGATCCCGCCATCGGCGAAATCCTCGCCTGGGCGAACATGCACCCGCGCTTGCGGCTGCGCGCCGCGGTCGATCTGCCGAGCGGAGTGGGGGAGGCGAGCGCGCAGCAGATGTTCTGGGCCGACTTCACCTACGCCACCGGCGTTGTGAAGTTGCCACTGCTCGCCCCGGCCAACGTCCGCGCCGTCGGCCGCATTCGCTACCTCGATCTCGGTTTCTTCACCGGCCACGACTCCCCCGAGTCCGCCGACCGTGTCCTCCGGCTTGCCGTGCTCAAGCCCCTCGCGCGCCCGCGCCCCGCGTTGTCTGACAAGCGCACTTACGGGCACCTCTTTGTCATCGGCGGATCGCGGCAATATCCGGGTGCAATCCTGCTCACGGTGCAGGCTGCCTTGCGCAGCGGCGTGGGCCTGTTGACCGCCTTTGTGCCGCAATCCCTGGCCTTGGCCTATGCCGCGCAGTTCCCCGAGGCCATGTGGGTCGGGTTGCCGGAGACCGAAGAAGGGTTCATTGCCATTTCTGGTTGGAATATCCTGCACGAAAAACTGCCGCAGGCCTCGGCGGTGGTGGCCGGGCCTGGCCTGGGCCGGCATCCGGAGTCTCTGCAACTGTTGGTTAAAATGCTGGGCGATTCACCGCACTCCACCGTCATCGACGCCGACGCCATCCAACCGGAGACGGTGACTGCGGCCCGCGGCAAGCCCGTCGTCTTCACGCCGCACGCCGGCGAGTTCGCGCGCGTGGCCGGCGCGCGCGACCTGCGCGCATTCTGCCGCGACGAGAAAGTCTTCACCGTGCTCAAGGGCCCGGTCACGCGCGTGTGCGAGCGCGACACGGTCTACCACAGTTTCTTCGGTGGGCCGGTGCTGGCGCGCGGTGGCAGCGGCGACATGCTCGCCGGCGTCATCGGTGGCCTGCTCGCACAGGATCCCGACAAGGTCCTGCTCGCGACCTGCCGCGGTGTCATCTGGCACGGCGCGGCGGCCGACCTCCTCGCGCGTGAAAAAGGCCAGGGGGCCGTGCAGGCTTCGCAGTTGCTTGATTATTTCCGGCCCGCTTTGCTGGCGGCCGAGAATGAAGCCTGAACTCACCCCGCGGCAGGCGCTCATGGTGCTCAACGACCTGCCCAACATCGGGCCGGTCTCGCTCAACCGGCTGCTGGCCGAGTTCGGGGGTGATCCCTGTGCCATCCTCGGGGCGGACCGCCGGCGCCTCGAGCGCGTCAAGGGGGTCGGGCCCGAGACCTCGGCCTCGGTGGTCAATTGGAGCGATCACTTCGATTTGGCGCGCGAGGAGGAGCGCCTGGCAAAGGCCGCTGCGACCTTCATCACCAAGGACGACCCCGGCTATCCGCGCCTGTTGAAGGAAATCCACGATCCGCCCATCGGCCTCTACCGCAAGGGCGGCTACGAGTTCGGGCATCCATGCATCGCCATCGTCGGGAGCCGGCGCACGACGCTCTACGGCCAGGCCGTCGCCAAGAAACTCGGTGCTGAGCTGGCCCGCCTCGGATTCTGCGTGGTCAGCGGTCTCGCGCGCGGCATCGACACCGCGGCGCACGAGGGTGCCCTCTCCGTCGGCGGCAAGACCGCCGCCGTGCTCGGCACGGGCATCGACATCATCTACCCGTCGGAAAACCTCGACCTCTACCGCCGCATCGCCGAATCCGGCGCAATTCTCACGGAGTTCCCCTTCGGCCGGAAGGCCGACAAGCAGTCCTTCGCCATGCGCAACCGCATCATCTCCGGCATCAGCGAGGGCGTGGTGGTCGTGGAAAGCGACGTGAACGGAGGCGCGATGATCACCTCGCGTTTTGCCGGCGAGCAAGGCCGCCATCTCTGGGCCGTGCCGGGCCGCATCGACCAGCCGACGAGTGCCGGATGTCACCAGCTAATCCGTGACGGTGCAACCCTACTGACGGGCGTGGACGACGTCCTCAGCGAGCTGAACTACCTCGACGGCCTCAAGCCCGCGACATCGCTGCGGGAGGGCGAACCGGGCCTGCTCGAGCGGATGGCGGGCGAATTGACCGCGCCGGAACAACGGCTCGTCGAATGCCTTCGGGGCGGGGCCTTGCTTGGAATTGACGACCTGGTTTCGGCGACTGGAATGGGGGCACCCGAGGTTTCCGCTGTGCTGATGATGCTCGAGTTGAAAAAGCTGGTCAGCAAGCGCGCCGACGGCACGTTCGAGGCCCGCACCACCTAATCCCCACACCCCATGAAGCGTCTGTTTCTCCTTGTCGCCGCACTATTGGCCGCGGCTCCCGTCATTTGTGCCGCCGATGCTCCCGCCAAGCGACCCATCACGCATGAGGATGTATGGTTGATGAAGCGCGTCGGCACGCCCGTGCCCAGCCCCGACGGCAGGTGGGCCGTCTTCTCCGTCACCAATCCGGCCTATGACGCCAAGGAGCAGTCGTCCGATCTCTGGCTCAAATCGCTCACCGACGACTCACCCGCCCGCCAGATCACCTTCAACAAGCCCGGCGAGGGTGGCGTGGCCTGGGCTCCCGACAGCCGGCGCCTTGCCTTTACCGCCCGTCGCGAGGGCGACGAGGCCACCCAAATCTACCTCCTCGACCTCGCCGGCGGTGAGGCCGAGCGCATTACCAACCTGACCCTCGGGGCCCGCTCCCCCAAGTGGAGTCCGGACGGCAAGTCCCTGCTCTTTGTCAGCGACAGCTACCCCGGCGCCCACGACCAGGAGGCGATCAAGAAGGCCGCCAAGGAGCGGAAGGACCGCAAGTATTCCGCCCGCTCCTATGAATCCTTCCCGGTGCGCTTCTGGGACAAGTGGCTCGACGACCGCAAGGCCTCGCTTTGGGTCCAGGAAGCCCGGTCTGGCGCCAAGCCCCGGAACCTGCTGGCCGGTTCCAAGCTGCTCGAAAACCCGGGCTTCGGCGGCTCCCAGGGCGATGAAGGGCAGAATCTTGAGGCGGAGTGGGCGCCGGACGGTTCGGCGGTCATCTTTGCCGCCGCCACCAACCGCACGCAGGCAGCATATGCCGATGTGGACACCCACATCTTCGAGGTGCCACTGGCCGGCGGAGAACCGAAGCAGCTTACGGACGAGAGGGGCAACCACGGTCAGCTCGCTTTCTCACCCGACGGCAGGCTCCTGATCGCCACCTTCACCGCCAACAATGACGAGGTCTACAACAACGCCCGCCTCGTGAGCTTCGACTGGCCGGCTCGCGCCAATCGCCGGGTGCTGACCGCGAAGCTGGACCGCTCTGTTACCCGTTACGCAACGCCCGATGGGGACCGCATCTACTTCACCTACGAGCATGCCGGGCTGGAAAAGCTCTACTCGGTCAGTTACGCGGGTGACGATGTGCGGGAGGAAACCTCACCGGCGACCGGTTGCATCGGCAGCCTGCAGGCCGGCGGCAGCGCCCTCGTCGGCAACTGGGACTCCGTGCTCAACCCGGCGGAGGTCTGGCGCTTTGACGGCGGGCCGCGCGCCCTCACCTCGTTCAATGCGGACCGCACCGCCAAGATCGACTGGCTGCCCGCCGAGCACTTCTGGTTCAAGAGCAGCCGCGGGCGCGACATCCACAACCTGCTGATCAAGCCCCCGGGTTTTGATCAGGCCAAAAAATACCCGCTCATCACGATCATCCATGGCGGCTTCGCCAACATGTGGCGCGACACCTTTGTCCTGCGCTGGAACTACCACCTGCTGGCCCAGCCGGGGTATGTCATCCTCCTCACCAACTACACCGGCTCCACGGGTTTCGGGGAGGAGTTCTCCCGCCGCATCAAGCTCGACCCGCTCAAGACCCCGGGCGACGAGATCAACGAGGCCGTGGACGAGGCGGTGAAGCGCCACTCCTTCATCGACGGCTCGCGGCTCGCCGCCGGCGGCGCCAGCTACGGCGGACACCTGGCCAACTGGCTGCAAGCCACCACCACGCGCTACCAGTGCATCGTCTCACACGCCGGCCTGATGGATCTCGCCTCGCAATGGAGCACGAGCGACACGATGTTCGGCCGCGAGACCCAGAACGGCGGCCTGCCCTGGGCCGGCAGCAAGGTGTGGATGGAGCAGAGCCCGTTTTATCTGGGGGGCAACCACGCCAAGGGCACGGGCTTCAAGTCGCCCATCCTGATCACGGTGGGCGAGAATGATTTCCGGGTGCCGCTCAACCAGTCGCTCCAGAATTTCGCCGTGCAGCAGCGCCTGCAGGTGCCGAGCAAGCTCGTGGTCTTCCCCGACGAGAACCACTGGGTGCTCAAGGGCGAGAACAGCCGCTTCTTCTACGGCGAACTGCACGCGTGGTTCGCCCGATACCTGAAATGAGGCCTTAGCCGGGTGGCCAGCCGAGCGGGCGGCCGCCCAGCACGTGCACGTGCAGGTGCGGCACCGTCTCGCCGCCGTCACGGCCGTTGTTCACGACGAGACGGAAGCCGCTGTGCTCGAGCCCGAGTTTCCGGGCCACGTTGCCGGCGGTGAGGAGCAGGTGCCCGAGCACCGCCTGATCGTCCGCGTTGGCCGCGGCGATGCGGGCGATGGGTTTCTTCGGGATGACCAGCACATGCACAGGTGCCTGCGGATTGATGTCGTGGATGGCGAGGCAATGCTCGTCCTCGTGCGCAATCTTCGCGGGGATCTCCCGGGCGATGATCTTCTCGAAGAGGGTCTTCACAGGAACAACACGTTCACGTTCGCGCCGCGACGGGTGCGGGCCGCGGTGAGGTCGTTCACGAGCGAGAGCGTCTCCTGGTAATCGCGCTGCCGGCGGGGGGTGAACCGCCGGGAGGGCGGGCTGTGGGCCGTGCGCAGATTGGTGATGAGCACGGTGGACTCCCCATACGGTGCAAGTCGCTTGAGCCCGTCCATCAGGCCGGCGCGGGCGAAGAGGGGTGTGCCGGCGTTGTCGTCGGCGGTGGCATCCCAGTGGAAGAATCCATGGGAATCCTGTGCGCGGCAAAGCCGGCCGAGCAGCGCGGCGGCGGCGCGCACAAAGGCGGGATCGCCAGGCCCCCGGTCGGCGTCGGCGCCAAGGCTGGTGGTGATCGCGTCGTCAATCTGCCCGGCCAGATAAAGATCCCGGCCCGTCAGCGGGGCGAAAAGGGCGTTGAGGAAATGCAGGCGGCGGAGCCGGGGGGAGCGCGTCATTTCTTGGGCTTTGGAATAGGCGGCGTGGTCCCGGGCGCAAGATTGGATATCTCGTGCACAAACTCCGCGACATCGCGGAATTCCTTGTAGACGGAGGCGAAGCGGACGTAGGCGACCTGATCCATGTTCTTCAGGCGCTGCATCACGTGCTCGCCGATGGCGCTGGTGGGCGCCTGATTCTCGAACTGCGCCTCCACGGCGTCGATCACGTCCTCGACCAGCATGTAGATCTGCTCGCCGTCCACGGGGCGCTTGTGGCAGGCGGCGCGCACGGCGGCGACCAGCTTGTTGCGGTCGAAGGGCTCCTGCCGCCCGTCGCGCTTGATGACCACGAGGCTGTCGCGCACGAAGCTCTCGTTGGTGGTGAAACGGTGGCCGCACTCCAGGCATTCACGGCGGCGGCGGATGGTGTTTCCGTCGCGGGCGATCCGGGAGTCGATCACTTTGTCCTCAATGGAGGTGCATTTCGGGCAACGCATGGTCTGGTCTGACACCAAGAAATAGAAAAAGGCCCGAAATGACAGGATCGATTTGGGACATTTCGGTGGGCCGACAACTTTCGGAGTGCGTTGAGCACTCGGGATTTGACACAGGGGCGAAGCGGCCGGGTAGGGTGGAAGCCGCCGATGACGCCTGTATTCCAAGTATTGAAGACTGACCCCGCCTCAGCGGCGCGGCGGGGGCGACTGCAGACCCTCCATGGCGTGGTGGAGACGCCGATTTTCATGCCTGTCGGCACACAGGGCACGGTCAAGGCATTGACGCCCGCCCAGATCAGGGAAGTCGGGGCCCGAATCATCCTCGGCAACACCTACCACCTCAACCTCCGACCCGGCTCGGAATTGGTCCGCGACCTCGGGGGCCTACACAAGTTCATGGGCTGGGATGGGCCGATTCTTACCGACAGCGGCGGGTTTCAGGTCTTTTCCCTGGCCAAATTGCGTGACATCCGCGACGACGGCATCGCTTTCCAGTCGCATCTCGACGGGGCGAAACTTTTCCTCGGCCCGCGCGAGGTGATGACCATCCAGGCCAACCTCGGGTCCGACATCGCCATGGTGCTCGACGAGTGTCCGCCGTGGCCCTGCTCGCGCGAGGCCTGCCGCGCCGCCGTCGACCGCAGCCACCGCTGGGCGAAGGAGTGCAAGCAGATCGCCACGGACAACGGCTTCCATGCCTCCGGCCACCATGTGTTCGCCATCGTGCAGGGTTCGACCTTCGACGACTTGCGGCGCGAAGCCGCCGAGGCGCTGGCCGGGCTGGATTTTCCCGGCTACGCCGTCGGTGGCGTGAGCGTGGGCGAGCCCGAGCCCGAGATGCTCAAGCAGGTGGCCGCCACGACGCCCCATTTGCCCGCGCACAAGCCGCGCTACACGATGGGCCTCGGCACGCCCCCGCAGCTGCTGAAGATGGTCGCGCTTGGCGTCGATATGTTTGACTGCGTGCATCCCACGCGCGTGGCGCGCAACGGGGCCGCTTTCACGCCCGACGGCCTCATCAACCTCCGCAACGAACGCTACCGGGCCGACCCGGCCCCGCTTGTGCCCGGGCTCGACAACTACGCCGCCCGCTTCTCCCGTGCCTACCTGCGACACCTCGTCATGGCCAATGAGATCCTGGCGAGCACCCTGCTCACGATCCACAACCTGCATTTCTACCTCGACCTGATGATCCAGGCCCGCACCCACATCGAGGCCGGCGACTTTGCCGCCTGGAGCAAGGCCTGGATCGCCCGCTACGAGGCGGGAGAATGCCGCTAACTCAGGCTTGAGAAAGGTTGGTCCCGTTCACCGGATTTGCCTACGGAAGTTGGCATCCGGCAGCGCACCATCGCCGACAGATGCAGAAACCCAGCGCAATTGCGCCGGCCAAAACCGGCAGCGCGGCGGGTTCGGGAATCGCAGCAAGCTGCTGGACTTCGGCGAGCGTCAGCGCGCGATTGTAGAACACGATTTCGTCGAGCAGTCCGTTAAAACTTGGCACTGTGCTTTCGGCGAAACCGATGGTCAGAGGCGCGGCAGGATTTGGAATCGAATAGGTGTTCGTCTGGGTTCCGATCGCGGTGCCATCGAGGAAAAAACTGAACAAGGCGCCGTCCTTGACCAGGGCGAAGCTGTGCCAGTCGCTGTTGCTCGGCGAGACGGAGTTGCTCGAGAGCACGACTAGGTTGGGGTTGCCATTCAAGTGCAGATTGAAGACTCCCGGGTTGAGATAACCGTAATCGACAAACCATTTCGGTGTGGTGCCGCTGCCTTCATCCTGTCCGATAAACGCACCACCAGCCGTTCCCTTGAACCAGAATGCGATCGAGAAGTCCGATACCGCATACTGCAACGCGTCGGGCGCGGATACATAATTTGAGGCGGAAACCTGGAACGCCTGCCCAAGAATTCCCGTGGCATAACTGCCACCGAATGTCCCGTTGTTCGCGAAAGATGAGGAGTCGTTCGCATTCCCGTCCGCCGAGAAGTGCGCAATCAATCCGCTCGTCGGCACCGTTTGGGCCGGAGCGGTGGCCATGGCAAACACCGCTACCATTCCCACCGGGATCAATACTGACCGCGACAGGCGACGGGCGGGAACCGCGTGGTGCAACAGCGCATTCATTTTGGCCGCTACGCAGTCCTTAGCACGTTTCGACCGAATATCCAGCGTGTTTAGCCGCACCCGGATCGAGGCCGACGAGGTGGCGGGCCAGGCTTTTCGGCGCAATCCGGGCGCTTTTGACGGAATTGCGGTTGTCAGACGGCGCGAGACTGGGGTGAATCCGCCCTTTCGCATGATGAACTCCCTCCGATACCTTGCGGTGCTCGCTTTGGCGGGCGCCGGCCTCACCACCCTCCGTGCCGACGACGGCATGTGGCTGCTCAACAAGGCCCCGCTGGCTGCGCTCAAGGATCGATACGGCTTCACGCCGGGCCCCGGCTGGCTTGAACTCGTGCAGAAGGCCTCGGTGCGATTCAACAACGGCGGTTCCGGCTCCTTCGCCTCGCCCGACGGACTGATCGTCACGAACCACCACGTCGCCAGCGATGCCATCCAGAAGCTCAGCAGCCGGGAGCACAACTACCTCAAGAACGGCTTTTTCGCCCGCACCCGGGCCGAGGAGCTGAAGTGCGTGGACCTCGAGCTCAATGTCCTCATGTCGATCGAGGACGTGACGGCCCGCGTCAACGCCGGGGTGAAGCCGGGCATGTCGCCCGCCGAGGCGTTGGCCGCGCGCGACGCCGCCAAGGCCGCCATTGAGAAGGAGTCGCTGGCCGCCACCGGCCTGCGCAGCGACGTGGTCACGCTCTACCA
>CAZMFB010000016.1:0-63452 GCA_964565475.1 uncultured Opitutaceae bacterium | reverse complement strand
GGACAGACTAAGGAAAGTTTCTTCTTGTAATGCCTGGGGGTGGGGGGTATCCCCTCTGCCCCTCGCCGAGCTCCGCTCGGATACCCCCAAGCCCCACACACGCATGTTTTTCGCCAAAAAGTCGAAAGGCTTTTGCATCGAGTTCGGTGACCACACCGTCCGGGCGGCCCGCTTGTCCCAAGCGGCGGCCCCGGTCGTGGTCGAGGAGCTGCGGGAGTTCGCCGCAGATGACAAAGACAGCCTGCTGGGCTGGATCAAGACAACCGACGGCAAGGGTCCGACCGGCCTTATCCATACCACCTGTGGCGTTTACCCGATCAAGCGGGTGGTCCGACGCCACACCTTGGACCTCAAGCGGATCAAAGAGCCGGCCTATTTCACCGAGATCTATAACCAACAGTTCCGGGTTGAGGCCGACAAATACGTATTCCGGGCGCTAAACTCGGAGGATGGCAGCGAATACGACGTGGCCAAGGGCGGAAACAACAAGGAAGTGCTGTTCTGCGGCTTGCCGAGCGAGGAAATCGACAACACCCAAGACAAGCTTCTCGAAATGGGCATTTACCCTGAGCATTTCGAGCTCGGTTCGGTAGCCACGTTGGGCGGGCTGTGCCAATACCAGAAGTTCAAGGAGACCAAGTCACCGGTCCTGTTGCTGGAATTCGGGGCCGACAATACCCAGAGCTATATCCTCAGCAGCGATGGCGTGGAAATCTCGCGGCCCCTCGGGAGCGGCGTGGCATCGATGATCCCGATTGTGCAGAAGGAACTCGGCCTGAAAGACGAGGAGTCCGCCAAGAAACTCTTTTACTCGAACACGTTCGATTTCACCAGCATGGGGCCGGCCCTGACGAAGAAACTGCTGAAAGAGCTGCAGTCCTCCATCGGCTTCTACGAAGTGCAGACCGGCCAGTCGGTCAGCGCGGTATTGTGCACCCAGTTACCATCGACCCTCAATTGGCTCGCAGCCGCGATGGCCGGCGCCCTTGGGGTGCCGCTCCACAAGATGGAGCTCAAGCCTTGGCTCGAGTCGCTGCAGATCACTGTGCCCGACAGCGTCACACCGAATGCCCCGGATGAAAACTGGATCGGCCTGTTTTCCCTGATGGCAGCCCATAACTCCAATGTCCCTGCTCCAGCTGACCAGAAAAAGTGATGCCGAGCCGGCGGCGGCGCCGCTCTGGCATCCCAATTTCCGCAACTATGACCGGTTGCCGGACACCAAGGCCGTGCGCACGGCCCTGCTGGTCAATCTCGTCGCCGGCACCGCCGCGCTCATCATGTTGGGCTGGGTTGGGTCGCGCGAATACGAGATCTACAGCATGGGGCAGCAGCAGGCTGCGGCCGAAGCCACGATTGAGCGCGACACCGCCAAAAACAACGAGGCGCTGCAGCTCAGCAAGCAGTTCTCCGACGAGGAAAAGAAGGTCCGGGATGTGCTGGCCTTCATCGGCCAGCCCGTGCGCCCCGCCGGTTTCGTGCTGCAGCTCGGCCAGATCCTCCCGAAGGAAATCGCGTTGAACTTCATCGACATGAAGTTGAGCGACCAGACCAACCCCGCGTGCGTCCTCCGTGGCTTGGTCGCCGGTTCCCGCACCGAGGCTGCCGGCACGGCGACGAGCTTTGTCGAGTTGCTCCGGGCCCAAAAAGAATTCGTGCCCGTCTTTGAATCCATCGAATTGACCAATGTCGCGCCCGACCCGCGCACCGGCCTCCTCACCTTTGAGATCGTGATGAAGCTGAAGGTGCCGAAGAAAAAGACGGGCAAGGACGAGAACATCCAGGAGGATTGACCATGGCACTCACCGGCGAAGACCTGAAAGTTCTCGTGAAGAAGCAGCCCATCGGCGTGGCCTGCGGCGTCATCTGTCTGCTCTGCGGCGTCGCCTTCTACCTGCGGATTGACGCGGTGAGCAACGCCCGGGCTGATCTGGAGGGGAAGACCGTCCTGGCTGAGAAATATCAGAACAACCTCCGGAATGCCGCCGGCCTCGCCGAGCACACCGCCGCCATGGTGGCCGCGGGCAAGGAACTTGACGCCCGCTTGCTGCGCGTGAACCAGCTGGCCATGAACCAGCAGTATTTCTACCGCCTCGAGGCCGAGACCGGCATTAAGCTGATCGATGCCCGGCAGCAGAACGTGAATGTCGCGGCGGCGCGGGCCAAGTCCAAGACCGGCACCCTCGGCATTCCCTACACCGTCGTCGCTCAGGGTGATTTCCGCCAGCTGGTCGCCTTCCTCCAGCAGCTGGAGACCGGCACGCATTTCGTGCGTTTCAACACGGTCGCGTGGCAGCCGGTTGTGGCGTCGGCCGAAAGCTCCGGCTCCGGCCCGAGCACGATGATGATCAACCTCAGCGTGGAATTGCTTGGCGTGCCATGAAAACCAACCGACACCTCACTGTCTGGATCGCCCTGCTCGGTGCCCTGTCATTGGCCCACCGGGCCACGGGCCAGCCCGCCGGCACCGTGGCCAGCCCAAACCTGCGGCAGCAGACCTTGGAACGCATGCAGGGGCTCCTTCATGCCAAGCCCGCTCCCATTCCCGAGGATCAGATCAACCCCTTCAATCCTGCGGCCTTCAACGAGTCGGTCACAGGTGTGTCTGTCACCAACCAGGGTGGGGAGAACACCGGCGGCATTGGCACCGGTGGCACGACTACCGTGCAAAAGCCGGCCGGCGGCCCGCGCACCGACCGCGACCTGTTGATTTCTCTGGCCAACGCCCTGCGGCCCGGCGGCTCCATCGTCCTTGGCGACAACCGCATCCTCCTCCTGCGCGAAAAGAAGGTCAAAGTGGGCGAGAAGCTGACTTTGACGTTTGAAGGCGCGCAATACGTCGTCGAGGTTACTGCCATCAACCCCACCCATTTCACTCTCCGCTACAATAGCGAGGAATACACCCGACCCATTAAACAAGGATCTGCACCATGAGCACCCGCATCCTCCTCACCGCGTTGGTTACCCTCTCGGTCCTCGGCCGAGCCTGCGCCCAGGCTGAAAACCAGGCGACCCAAGCGACCCAGACCGTCCAGGTCGAGGGTTCCGACCCTGCCGCCGGCTCCCTGAGCCGCGACAAAGACACCCTGTCCGTCGACTTCCCCGACGAGGACATCAAGACCATCCTCCGCAACGTCGCCGACCTCTTCGAGCTGAACCTCGTCGTGCCCGACACCCTTGCCGGCAAGACCTCGATCAAGCTGCGCGACGTCACCTGGCGGCAGATCTTCCAGGTCGTCCTCTCGCCCGTGGGCTATGCCTACGTCGAGGATGGCAACATCATCAAGATTGTCAGCAACGAGCAGCTTCAGGCCGAACCCGGCACCACCGAGGTCTTCATCCTCAACAACGCCAAGGCCGACGCCCTCAAGCCCACGCTTGACGCCATGGTGGATGCAGCGACCGGCGGCAAAATCGTCGTCGATGCCCGCAGCAACGCCCTCATCATCACCGAGCGCCCCTCGCGCATGAAACGCATCCGCGACATCATCGAGGCCCTCGACAAGGCCACCGAGCAGGTGATGCTTGAGTCCAAGTTCATCGAGGTCACCGACCGCGACATCCGCAACATCGGCATCAACTGGTCCTCGTTGCAAGGTGTGCAATTGGGCATGGGTGGCGTCGTGCAGAACTTCAACCGCGCCCGCGGCCAGACCTTCAGCGACGGCGGTGGTGTCAACAACAGCAGCTCCTCGACCACGACCAACGGTAACACGAGCAACACCCAGAGCGTGACTTCGGCAGGCACAAATTCATCTTCGAACACCACTAACACGCCGGCCACTACAACCACCAGCACTAGCAATACCACGGGCTCAAGCACCGTCAGCACTGCGGTGGTTGACTCCTTTGGCAATCCCACTGGCACGGTAGTCACCACAGTCCTTCCGTCAGGTAGCTCGAGCAACACCACTTCGACGACATCGGCCAGCTCGAACACCACCGGTTCTAGTGGCACGACTGGAAGCTCGAACAACACGCTGACTAACACTCTGGCCAGCGGCCTGACCAGCAGCGCCACCAGCGCCCTCAACAGCCTGCTGAACATAGCAAACACCGGTGCCACAGGCCGCACAGCCTCGGCGGTCTTCAGCGCCTCGAACTTCAACCTCGTGCTCTCGGCCCTCAAGACCCTCAACAACACCAAGATCGTCTCCAACCCGACGGTGGTCACGCTGAACAACACCGAGGCCTTCCTCAACATCGGCCAGGAGTTCCCCATCCCGAACTACACCTACAACTCCGAGCGCGGCACCTTCGAGGTCGCCGGCTTCACCTACAAGCCGATCGGCATCATCATGAAGGTCACCCCGCAGGTGAACGCCCAGGGTGTCATCAAGATGACCCTCGAGCCCGAGGTCAGCCAGCGGCAGGGCGACACCAGCTTCGGCGGCGCGGGCGGCGCAAGCATCCCGATCATCGCCACCCGCAAGGTCCGGAGCACCATCTCCCTGCAAAACGGCCACACCATGGGCATCGGCGGCTTGCTTACCTCCAATCGCTCGACGGGTGGCAACAAGGTCCCCGTTCTGGGCGAGATCCCCGGCCTTGGCCGCCTCTTCAGCAACAAGTCGGTCAACGACGAGGTCACCAATCTCCTCATCTTCATCACCGCCCGCACGGTTTCGGCGGACGGCGCGACGGCCGAGGAGGTCTTTGATCCCCGCATGATCCAGGCGGCCAACATCGCCAAGGAGGACCTGCCCGGCCAGCGCGCCCCCAAGGGCACCGACATCTTCGTGCCGGTCTCGACGGAGAAGATGAAGCGCTGACCCGCTTGGCACTCCCGCACCTTCGGCCGGCGCCATAAGCGCCGGCCTTTTCTTTGGGGTGGAGGAGGTCGCGTCACCACCACCCGGTCACGAAACCCTGGGCTGCCTTGATGGCGAACACCCCGAGGTTCTTCGCCGCGTGCGCCGCGATGCACGGCAGCAGCGACCGCTGCGGATTCAGCGGCCAGAAGCGCACGCTGTAGAACCACAGCGAGCCGATGAACATCATCGCCGTGCTGAACACCGCCTTGCGGTCAAGGTGCCAGGTCAGCGCCCCCTCTTCCCAGTGCCAGAGGAACGGGTGGAGCAGGGCAAATAGGAGTGACGCCGCGAGCACGCCCGCCCACAGCGCAGTCCGCCCGTGGTTTTCAATCACGAGATAGCCACGGAATACCAGCTCCTCAAGGAATGCCGCCGCCAGCGTGTAGATTCCGAAGAGCACGGTGATACGGCTCTGTTCACCGACAATGCCGAGCGCGTATTCCCCGCCCGTCTCCATCGCCAGCAGTCCCAGTGCACCGGCTACGGCCAGGAAGACCGCCCTCCCGGTCGCGGAAGTGGCGCCGGGAAAGGCACCCGGTCGCTGCACACCACGCCGGTTGGCGCGCCAGTCGTCGAGCCACCATTTCCCCACGACGATGCTTCCCGCACACATGAGCAGCAGGAACAGGGGTTGGTCGGGTTTCATCACGGGGTGCGGCCGGCCAGTATTTGTTAGCGTTTTGCCGCGGTCTGTCTAGCGTCGCGTGCGATGCCGCAATCCCCGGCCGTTCCCGCCCTGCCGATCAACGAGCTCAGCGACGTGTTTGCCCGGCTGCGCCCGCAGATGGAGGCCTTGGACCGTTTCATGCACGGCCAGGTCGGCCAGTTTGAACCGGAGATCCGGGAGATGGCGGCCTATTGCCTTGAGACTTCCGGCAAGCGCCTGCGGCCGGCGCTGGTCTTTCTCAGTGGCTGGAGGGGTGAGGGAATGGTGAAGGAGGATCTCGTGCGGGTGGCGGGCGTGGTGGAGATGGTCCACCTCGCCACGCTCGTGCACGACGACATCATGGACCGCGCCGAGATCCGACGGAACCGCCGCACCGCCGCGCGTGCCTTCGGTGCCGATGCCGCGGTGCTGCTGGGCGATGCGCTCTTTTCCCAAGCCCTGCACATCGCGGCACAGTTTCCCACCACCGAGGTATGCCGCATCGTGTCAGCCTCGACCCGGCAGGTCTGCTCGGGCGAGATCATGCAGACGCTCCGGCGGCGCGACATGGAACTGTCACTCGCCGACTACATGAAGATCGTCGACCTCAAGACGGCGGAGTTATTCCGCGTCTCCTGCCTGCTGGGCAGCCGGATTGCGGGATATCCGGAGGAATTCGTCGCGGCGGCGGAGCAATTCGGCCGACATCTCGGCATCGCCTACCAAATTTACGACGACCTGACCGATTTCCTCGGCGAGGAGGTGCGCATCGGCAAGACTCTCGGCACCGATCTGGCCACAGGTAAGCTCACGCTGCCGCTCATGCTTTTGCTGGAACGACTGCCGGCCGACGAGCGGGCGATGATCATGGAGAGCCTCCGGGCCGGCCGCGGCTGGGGGCTGGCCGCCAGCGCCGGGCGCATGCGGGAGCTGGGCATCGCAGAGGGGGTGGCCGCGGCCATAGAGCAGGAGGTTGCGGTGGCCGGCGCTGCACTGCGCCCGCACGCCGCCCAGCCGCCGGTCGCCCTGCTGGACACCCTTTGCACCTTGCTCCGCCAGCAGGTGCGCCAGCTGTTGCCCAGATCCTGAATCGGAATCAGTTTGCCTCGCCCCGAACTGGCGGTAGCCTTTTTCTCCCGCGATGAACCTAACCCGGGTATTCGGCAAAGCCATTGCCACGACTCCTGAGCGCCAGCAGGAGGCTGATGCGGACTATGCCGTGGTCAAACAGGTGCAGGCCGGAGACGTGGCCGCATTTGACAAGCTCATCCTGAAATACCGCGAGCGGCTCTACGGCGTGGTTTATAACCTTACCTCCAACCGCGAGGACGCCGCGGACCTGACTCAAGACGCCTTCATCAAGGCCTTTCAGTCCATCAACCGATTTCAGGGTCAGTCGTCTTTTTTTACCTGGCTCTACCGGATTGCCGTCAACACGGCCCTCACCCACCTCCGCAAGCACCGCAACCGCACCTTCTTCTCCTTGGAGAACCTCCAGGAAGACCAAGTCAGCGTGCAAATCCTTGCACAGCTGAGTGATAAGAACGGTGCGGACCGTGATGCCCAGTTACGTGAACTTCAGGAAAAATTGAACGAGGCGATGCAAAAACTGTCTATCAAGCATCGCACAGTCATCACCTTGTTCGAGATTGATGGGCTCAGCCACGCCGAAATCGCCGAAATCACCGAGTGCTCGGAGGGCACTGTGCGCTCCCGTCTGCACTATGCCAAGCAGTTCCTCCAAGCCGAGTTGAGCCAGTATCTGCGCTGACCATGCCATTCGATTCCCAGCCACGCCCGACCCTCGAAGCGCTGCTCAAACTGAAGCAGGCCGAGCGCCCTGCGCCCGAATTTTGGGACAAGTTTGACCGTGAACTCCGCCAGAAACAGCTGGCTGCCTTGGTGCAGCAACACCGGTGGTGGCAGCGCATCCACATCGGCCTGCCCCGCTGGGCCTATGCCCCCGCCGGAGCCGTCGCCGCCCTTACTCTTTCCCTTGTATCCGTCCGGATGGTGATGCCAGTGGCCGAAGCTCCGGTCACTGCGCCCGTGCAACACGACGTGGTCGCCAAGTTACAGGCGCCGCAATTCCCGGTCGCGACCAATCTTGCCGCCGGAGACACCACCCCGTCCGTCAGCGAGCCGGTGCAGGTTCTCATGGCTGATCAGGGTTCGGCGCAGCCGGCCGAGACTATCGAGGCGGGCATCGCCCAGCGTGTGCTCAACGGTGTGGCCGAGGTCAACCCTGCCGACCGACCCTCCGCCCGCACCATTGCGGCCAGCTTGGCACAGCTACAGGAGACCGAGCCGGAGCTGGTGCGTTCGCTCCACAGCGTGCGTTTGTCCGACCCGCGCCCCGCACGTCAGACGGTCGAAATCCAGACCGCCGTCGCGCTCGCTTCCTGGACGGCCGGCAATTCCCGCATTTCCCGTCTCGCCGTCGCCGACATCGCCTACAACCGCCAGTTCACGCCGGAGCCCGCCGCGCCCGAAGTGCTGCGCGAGCGCATGTCCCGCCGCCTCGGTGACACCGAGCTCGGCAATCGAAACGGCCGCCTCGGCCTGGAGGGAGATCGTCTCCACCTCCGGTTCTGAGCACACCTGCGCCGCCCGCATCGATCCGCCGACCCCCGGCGGTTTTTTATTTCTTCAGCGAGCCGATCATGTCCTCCGGACGGACCCAGGCGTCGAATTGCGCGGCGGTGAGATGACCCAGTTTCAACGCGGCCTTCCGCAGGGTCAGGCCCTCCTTGTGCGCCTTTTTGGCGATCTCCGCGGCCTTGGCGTAGCCGATGTGGGGATTCAGCGCGGTGACCAGCATGAGCGAGTTCTCGAGGTGGCGCCGGATGACCGGTTCGTTGGCTGCGATGCCGTCGGCGCATTTCCCGGTGAACGACACGCAGGCGTCGCCGAGCAGGCGGGCGCTCTGCAGCACGTTGGCGGCGATGAGCGGCTTGAAGACGTTGAGTTCAAAGTGCCCGCTGGCGCCGCCGATGCCGACGGCGACATCGTTGCCCATCACCTGCGCACAGACCATGGTCAGGGCCTCGGGCTGGGTCGGGTTGACCTTGCCGGGCATGATGGAGGAGCCGGGTTCGTTGTCGGGGATGATGATCTCGCCGAGGCCGGAGCGCGGGCCCGAGCTGAGCATGCGGATGTCGTTGGCGATCTTCATCAAAGACACCGCGGCACGCTTGAGAGCGCCGGAGAGCTCGACCATCGCGTCATGCGCGGCGAGGGCCTCGAACTTGTTCGGGGCCGTGACGAAAGGCAGGCCGGTCAGCTCGGCGATCTTCCGCGCCACGAGCACGTCGTAGCCGGCCGGCGTGTTCAGGCCGGTGCCGACCGCGGTGCCGCCGAGCGCGAGCTCGCGCACCATCTCGAGGGCGTTGCGGATGGCGCGGAGGCTGTTGTCGAGCTGCTGCACGTAGCCGCTGAACTCCTGGCCGAGCGTGAGCGGCGTGGCGTCCATGAAGTGCGTGCGGCCGGTCTTCACGATCTTTGCAAAGGCCTTCGCCTTGGCGGCGAGACTGCCGCGCAGCTTCTGGATGCCGGGCAGGGTGACGGCGGTCGCGACCTGGTAGGCCGCGATGTGCATCGCGGTCGGAAAGGTGTCGTTCGACGACTGCGACTTGTTCACGTCGTCGTTCGGGTTGAGGATCTTCCTGGCATCGGTCAGCTTGCCGCCGGCGAGGACGTGCGCGCGATTGGCGATGACCTCGTTGGCGTTCATGTTGCTCTGGGTGCCGGAGCCGGTCTGCCAGATGACGAGCGGGAACTGGTCGTCGAGCCGGCCGGCGAGGATCTCATCGCAGACGCGGGCGATGAGGTCGCGCTTTTCGGCGGGCAGGACGCCCAGCTCGTGGTTGGCAAGGGCGGTGGCCTTCTTGAGCACGGCGAAGGCGTGGATGATCTCGCGCGGCATGCTGGCCTCGGGACCAATGCGGAAATTATTGCGCGACCGCTCGGTCTGCGCGCCCCAGTATTTGTCGGCGGGCACCTTTACCTCGCCCATGGTGTCAGTTTCGATGCGGAAGCTCATGGCGGCCGCCATTAGATGCCGGCCATTGGGCCCGCTGCAATACGCAAGCGGGGTCCGGCCCGAGCCATAATGCCGTGGCGCGGCCGGCATTACCGGGCCTTCAGAGGATTTTCAGCTTCGGCAAGTCCTGCACGTCGATGTAACCGACCGGGCGACCCCGTGCATCAGTCGCGAAGAGATCGGAAATCTTGAATTGCTGGAAGATCTTGAGCGCCTCCACGGCGAGGGCGTCGGCCAGCACGGACTTGCCGCCGCGGGTCATGAAATCCCGCACCGGTCGGCACAGGAATCCGTTCCCGCCGTTCAGGGCGCTGCGGCGGAAATCGCCGTCGGTGAATATGCCCACCAGCCGGCCGCCCGGTCCGGTGAGGGCCACCGCACCGGACTTGGCCCGGGTCATCGCAAAGATCGCATCCTGGACCGACGTCTTCGCCGCGGGCAGCACCGGGGAAGCCTCGCCGGTGCGCATGATGTCCTTGACCCGCAGCAGCAGCGTCATGCCCAGCGTGCCGGCGGGATGGTATTTCGCAAAATCCTCCCGTGTCAGGCCCCGGCTCTTGAGCAAGACCATCGCCACGGCGTCGCCCAGCGCCAGCGCGGCCGTGGTGCTGGCGGTAGGGGCGAGCGCCAGCGGGCAGGCTTCGCGCGGTGCCCGGTAGACGAGCCGGTGGTCGGCTCCCCGCGCCAGCTCGCTGTCGGGCGTGCCGGTCAGGGCCACCGTCTGTAGGCCGAATTTCTCAAACAAGGGCAGCAGCTTCAGCATCTCCTCGCTGGCGCCGCTGTTGCTCAGCAACACCGCGACATCCCCTGCGGCGCACAAACCGAGATCGCCATGAAGCGCCTGCGTGGGGTCGAGGAAGCAGGCTGGGGCCCCGATGCTGTTGAAAGTGCCGGTGAGTTTCTCGGCGATATGGGCGGACTTGCCCACGCCGCTGAAGATGACCTTGTGGCCGTCTGTGATCGTCCGGGTGATCGCCCGCGAGGCCCGCACGAATTCCTTCCCCAGCACCCGGGCCGTGGCGCCCAAGGCCTCGCGCTCGATGGTGAGGCAGCGGCGGGCCTGGGCGAGGATGGCTTGGTCGGAGAGGGGCATCAAAACGGGATTGGAAAACGCTCGGGCCAACGTAGCGTTGGCCCCTGCTCGTTCAATTCATTTCCCGCCCCCGTGCCTATGCCTCGTCCGCTCACCCGCCTCAACCTCACCCTGCTCGTCGTGCTCGGGCTGCTGGCCGGTTGCGCGGACAATGAACGGTTGTCCTACACCTCGGAGACTGATGACCCGAACTTCCAAAAGGGGCGTGCCCTCAAGGATACCCGCCGGCAGGAGGCCCTGAGTTCCTTTCTCAAGGTCATTGAACGCCGGGGAGATGATGCCCCCGAGTCGCACCTTGAGGTGGGATTGCTCTATCACACCCACATCAACGATCCGCTGTCTGCGCTCTACCACTTCAAGAAATACCTCGCGCTCCGGCCGAACAGTCCGCAGGCCCCACTGATCCGCCAGCGCATCGATGCTGCCGTCCGCGACTTTGCCCGCACGCTGCCTGCGCAGCCCCTCGACAATCAACTGGAGCGCGTCGAACTGATCGCCGCGATGGACCGGCTCAAGAAGGAGAACGATCTGCTGAAGGAGCAGCTTGCCGATCTCCGCGGGGCGTCCCGCTTGACGGCGGCGCCGGGCACCGGCGTGGCGGCGGACCGGCCGGCCGCTACGCCCAACCTAGGGCTCAATCTCCAGCTCAATTCCACCCCGACCGTGCGAGCGCGTCCGCCATCGGTATCGGCTCCGCCACTGACCACGCCCGCAATCCAGCGGCCGGCGGCCTCGACAGCCGCCGCCAACCCGGCCGCCTCCGGGCGCCGGCACACCGTGCAGGCCGGCGACACCCTGTCGAAATTGTCCCAGCAATACTACGGCACCCGCGCCAAGTGGCGCGACATCTACGCGGCCAACCGGGCCGTGATGAAGTCGGAGTCCGACCTCAGGATCGGCATGGAGCTGAAGATTCCCTAAGGGGGGATGCCGGGCGGCGTTCAGTTCGGGCGAAACATGTCGCCGAGATTGGGCATCTGGAATTTCTGGAAATCCGCCGGCGGGGCGAACAGCGAATCCGGCAGGCTGCCCGGTTCGATGCTCTTGGCCTCCATCCGGAAGGTTTCCTTGCCCTTGGCGTTCTTGCCGACCACGCGGAGAGGGAAAAACCCTTCCTTGCCCTTGATGGCTTCCTCCCAGCCGGCTCCGGCGCCGCCGCGCTTGCCCCGTCCGCCCCCGCCAAACATTCCGCTCATGGGACTGCCACCACCCTGGGCGCTCATCCCCATGAAGGTGCCGAGCTTGTCGGTCACCCACATCTCCACCGTCTCGTTTTTCTCGGTGGTGATGTATTTTTCGCAAAGATAACCAAGGATGGTCTCGGTCTCCCCGGTCTTGACGACCTTGGCGTCATGGGAGCCGGCGGTCTCGGCCGCCCGATTCACGGCACCCTTCATCGGCATGAGCATATACATCTTCTGCTCCTCCATGAGCATGATCATTTCCATCTTGGACCAGTTGATGATCGAGGCCATGCGCTCGGCTCCCTCCATCTGGGGTTCCATGCGGCAAAGGCCGGGCTTCATCGCATAGGCGATCACCATCTCCTTGTCCTTGCCGCTCTTCATGCCGAGGGTGACGCGTCCCTCGAACGTGGCGGCATCGAGTGCGGCGAAGCTAATTATTAACGACAGGGCGAGGCGGGGCAGGAGGGTTTTCATGATGCCCCGAGCATAGGGAATCCCCGGGGCCGCACAAGCCGGCGTTCGGCACCAAGTATGCGGTCAGCGGCCCGTCGCGAATGGCGGCTGTGATTCGCCCTTGGCACCCACGGCGTAGAGGCGCACCGCCTGCTGCTTCCCCTTCACCTTGACTTCGCCGAGTTCCCGCACCGCCGGGGGGTGCTTCACCGCGCGCAATGTGGCCTCGCTGATGATGATGCGGGTGTCATAGGCGGGTTCCTTGGTCAGGCCCTCGAGCCGCGAGGCGAGGTTCACACCGTCGCCGATCACGGTGTAATTCAGGCGGGTCTTCGAGCCCATGTTGCCGGCGACGACGGGCCCCGTGTTAATGCCGATGCCGAAGGCGAGGGTGGGGCGGCCTTCGGCCGTCAGCTCGCGGTTCAGCTCGGCCAAGGCGGCATCCATCTCGCGGGCGGCGGCGAGGGCGCGGTCGGCCGCATCGGCGGAGGCCACGGGCGCGCCGAACAGCGCCATGATGGCGTCGCCGATGAATTTGTCGATGACCCCGCCATGCTTCTCCACGATGCCGCTCATCCGGTCGAGATAGCGGTTGAGCAGGGAGAGCAAGTCGGCAGGGGGCATCTTTTCGCTGAGAGCGGTGAAGTCGCGGATGTCGGAGAAGAGGATGGTGACCACGCGCTCCTCGCCGCCGAGACGCAGGTCTGAGCCGAGCAGCTGCGAGGCGATCTCGGGGGAGACCACCTTCCCGAGCAGGTCGCGGACGCGGTCGCGTTCGGCCAGTCCGGCGGTCATCTGGTTGAAGGAGGCGGCCAGTTCGCCCAGCTCGTCATCGCGCTGGAGGTCGATGGTCTGCGCGTAGTCGCCGGCGGCGACCGTGCGGGTGTGGGCGGCGAGACGTTGCACGGGGCGGCTGACGTTGCGGGCCAGGGCGAGGGCGGCGAGCATGGCGGCGGCGAGCCCGGCGAGGGCGACCAACAGGATGAACTGTTCCAGCTCGCGTGCGGGGGCGAGCTCGGCGTCGAGCGAGCGCTGGAGCACGACCGTGATCGGGTCCTCGCCGAGCATGGGGCGCGTCAGGCGCAGCGAGATGTAGTTTTCACCGCTGACCATCACTTCTCCGACCATCTCGGCACTTTGGGCGCAGCCCCATTGGGCGGCGAGCATCGCGGCCGGATCCGGCAGGGTGGAAGCCAGCACGCGGTTTTTCCCGTCGCTCCTGCCGCTGGCGAAGGTGATCTCCTGCAGGGTCGTGCGCTTGATGCCCTGGGCAAACGCGGCGTCGATGGGGAAGGCGAGGCCGAACCACGCGGTGATCTCGGGGTAGGGCGCGTAGAGCGGCACCACGACGAGCACGTGCAACCCGTCCTTCAGGTAGGAGAACCCGCTGGCGCTCTCCATGTCGGCGGCGGCGGCCTGTCGGATCAGATAGGCGAAGGGCCCCGTGTTCTCGTTGGTCATCGAGCCGTCGCTGTTGGCGAGGAGTTCCCCCTCGGCGTCAAAGAGGGCGATGAGGGGTGAATTGGTGCGCTCGACATAGCTGCGCAGCGCGGAAACGAGCGTCGCCACGCGGACCTGCCCGGCGATGTCATCCTTGAGCAAAACCGAGCGGATGGCATAGTCGCTCGTCATCACCTTGGCGCTGTTGGTGAGGTTTTCGATGCCCTGCCGCACGGCCTCGTTGAAGACGTTCTCGCCGATGTGGAGATTGGCCTCGATATGTTCGCGGGCATTGCGCTCGTTGGCGCGGGTGACCAGCAGGTAGACCGCGGCGAGCAGGGCCGCCACCAGGCCGGTGACAAGCAGGAGCAGCCGCGTGCGGAATCGGCGGAAGCGGAACAACGCCATGGTGCTCAATAGCCCGGCCCCTTGACTTCGGGGGCGCGGCGGGCACGGCGTTCGGGTTTGAGAGTGAGCACCTGTTCGAGTGCGAGGGGCTTGTCGGTCGCGAGCACGACGGTCAAAGAAACGGGTGCGACGAGGCGTGGATGCCAGATTTCCAGCTTGTAGGTGCCAGCCGGCGCCTCGATCGACGCCCGTCCGTCGGGGCCGCTCTTGGCGAACCACGGAGTCGGCACGACGACAAGGTAGGCTACCATCCAATCGTGGATGTTACAGCCCAAGGTGACGAGGCCGGGCTGATCAAAGACGATGATCTCGGACTGGCCTGGGGCGTAAAGCGGCAGTTCGAATTTCTTGGCTTTCGAGAGGGAGTAGACGTGGTGCTGCACGTCGTCCTTGTTGGGGAATACGACCTTGCCGCCCGCCTGCACGACGGTGACAAGGGGATCAAACTGGGTGCCGGCCTGTCGCACCTCGACCGGAGTCGCCACCGGACCGGGCACGGTGCCTTCCGTCGGCACCAACGAGACAACCGCATCGGAAACGATTTCCCCTCTTGCGGTCTTGAGGGTGATCTCGAAGGTCGGGGCGGCGTGCGCACCGACGCAGAAAAGCAACAACAGGCAGGCGGCGACGGTGCGTTCCATGGCCGCCAGACTAGAATCGATGGGCGAGGGTGAGCGACCAAAATTCCGTCTCGTAGCGGATGTCGACCACATTGACGACTCGAGTGCCCCAGCCGCGCAGGGTCAGCGACGTGGATTCGCCGAGGTGGCGGGTGAGTGCGAGCCAAGCCGAGTTGCCGCGGGCGTGCACCCGATAGGAGACCCAGTCGCGGCCGTAAAGATGGTTCGTTTCGTAGGCGATGGCGGCGTAGTAGGCCTGAACCGCGGGTCCGGCGGCACCATCCAGCGCGGCATGGTAAGTGAGGCCGGTGGCGTTGGCCACGACATCGCCCCAGAGCCGGTCGAGTCCGGCGGAGAGTTGCCAGCCGTCCGCGAAATCCCACGCCGCATCGATGCCGGCCTGCCGGTGGCGTGTGTCGAAGGTGCTGTGGCGGGCGTAGACCTGCTGCCATTCGCCTGTGAGTCCGAGGCGGAGCGTGTCGCCGAAGCGCTTGGACAGTCGTGTGCCGGCAGCGGCCACCCAGCCTGCGCTGCCTTTGTAGCGCGCGAAATGGTGTGAGAGGCTGGCGCTGAAATCGAGAGTCAGTGCTTGTGGGCCGAGGCCGAACTTGCGGCGCAGGCCCGCGCCGACGCCGAGGCGGGCGCGGTTTGTCAGCGCAAAGTCGAGGTCGGAAAAACTCCCTGTGTTTGCTGTGGCCCACGCGAACCAGTCGCGCGTGAGCTGGCGGTTGATGGTGGCACTGGCATCGAAGTCGAGAGTGGTGGCGTCGCGCGCGGCGGCGGGATCGGAGGTGCGGCTGATGTTGTCGGCCCACGAAAGTGTCGCACTGGCCCGGAGGGTCGGTGCGACGGCCCAGGAAGCGGGTGCGAGCAGGAGGAATCCGGCGGCGAGGGCGCAGGTGGATTTCACAGCAGCGGTGCGAGGAATTTCCACACGGTCTCGGCCACAAGGCGGTGGCCCTCGGCCGTGGGATGGATGCCATCAGGGAGGTTGAGTTCGGGCACGCCGCCGACTCCTTCGAGCAGGAACGGGATGAGCACGGCCTTGTTGGCCTCGGCGATCGCCGGAAAAATGGCGGCGAATTCGCGCCGGTGCACCTCGCCCATGTTCACCGGCATCTGCATGCCGGCGATGACAATGCGGACGGAGGGGTATTTGGCGCGGACACGGTCGATCATGGCCTGGAGATTTACGCGTGAGACAGCCGGCGGGATGCCCCGCAAACCATCGTTGCCGCCCAATTCGAGGAGAAGCAGGTCGACCCGCTGGCGCAGCAGCCAGTCGATGCGGCGCAGGCCCCCCGCAGTGGTGTCGCCGCTGAGGCCGGCATTGATCACCCGCCAAGGCAGGCCGGCTTCATCGACTTTCTTTTGGATGAGCGCGGGGTAGGCCTCGTCGGGATCAAGGCCAAAGCCCGCGGTCAGGCTGTCCCCGAGGATGAGCATGGTCTTGGTCTCGGCGGCCAGGGGAGAAACGAGGGCCAAGGCGCAGAACAGGCCGAGCAACCGTCCGAATGGGCCAAACCGCCGCTCACGGAACAGCTTTGCACTTTGGCGGAGGATGGCTGTCTTGGACCGGGTTTGCACCCCGGTATGAGTGATCAAGCCATCCTAAAAGTCCAGCGACTCTCCAAGACCTACCCGACCGCCGCCGGGCCGCTCAGCGTGCTGCGCGAGGTCAGCTTCGAGCTGCAACCGGGGGACACCTGCGCGATCGTGGGACCCTCAGGCAGCGGCAAGACGACCCTGCTGGGCCTGTGCGCCGGACTGGACCAACCCAGCACCGGGACGGTCGAGCTGGCCGGACGGGAGATCGGCTCTTTGTCCGAGGACGATCGCGCACAGGTGCGGAACGAGGCCGTCGGCTTCGTGTTCCAAAACTTCCAGCTCGTGCCCACCCTGACGGCGGAGGAGAATGTGCTCGTGCCCCTGGAGCTGCGCGGCAATGGCGTCGTGGCCCGCGAAGCGACCGACCTGCTGGCCCGCGTGGGGCTGGGCGACCGGCGCGACCACTACCCGGCACAGCTCTCCGGCGGCGAGCAGCAGCGCGTCGCGCTGGCGCGCGCCTTCATCAACCGCCCGCGCATCCTCTTCTGCGACGAGCCGACTGGCAACCTCGACGGCGACACGGCCCACGCCATGGTGGACCTGATCTTCGGGCTCAACCGCGAGCGCGGCACCACGCTGGTCCTCGTGACGCACGACCTCGAGCTGGCGCGGAAGACCCAGCGTATCCTCCGCCTGCGCAGCGGCGCGGTGGTGAGCGATGAGCGCACGGCCCCATGAGTTTCATCCTGAAGATGGCCTGGCGCGACACCCGGGCGAGCCGGCGGCGGTTGCTGCTGTTTTCTCTCGCCATCGTGCTCGGCGTGGCGGCGCTCGTCGCCATCGGTTCGCTCCGCGACAACCTGGAGAACGCCATCGCGGAGCAGACCAAGGGCCTGCTCGGCGCCGATCTGGTGGTGAACTCCCGGGCTCGGCTGACGCCGGAGGCGGAGCAGTTCATCGCGGGGTTGGGCGGTGAGCAAGCCCGGGAGATCGCGTTCAACTCGATGCTCATCGTGCCCTCGGCCCAGGGCCAGACCCGCCTGGTGCAGGTAAAGGCCATCGAGGGTGGATTTCCGTTCTATGGCGAATTCGAGACGAGGCCCGCGGGCGCCCGCGGGCAACTGGCGGATGGCCGGAGCGCGCTGGTCGAAGAGACGCTGATGGTCCAGTTCGGCCTCAAGCCGGGCGACCTGATCAAGCTCGGCACAGCGGAACTGAAAGTGGCGGGGGCGCTCATCCAGATTCCCGGCGAAACCGCCGCCGTGGCGACCCTGGCCCCGCGCGTGTTGATCCCGTTGTCCGCTGTGACCGAGACCGGCCTCCTGCAGGCCGGCAGCCTGGCCCGGCACCGTGCCTACATGAAATTCCCGTCCTCGGTGGACGTGGACAAACTGGTCCGCGAACTGCGCGATCGTTTCCGCGAACTGCGGCTCGGCTTCGAGACCGTGGCGGAGCGCAAGCGGCAGCTCGGTGCCGGCATCCGCAACGTGAATTCCTTCCTGAGCCTGGTCGGTTTTGCGTCGCTTTTTCTCGGCGCCATCGGCGTAGCCAGCGCGATCCATGCGCATGTCCGCGAGAAGGTGCCGACGGTGGCGGTGCTGCGCTGTCTCGGCGCGAGTGCGCGCACGAGCTTCGCCATCTATCTCCTGCAGGGAGTGGGGTTGGGTCTGGTGGGCGCACTGCTGGGGGCGGTGCTCGGTGTGGCCGCCCAGATGGCCCTGCCGCGGCTTGTGGCCGATTTCTTTCCTTTCAAGTTCCAGATGGCGGTGTCGTGGCTGGCGGTGGTGCGCGGCGTGGGCGCAGGCTTGATTGTGAGCGTGTTGTTCGCGCTGCTGCCACTGCTTGAGATCCGCCGCGTGTCGCCCCTGCTGGCGATCCGGTCCGCATTTGCAAACGGCACACCTGGGCGTGATTGGTGGCGGATCGGGGTGTTGGCCCTGATCGGCGGGTTGATCGTGGGGTTCGCCATCCAGCAGGCCGGGCGCTGGCAATGGGGCGTGGGCTTTGCCCTCGCCCTCCTGATCGGTTTCGGCGTGCTCGCGGTCCTGGCGAAGGTTCTGGCATGGCTGGCCCGGCACTTCACGCCACGTTCCCTGCCCTTTGCCTGGCGGCAGGGCGCCGCAAATCTCTACCGGCCGCACAACCGCACGCTGCTGCTCCTCGTCTCGCTCGGTCTGGGCACCTTCCTGATGATGACGCTTTACCTGACCCGCGGCACGCTGCTGGGCCAGCTGCGCATCATCGGCGACAGCGACCGGCCGAACCTGATGCTCTTTGACATCCAAGACGACCAGATCGAGCCGCTGAAGAAGCAGCTCGGGGCGCTCGGGGCGCCGGCGCGGCAGCATGCGGCCATCGTGACCATGCGCATCACCTCGTTGAAGGGCAGGTTGGTGGGGGATATTCTGAAGGACCGCACGTCGGGCATCCCGGCCTGGACCTTGCGCCGCGAATATCGCTCCACCTATCGCGGCGAGCTGACGGGCACTGAGCAGTTGATTGCCGGCAAGTTCACCGGGCGGGTGGAGCCCGGCGAGGCGCGTCCGCCGGTATCGGTGGAGGAGGAGCTTGCCAAGGACCTGCAGCTTAACTTGGGCGACGAAATCGAATTCGACGTGCAGGGCGTGCCGGTCAAGACCGTGGTAGGCAGCCTGCGCAAGGTGGACTGGCAGCGCATGCAGCCCAATTTCTTCCTCGTGTTTCCGGAAGGCGTGCTGGAGGCGGCGCCGAAATTCCATATCGTCGCCCTGCGCGCGGCGTCGGCGGGGGAGTCCGCACGCGTGCAGCAGTCGGTGGTGCGCGAACATCCGAACGTCTCAGCCATCGACCTCGCACTCATCATGCAGACCATCGACAGCGTCTACGCCAAGGCGTCGTTTGTCGTGGAGTTCCTGGCATTGTTCACGGTGGTGACGGGCGTGGTAGTGCTGGCCGGGGCCGTGCTGATCGGTCGGCAACAGCGGGTGCGGGAGAGCGTGCTGCTGCGCACACTCGGCGCGACCAAGGCCCAGGTGAACCGCATCCTGCTGGCGGAGTATCTCGCCCTCGGGACACTCGGCGCCGCTGTTGGCGCCGTGCTGGCGGTCGGTGCCAACTGGGCGCTGGCCTATTACATCTTCGAGGTGAAGTGGCTCGTGCCCTCGATTCCGGTGCTGGCCGGCGGCTGGGCCGCGGTGTCCGGGGTGACGGTGGCGACCGGATTGCTGGCGAGCCGGGGCATCTGCGATCATCCGCCCCTGGCGGTGTTGCGCCAGGAAACGTGAGCGGGCGGCGCATCAGCTTTCACTACACCCTGCGCGATGCGGAAGGTCGTGTGCTGGATACTTCCCGGGGTGGTGCAGCTTTGTGCATCAGGACAGGAGCTGGTGAGATCATTGATGGGCTGGAGGCGGCGCTGGGCACGATGCAACCGGGCGAGCGGCGGGACGTGGTGGTGCCCCCGGAGCAGGGCTACGGCGGGAGGGAGCCGGACATGGTGCAGCGTGTGCCCCGTTCACTTTTGCCGGTGCGGGAAATGAAGGTGGGGGATACCTTTCAGACCGGTCCGGATCGCCGTGCTCCCGTGGTCACTGTCGTGGCCGTGGAAGGCGAGGAGGTGGTGTTGGATGCGAATCACCCGCTGGCGGGTATGACCCTTCATTTCGAGGTGGAGCTGGTGGCGGTGGAAGGAGGGTAGGGATCGCCTGCGGGGTTGCATCGCGCGACCGGTTAGCGTGTAGTCGGGCGGATGAAAATCCTCGGCATCGACGTGGGCGGTTCGGCCTTCAAGGGCGCGCCGGTGGACACGAAGTCGGGCCGCCTGCTGGCCGAGCGGCATCGCGTCGAGATCGGGTCGCCTTGCTCCACGGTCGCGGGCCTGGCGGCGGCACGGGAAATCGCCCGCCACTTCAAGTGGCGCGGCCCGATCGGAATCGGGTTCCCTGGCATCGTGCAGGGCAACCGGATCGGCGCGGTGGGTAATCTCGGCCGCAACTGGCAGAATCAGGACGGAGCACAGCTGTTTGGCCGCGCCACGGGGTGCCGGGTCTACCTCGCCAACGACGCCGATGCGGCCGGTCTGGCGGAGATGCGCTTCGGGGCGGGCAAGGGCCACACCGGCACCGTGCTCCTGCTCACCATGGGGACGGGCATCGGCTCCGCGCTGTTCTATCGCGGGCAGCTTTATCCCAACGCGGAACTGGGCCACATTCCCTGGCGAGGGCGACCCATGGAGAAATTTGCATCGGCCGCGGTGCGCAAGCGCCTCGATTTATCGTGGCGTGAGTGGACCAAGCGGGTGAACGCCTATCTGGCTGTGGTGGAAAGGTTGTTTTCCCCGGAGTTGATCATCATCGGCGGCGGGGTGAGCAAGAAACACGCGAAGTGGTTCAAGTATGTGAAGACCAAGGCGCGCGTGGTGCCGGCCAAGCTGCACAATGATGCCGGCATCGTGGGCGCAGCGCTCGCGGCCGAGCAGGCGCGCTAGACGGGCCGCAACGGGCGGTTGACGCGGATTTCCCGCGATTCGGCCGGCCGGCCGGTGGATTTATCCGCTTGAGTGAGCTTGACGACGCTCGCAAAAGTGGAGCGCATGACCAAGCACCACCTGACCAGAGGGGCGATGATCGTCGCCTTGTGGGGGGTGATCGGGTTTTTCCTGACGCTGGAGGTCTACTTCAATGTGCGGGTTTCGCGACCGGATGTGGATTTCTGGGAGGTGGCGGTGGGGCAGTATCAGCGGGCGTTGCTCTGGGCGGTGCTCGCCCCGCTCGTGATCTTCCTCAAGGGCGCCGTGCCGCTGCGGAGCGGCCGCTGGGCTGGCGGCGTCGGCTTCCATCTGGTGGTGAGTTTCCTCGTCATGGCAGCCTACTTCCTGCTGCGTTCGCTTTACCTTTACGTGGAAAGTGAAACGCGGGCCACATCGGGCTTCGCCCAGTTTGCCTGGCAGGGCTTTTATGGCCGCAACCTGATCGACATGGCGTATTACTGGGCGGTGATCGGGGTCAGCTATGCGCTCGAGACCAAGGAGAAATACCAGCGCGAATCGTTGAAAGCGGCGCAGTTGGAGTCGCGCCTCATCGAGACGGAGCTGAAGGCCCTCAAGCACCAGCTCAACCCGCATTTCCTGTTCAATACCCTCAACACCATCTCGGTGCTCGTGCGTGATGCCAGGAACGAGCAGGCGGTCAGCCTGATCGCCCGTCTCAGCTCGCTGCTTCGCATGTCGCTCGACAACACGCGCGTCCAGACCGTGACACTCAAGCAGGAGCTGGAATTCCTCAGCAGTTATCTCGAAATCCAGCAGGCGCGCTTTGGCGAACGCCTCAAATATACCGCGCACGCGGAACCAGAGGCCCTGCGTGCTGTAATACCAAACCTAATCCTCCAACCCATTGTGGAAAACGCCATCATGCACGGCATCGCCCAGAAGTCTGCACCCGGCCACGTGCGCATCGACGCTCGCGTCCACGAGGGCAAGCTGGAGGTCGAGGTGTCGGATGATGGACCCGGCATCTGCGTGGAAAAAGGCCGGGTGAAGGAGGGGATCGGGTTGACCAACACCCGCGAACGGCTGGAGCGCCACTTTGGCAAGGGCCACCAAATGGTGTTGAAAAGCGAGAAGGGTCGTGGTGTCACCGTCGGCCTAGTCTTGCCCTACTTGGCGGCCGGCGAGGCGCACAACTGATCATGCAGGGCCAAAAAATCCAAACCTTGATTGTCGACGACGAACCCACGGCGCGGCGCGGGGTGCGGCTTTTGCTCGAACGCGATGCGGAGATCAACATCATCGGCGAGGCGGCGGCGGGACCCGAGGCGGCCCGCAAGATCATCGAGGAAAAACCCGATCTGGTCTTTCTGGATGTCCAGATGCCGGAGATGGACGGCTTCAAGGTGCTTGAAGCCGTGACGGGCAAGCATTCCCCCGTGGTCATCTTTGTCACGGCCTACGACCAGCACGCGCTCCGTGCCTTTGAGGTCAACGCCATCGATTACCTGCTCAAACCCTACGACGACGAGCGCTTTTGGGCCGCGGTCCGGCGGGCCAAGTCGGAGATCCAGCGGCGTCAGACTGACACGCTGGGCGCCAAGCTCAACAACCTGCTCAGCTACCTCCAATCCAGCACACCCGCCCCGGCGGGCGAGGCGGCGGAGAATCCCGTGCAGGGCGACCGGATCCTGCTCAAGTCGGGCGGGGAGATCTATTTTCTCAAGGCGGACGAGATCGATTGGATCGAGGCCGAGGGGGATTACATGAAGTTCCACGCATCCGGGCGCACCCACCTGCTCCGCGAGACCATGGGCCACCTGGAGCAGAGGTTGGATGGCAACCGCTTCATCCGCATCCATCGCTCGACCATCGTCAACATCGACCGGGTCAAGAAACTCAGCCCCTCCTTCGCCGGTGAATACGCTGTCATCCTGCATGACGGCACCAAGCTCAAGCTCAGTCGCGGGTATCACGAGCGCCTGCAGAAACTGCTGAGCAACGCGCTATAGTTGCCGCCGCGTCGGACGCGCCTCACCGCGCACGGACGTTGATTCGGCGCACATCTGCGCCGCCAGCCGCTAACACGTTGTCGGTGCGTGCCGCCTTTGGAACTCTGCGTGCACAGGCCAACCGGGTTAAACTTGGTGCCTGCTACCCAACCCTAACAACCATGAAGAACTACACCCCCGTAGCTAGCGGGAGGGCCACGCGTGCCGCCATGATGGCGTTCGCCGGTCTCTCCCTGTTTGCGACGACCGGCTTCAGCCAGTCCGCCGCCTCCAACGAGGAGGCGGTCAAGCTGGAGAAGTTTGTTGTCACCGGCTCGAACATCCCGTCCACCGAGACCACCTCCGAGGCGCGCACCTTTCCGGTGGCGACCATCGACCGCCGTCTCATCGACCAGAGCGGCCTGATGAGCACCACCGAGCTGCTCCAGAAGCTGACGCTCTCCAACGGCGGCAGCGTGCCGCTGTCCAACAACGCCACCGGCTTCACCCCCGGCGGCACCTCCACCTCGCTCCGTGGCCTCGGGCCCGACACGACCCTCGTGCTGGTCAACGGCCGGCGCATGCCCTTCTACCCGATCGGCACCGGCGGCACGACGGCCTTCGTCGACCTCAATTCCATCCCGCTGTCCGCCATCGAGCGCATCGAGGTGCTGAAGGACGGCGCCTCCGCCGTCTACGGCGCCGACGCCGTGGCGGGTGTCGTGAACATCATCTTCCGCAAGGGCTATGATGGCGCGGAGTTCTCGGTGAACTACGGCAACACGACCAACAAGGATTCCTCGGAGTTCAACGCCAACGTCATGTATGGCGTCACCACCGACAAGAGCAGCATCATGGTCGGGGCGAACTACTACAACCGCGAGCCCATCTTCAACCGCGACCGCAGCTACTCCGCGGTGCCGGCCTTCCTGAGCTCGAACTCCTCGCCGCCGAACTTCCAGGTCACGCGCGCGACGGTGCTCGAGGCCCTCGGCCTGGCCCCCGGCTCGGCGATCACCATCAACGGTGCCGCCAACACGACCACCAACGTGTTCTTTACCACCTCGGGCCCGAACGTGCCCGGCACGCTCACGCCCGCCGCCGGCAACCAGAACGCCAACAACCAGGGCAATCTGCCGGCCTCCGCCTACACGTTCACCACCGGCCGGGCCTCGACCTTCAATTACAATGAGTTCTCCGGCTCCTTCCCCGAGATCACCCGCAAGGGAGCCTTCGCCGCCTGGGAGCGCTCGTGGAGTGACAACGTCAGGACCTACGGCGACATGTTCTTCTCGCAAGTCCACCAGATCGACGAGCTCGCCCCCTACGCCACGGGAAGCTTTGAGACTCCGGGCCAGACGACCATCGTCATTCCGGCCCGCACGGCCAACCCGATCCTGACCCCGGCCGAAGTCGCACGTGGTGGTCGCACCGCCGCCGCCGGCGCCTTCAACCCCTTCAATCCCTTCAACCAGGATCTGTCGGGCGGCTCGCGTATCCGTCTCGCCGAGTGGGGCAACCGCGTCTACCACAACCGCAACACGGCCTTCGCCGTCACCGGCGGCATCAAGTTCGACAACATCCTCGACAAGTGGAACCTCGATGCGGGCCTGCGCTACGGCCAGATCGACAACAACCAGCGCGCCGGCCTGATCTCGACCTCGCGCTTCCTCCGGGCCCTCAACGCCAACGACCCGATCTTCAACCCGGCCAGCCCGAGCTACATCGGCAGCACGCTGCCCTACAATCCGTTCGGCTATTTCCGCAACGAGATCGCCAGCAACCGCGCCCCGGTCACCTTCGCGACCCACTACACGCGCGACGAAAACCGCTCGGCCACGATGCAGGCCAACTTCCTGCTCAACACGGCCAGCCTGATGGAAGTGCCCGCCGGCGACGTCGGTTTCGCCTTCGGCGCCGAATACCGCCGCGAGAAGGTCCACCAGGCCCCGGATTCCACCCAGCTCTCGGGTGATCTCCTTGGCGCCAATGTCGGCACCTTCACCATCGCGCAGCGCAAGATCGCCTCCTACTTCGGCGAGATCGAGATCCCGATCTTCAGCGAGAAGCGGAGCCTGGACTTCGCCCACAACCTCTCGCTCAACATCGCGGCCCGCTACGAGGACTTCCTGACCTCCGGCCGCAGCGTGTTCGTGCCGAAGTTCGGCCTCCGCTGGCAACCCCTCGCCGACGGTTCACTCGTCGTCCGCGGCAGCTGGGGCGAAGGCTTCCGCGAGCCCTCGCTGTTCCAGCTCTTCTCCGGCCGCACCTCGGGTCTCCTTCCGATTGACGATCCGCTCACCGGCAACTCCGAACCCGAGCAGAATGTCGTGACCGGCGGCAACCCGCGCCTCGAGGCCGAGGAGACCGAGTCCTACAATGTCGGCGTCGTCTGGTCGCCCAAGGGCCGGTTCCAAGGCTTCACCGCCTCCTTCGACATGTGGCGCATCGAGCAGAATGGCACCGTGGCCGTCAACAACCAGGACACCGTCGACCGCTCCGTCGGTTTCGACATCAACGGCTCGCCCAAGCCCGGCGGCCTCCGTCCGGGTGAGAGCATCGTCCGCGACCTCGCCGGCAACATCACCCAGGTCAATTCGCTGTTCCTGAACGCGGGCATCACCATCGTCGAGGGCTTTGACGTGGCCGCCAGCTATACCTGGAACACCGCCGACTGGGGCCGTTTCGATGTCGGCATCAATGCCACCTACATGGGCTCCTATCTGTCCTCGACCGTCCCCGGTGTGGCTCCCGTCGAGCTGATCGACGCGGTGCTTCCCGGCAGCGCGGGTGACGACGCCTACCTGCGCTGGAAGGGGCAGGTCTTCGCCGGCTGGGCCTGGAAGGGTCTCAATGCCCGCGTCACCGGCAACTACACCCACGGCTTCGACGACCTGAGCGGCGATCCGTTCACCGGCACGCCGTTCCGCGTCGACTCGACCTTCGTCTACGACGTGCAGTTGAGCTACAAGCTCTTCCCCGCGAAGAGCCGCCAGGACACCGCGTGGTATTCCGACCTCAAGTTGACCGTCGGCGCCAACAACGTGTTCGACCAGGACCCGCCCTTCGTGGCCGACGGTGGCAACAACTCCAACGGCTACCCGGGCTTCCTCTACAACGACACCGGCCGTTTCATCTACATCGGCCTCGAGAAGAAGCTCTGAGCTGATTACGTCCCATCCCCACAAGGCGCCCGGCGATACAGCCGGGCGCCTTTTTGTTTGTCAGAATCTGCGTGCCAACAGTGCCTTGTGAGGTGCGGTGGGGTCCATCGCAAAAGTCGGGTCATCCGTCGCAGTCAGACGTTATCCATCGCATCCCCGTTGAGGGATATCCCGCCAGAGGGACTGTTGGCCGCATGGCGACCGGCCTTCCGCCGGCCGTTACCTAACCCCGCACAACACCAAACCAATGAAGAACTACTCAAACCGTAGTTTCGGGAGCTGCGCGCGCGCGCTTTTTGCGTTCGCCACCGCGCTTCCTCTTCTGTCCGGCAGTTCCCTGTTCGGACAAGCGGCCTCCACTACCGGCTCCGAAGAGCCGACCAAACTGGAAGCCTTTTCCGTCGTCGGTTCGCGCATCAAGCGCCTCGACGCCGAGACGCCGAGCCCGACTGTCCGCATCACCGCGGCCGACCTGCAGGCCACCGGTTTCACCAACGTTGACGACGCTCTGCGCGCCATGCCGTTCAACAACGGCGCCGCCATCGTCGGTGACGGTTCCGGCACCGGCTTCGCCTCCGGCACCTCCACGCTCAACCTCCGTGGTCTGGGCAACAACAACACCCTGATCCTGATCAACGGCCGCCGCGCTGTGCCCTCGGGTGCGGGTGCCTTCAACGGCTTCCAGTCGGTCATCGACCTGCGCCAGATCCCGACCTCCGCCATCGAATCGCTTGAAATCCTCAAGGACGGCGCCTCCGCCATCTACGGTTCCGACGCGGTCGCCGGCGTGGTCAACATCCAGCTCAAGCGCAGCTTCTCGGGCGTGGGCGTTGATGTTTCCTACGGCAACACCTTCGAGACCGACTCGAACGAGATCACGGCCTTCCTCATCGCCGGCGCCACCGCGGGCAAGACCAGCATAGTCACGACGGTGGACTTCCGCCGCCGCGCCGCACTGATGAACCGCGATTTCGACTGGTCCAACAACGCTGATCTGCGCGCCAACAAAACCGGCACGGGCCAGCTTGAGTTCGACGCCAACGGCCTCGTCACCGGTGTGGACCTGCGCAGCTCGTTCGGCTTCCCGTCGCGCTTCTTCATCCCGGGCACCGCGACGCAAAATGCATATCTCAACCCGACTACGGATCCGAATCCCGCCAACGCCGTGCCCATCTCCCGCGCCACCGGCGCCGGCTTCTACAACTTCCAGCAGGTCTCCAGCCTGACCCCGGAGGAGGAGCAGCGCGGCTTCGGCGTCTACATGAAGCACGACTTCTCCGACAAGCTCTACGGCTTCACGGACATCTTCTTCAAGCGCATCGAGACCATCAATCACTCGGCCGCCGCGCCCTTCACCACGACCGATCGTGGTGGTGGTCCGACCGGCCGTCTCGTAGTGCCACGCACCAGCCCGTTCAACCCCTATGGTGACCGCTACTTCGGCGCCGCCGGCCAGTCCATCGAGCTGAACAGCTTTCGCGTCGTCAATGCCGGCCCCCGCATCGTCGACACAACCTCGGACTACCCCCGCTACCTCGCCGGTATCGGTGGCACCCTGCCGAATGACTGGTCGTGGGAAGCCGCCTACATGTATGCCCAGGGCAGTTTCAACAACGCCTCTCCCGGCACGGCCTTTGACAACCGCGTGCAGGAAGCCCTCAACGGCCTGAATATTGGGGGTCAGCTTCTCTACGCCAACCCCTTCGGTCCCGAGGACCCCCGCGTGACCGATCACTATATCGGCACGAATCCCACCAGCACCAAGTTCACTGGCAACCTCTATGACGTCTCGGCCAGTGGCACGCTCTTCAGCCTGCCTGCCGGTGAAGTCGGCGCGGCCGTCGGTCTTGAATACCGCACGGAGTCTATCAGCGACATCCGCACGCTCGAGAATGAGAACGGCAACGTCGTCGGCGGCTCCGAGGGCTTCGGCTACGAGGGCAAGCGCAAGGTCACCTCAGCGTATGCCGAGCTGAGCATTCCGCTCATGAAGAACGACCGCCTCGGCACCGCTGAGGCCCAGCTGGCCGCCCGCTACGAGGACTACAGCGACTTCGGCACCACCACCAAGCCCAAGATCGCCGTCTCCTGGAAGCCCACCAAGTGGCTCATGATGCGCGCTTCCTACTCGGAGTCGTTCAAGGCCCCCGACTTGGCCTTCCTCTACACCCGTGGCAGCGTGTCCTTCACCGGCAACCAGATCTTCGATCCGCGCCGGCCCGACGTGCCGTCCTCCCAGATCAAGACCCTGGGCCGCGGCAACCCCAACCTCCAGCCCGAGGAGACCGAGACCACCTTTTTCGGTGTCGTCTTCGAAATCCCGAAGGGCCCGCTCAAGGGTCTCTCCTTCGACGTGTCCTACTTCAGCTTCGACCAGACGAATCTGATCACCCGCGACGGTGCCGCCTTCACGCTGGCCAACGAGCTGACCCTGCCGGCCGGCCGTGTCGTGCGTCGCGCCCTTACGCCGGCCGAAATCACCGCCGGCATCACGGTCGGCACCATCGACTTCGTCGCCACCGACTGGATCAACGCCAACAAGGTCGAGAACTCCGGTTGGGATTTCGGCATGGCCTACATGTATCGCACCAAGGACTGGGGCAGTTTCCGCCTCGGGGCCTATGCGACCTACTACGAGGACTTCTCACGCACGACCGTCAACTCCCTCGGCGTGACCACCGTCATCGATCAGGACGGCCGCGATTCCTTCCCGCTCTGGCGTGGCAATGCCACCCTGAGCTGGACGCGTGGCGACTGGTCCGCCTCGGTCTTCATCCGCTACATCGGCGGCTACCCGGCTGAGTTCCTGACCGGCCTCGGCACCGAGCCCGACACCGACGACCAGTGGACCATCAATCCGCAGGTCAGCTGGAACGCCCCGTGGAAGACCCGCGTGACCGTGGGCATCCGCAACGTCCTCAACGACCCGCCGCCGCGCTACCTGTCCAGCCAGTTCGGTTACAACAACGGCACCAACCCCGTCGAGCCGGCCTTCTGGTATGTCCGCGCATCCCGCGAGTTCTGATCCGAGCTGATCCAGGACCGCTTCCAAGCGCGCCCTCCGGGGCGCGCTTTTTTTGCGGTATTACGTCCCGGGATTTCGTGTTTTCGTCGTCTCGCGGTTGCCTCCGTCCCCGCGATCATCAAAGTGCGGATTGTCCATGACCAATTTGTCGAGCAATTTGCCCGCCCGCGTCGTGCTAGCATTTGCGGGCTGCCTATTGGCCGGGTGCGCCACCACGCACGAAGTCACAGTCGACGCCATCCGCGATCCCGAGGCGTTGCAGGGTGCTTCCTATCGCTTGGAGCCCGTCCATGGCGGTTCCGGGGCCGAATCATCCTTGCTGCCGGAGGTGCTGACGCATGTGCGGGAGGCTCTCGGAAGCACAGGAGCCTACGAAGCCCCAGCCGGCACGATGCCCCAGCAAGTGATCTATGTGGAGGCCGGGGTCGGGCCGGGGCATCGCAAGATTGTCTACGAGGCCACGGTCGAGCCCATCTACCGCGTTTCGCGGAAGGACCGGAAGCAGATCATAGCCCACGAGAAATACATCCGCTTGTCCGCCCGTGAACCGGTGCCTCCGTCAAGCGGAGCACGCGGGCGGGAGTTCTGGAGCGTCCACGTGGCGGTTGATGACGAGAAACGTGAATTGGCCCCGTATCTGGCCGTGCTGGCGACAGCCTTGCGCGACCATATTGCCGATCAGGCTCCGGAGGAAAAAATCATACTGATCAGTGAGTCGGAGGCGCGCCGCGTCCTGGGCCAAAACCAGCGGACCGCACCCCGTTAAGGGGGCGGCTCTGCTGGTCCGTCCATCCAGTCTGCCGTCCGTTCGACCATTCGGAGTGCGACTTTTGGGTGCGAGTGGGTGTGATGGAGGCCAGTTCTTTCTTCGACACCTCTTGTTCGGTGTGCGTCAGCCTGCCTCCGCGGGCGTTTGCCGCAGACTTCGAGGTGTTCATCGCAATGCCGTTCCCCACCAGCCGCTTGCCACGCAACCTACGCCCGTTCGTAGTTATCAGTTGTGTTGCAGAGGGGCCCGTAGGGCCCCTCTGTGTTTTACGGGGGTGGGCATTCGCGAAACTTGCTGGCCAAGCAGGCCGGCATGGCCCAAATCCCAGCCTTCACACTGATAACCCCCCATGTCTGCTCCCATCGCTCCTGCTACTGCACCGGCCCGTCCCAAATCGCGCCGGACCCTTTACATCATCATTACCGTCGTCGTTGTAGCCGGTGTGGCTGCGGCCGCCGCCGTCAAGGCCAAGAACAAGGAACCCGCCACCCAGGTCACGGTGGAGAAGGCCATCGTCAAGACCATCACCCATACCGTCACGGCTACTGGAAAGGTCCAACCGGAGACCGAGGTGAAAATCTCACCCGAGGTGGCTGGCGAGCTGGTCCAAATCCCCGTGGTTGAGGGGCAGACCGTCAAACGCGGCGACTTGCTGGTCCGGATCAAGGAGGATTTCTACCTCGCGCAGGTGGAGCAGCAGGAAGCGGCCCTTGCTTCGGCCAAGGCGACCAGTGTCCTCAGTGCCGCCCGTTTGGCCAAGGCCGAGCAGGACTTTAAGCAGGCGGCCGAGCTCTATGCCAAGAAGCTCATCTCGGACACCGAACACCTCGCCTCCCAGACCAACCTGAACGTGGCCAAGGCCGATTTCGAATCTTCACTTGCCCAGATCCGCCGCACGGAGGGCTCGCTGAGCCAGTTCCGCGACCAGCTGGCCAAAACTACCATTTATGCTCCGAGGGACGGCACCATCAGCTCGTTGACCAGCGAGGTCGGTGAGCGCGTTGTCGGCACCAATCAGTTTGCCGGCACGGAGATCATGCGCATTGCCAACCTCGGGCAGATGGAGGTCCGGGTCCGCGTGAACGAGAACGACATCGTCAATGTTAAGGTTGGAGACCGCACCCTGGTCACCGTTGATGCATTTCCCGGCCGCCGTTTCGAGGGCGAAGTGCATGAGATCAGCAGTTCCGCCCTCACCGCCGGAGGCCAGAGCCAGGCAGCTCAGCTCATCGCTTCCGCTTCCGACGAAGTCACCAATTTTCTCGTCAAGATCAGGATCAAGGAGGGAGATGCCAAGCTCCGTCCCGGCATGAGCGCCACGGTTGATATCGAGACCCAGACGGTTCCAGACGTGATCGCGGTGCCCATCCAGAGCGTCACGGTCCGTGCCGAGGGCGGCAAGACCACCGAAGAGGTTGCCGAGGCCCGCGCCAAGGCGGCCAAGGAGCGTTCGGGCAACGATCTCGACGTCGCCAGCGAGCGCGACGAGGCGCGCCGCAGCCGCGAGAAGCTCAAGCGCGTCGTCTTTGTCAAGAACGGTGACAAGGTCGCCGTTCGCGAAGTTGAGACCGGGATCGCCGACAACACCCATATCGAGATCAAGAGCGGCGTGAAGGCAGGCGAGGAAATCGTCGCCGGCAGTTATGCCGCCATCAGCCGCAAGCTGAAGGACGGGAGCAGGGTCATGCTCGAAAAGCCCAAGAAGGACGCCAAGTCCTCCTGAGCCCGGCCCCGCACGCCCTATGAGCGCCGTCGCCCCCGCGCCCGCCTTTGCCCGGAACCACCGTCCGCCCGGGCCCCTCGTGATCGACATCCAGGGTGTCACCAAACTCTACACCATGGGCACCGAGACCGTGCATGCCCTCCGCGGTGTGTCGGTGCAAGTCCACCGCAACGAATATCTCGCCGTCATGGGACCTTCCGGCTCCGGCAAATCCACGCTCATGAACATGCTGGGATGCCTGGATACGCCGACCAGCGGTCATTACCAGTTCAGCGGCAAGGATGTCTCCGCCATGACCGATGACGAACTCGCCGACATCCGCAATCGCGAGATCGGGTTCGTCTTCCAGACTTTCAACCTCCTGCCGCGCTCGAATGCCCTGCACAATGTCGAGCTCCCGCTCATCTATGCCGGCCTGAACCCCTCGGCCCGCCGTGCACAGGCCGAACAGGCACTGCGCAACGTCGGGCTGGGCGACCGCATGCACCACCGCCCCAATGAGCTCTCCGGCGGCCAGCGTCAGCGCGTGGCCATCGCCCGTGCCCTCGTCAATAATCCCTCCATCATCCTCGCCGATGAACCCACCGGCAACCTCGACTCCCGCACCGGCGAGGAAATCATGCAGCTCCTCGAGGAACTCTATGAGCAAGGCAATACGATCATTGTCGTAACCCATGAGGAGGACATCGCCCGCCATGCCCGGCGCATCGTCCGCCTCCGCGACGGTCTGATCGAAAGCGACCAGCGACAACATTAACCCCGCGGAGCCCGGCCATGCAACGACTCATCTATGAATTCACCGAATCCGTGCGCATCGCGATCGCCCAGATTCGCGCGAACAAGATGCGCTCCGTGCTCACCGCCCTGGGTGTCATCATCGGCGTCGTGGCGGTTACACTGATGGGCACGGCCATCCGTGGGATCGACAAGGGATTTGAGAACAGCCTCGCGATGCTGGGGGATGACGTGCTCTACGTGCAGAAATGGCCCTGGGGTCCGGTCGAGGACTGGTGGAATTACAACAACCGTCCCAACATCCGCCCGGAGCATGCCACCGCGCTCAACCGCATCATCGAGAACTCCACCAACTCGCAACTTCTCTTCGCCGTGCCCGTTGTCGCGCGCGGCAGCACCCTTAAGGTGGGCGACGCCAAGGTCAGCGGCGTCTTCACCATCGGAACCACCGCCGCCTATGCCCAGATGACCGGTGCCGAATACAAGGAAGGCCGGCTCTTCAATGAGGCCGAGGCCGACACCGGCAGCCAGGTCTGCGTGCTCGGCTACGACGTCGCGGAAGCCCTGCTCCCCAATCGAGATCCACTCGGCGAGACCGTGTTGATCAACGGGCAGCCCTTCACGGTGGTCGGCGTCTTTGCCAAGCAGGGCGAATTCCTCGGTCTCTTCAGTTTCGACAACCAGGTTGTTTTGCCCATCACCGCGTTCCAAAAATATTTCTCCACCCGTCGCGGAGCCGAGATCCGCGTCAAAGTCGTCGACAAGACGCGCCTGACCGAGGCCAAGGACGAGCTCGTCGGCGCCATGCGTCGCGTGCGCGGCCAGTTGCCGGGCGAACGCGACAATTTCTCGATCAACGAGCAGCAGGCCTTCAAGGCCCAGCTCGACCCCGTCAAGGGCAGCATTGCGACCATCGGTTTTGTCATCACCGGCCTGGCGCTGTTCGTCGGTGCCATTGGCATCATGAACATCACCTTCGTCTCTGTGAAGGAGCGCACCAAGGAAATCGGCACCCGCAAGGCCCTCGGCGCCCGCCGGCGCAGCATCCTGATGCAGTTCCTCATCGAGGCCGTCTCCATCGCCCTCATCGGCGGAATCTGCGGCCTCGTGTTTACCGCCGTGATGGTGCAGGGCGCGGCCCAGGCCTTCCCCAATTTCCCGCTCAGCGTCTCGTTGAGCATTGTCATCATGGCCGTCGGCACCTCCGTGGCGGCGGGCATAGCCGCCGGTTTTTTCCCCGCCTTGGGGGCTTCACGTCTCGATCCGGTCGTCGCCCTGCGCTACGAGTAAGCCCCCATGAGACTTGTGGAAATCCTGCGCATGGCCCTCAGCTCCCTTGGGGTGAACAAGCTCCGTTCGGGCCTCACCATGCTCGGTATCACGATCGGGGTCTTCACCGTGCTCGGCGTGATGACCGCGGTCACTGCCCTCCGCGGTTCGATTGAGACCGGCATCAGTTTCCTGGGTTCGAACATGTTCCAGTTCGCCAAGTTTCCGCTGTCCGGCGGGGGCGGCGACGAGGGACCGCGGCGCCGGCGGCTTGAGTTGCGCCGTGACATCACCCTCGACCAAGCCCTGCGCTTCCAACAGCTCATGGCCGGCACCTCGGATGTTGTCTGCCTCAAGGTCTTCAATCGCGACGGCGCCGTCCAGGCCACCTACAACGGCCGCAAGACCACCCCGGGCCTGACCTTTGGCGGCTCCAACGAGCACTTTCTCGCCGCCAACCAATACGCCATCGACACCGGCCGTAATTTCACCGCTGACGACGTCGAATATGGCCGCCCCGTCGTGATCATCGGCCAGGATATCGTCTCCAAGCTTTTCCCCTCTGAGAATCCGCTCGGCAAGGTCATCAAGATGAAGGAGCGCACCTACACGATTATCGGGACCTTCGCCTCCAAGGGCAACGCCTTCGGCGGCAGTGGCGATGCCATCGGCATGATCCCCATCACCCGTTTCGTCACCGACTTTGGCAGCGAGCGGCTCACGGTCAACATCGCCACCCAGGCCGCCAACCAGATGGTCTACAACGATACGCTCGACAAGGGCGTCACCGCCATGCGCATCGTCCGCGGGCTGAAAGCCGAGCAGGAGAACGATTTCGAGATCTACTCCAATGACTCGCTCATCTCGGCCTTCGCCAAGGTCGCCGATGTCATCGCCGCGGGCTCGTTTGTGATCAGCGCCATCGCCCTGCTCGCCGCCGGCGTCGGCATCATGAACATCATGCTCGTCAGCGTCACCGAGCGCACCAAGGAGATCGGCATCCGGAAATCGATCGGCGCACGCAAGCAATCCATCCTCATCCAGTTTCTCATCGAGGCCGTTACCATCTCGCTGATGGGCGGACTTTGCGGCATCCTGCTCGGGGTCGCGGCCGGCAACGGGCTGGCCATGCTGCTGGATGCCAATGCGGTCATACCCTGGAATTGGGCGCTTATCGGACTCATTGTATGCTCGGGCATCGGCATCGGCTTCGGTTTCTATCCCGCCCTAAAGGCCGCTTCGCTCGATCCCATCGAAGCCCTGCGCTTTGAGTAGGCTTGGCAGCGCGGCTGCATTGCGTTCTGCTGGGGGGACTTGAGAATCTCCCTCAAAACCAACTCCGCCTGGCGCCGCCAACTGGCCCCCGGAGATCGCCGCTTGTGGCTGCTCTGGTCGGTGGGGCTGCGGATTGAACAGCACTCCAATCCGCTGTGGGTCTTCGAGGTCTTTTGGAGGCGGTTGCTGGCCGTGACCGGGGCCTTGGCGCTGGCCGGCTATGTCGGTGCAGTGACCGCGGTGTTTCTCTGGCTCGACCGCGTGCCGCAGAACCGCGTCGGCTGGTCAGATGTCTTTTCGGTGCCCTGGGATTATGCCGGTTTCACCCGCAAGCGCGGGGAGTCTGCCATTGAGGCGGGCTTGGCCTATCTCAAGGCGCAACACTACGCCGATGCCTTCTACAATCTGCGCATCGGCCTCACCCGCGCGCCTGATAACATCGAGGGCCGCCTGGCGCTCGCCCGGCTCTATGCCGGGGGCAACCCGGCCCAGGCCCTGAAGTTGCTTGAGGACGGTCTCGCCCACAGGGCGGACGACCTCAAGCTCCTGACGGCACTCTTTGCTGTGCTCAACCAGCAGCAGGCGCACGAGCGCGTTTTGGTCTTGGCGCATGAGCTGTTGGGCGGCCGACATGGCAGGCTGTCGGCGGAGGCGACCCGCACCGTGTCCTTTGCCCGGATCGGCGCGCAGTTTGCAGCGGGTCGGCCCGCCGAGGCGCTGGAGTCCCTGCGCGCCTTGCCCGCCGAGACCCCGGGCACATCCTGGAACAACCGCCGCCACCAGCTTGAGGTGGATGCGCTTTCCCGTCTCGGACGCACAGATGAAGCCGCCGTTCTTTATCGGGCGGCCCGCGCCGATGGCCGGCTGACCGCCGACGATCTCCGGCTGGAGGCGGAACTGGCCATCGCCCAGGGCGATGCCGGTCAGTTGCAGAGTGTCATCCGGCGGTTGAAGGCCGCCGCTCCGGACGCGCCCGGCACCTACATCTATGCCTTCCAATGCTGGCATCGCCTCAAGCGGCTCACCTTTCGCGAGTCCACGTTGGAGGAATTCTACCGCCTCTTTGCCCGCAACGACGCCGCCATGCAGCTCCTCGCCGCCGCCCTGGTCAACCTCGACCTGCCCGAGGAAGTGCAGCGCACCCAGCGCATCGCCAGGCAGTCGCGCCTGAGTGACTTTGCCTACCGGGTGCATTTCACGGAAATCGCCCTGCGGCGGGGCGATTTTCCCCTGGCCATCCGGCAACTGCGTGCCTGGGAAGGCTCCGTCGACACGTTGCCGCCCACCCAGCGGCATTACCCCGAGCTGATCAAGCGGCTGGTGAGGGCTGCATTCACGCGTGAAACGGGCGAGGCGGAGGCATTGCTCGCCCACCTGCGCGGTGGGCCCGTGCAACTGCCCGTGCTGCTGATGACCATCAACACGCTGGAGACGGCCGGGGCCAACGTGGCTGCCCAGGAAGTCCTCCGGTTGGCGGGGACGCATTTCCCGAAATCCGACCCAGTGATGAAGTGGCAGGCCACCTTTGCCGCTCGACCCACTGCCCCCGATGCCAACGCCCCCCGGCCGGCTGCCAACGACCCGGTTGTGGCCGTTCCGGCCCGGGCCGCCGAGGCCTTGGCGGAGTTGGACCGGCAACTGGCAGCTGATGAAATCGCCCAGGCCCGCGACCTCCTGCGTGCGATCCGCGCCCGTCCGCCCGCCTGGCTGGCGGCGAACGAGGCCGAGATCAGCGTGCGCGAGCTGCGGTTGTCGCTGGCGGCACTGGACATGCTCGCGACCCGCACGCTCGTGCGCGGCTACCTGCAGAAATTCCGCACGGTTGACGATGCCCGCCGCTTGTTTCCATTGATTACCCAATTGCTGGCCGCACAGCATCCAGCGGAGGCCAAGGTAATCCATGATGAGATCATGGCCGTCCACGAAACCGACGCGGGGTTGGCTGCTGCGCTCGCGGCCCTGCAGGTGCCGGACGACCTGATGGACGTGACCTCCACCCGGGCGGAAGCACTCGCGGCACTGGATCGCTGGATTGCCAACGAGCAATGGACGCAGGTTGAACGGCTGCTCGACCAGTTGGGACGGCGACCTCCTGGTTGGGTTGCCGATGTCCACACCGAGCTCCGGCTGCGGGCCGTGCAGATGCATCTGGCCTTGGGGCAGAGGGCACAGGCCTTCGCAGCCCTCAAGGAGGTGACCGTGAAATCCGGAGCACCACGCTCGGCGGCTTTCAAACTTGCGCGCGACCTGCACTCCACCGGCCGCGGGGAGCATGCGGTGCTGGTCGCGCGCGAAATCGTCCGGTTGCTGCCCGGGGATGCTGCGGCGGAAAAGCTGCTGCGTGAGGTGCAGGCGCCTCTGCCCGCCGGCGACGTGCCGTAAAATCAACCGCGGCGCAGTTCGGAGCCCTTGAAGCGGATGATGAAGCGGTGGACCTTCTTCTGCCGGCAGGTGATCTTGCCGGTGGCGAGGTCGATCGTGTCGGGCACGTCCACCCGGATGATGTCGACGACGGCATGGTAGCCGCGCTCGGAGAAAATATCGAGCAGCATGGCCAGCGCCTCCGGCTCGCTCAGCACGGGATCCTCGCTGTTCACGTTCGAGTGCCCGGAGATCGCATGGCGGCGCACGATGGGCATGATCTTGCGCTCAATGAGGTTGATCACGCGCTTGAACAACTCGGGTTGCTTGAGGGCATAGCCATCGAGCCGTTTCACAAGCTCCTGCCGGGCGTGGACGATGATCTCGCTCGCGAGAGGCAGCGGCCGCAGCATGTCGAAGGTGCGCGGGTCGAGTTCAAGCGAGCTCTGATAGTCCAGCTCCTTGAGGATGTTGGCCTCAACCTCCTTGATTGACCCCTGCGCATCGATGAGGTGGTAGTGGAAGACGCCCTTGAGCGAAAGCAGGGCGTCCCAGGTCTGCTCCTTGAACACCTGGTAGCGCCGGTGCGCGAGTTTCTCGTCGAAGTCGGTCGCCCGCTCCTCCCAGAGCGCGCCGTGTCCGGTCCGCCGCACCTCGTCGTTGTGCGCCTGGACTTCGCGGCCTCGCTTGAGCTGGCGCGCGACGCTCTCCTTTTCGTCGATGAAGAGCACGACGATGTGCAGCGTGGGCTGGCGGAAGTGGATGCCGAGGGGCGTGCTGTAGTATTCGCGCCACAACAGGGTCATCTGCTCGTAGAGCATCTTGAGGCAGTCGACCTGGACGTTGGTGCGGGGGAATCCGTCCAGAATGGCGCCGTCGCGGTATTCGGGGCGGAGCAGTTCGCGCAAGAGGGCCGAGAGCACCTCGCGGTCGCCGATCATCAGGCCGGCGTCCTTGAGTTTCTTCATTTCCGGCGTGTCGAGCAGGGAGCTCATCACGATGGGCGGGCAGGTGAGGCCGCGCGTCTTGGCGATGAAGGAGGTGTTGGTGCCCTTGCCGGCGCCCGGGGCACCGCCGAGGAGGATCAGTTCCTTGGGGAACCGGAGGTTCTCGCGGCCATATTCGGTTTCCAGGTCCTCCCAGAGCGGATTGAAAATGAGGGCGGCGTCCTTGATTTCCGGCTCGGTCGCGCGCGGCGCGGCGGGTTTCTCGGCGGGGGCGGGCTTCATGCGAGGGCGGCAGGCTAGGGGGCCGGCTCGCGGGCTGGCGACAAATTTCCTTCGGCCGAACGGGCTATTTTCGCTGCAGCACGCGGGCCGGGCTGTCGAGCTGGCCACGGGTCACGCCCAGCTGGTTGATGAACTTGAATTCACGCCATAATTCAGCTCCGCCGATCTCCCCGCGCAACAGCTGGCGGTAGCGTCCGAGGATGCGCGTCACCTCCTCGGCGGATTCGTTGAGGAACTCGATGCGGAACGAGCGCACGCCGAGCCGCAGGAATTCGGTCGCAAACTCGGCCCCGGTCTGCGCCCGGGCATTGTAGACGGTGTTGCGGCAGCCGGCGTCCGCCTTGAGGGGATGCTCGGCCCCGATCCGGTCGCGCAGGCGAACGTCGTGCCGGTCGCAGGGGCGGCCGCAATCGCGGTAGTCCCTGCCGGTGGAAAGGAAGGCGCAGAACACACAGTGCTCCATGTGAAACATCGGCATGTGCTGGTGCAGGGTGATGTCGAACCACGCCGGCGGCGCACCCTGCAACAGCGCGGTGAGTTGCTCCACATTCAGGTCGTAGGAGGCGGTGACACGCTCAAGGCCGTGCTCGCGGATGAAATACGCCGCCGTAAGCTCGTTGGCCACGTTGAGGGAAAAATCCCCCCGCCGGCGGTGCCCGGCAAAGGCGGTCAGATGGTCGTAGTTGCGCACGAGATAGCCGTCCGCCTCGCAGGAGAGCACCTGCTGGAGGATCCATTCCTCTCCCGGTTTGAAGACACGCGGTGCGGCGACCCAGAGCGTCGCGTCGTGGGCGGTCAGGCCGACGGCGGCCCGCAACTCGCGGAAATCCGTGACAGCCTCGCGATAGTGCTTGGGGTTCTCGAACTCGCAATAGATGGTGCGGACCCCGGCCGCCCAGGCGGACGAGAGCTGGTGCCGGTGCCGGATGACCGCAATGAGCTCAGGCTCAGACCGAGGCTGGTCACAGACGGTCGGCCGGAGCCCCGGCAGCGCCGGCGCAGTGTGCAGCGTCCAGTGTTTTGGCGCAATCCGCTGGGCTTCAAGGTCATTGACGGCGCGGCGACGCAACTCATTGAGCTCGCTGACCGCGAGGATCACAGCGCCTTCGAGGTGGTTTTCCAGTCGGCCCAGTTGGAAGACCGTGCCGCCGAGCCGACCCAGCTGTTCGCGCAATTTTTCCGTCGTCAGCGGCTGGCGCTCGGCGGGTGCAAGCAGTGTGGTCGAGCTGGCCCGGGAGATATGACCATGATCGTCCCGGGCGATCACGGTCAGCGGGGTGCCCGGGGCGCCATGAACTTCCCAGTGCAAATCACGACGGAAATGAGCACGCTCACCCGCGAAAGTCTGCCTTAGCTCACGCTCCAGCGCGGGATCGCTGGTCTTCCAGATGCGCTGTCCGGGAGCGATGCGGCTGAAATCAATGTCGCCATGCCCGAAGCGCAGGGTGATGCTACCGTCAGCAGTAGGTATGATTTGGTAAACCCGGCCACCCTCCTCCTTCTCCTCGGGGTGCCCGGCATCGAAAACCACGCCGTCCCCGGGTTTGAGTGGGGCCTCCAGGGTGAGCTTTACATGTGCGCGCTCAACCTGGGTGACGATGCCGAGAAAGACACCGCGTTTCGTGCCGAAGCGCGCGTGGGCGAGTTTCTGGTTGTTGATGCCGCGGAACCAGCCGGTGTAGAGTCCGCGGGAGAAGGCCATCTCAAGATTGTAGCGGGTCTCCCGACTCACATTGGCGGGAATCGACGGTTCGTGGGTGGGCTCGGTAATCGCCTCCGCCATCACCCGATCGAGCGCGCCCCGGTAGGTGCGCGTGATGTTGGCCACGTATTCGGGGCTCTTAAGGCGGCCCTCGATCTTCAGTGAAGCAATCCCCGCCCGGACCAGATCGGGAAGCAAGTCGATCCCCGCCAGGTCCTGCGGACTGAGCAGGTAGCGTCGGTCACCCAACGGCACCTGCCGGCCGTCGGATACCAGGTCATAGGGCATGCGGCAGGCCTGCGCGCATTCACCGCGGTTGGCCGACCGGCCACCCAAGGATTCGCTGGTCAGGCATTGCCCGGAATAGGCGACACAGAGTGCACCGTGGACAAAGACCTCGAGGGGCAGCGCCACGGCGGTGGATTTCTGCACGGCTTGCATCGCGGCAATCTCCTTCAGCGAATTCTCCCGGGCCAGGACGACGAGCTGCGCGCCAAGCTGGCGGGCGAATTCTACGCCGGCGACGCTGGTGATGGTCATCTGCGTCGAGCAGTGGATGGGAAAGTCGGGAGAAAGCCGGCGGATGAGGCGGCAGATGCCGATGTCCTGGACGATGGCGGCATCGACCCCGGCGGTGATGATGGCGCGCAGGTATTCCTCGGCCGTGGCGAGCTCGTCGGAGAAAACCAGGGTGTTGAATGTTACATAACCCTTCACCCCGCGACGGTGCAGAAAGGTCATCAGGGCCGGCAGGTCGGCCGTGGTGAAATTCTTGGCGCGCATGCGGGCATTGAAGCGTTCCAAACCGAAATAGATCGCGTCGGCACCGTTCTCCACCGCCGCCCGTGCGCACTCCCAATCACCGGCCGGAGACAGCAGCTCCGGCCGAACCAGGGTGTGGCTGGTCGTTGTAGAGGGGATGATTATCGGAGCGCCAGGCATCGGGTTTGTTCTGAGGGAGTATTTGCGGGCGACAAGCCTGCTCGGTCAGCGGGGAAAAGGGGCGCTGGCGCCGTCCGCGGGACCGACGACCGCTTGTGCCGCTTCAGCGAATAGCTGCGCGCCGCGGCTGACGTGTCGTCGACGGTGACGGATGAGCAGCACATCACGGGTGGGGGCGTTGCCCTCGAACTTGCGGTAAACCAGCCCAGCCGGATCGTTGGCATTGCGCGCTGATCGGGGCAGGACGCTGACGCCGAGACCCATGGCGGTGAGTGATTTCACGGTGGAAATCTGCGCACAGCGGTGGGTGATGCGTGGTTCAAAATCGTTCTCTCCTCCCAGCCGGCGGACCTGTTCGGTGAGGGAGGAGGCGGCGCCCAGCATGATGAAGTTCTCTTCCCGTAGGTCGGCGAAATGCATTTTGGGTGTGTCCGCCAAGGGATGTCCTTCCCCCAGCACCAGCAGCAAGGGCTCCGTGTAAATCCTATGCGACTCGATACGTGGATCCCCCGGGGGTTGAGCAATAATTCCCCAATCGAGTTCCCCTTCCACGACGCCACTGAGCACGTTGGAAGTAAAAGCCTCAAAGCTTCGCAGTTTGATGCGCACCTCATTGGTGCGACAGTGCGCCACAACCGCCGGAAAGAAGAAATGGGCCACGCTGGGGATGGCGCCCACGGCCACCCGGTGTCCCCGGGCGGAGTCTTCCTTGAGTTCGCGCAGGGCATTGTCCGCCTCCGTGATAATCCGGCGCGCATACTCAAGTAGCACCTGCCCCGCGTCCGTCATGGTCACCTTGCGCCCTAGTCGGTGAAAGAGTGCTGTTCCGACTTCGTCCTCTAGGTTGAGGATTTGTTGGCTGAGCGATGGTTGTGAAATATAGGATCTCGCAGCCGCTCGTGTAAAATTTCCAGTTTCGGCTATAGCTACGAAGTAGCGGAGTTGGTAAATTTCCATAGGAGGTATCTATGATATATATAGAAACTAAGTATTTTGGCTATTATTATTTGGGTGTATTATGGGCGCCTACAAAGCCGATCAACCGGCTCAAAGCATACCTAAAATGAATACCAATAACGTCATCCAATTCTCCATCGCCGCTGCCATCGCCGCTGCCATCGCCTCGGTTGCTGCCCTTGTTGGAACCCTTAAGCTCTCAGCCTCCTCATTTCCGGTTTTGGCAGCAGCCATCGGTTACCTGACCGTGGTTGCGCTTATTGCCATGGTCACAGGCGACTACCGCAAGATTGGCCGAAGCTACTGATCATTTCCCAAACAATGGCACGAAGCCGGGCAGAAATGCCCGGCTTTTTCATTGTCCATTTCACCCGGGGCACATGTCAGGATGCCCGTAGACAAACCTCATCCGCCGTGACGCTCTTCAGGCATAACTCCCAACCCAACTCAATGGAGGCCGGCCTTGATCGCTCTGACTGGAAACAGTGGTTCACTACCTACGGGCCGAAGCTCCTGCTTTGCGCCCGGCAGTGGACGCGTTCCCTGGCGGATGCCGAGGATGTCGTGCAAGAGGCATTCGTGCGCTACTGGCGCAACCAGCGCCATCTGCCGGGCGACCCGCAGGCCCTGCTGGTCGTCTCCGTGCGCCGTGCCGCCTTGGACCTTGCGCGTCGGGAAGGACGCCGGACCGCGCGGGAAGAGCTCGCCGATGGCGGCCTCGAGGCGCGCGAAGCACAATTCGGACCTGTGCCAGGCGATGATGCAGAGCGTCGGGAACAGATCGAGCAAGCCATGCGGGAACTGCCGGCCGAGCAGCGCGAGGTCCTCGTGCTCAAGATCTGGAACGAACTCACCTTCGAGCAAATTGGCGAGGTCCTGGAGATCTCGCCCAACACCGCGGCCTCACGCTATCGCTACGGACTCACCGCGCTGCGCAAGCAACTGACCACATTTTGCCATGGATAATCCGCACGAAGACATCGAACGCGAATTGCAGGCGCTTCGCCCGCTTCCACCGTCCGCGACACTCTGGCGACGGGTAGAGAAAGAAATCTCCACTCCCGGCATGGAAGCGAAACCGCGCTACCGGAGCGCCACCACGCTCAACTCCTGGAAATGGGCCGGTTGGCAGATTGCGGCCGCCGCGGCCGCAGTTGCCATCGTGGCGACGGCAGGGGTGATGCGCCTGGTCACGCCAGACTCCGCGCCTGAGACGAGTCAGTCCACGAGTCTGGCCGCAGCGCGCGCACCGGTGATCCAACCGACCAGGGGGGATCTCTACCGGCCGGTCAAGGCCACCAATGTGCTCTACGACATGACGGATGAGGGCTTGGTGAAACTGGACAGTGATCTTCAAGCCCGCCGCACGCGCTACCGTTACGTCGACACCATTACCTGGCAAAACCAGAACGGGAAAGCCACCGTGCGCTGGAGCATCCCCCGCGAGGAAGTCCGCTTCATCCCCGTGACCCAGAACTGAAATTGCAAACCCAACCCGGGAGCGGGCCGCGCGACGGTTTGCAACGCGGTCCGCCTCCCGACCAACCCTAGCTTAGTATGAATATGAACAGCCATAAAATCGGCCTGCATCTTGCGCTGGCCTGCATCGCCGCTTCCGCGGCCTACAGCAAGGATGTCATCATCCGCAACGTCGACCGCCATCAGCCGCGCGTCGTCCTCGTCAACGACAAGGACGACAAGGCGCCGCGCGAGATGGTCACGGTCACCTTCCTGGGGGTCGAGACCTCGCCGGTTCCGCGCACCGTCGCCAAGCACCTTGGCTTGGCGCGCGACATGGGGCTGATCGTCCAGAATGTCGCCAAGGACAGTCCTGCGGCGGCGGTGCTGCAGGAGGATGACATCCTGACCAAGTTCGAGGACCAGCTGTTGATCGACACGCGGCAATTCACGGTTCTGATCCGCTCGAAAAAGGAGGGCGATGAGGTCAAACTCACCTTCCTGCGCGCCGGCAAGGAGCAGACCGCCAAGGTCAAGCTCGGCAAAAAGGACCTGCCGAAAGTGGCCGATGCGTTCCACTTTTTCAGTGCCCCGGTCGGCCAGGCGCCGATGTTCTCCCCGGAGGCGCTGCAGCAGGGAGTCGTGCGCTTGAAGGATTTGTCCGGCGCGGCCTCGGAAGAGGTTCAGGAAATGGTGCGCCGTCTCCAGCGCGAGCGCGGCAACTGGTTCGGAACACCGGGCGTGCGCGTGATCACCCGCGCGGGCAAGGGTGCAACCATCCTAGATCTGCCGCGCGGCAAGATCAGTTACTCCGACGACAACGGATCCGTCGAGGTCGAGGCCGAAGACGGCAAACGCCAACTCACGGTCAGGGACGGCAACGGCAAGGTCACCTTTGAAGGACCGATCATGACCGAGGAGGATCGCAAGAAACTGCCCGACGACGTGAAGAAGCGGATCGAAAAGATCGAGTTCAGTCACTTCAGCTTCGAGCCGGGAGACGCGTTCGAGGTCGAGGCGGGCAAGGTGACAGAGCCCGGCAAATCCAAGATCCGCGGAGAGCCGGCGCGCCGCGGCGAACCCAGGGCCAAGTCGCTTTAAGGCAATTTCGCGCAGCCGGGGTCGGTTGCACCTGATTGTGTGTGTGCTGGAGCGGGGCCGCGCAATGCGCGGCCCCGTTTCCTTTACATCGGGGGTGGATGGCCGCCCGGAGGGGCCTTCTTGAGGAAGGCGGAGAAGACCAGCGAGTAGAGTGTCCCGACAATCGTGCCCATGATGGGGCTCAGGACGGCCAGACCGACCGGACCATACATGAAGCGCATGCCTTTTTCCATCTGGTCGAGCTGAGTGTCCCCGAGGCCCTTGGCCGACTGCTGCTCACGCACCATCTGCACGAGATAATCGACAAACTCAGTGCTGATGAACTTGAAGTGAATGAAGGCATAGATACCCGCGAGCGTGCCACCAATCAGGTTGATCATCACGCCCGAGCCGACTCCCTTGCCATAAGTCATAGATTTGTCGGGCGACTCCTCACGAACCGCGCGGATGCCAAGGAAAGTGACAACCGCCCCCCCGACAATGGCAAGCCACTGGAACCATTGGCCTTGGGCCATGTTTTCTCCCTGATAGCCGAGAAAATAGGCGATCAGGTTCAAAACAATGCTACAGAGGGCTGCGATCAGCCCGTATGTCATAGTTGTGCTCATGGCCCAACGCATGACGCCTGCAGCCGCCGATGACAATGCCGACGTGACTGATGGTTGTGGCCCGGGATGAACGGAAGACGACGCGCGCTAGCTGTTGTCGCCGTCGAGGACGCGGCCGAGACCTCCGAGCAGAGAGCCCTCTTCGCGTCCACCACGACCGGTTCTCGGGGCCGCGGCAACAATGCGGCCGGCCAGGCGGCTGAAGGGCAAGGATTGCAGCCAGACTTTGCCGGGTCCGCGCACGGTGGCGAAGAACAAGCCTTCACCGCCAAAGAGCGCGGTCTTGATGCCGCCGACGAACTCGATGTCGTAGTCCACCGACGGTTGCAGGGCCACGAGACAGCCGGTGTCGACGCGGAGGGACTCACCTGATGCGAGCTGTCGCTCATAAAGCGTGCCGCCGGCGTGCAGGAAGGCGAGGCCGTCGCCCTTGAGGCGCTGCATGATAAAGCCCTCGCCGCCAAACAAGCCCGTGCCAAGGCGCTTTTGGAAGGCAATACCCACGCTCACCCCTTTGGCGGCGCAAAGAAATGAGTCCTTTTGTGCAATAAGTTCGCCGCCCAGCGCGGAAAGCTGCACCGGCAGGATCTTGCCCGGGTAGGGAGCACCGAAGGCCACGCGCCGCTTGGTCATGGAACGGTTGTGAAACACCGTCATGAAGAGCGACTCACCTGTGAGCAGGCGCGTGCCGGCGCCAAGCAGCGCACCCAACAGGCCCTGGTTCTGCTGTGAGCCGTCGCCGAAAATGGTCTCCATGGCGATGCCGTCATCCATGAACATCATGCCACCGGCCTCGGCGACCACCGCCTCGTTGGGGTCGAGTTCGATTTCGATGAACTGCATGTCGTCGCCGTTGATCCGGTAGTCAATCACGTGCATCGGGTTCATGGGATGGTAGATTACGGCCAAGCACCCGCACGCCGAGCCAAAGTTGCGCCGGCGGAAATTACCGTGGACTTTGTAAGGTCACGCGGGTGGCGCCCCAGCCGCCCGCGGTTCCGTCGGCCAGACGAAACGACACGACCAGCGGAGATCGCCGTAGACAGGAATGCACCTTCTCCCGCAGCGCGCCGGTGCCCTTGCCGTGGATCACCCGCACCTCCCGAAAACCGCAACGGATGCACTCCGCAAAGTAGGCTTCCAGAAGGTCGGGCACCTCGGCGGGCTGGAAGGTGTGCAGATCGATCTCGTCGGTGATCGGATAGCGGACCGCATCCGGTCCCGGACCATTGCTCATGGGATGAAAACTGGCGTCCGGCGTGTTGGGGCCAAGAGAAAACCCGCCCCCCATGGGGCGGGTCACACACACTTGCACACACACAAATTGGATCAGGCCTTGACCGCGACGCGTAGTGTCAGCGCTTCGGCAGAACGGGCCGCCATGTCCGGCAGACGGACGCGTGGCGTTGAGTTTACCACGCGCTTCAGCAGGGGCAGGTCGACCTTGGCGGTGGCGGGAGCGCGGGCGGAATCGCGCAGCTCGCTGAGGCTGGCCTCGATCTCCTTCTCGGCGTCGAGGTAGCGGGGCGAGGTGACCACCACCGGCTGGAGTCGCACGCTGTCCTCATTGGACTGGGCGGCAGCCACACCCGTGAGGAGGGCGGCGAGGAGAGAGATTTTGAGGATCTTGTTTTTCATGGCTAAATAGGTTGTTGCCACGACTACACGCACGGTCCGTGCCAAGTTGCACTACATGCCGTAACCTTCTGGTGGAGAAGATATAAAAATTACAACACGGGTTGATCGGCTAAGTCACTTTGCCCTAGATGAGGGCGCGCGCGGAATTTATCATTCCCGCAAGTGGGAAAGCAGGCAATGCCGCGCCGTAGCTCAGGATGCCTCTGGCGGCTGAGCCGAAGAATCCGTCTTAGGCGCGGACTTCGGAGGATGGGTGGGGAATTTCTTCGGCTGCTCCGGCACCGGCGGACGCTCGTCCATGACCTTGCGGATCTCTTCCTCCACCCCGCCCGTCGCCTTTTTGATTTCGCGCATGGACTTGCCAAGGCCTCGTGCCAGCTCGGGCAGCTTGTCCGCGCCGAACAGCAGCAGCACAATGAAGAGGACGAACATCAACTCGGGTCCACCGATGCCCTCAAGAAAGGCCAGGGACTGATGGAAAGGCGGCACGGCGCGATTAGTCAGTAAATAACCGGGGATGTTAATGAAAAAATCAGCCTTGCGCCTGTGTTCAGCGGAGCCCGATCTCCACGAAATATTTCTGCGTTTGTCCCGGCCCTACGGTGTGCAGACCGAGTTTGTTCTCGGGGCTGTTGGGGGGGCCCATCCACGGCTCGATGCAATAGAAGGGCGAGCGATCATCCTCCGTCCAGGTTACCACCACGGCATCTTTCGCCGTGGTGTTCGTGAAGCCCGTGTTGAAGAGCAGTCGCTGGCCACTCACGGATTCGGTCACCGCGAAAGCGTGGCCACGGAGGCCGGCATGGATGGTGTCAACCAACTCGGGGCGATCGAGGGTGACCCGCGGGCCGAGGCGGGGTCCATCAACCAGCCGGCCGCTTTCGAAATGTTTCAGTGTCTTGGTCGCGGGCGATTCGAACACGTAATCCCGGCGCGTGAGGCCGCGCGTCCACGGCACCGTGAAGTAGAAATGATGCCCGGCAGACCAAGGGATGGGTGTCGTGCCCAGATTGTTGAGCTGCAATTCGACGAATAGGGAGGCAGGCTCGAAGCGATAACTGACCGTGAACTCGTAGTCGTAGGGATAGGCGGCCTTGGTCTCGTCTCCGGGCACGAACAGGGCCGAGAAGCCGCGCTCGTCCAGACGGGTCGTGCGAAACACACCTTGTCGGGCGAGACCATGCATCGGCATTCGTCGCCGCACGCCGTCATCGGCCCGCCAGTGGTGGATTTCGCTCCGGTCAAAAGTCCGGGCACAGAATGGAAACAGGATGGGGTTTCCGCCTCGGATGCGATGGACGTCTTGGAGGGTCTTCAGTTCGGGCCAGTAGATGACGTCGCGGACGGTGCCATCGCCGAGCGTGACGTTCCAGTTCATCAGCCGGGCGCCGCTCTCAGGCATGGCTAGGAACGACGAAGCACCCACCTGCCAGCGGAGGATCGTATGCCCCAGATACGGGATTTTCTCCATGCGTGGTGTGGTATGCACAATTGTCGGTCCCAATCGAATCCAAAGTCGGGGCGAGGCCGTGTTCGCTGGAAAGCGCGGGCAGGGTTGTAACTTCGCAGCGCTTGCATGAGTCAGACGAACCGCTACTGTTGCCTACCCATGACCAAGCGGCTTCCGCTTTTCGCCCTGATGCTCGTATTGCCTGCACTGCTGGTGCGGGGGGCGGCAGCTGACCCCGTGATACCGGCCGGGGACAGGGCCAAGATCTATGTCATCCCCATAAAGGATGAGGTCGCCGATCCGACATTTTTCATCGTCCGCCGCGGACTCAAGGAAGCCATAGATCGTGGTGCGGGGACGGTCGTGATAGATATGGACACACCTGGCGGGGCCGGCGGGCCCATGCTGGAAATTATGGAGGCCTTGGACAAGTTTCCGGGACAGACCATCACGTATGTCAACGCTGAGGCCGGCTCGGCGGGAGCGATCATTGCGGCCGTGACCGACGAAATCTACTTTGCCCCTACGGCGGTGATGGGGGCGGCCGAGGTCATTTTCGGCACTGGGCAGGACCTGGGCGACGGTTTGAAGCGCAAGGTCACCAGTTACATCAATGCCAAGATCCGGGCGCTGTCAGACAGTGATCCACGGCGGGCGGATGTGCTCAAGGCGATGACAACCCCTGACTTCGAACTCAAGATCGGCGACAAGGTCATCAAGCCGAAGGGAGAGTTGCTCACGGTCACGGCGAAAGAGGCCATGGAAAAATACGGCGAACCACCCACGCCTCTGTTGGCGGCGGGCACGGCGGCCAATCTCGCGGAGTTGCTCGATGACAAGTTTGGAGCCGGACAATATGAACTCGTAAGTCTGCGGGTTACCTGGTCCGAAAAATTGGCCCAATACCTGACCATGCTTTCGCCCGTGCTGATGGGCCTGGGTATGCTGCTGCTCTTCATCGAATTCAAGACGCCCGGTTTCGGCTGGCTCGGCGTGACGGGTGTTGCCCTGATCCTGACCGTCTTTTTCGGCCAATACACCGCGGGTCTCTCGGGCCATGAACCTACGCTGCTGTTCGTGGTCGGCCTGGTGCTGGTGATCGCCGAGTTGATTTTTTTCCCGGGAGTCGTGGCCGTTGCTCTGACCGGCGTGACCATGATGCTGGGGGCGTTGGTCTGGGCCGGTGCCGACCTGTGGCCCAATGAGCCCGTCACCATCGGGATGTCCGGTGAAATATTCCTTCGTCCGGCGATCAATCTCGCAGTCGCCCTGTTGATTGCGGGTAGTCTGTTTGCGGTGTTGTTCAAATACCTCCCGCGGACTTCAATCTTCAGCCGGCTCTCTGTGCAGGGTGCCGCCGTGGCCTCTGCCCAGGTGGCCGGGTTGGACGCCCAGGCGGCGGATTTACTAGGCGATCTCGTTGGCCGGCGGGCCGTGGCGGTGACTGGTCTATTCCCCAGCGGGCAGATTGAGGTGGACGGCCGGCGCTATGCTGCAACGCTACCGCTCGGTTCCGCCGCCCCGGGTTCACCTGTCCTGATAACCGGCAGGAGCGACTTTGGTTTAGTGGTAGAAAAAACCGAGACGACATGACAGCCATCATCACCCTCTTTTTGGTCGGAGCTCTCCTGCTCGCCCTTGAGGCGTTTGTGCCCGGAGCGGTCATCGGCATTCTGGGCGGCGTCGCCATTCTTGGAGGAATTGTAGTGGCATTCGGCACCTATGGGACCGGAGGCGGCATGATCGCGTTGCTGGCCGGCTTGGTGCTCATCGGGGTCACGCTCTATCTTGAGTTCGTGGTTCTGCCGAAGACACGATTTGCCAAGGCCCTGTCCATGAGTGCCAACGTCACCGGCACCAGCCAGCAACCCGTCGCCTCGCTGGATGAAGTGCTCAATCAGGCCGGCGAAACAGCCACGCCGCTGGCACCTACCGGCTATGTTGTCATCAAGGGCCGCCGCTACGAGGCATTTTCCCAGTCGGGCTTCCTGCCCACGGGCGTGACCGTGCAGGTCACGGGTCTCGACAATTTTCGTCTCATTGTAACCAAAACCTGAATCCCATGAGTGGCATCCTAATCGCAGCACTAATCATCGGTGGTATCATCGTCCTGTTCGTCTTCGGGCTGGTCTTCAGCCTGATCGGCGCGTGGGTCCGCGCACTGTTCAACGGCGCCCCCGTGCCGATCTCGAAGTTGATCGCAATGAAGCTCGCCAGCATTCCCTACGGCCTGGTGGTTGATGCCCGCATCACCGCGGTGCGGGCCGGCATCGAGCTGAGCGCCGATCAGATCGCGTCGCACTTCCAGGCCGGCGGCAATGTCGTGCCCACCGTGCAGGCGTTGATTGCAGCCATGAAGGCCGGCATCGAGCTCAATTGGGACCGCGCCTGCGCCATTGACCTTGCCACCAAGGGCTCGGGCAAGAGCGTCGTGGAGGCCGTGCGCACCTCGGTGGATCCGAAGGTCATCGACTGCCCCAATCCCGAGGGCGGCCGCACGACCATCGACGGCGTGGCCAAGGACGGCATCCAGGTAAAGGTGAAGGCGCGCGTGACCGTGCGCACCAACCTGGTCCGCTTTGTCGGCGGCGCCAAGGAGGAGACCATCATTGCCCGCGTGGGCGAGGGCATCGTCACCACCATCGGGTCGGCGGAGTCCTACAAGACGGTGCTCGAGTCGCCTGACAGCATCTCAAAGGTCGTGCTGCAGCGCGGCCTTGACGTCGGCACTGCCTTCGAAATCCTCTCCATCGACATCGCCGACGTGGATGTGGGCGAGAACGTGGGGGCCAAGCTCCAGGAGGCGCAGGCCGAAGCCAACAAGAACATGGCCCAGGCGCAGGCTGAAATCCGCCGCGCCGCCGCGGTCGCACTCGAACAGGAAATGAAGGCCAAGGTGCAGGAAATGCAGGCCAAGGTCGTCGAGGCCCAGGCACAGATTCCCATGGCGATGGCCGAAGCGTTCCGCGCCGGAAAACTGGGTGTCATGGACTACTACAAGATGGAAAACGTGCAGGCCGACACGGCCATGCGTGGCTCCATCGCTCATCCGGAGGGGAAGAAGTAGGCTAAACCGGGCGCGACCGGAATCGCGCCCACATGCTATACATGGACTGGATCCAAGACAACCTGCAGGTCGTCATCGCGGTCGCGGGCGCGATCGCATATTGGTTGACGCAGCGCAAGAAGGAGCAGGCGGGCGAACCGACTGACTATGATGGTGACGGTCGGCCAGACAATCCGCACCGGGAGGAGCAGTTTGAGGATCCGGAGCTGGCTGAGCGCACGCGGCGGATCCGCGAGGAGATCCAGCGAAAAATTGAGGAGCGGCGCCGCGGTGGTGCTGGTTATGATCGTCCAGGCGCACCTGCGCTGGAGCCTCAGCTTTCCGATGCCGAGGGACCACCGGTGATCATCCCGCAGGAAATGCCGCCCATGGTGCGTGAAGTGACCGTGAAACCGGCCCCCCTCACTGCGTCTGACACCAGCGCTCTGCGGCGCTTGGCCGAGCTGCGAGAACAGCAGGAGACCCTGGCGGAGCAGTTGAAGCAGGCCCAGGAGATGAAGGCGGCTGTGCTGCGCCGCCGCCAATTTGAAGCCACGATATCCGCGGAAAAGACCGCCCAGTTGCTGCACCGCGCCACGCTGGTCGATGAACTGCGCAATCGCGAGAGCGTCCGCCGCGCCATGATCCTGCGCGAAATACTCGGGCCCCCAGTGGCGCTGCGCTAAGCTCCGCCCGCTTCAGGGCTCCACGAAGAAGGCGCCGTATTCCTTGATGGGGATTTCTTGGCGCCGGCCGTCGATCTCGATCGCCAATTTGGAAGGGTCGTCCACCGTCACCCGCAGCTGGTCGCGATAGCGGATCACTTTCTGCTCGCCGCCGTTGAGCGGAGTGAGCCCGTCGAGGAGAACCTGGTTGGTTGCCGTGCGGGTGACTTTCACACGCACGGAACCGCGGGCGATGAGCGTGAGCGTGTGCTCGGACACGGCCGGCGTCTGGACTGCCTGGGTCTGGGGTGTGGAACCGCCGCGGGCCGGTGTGGTTGGTTTCGAGGTGAATAGGTTGATGAGCAGAAGCAACAAGATGACAACGATGATGGCACCGCCGCCCAGCACTGCGAATTTCAGCAGCACGGCCTGGTCGGGGCCCGGGCGCGTTCCCGCGGGGGCAGCTTCCTCCGGTGCCGCTTCTCCGAAGTCGACGCGGCCATAGACCTCACGGGTTTCGCGGCGTGCAGGCCTGGCCTCGCCGCTGGAGGCGCTGTGAAATTCCTGGGCGATGCGCTCGCCATCCAACTCCAGGTAGCGGGCGTAATTGCGCACGAAGCCGCGGATGTAAAGCGGGGGCAGATCGATGTCGAAAGAGTTGGCCTCGAATTTCTGCAGATAGTCACCGCGAATCTTGGTGGCTTCCGCGGCCTCGCGGATGGACAAGCCCTTGCGCTTGCGGGCTTCCTCAAGTCTTTCGCCGATGGTCTGCATGGGGAGTTTGCTAGCGGAGTTTGGGCGGCAGAGGAAAGCCTAATGTGATCAGCCCGGGAGTCGGGGTTCAGAGGGTGTCGAGGTCGACAAGAATTTCACGCGGACTGGAGCCGTTCTCCGGACCGACAATGCCCTTCTGTTCCATCAGGTCCATGATGCGGGCGGCGCGGTTGTAGCCGATGCGAAGGCGACGTTGGATCATTGACGTGGAGGCGCGCCGGGTGGACTTCAGCACGTCGAGGGCCTGTTGATAAAGGTCTTCATCGTCGCCCAGATCGGCATCCCCCTCGCCCGTGGCGCCATCAGCCTCAGCCTCCGGGTCACGGTCGATCTGTTCCTGAACCTCCTTGGCGTAGATGGGCGGCCCATTTTTCTTCAGGAATTCAACAATGGAGCTGACCTCATCGTCCGAGACAAAGGCCCCTTGGGCGCGGACCAGGCGGGAGGTGCCGGGCGGGGCGAAGAGCATGTCGCCGCGGCCGATGAGGGTGTCGGCACCCTTGCCATCGAGAATGGTGCGCGAATCCACCTGGGAGGCGACTTGGAAGGCGATGCGTGAGGGAAGGTTGGCCTTGATGACACCGGTGATGACATTCACCGAGGGGCGCTGGGTGGCGATGATGAGGTGAATGCCGGCGGCGCGGGCAAGCTGGGCCAGGCGGGCTATGTTGGTCTCGATGTCGGCCGGTGCGACCATCATGAGATCGGCCAATTCGTCGATAATGGCGACCATATAGGGGAGGCGGTCGGGGACGGGAATCTCGTCCACGGCGACCCCGGCCAATTCGGCCTGCTGCTCGGGCGGGGGCACATCGGCCGGGGGCTCCTTTTTCCGATTGTTGAAACCGGTGATGTTGCGAACGCCGCATTTGGCGAAGATCTGATAGCGTTGCTCCATCTCCTTGAGCAGCCACTTGAGCGCGGCCGGCACCTTTTTCGGCTCGGTGACGACGGGTATCAACATGTGCGGCAGCGTGTTGAAGATCTTCAGCTCGACGATTTTCGGGTCTACCATCAGCAGCCGAAGGTCCCGCGGGCTTTTCGAATAGAGGATGGAGGCGATGATGGAATTGATGCAGACCGACTTGCCCGAACCGGTGGCGCCGGCAATGAGCAGGTGGGGCATTTTTGTGAGATCGCTTACGATGGGCTTGCCGGAAACATCTTTGCCGAGGGCGATGGGGATTTCGGCCTTGGCGAGCGCATGTCCCCAGTCTTCCGATTCCAAGATGTCGCGCATGCCGACCGGCGCGGCGTGCTGGTTGGGCACCTCGACGCCGACCGCGGCCTTGCCGGGGATCGGGGCAAGGATGCGCACGGACTGGGCGCGCATGCCGAGGGCAATGTTTTTGTCTAGTCCGGAGATTTTTTCGACGCGAACACCGGGAGCAGGCACGACTTCGTAGCGCGTGATGACAGGGCCGACATGGATCTCTCCCAGGGTTACGTCGACGCCGAACTCGCCCAAGATGCGGAGCAGGTTCTCGGCATTCTGACGGTGCTCCTCCTCGCTGCTGGAGCTTGAGCCTTTGGCGCGTTCCGCCAGCAGCTTGATGGGCGGAAATTCATAGGTCTTGTCGTCGCTTTGGGGCAGCGGGACTTTTGCTTTTCGGGTCTCCTCAGGCTTGACGATGTTGAGTTCGATCTTGGCTCCGGTGGCCGCCTTGGCTGTGCCGGGGGATTTGGCACCGGTCGCGCTCCTAGCAGTCGGGGTCGGGTCGGCCGGCTTCGTCGCGGGTGGCTGGGCTTGGGCCGACTTTTGTGCCGCCGCCAACGGGTCCTCGGTCCTCGGCATGACGAGCTTTTTTGAGGTGCCAGGCGCGAGTTGGGAAGTGGATGGGGCGATGGCCTTGGCCACGGCTGCAGCAGCAGCCTTCTGTCGAGAGGCTTCCTCATGGCGTTGCCGGCGCTCCGCGGCGAGGACCGACTTCAGCGCAGCGCGCTTTTTGCGCCATTCCTGAAAGGCGAAAACGAGACGTTCGAATTCCGCGCCGATGTCGCGCGTGAAGATGAAGAGCAGGCTGGCGAGATAGACCATGCCAAGGAGAAAGCCCGAACCGAACGGGCCGATGCTGTCGCGTAGCACGGTCTCATAGAGAAATTTGCCCGCCAATCCGCCTGGGCCCTCGGTGAAGAAGTTGCGGTCGAGGAAGAACCAGTCCTGCATCGCCAAGAGTCCGCAGGTCGCGATGGCGCAGATAAGCATGGCGGCATAGCGGAGGCCGGCCAGACGACGTCCGCTGCGCAGGTAAACATAGCTCATCCAGAGCAGGAAAACGGGGAACAGCCAGGTGGTGGCACCAAAGAGATGGAGGCTCCACCAGGAGGCTTCGGCCCCGATCACACCGACGGCGTTCGGGGCGACTCCCCCCTTGGCCGGCAGCGTCTGCAACTGGCCGTTGATCACGGTAGTGGCGGCGGCCGATTCATGCCAGGCACTCTGGGCGGGCTCAAAGTCGAACAGCGCAACCAGGGAAAGCACGCCAAGGACGAAGCAAAACAACGCCGCCAGCCACTGCGGGCGGTGGCGCGGCGCCTCGAAGGAAGGATCGGTGTCCTTTCGGTTTGAAGTCTCCCCTTTAGGCATTTCAGTTGCCGGAAATTGCAGGTTCCTGCCTAGGGGGGGTCAACGGAAATCCCGGGCAGGCGCGTCTCGAAACTCCGCTTCATGCCTTCGCTTCTGAAATTTCACCCACTCAACCAAGAGCGCGTTTGGGGTGGCCGAAAGCTGGCAGCCTATTTCGGGCGCGAGTTGCCCGGCGATGGACCCATCGGCGAAAGCTGGGAGGTGGTTGATCGACACGGGGCCCAATCGGTCGTGAGTGAGGGGCCATGGGCCGGCCTGACGCTCCGTCAAGTGATCCTGAGGCAGTCGATGGAGGTGATGGGACCGCGTTGGGCGCCAGAGAAGCCATTCCCCATACTCGTGAAGTGGCTCGACTGCAGGGAGCGGCTTTCCCTGCAGGTGCATCCGCCTGCGAGCGTGGCCGTGGAATTCGGCGGGGAACCGAAGACTGAAAATTGGTATGTGGTTGAGGCCGAACCGGGCGCCGCGGTGCTGGCAGGTTTGGTCGACGGAGTGGATGTCGCTGAATTCAGGGCGGCATTGGCGGCTGGCAAGGCGGAGACGCTCGTGCAAAGGATGCCAACGCGGGCCGGTGACTCCCTGTTGATCCAAAGCGGAGTTGTCCATGCCATCGATGGGGGGAACCTCATATTGGAAATCCAACAGAATTCCGACACGACCTACCGGGTTTATGACTGGGGGCGCGTCGGGTTGGACGGAAAACCACGCGCCATGCACATGGAACAGTCACTCAGGTGCATCGCCGCAAACCGGGCGACACGCCCGGCAGTGACCCGCGCCGATGGTGCCAAAGGCCAGGTGATCGCGCAATGTGGGGAATTTCGCATAACGCGGCAGGCCATCTCTAAGAATGACACCTTGGCCATCCCGGCGGGCGAACCACGCATTGTGTCGGTGATCGAGGGATGCCTGGAAGCCGAGGGCGAAAAGTTGTGCAAGGGCGACAATGCCGTAGTGCCATTTTCCGTGCACTGTCGGCTGACTGCGCAAGTTGATGCCGTGGTGCTTGTAACCGACAGGTTTGCCTGATTCCAACAAGATGCATGGCGTGGCTTGAAATGCACCGGCGAGTCGCTACCTTCCCGCGTTTCGCATGACCGAATCCGCCAAGACAGAAAACAAGCAGACAATACCCGCCGCAACAATTGATCCTGCGGTGCCGCCTCCGGCCGCCCCCTTCGCGGCCGTTGACGAGCAGATTGCCGCGGCGAAGAAAGAGGCGGCCGCGAATTACGATCGCTATGTCCGCGCGGTAGCCGACTTGGAGAACTATCGGCGACGCATGACGCGTGAAAAAGAAGAGCTGCGGCAGTTTGCCGTCGCGAGCCTGCTGGAGGATCTGGTGCCAGTCCTTGACAATGTGGGTCTGGCGCTGGCCGCGGCGAAACAGCAAACGGATGCCAAGGCCATCGGTGACGGTGTGGCCTTGGTGCTCGAGCAGTTGCGCACTTCGCTGGCGCGGCAGGGCCTGAAGGAAGTCAACCCACTCGCGCAGAAGTTTGACCCCAATCTCCACGAGTGCATAGCGCACCAACCCGATGAAAAACTCGCGGAGGAACATGTGGTCAAGGTCGTGCGGGTGGGCTACACGCTCAACGGGCGCCTCCTGCGACCGGCGACAGTCATTGTTTCCAGTGGCCCACCCAAGGCGGAGACCGGGGAGGCATGAGCACCATGGCCGGCGGACACAAAGAAGATTACTACGAATTGCTTGGTGTCGCGAAGAACGCGAGCGAGGAGGAATTGAAGAAGGCCTACCGCAAGAAGGCCGTGCAGTATCACCCTGACAAGAACCCCGGGGACAAGCAAGCGGAGGAGATGTTCAAGAAGGTCTCTGAGGCCTATGAGGTGCTCAAGGATGCCGACAAGCGTGCTGCCTATGACCGGTATGGCCATGCGGCATTCCAGCAGACCGGAGCAGGGCCGCGTGGTGGTGGATTCGGCGGGGGATTCCATGACCCGTTTGAGATGTTCCGCGAGGTATTCGGGCAGCAGGGTGGCGGCATCTTCGACCAATTTTTCGGCGGGGGCGACGGCGGAGCGAATGGCAGGGGTTCCGATCTGCGCTATGACTTGGAAATCACACTTGAAGAGGCGGCCAAGGGAGTGGAGAAGGAAATTTCCTTCCGTCGCCTGGGGGCGTGCGGGCACTGCAATGGCAGTGGAGCAGAGCCGGGCTCAAAGCGCACGACGTGCCCCACCTGCCGGGGTTCAGGCCAGGTGACGACATCGCGCGGGTTTTTCCACGTGCGGCAGGCCTGCCCGAGTTGCCATGGCGCCGGAGTGCGCATAGAAAAGGTGTGCCCGAAGTGCCGCGGTGAGAGTCGTGTCCAGGAAAGCACGAAGATTCATGTGCGGATACCTGCCGGAGTGGATACCGGCTCAAAACTGCGCTCAGCTGGCAACGGGGAGGCGGGCCTGCTGGGTGGACAGAACGGTGATCTCTACATTGTCCTTCATGTCAAGGAGCACGAGATCTTCCAGCGCGACGGCGATGACCTGTTTTGCGAAATGCCGATCAAGTTGACGGTGGCGGCACTGGGCGGAGCCATCGAGGTGCCGACCTTGCAGGGCCGGGCAACTCTGAAAATCCCTGCCGGCACACAATCGGGCACCACCTTTCGTCTCAAAGGGCGGGGCATGCCGCATCTGCGCGGCGGCGGCCACGGTGATCAATTGATCCGGACTCAGGTTGAGGTGCCGACCTCGCTCAGCGGGGAGCAGAGGAAGATACTGGAGGAATTTGCCCGGGTGAGCGGCGATGCCGACCATCCAGTTGGGAAAAGCTTCTTTGAGAAAGCGAAGAAGTTTTTCTAAGTGCGCAGGTCGAGCAGGAGCTGGACTATGACCGACAGCGGAAGCCGGATAAGGATCTCGGGGGCGTCGCGAAGAGGGGAATTCAAGTTGGCGGTCGGCACTGGCGTCAGGGCGGATTTTCTCCACTCCAACGGCAGATTTTGCCAGAAAAACGCTCCAGCCAGCAGCAATCCAAGCACACAGACGCATTTGCGTGTGGAAGTGCCAACCGGCCTGCTGGTGTTGAGCATGGTGTTACGGGTTCATTAAACCGGAAAGTTGCCACGTCGGCCACGGTAATTCTACGGCAAGATTCCACACTGCATGCAGCCGATACTTTACAACCTGTTGGCGGTATGAAAGCGTGGAGCAATGGCTGTTTCCAGTGCGCTAAGTAATCCCAAGTTGATGTCATTGGCCGAAGCGGTGGCTTGGAGAGGGCAACTGCGTCAGGCAGGAAAAATATTGGTGGTGACGAATGGGGTGTTTGACCTGCTGCACACGGGACATCTCTACTATCTACAGGAGGCAAGGCGGATGGGCGATGCGTTGCTGATCGCCATCAATGCGGACGAGAGTGTGCGTCAGCTCAAGGGACCGATGCGTCCAATCCAGGGGGAGTTGGATCGGGCGTATGCACTTGGGGCGCTCAGTTGCGTGGATGCAGTGTTGATCTTCAGCGACAAGCGGCTGGATGTGGAAATCCGTGCACTGCGACCTGATATCTACACAAAGGCCGGCGACTACACATTGGAGAAACTGGACGCCGGTGAGCGGGCGGCCTTGGATGAGACCGGCGCAAAGATCGTGTTCATGCCATTTTTGCCGGGCTTCAGCACCACCGCGTTGATCGCGAAGATCAAGGCCGCGGGAATCGTCTGAACATGCGTGTGATCATCTTGGGTTCCGGCCGCGGGAGCAACGCCCAAGCTTTGTTGCAAGCACAGGCGGAGGGGCGGTTAGGCCGCGCTCGGGTCAGGCATATTTTTTCGGACAGGATCGACGCAGGCATCCTTGCTCTCGGGCCTCGTTATGGAGTGCCGGCGGCGTTCGTGGATCCGGCGCCATATAAAACGAAACTGGAGGGGCCCGGCGAAGAGCGCTTCATCATGGCAGTGCGGGAAGCGCAGCCAGACCTGATACTCTTGGCGGGGTTTATGCGCGTGTTGAAGGCCGGATTCCTGGGCGCGTTCTCCGGCAAGATCATCAATCTCCATCCGAGCCTGCTGCCGGCGTTCCCCGGGTTGGATGCTATCGGACAAGCCTTCCGCGCCGGGGTGAGGGAAACGGGTTGCACGGTGCACTGGGTGACGGCCGAAGTGGATGCCGGGAGGATTATCGCCCAAGCGCGCGTGCCGTTTGAACCCGGCGATACCTTAGAGTCTCTGGTAGCGAAGGTGCATGCAGCAGAGCATCAACTGCTGCCGGCGGTGATCGCACAATTAAGCAGGCAGATGAACTGACCATGCCGGTCTTCGAATTCAGAGTGGCGGTAGTGCTAGCCGCGGTGCCGATGTTGGAAGAACTACTGTCAGAGCGAGAGGAACAGAAACTGATGCTGTTGGAGGACATGTCCTCTGCCCGCGCTTGGGTCATGGGTTATTTTCAGTCGCACGAAGAGGCAGCCGCAGGCTGGGGCGAATTTTCCAAACTATTGGATGATGCGTGGATCGTGGGCACTCCGGATCTGCGTGAACTCCCGGACGCAGATTGGAAGAACAGCTATCGGATGCACTTCAAGCGAACTTCGTTCGGACCTCTGCACTGGGTGCCCGTCTGGGAACGTGAGACCTTTCGTTTGCCCGAGGGAGAGAAGGTGCTGTGGCTGGATCCAGGGATGGCCTTCGGCACAGGCAACCACGAGACAACTCGACTGGTGGCAGAGCGACTTGTTGAGTTCTCGAGCGGGAGTGGCACCACGGGACCTGTGATCGACGCAGGGTGTGGGTCGGGGATTCTCGCACTATCGGCGGCGTTACTCGGATTCGGTCAGGTCAGCGGATTCGACAATGATCCAGAGGCCATTCGAGTAAGCGAAGAGAACGCCGCGATTAACGGGCTGACAGGCCGGGTGGAGTTTAAAGTTGGCGATCTGAACAACGGTTGGAAGCACGCTCCGGCAGCGTTGGTGTTGGCGAACATCCAGGCGGATGTGCTCATCCAATTTGCGGACCAGCTGACGCAGGCGGTGCTGCCTGGCGGACACCTTGTAATGAGCGGTATCTTGGCCCGAGAGCTGGCCTCAGTGCGGAAAGTTATGGCAGCAACAGTGCGTGGTTGGCGCACAGAGTCTCGCACCTTGGGTGAATGGAGTGACTTGGTGTTTTCCCGCCGGCAGTCGGATTAAAAGAGATCGGGCGGCGTTCGCGACATGAAGTCCTCCATGTAGGCCGTCGTAGCCTTGCCGTCGATGAACGTGGGGTCGCTCATGATGGCCTTGTGGAGGGGGATGGTGGTCTTGATGCCACGGACAAGGTATTCGCTGAGAGCGCGGTAACTGCGTTGTAGGGCAATCCTCCGGGTGTCGCCTACGCAGATGAGCTTACCAATCATCGAATCGTAATACGGCGGTATCGTGTAGCCGCTGTATACATGTGAATCGACACGCACGCCGATGCCGCCCGGGGGATAATAGAGGGAGATGGTGCCGGGTGACGGTGTAAAATTGCGCGCAGGGTCCTCGGCATTGATTCGGCATTCAATGGCGTGCCGGCTCCAGCGAATATCGCCCTGATCGAATCCGAGCTTCTCGCCGTTGGCTACGCGGATCTGTTGTTTGATCAAATCGATGCCCGTGACTTCCTCGGTCACGGGGTGTTCGACCTGGATGCGGGTGTTCATCTCAATGAAGTAGAAATTGCCCTTGGCATCGACGAGAAACTCAATCGTGCCTGCATTCTCATAATCTGCGGCCTCGGCCGCGCGGACCGCGGCTTTGCCCATTTTTTTGCGGAGATCGCTGTTCAGAAAAGGAGATGGAGACTCCTCAATTAGCTTTTGATGGCGGCGCTGAACCGAGCAGTCACGCTCACCAAGGTGCAAAACCTTACCGTGTGCATCCGCGAGAATCTGGAACTCAATATGCCGGGGCTTCTCGATGTATTTTTCGATATAGACGGCGCCGTTTCCAAAGGCCTTCTCGGCTTCGGCACGAGCAACGTGAAATTCCTTGGCGAAGGATACATCATTGTGGGCAATCCTCATACCACGTCCGCCGCCACCGGCGACGGCTTTGATAATCACCGGATAGCCGATTTTTCGGGCGAGTTTGACTGCCTCCGCCTCCGAGTCGACCGGGCCGTCGGAACCGGGTACCGTCGGGACACCGGCTTTGCGAACCGTGTCTTTGGCGATGGCTTTGTCTCCCATAATTCGGATGCTTTTCGATTTCGGTCCGATGAATTTGATGTTACAGGACTCGCACTGTTCGGCGAATTTCGCGTTTTCTGACAGGAATCCGTAACCAGGATGGATCGCATCCACATCTGCAATTTCAGCGGCACTGATGATGCGATCGGCGCGAAGGTAGCTGTCAGCACTCTTGGGCCCCCCGATGCAAATAGCCTCATCCGCAAGCTGCACGTGAAGGGACTGGACATCGGCCTCTGAGTAAACCGCGAGAGTCTTGATACCAAGTTCACGGCAGGCGCGGATGATGCGAAGCGCGATTTCGCCGCGATTGGCGATAAGAACTTTCTGAATCATGGGCTTAAAAAATCAGGCCGGACAGAAGACTGCCCGGCCTCTTGAGTGGAGCCTAATCAGGCCTGCTTAACCTTAAACAGACGTTGACCGTATTCAACCGGTTGGCCGTTTTCCACGAGGACTTCGACGATGGTTCCCTTGGTCTCGGCTTGGATCTCGTTCATTATCTTCATGGCTTCGATGATGCAGACCACGGACTTCTCTTCGACCTTGGTGTTGATATCAGCGAATGGCGGACTTTCGGGCGAGGGCGAGCGATAGAATGTTCCCACCATGGGTGACTTTACAAAAGAGATTCCAGGTTCGTCGCCCGATGAAGGTGCTCCAGGTGCCGGCGGTGTAGCTGAAGGCGCCGACTTTGTGAGAAATACCTCAGGCATCACCGGGACAGAAGAGGAAGCGGCGGGAAAGGGCTGGACAGACTGGGGCGTGGAGATGGCCGGTGTGCCTTGCGCGGTTGAGCTACGCTTGATCTTTAGTTTGAAGCCCTGATCTTCGACCTCAAACTCCGTGAGGTCTGAGCGCTTCATCAAATCTACGACTAATTTAATTTGTTTGAGGTCCAAACGACGGCCTTTGTTGAGTTAAGTCGGCTGTTAGTGCCGTATAGTAGGGTCCCGTTCAAAAGTGGTTTTGACTAGGTAGCAACCTACGATTCAAGCACAGGGAATAAATTAGTAAAAGTAGGTCAAAACAGCCATTTTGTGAAGCAATGTCCGTATTTTGCTTAATTATCGTGACTAACCTACGCAAAATTGACGAGGCGCCAATAGTCATTGGCGGAGTTGATGATTACGAACCGATCTTGGGGCACACACCTACACAATGATAGCGCAAGGCCTGCGTTCGATTTCGATGCTGTGCGGGTGTGCCAACCTTCATATTGCGTCCTCGGGAATGCAGTCACTATCGTTCTCAGTCCTAAAGATGGTCTCCAATCAATACATCCAGAATTAGTGAATCTGATTCAATCAAGTTGATTCAAAAGCGCCAGGGCACTATGCAGAAACAAAAACACCGTATACTGTTACACTATAATGATTAGCAACATCATTAGTGAATTTCCATAAGAAATCTCTTGATTCGCTCGTCTCGGATTGCATGTTCGCCGGTCCCTTCGCTGAAGCGTCACAAATTGCACTGGGGCAAGGCAACGAAGGAGGAGTAGTTCTCTGAGATTTTCTGTGAATAGTTTTCCCGGGATATCTTTGGGAAAAGTATTGACGGAGAAAAATCAGGATGTCTCTTTGAACATCTTTCCCCTCGGGGAAGCGGTTCTTTGAAATTTACTTTGTGCGATTGATTGGGACCCCCAATCAAAATTCAAAAACCCGCTGCGGACTTCGGTTCGCAGCAATAGTTCAGTAGTTCATGAATCACTAGGATTCGTGACTCTCTGATTTTTTCGGAGAGTTTGATCCTGGCTCAGAATGAACGCTGGCGGCGTGGTTAAGACATGCAAGTCGAACGGTTTTTCGGATGTAGCAATACATTTAAAAAGCAGTGGCGAACGGGTGCGTAACACGTGAACAATCTACCATCGAGTGTGGAATAGCTCGCCGAAAGGCGGATTAATACCGCATGTGGTTGGCTCCCGCATGGGAGACATACTAAAGCCGGGGACCGCAAGGCCTGGCGCTAGATGAGGAGTTCGCGGCCTATCAGCTAGTTGGCGAGGTAACGGCTCACCAAGGCTAAGACGGGTAGCTGATCTGAGAGGATGATCAGCCACACTGGAACTGAGACACGGTCCAGACACCTACGGG
>CAZMFB010000015.1:0-63779 GCA_964565475.1 uncultured Opitutaceae bacterium | reverse complement strand
CCAAGGCGGCCGCTCCCGCGCCAAAGCCCGCGCCGGGCCGACCCCACGCCCCGGCCCACGCTCCCGCGGTCCCGGCCGTGCCCCCGCAGCTCAAACCCAGCACCTCCGCGACCGCGAAGGCCGTCGAGGATTCCGCCGCGCTTTCCGCCGCCGCCCGCGACCTCAAGGGCAAGGCGCTCGAGAACCTCTCCGGCGACCTCAACGACAAGATCCGCTACCTCATCCGCCTCTCGAAGGAGCAGGGTTACCTCACCTACGCCGACATCAACGAGGCCCTGCCCGAGTCCGTCGACAATCCCGAGGACATCGAGAACGTCATCTCCATCCTCCAGAACCTCGAGATCGACATCCTCGATCCGGACGAGGTCGAGGGCTACAAGCAGCGCCAGGAGGAGGCCGAGGAGGAGGAATCACGCTCGTCCAACAACGACATCCTCGACGACCCTGTCCGCATGTATCTCAAGCAGATGGGCCAGGTCCCGCTGCTGACCCGCGAGCAGGAGGTCGAGATCTCCAAACGCATCGAGACCGCGGAGATGAGGGCCCAGGAGGCCCTGTTCGCCATCGGGCCTCTCGGCAAATACCTCTCCGACCTCGGCGAAAAACTGCTGCTCCGCACCGAGCGCTTCGACCGCCTTGTCATCGACAAGAAGATCGAGAGCCGCGACGCCTACTTCAAGGGCCTGCAGAAACTCGTCGACACCACCCGCACCCACGACACCGCCGCCACCGAGGCCTGGCTGGACCACCACAAGGCCCGCGACGAACGTGTCCGCAAGCTCGCCCACATCCGCTTCAGGAAGCGCGACAACACGCTGCGCGCCCTTTACGTCAAATACTACTTCAAGCTCAAGATCTACGAGGATTTCCTCGAGGGCCTGCGCCCCACGTTCCAGGAAATCGACAAGTGCCACCGCGACCTCAACCGTGCCAAGAACCCCAAGACGAAGAAGGACGCCACCATCGACACCCGCGCGGTGCACTCCCGCCTGAAGGAGATCGAGCGCGACCTCCGCATCTCCGACGAGAACCTCCAGTCCACGCTCCGCACGGCCCGGGGCCACATCCGCGAGGCCCACCAGGCCAAGACCGAGATGGTCGAGGCCAACCTCCGCCTCGTCATCTCCATCGCCAAGAAATATACCAACCGCGGCCTCTCCTTCCTCGACCTCATCCAGGAGGGCAACATGGGCCTGATGAAGGCCGTCGAGAAATTCGAATACCGCCGCGGCTACAAGTTCTCCACCTACGCCACGTGGTGGATCCGCCAGGCCATCACCCGCTCCATCGCCGACCAGGCCCGCACCATCCGCATCCCGGTGCACATGATCGAGACCCTCAACAAGGTCATGCAGGTGCAGAAGCAGCTCCTCCAGGAATACGGGCACGAACCCACCCCCGAGGAGGTCGCCGACGAGATGAACCTGCCCGTCGAGCGCGTGCAGCAGATCATGAAGATGGCGCAGCAGCCCATCTCGCTCCAATCCCCCGTCGGCGACGGCGACGACACCTCCTTCGGCGACTTCATCGAGGACAAGTCCGCCGACAACCCCTACGACATGACCGCCTTCTCGCTCCTCCGCGAAAAGATCATGGACGTGCTCGACTCCCTCACCGAACGCGAGCGCCGCGTGCTCACGCTGCGCTTCGGCCTCGTCGACGGCTACAGCCGCACACTCGAGGAGGTGGGCAAGCAGTTCAAGGTCACCCGCGAGCGCATCCGCCAGATCGAGGCCAAGGCGCTGCGCAAGATGCGCCACCCGACGCGCATCCGCCAGCTGCACGGCTTCTTCGACGCCGAGCAGATCGACAACCCGCAGAACCTGCTCAAGAAGCCGCCGGCGATCCCGCCGCAGTTCATCAAGCAGGGCGGCCTCATGCCGCGTCCCGGACTGGGCTCGCACCAGCCGCACAATTTCAACTGACCGAATCCGCCCTTTACTCGCCGCCCCGCGCGGCTAGGTTGCCCGCACCATGAGCTTCCCCGCTCTCCCTTTCCTCGCCTTCATGGGCCTCGGTCCCACCGAGCTGATCGTCATCCTGGTGATCCTGCTCCTGCTCTTCGGCGGCTCCAAGCTGCCCGCCCTCGCCAAGGGCCTCGGCCAGTCCGTGAAGGAGTTCAAGAAGGCCTCCAAGGACGGGGACGACGAGAAAAAGCCCGAGGCCAAGACCGACGCCAAGCCCGGGAATAACTGAACCGCCGTCTATTCCCGCTCCCCAGGCGCGCCCCACGGCGCGCCTTTTTCATTCCGCGAGCCAGGCCCGGAAGGCTGCAATCTGGTCGGGGCTGCCCAGCACCAGCACCTCATCGCCTTCCAGCATCTTCTCCTGCCCGCTCGGGTTGAGGGTGCGGGTTTCACCACGGCGCAGGCCGGCGATCTGCACGCCCACTTTTTTGGAAGGCGCCAGTTGCCGGAGGGTCCGGCCCGCCAGCCTGCATCCGTCGGGCACGGTCACGGCCTCCATGCAGACCTCGTCGAAGCTCGAATCCGGCCCGGCGCCCGTCAAGCGCACCAGCAGATCCCGGCCGGCTTCCACCTGAGCCGGGGTGCCGAGCAGCAGCACCTTGTCGCGCGGGAACAAGGCCAGGGTCGGCTCGGGGTAACGCACCAGCACGCCCTGCCGCTCCACGCCCGCCACGGTGCAGCCGCACTTCGTGCGCAGCGCCAGCTCGGCCAGCGTGCGTCCGCGCACGTCGGCGAGGTCCGGCAGCGTGCATTCGAGCAGCACCAGACCCCAGGCGGCATGGGCCGCCAGATCCGGTGCCGCCGACTCCGTGCCGGGCGCCGCCTGTTGCAGCCGCTCCTGCAGTTCGTTCTCCAGCAGGCTGTGCCAGTAGATCAGGCGGTGCCGGAACAGCAGCAACGTCAGGGGCACGATGACGATCACAAGGAAAGGCAGCCAACGCGCGGCCTCGGTCCGCGGCACCACGGCGCTCAGCCACAGGAACAGCAGCAGGCCGGCCCCGACCTTGAGCCCGGTCTCCACCATCGGCCGGGCCTTGGCCGCCAGCGGATGCCGCTGGGTCGAAACATCCGCCACCAGCATGGCCAGCGCCGACACGTTGCGCCACAGCGCCACCAACGGCAACAACACGACCAGCGTCAACCCGGTCCAGAACGCCAGGTTGGCCAGGGGCCAGCCGGTCGGCACCAGCAGGAAGACCAGCCCGCGCAGCTGCTCCGCAAACACCAACAGGCCCGTGATCAACAGGGCCTCGACCCCGATCTGGAGCAGGCGCGGCTTGCCCAAGCGCCACAGCAGGCTGCGCGCGCCCCCGGCCTGCAGGCGCGCGATCCAGCGCTGATAATGTTCCACCGCCGCGCACAGCCAGTCCGGCAGCCGCGCCTCCAGCCACTGGCTGAGCGGGGCCGAGCGCGCCGCCAGCGTCTGCGCCGTGAGCGAGGTGACCAGCGACGCGCCCACCGCGACGGTCTGGAATTTATCCGGGATGACCCCGGCCGCGATGCCCAGCTGGGCGATGATGAAGGAGAATTCACCGAGCGGGGTCACGTTCAGGCCGACCCGCACGGCGTCGCTCACGCGGCTGCCGATCACGACCGCCCCGAAGGCCACCGCGGCGCTCCGGGCCGCCAGCGCGAGGGCGCTCACCAGCAGAATCATCGGCGCGTGTTCGAGCAGCGAGCGCGGCTCGATGAGCATCCCGATCGCCACAAAGAACACCGCGCTGAAGATCGAGCGCATGCCCTCGAATGCCCGCTCCAGCTGCGTCCGCTGGGGCGTGTCCGCCACCACCGCGCCGATCAGGAAGGCCCCCAGCGCCAGCGAGAATCCCGCCCGGGCCGCCGCCAACGCGAGGCCAAAGACCAGGCCCGCCACCACGATGGGCGGCAATTCCTCGCCCGCCGTGAGGCTGAGCCGGTGCAGCAAACGCGGCACCAGCATGACGGCCACCAGCCCGGCCAGGACCACAAAGGAGCCGAACAACCCGAGCGTGCCGCCCAGCGAGGTGGTCGCGGCCCCCGAGGTCTGCGCCACGGAGCCGAGGATGGTCAGCATCACGATGGCCACCACGTCCTCCGTCAGCGTGATGCCCAGCGCCAGTTGGCCGGTGCGCTCGTGCGTCGCCCCGGTCACCGCCAGGACCTTGCTGATGATCGCCGAGCTGGAGACCATCAGCATGGCCGCGAGGAACAGGGCCTCGGTCTGCGTCCACCCCAAGGCCGCGCCGACGGCCTGGACGATGTGGTAGACCGCCACCGCGCCGACAAAGGTCGCCACGAGCAGCGACAGGCCGAGACGCCGGAGCCGCTGCAGGCTCAGGTTCAATCCGATGCCGAACATCAGGAAGACCAGTCCGACCTGCGAGAGGGTCTCGATCCGCCCCAGGTCCGAGACCAGCGCGAAGGGCGGCGTGTGCGGTCCGATCAGCATGCCCGCGGCGAGGTAGCCCACGACCACGCTCAACCCCTGCCGGTAGCAGAGCCAGCCGGCCAGACCCGCGATGATCATCACCACAGCGAGGTCCTGGATGAAATTGATGCCGTTCATCGTCGCGCCCAAGGGAGCGCGGCCCCGGGGACTGGTCAAGTCCCGGTGATTGAAGTTTTCGCCGCGACCGTCGATGCTGGCGGCATGATCTCACCGCAGGACATCCAGATCGTGGGCACGGAGGTGGCGATCCGCTGGAGCGACGGGGTGGAAAGTTACATCACCTTCGCGACCCTGCGCGCCAATTCCCCGAGCGCGGAGGTGAAGGGCGAGCGCGACATCTTCGGCCACCACTACGGCGGCGAGGCGCCGCGGAGTTTCGTGGGCATCGAGGTCACCGGATGGGAACTGGTCGGCAATTACGCCGTGCGTTTCGAGTTCAGCGACGGCCACCGCACGGGCCTTTACACCCACGACCTGTTGCGCCAGCTGGGCGGGTCGCCGCCGGCCTGACGGCTCAGCGCCCGGCCACGACACCGCGCTCGCTGCCGCGGACAAACCTCAGGAAATGCTGGAAATCCGGCAGGTCATGCAGCGCATGGGCCTGCATCGCGTCGAAGGCCTGCGAGCGGTTGAGCCCCGCCCGGTAGAAGATGCGGAAGGCCTGCTTGATCGCCTCCAGGCGGTCGGCCGAGAAGCCGTGGCGCTCCAGGCCCACCTTGTTGATGGAGCGGGCGATGGCGGGGTTGCCGTCCGCAATGATGTAGGGCGGCACATCCTGCACGGCCTTCGACATGCCCCCGATCATGGAGTGGGCGCCGATGCGGCAGAACTGGTGCACGCCGCTGCCCCACCCGATGTTGACGTGGTCCTCGACGATGACGTGCCCGGCGAGCGCGGACTGGGCGCTCATCACGAGGCTGTTGCCCACCACGCAGTCGTGCGCGATGTGGGCGTAGGCCAGCAGGACGTTGTCGTGGCCCATGCGGGTGAACTCGCCGTCGTTGGTCGCGCCATGGACGCTGACGTATTCGCGGAAGACATTGCGGTCGCCGATGATCAGGCCGGGCTCGCCGCCCTTGAACTTCAGGTCGTGCGTCTTGGTGCCGACGCAGGCGAAGGGGAAGACCTCGCACTCGGCCCCGAGCGTGGTGATGCCCTCGACGTTGGCGTGATGGTGCAGGACGGTGCGGTCGCCGATGGTGGCCTTGTGGCCGATGTAGGCGTAGGCCCCGATGACCACGTCCACGCCGAGCTGCGCGCCGGGCTCGATGATGGCGGTCGGGTGGACTTGCACGGCCATCGCTCAGTCGAGCTTGGAGCTGTCCACCACCGTGAACATGAGTTCGGCCGAGCAGACCGCCTGGTCGGCGACGGTGCATTCGCCCTCGGCGCACGCGATGGGGCCGCGGATCTTGATCAGCTTGACGCGGATGTTCAGCTGGTCGCCCGGGCGGACCGGCTTGCGCCACTTCACCTTGTCGCAGCTCATGAAGAGGGCGGTCTTGCCCTCCATGCTCATGCGGCGGAGCAGCAGGATGCCGCCGGCCTGCGCCATGGCCTCGACCTGCATGACCCCGGGCATGACCGGGTTACCGGGATAATGCCCCTGGAAGAACGGCTCGTTGATCGTGACGTTCTTGATCGCGGTGATGCTCTCGTCGTTCATCTCGACGACCCGGTCGAGCATGACGAAGGGATAACGGTGCGGCAGCGTGTCGAGCACCCGGCGGATATCCAGCGTGGTCTCGGTGGCGAGCTCGACCTTGGGCGCGGCGGGCTTGGCGGCCTTCTTGCCGCCCTTCTTCCAGGCCTCGTATTTCTCGAAGAGCAGCTTGGTCAGCTCGGCGTTGACGGCGTGGCCCGGGCGCGTGGCGACGAGGTGGGCCTTCAGCGGGACGCCGAGCAGCATGATGTCGCCGATGATGTCGAGGATCTTGTGCCGCACGAACTCGTCGGGAAAGCGCAGGGGCTCCTTCGAGATGATCTTGTCGCCCTTGATGACGACGGCGCAGTCGAGCGAGCCGCCCTTGATCTTGCCGAGCTTGAGCAGTTCCTCGATGTCCTCGTAGATGGTGAAGGTGCGCGCGGCCGCGATGTGCGAGGCGTAGACCTCGGGGTCGATGGTGAGCGAGAGATGCTGGGTGTGGATGCCGCGGTCGTCGGCGGAGGTGCAGGTGATCTTCAGGCCGTCGTAGGGCAGCGCGATGACGGAGGAGTTGCCCCTCGCCACCGAGAGGGTCTCGGCGAGGGCAAAATATTCGCGCGCGGCGTCCTGCTCGACCGGCTCGCCCTGCTGGATCAGCTGCACGAAGGGCCGGGCCGAGCCGTCCATGATCGGGGGCTCGCTGGCGTCGATGTCGATGATGAGGTTGTCGATGCCGCAGCCGTGCAGGGCGCTGAGCACATGCTCGACGGTGTGGAGCTTGGCGTGCCCGACCTGGATGGTCGTGGCGCGCACGAGGTCGGTCACCTGGTCGACGCGGGGTTTGAGCTCCGGGTGGCCGTGCAGGTCGACGCGCCGGAAGACGATGCCGTGGTTCGGCGGCGCGGGTTTGAAGGTCATATGCACGGCGTCTCCGGTGTGCAGGGCATTGCCCTTGATGGAGACCTCGCGCAGGAGGGTGCGCTGCTTCATGAGTGGTGGGCGCAGTGTCCGAAACCGCTTGGAAATGACAAGCTTGGAGATGTCACCCCGCGGGGATTGGTCCCGGGTTTTGGTCGCGGAAAACTAATCCGACGCGGAGGTTGACACCGGCAAAACCGCGTCGGTATTCCTCTCCGTTTCCGCAACTCCACCAACCTCTTTCCGTCATGCCCGCAGCCAACGACCTCCGCAAAGGCCAAGTCATCAAGTTCAACGGCGAGCCCCACCTCGTCATGGAGACCCAGCACCGCACGCCGGGCAATCTCCGCGCCTTCGTGCAGGTGAAGATGCGCAACCTCCGCTACGGCAAGTCGCTCGAGCAGCGTTTCAACTCGCCCGACCCGGTCGAGGTGCTCCCCACCGACCGCCGCACCCTCGAGTTCAGCTACGCCGACCGCGACACCTTCACCTTCATGGACCCGGAGACCTTCGAGTCCTTTGAGCTCAGCGCCGCCATGATCGGTGAATCCAAGAACTACCTCGTCGCCAACGGCAAGGCCGAGGTGCTCTTCATCAACGAGGCCCCCGTCACCATCGACCTGCCTTCCACCGTCACGCTTAAGGTCATCGAGAGCGCTGAGGGCATCAAGGGCGACACCGCCTCCAACGTCCAGAAACCCGCCAAGTGCGAGACCGGTCTCGTCATCCAGGTGCCGCTCTTCATCAAGGAGGGCGAACTCGTCCGCGTCAGCACCCTCGACGGCTCCTACCTTGGCCGGGCGTAAGCCGGGAACGGACTTCTGACGACAGCCCGCGGCCCGCGCCGCGGGTTTTTCATTTCTCCCGCAGGTCGCAATCCGCCTCCAGGCAGGTCGCGCAGACGCGCTTGTGGCTCTCGAAGCCGAGCAGCTCGATCTCCGGGCTCAGGTAACCGGATCGCACCGGCTCCTCGCGCAACAGGTCCGTGCTGAGGTATTTCTTGTTGTCGTCGGCCAGCACCGTCGCGACGACCGCCTCCGGGCCGAGCCTTTCCTGCGCCAACAGGGCTGCCAGGAAATTCGCCCCCGACGAGATGCCGACGGCCAAGCCGAGCTGCGCGGCCAGCTTCTGCGCCATGAGGATCGAGTCGCCATCGGGCACGCCGATGACCGGGTCAAGGTCGGCCAGCTTGAGGATGGCCGGCACAAATTCGTCGGAGATGCCTTGGATACGGTGCTTCCCCACCTTGTGGCCCGTGGTCAGGGTCGGTGACTCCGCGGGCTCGACCGGGTGCAATTTCATTCCCGGGCGCGCCCGGCGCAGGAAGCGCCCCACCCCCATGATCGTGCCTCCGGTGCCCACCCCCGCCACGAAGGCATCGGGCGCCAGGTTGCACTCCTGCAACTGCCACCACAGTTCGGGCCCGGTCGTCCGCTCGTGCGCCTCCACATTGGACTCGTTGGAAAATTGCCGCGGCAGGAAGGCACCGTGCTCGCGCGCATACTCCTCGGCGAGACGGATGCTCCCGAGGAACCCGCCCTGCTCCCGCGAGACCGGCACGATCTTCGCCCCCAGGCTGCGGATCAGGTCCATCCGCTCCCGGCTCATCCAATCCGGCATGAAGATCACCACCGGATGCCCCAGCGCGCGCCCGACCGAGGCGAACGCGATGCCGGTGTTGCCGCTCGTCGCCTCGGCGATCGCCTCGCCCGGCCGGATGGCGCCGTTCTCGTAGGCCTGCCGGAGCACATGCCACGCCATGCGGTCCTTGATGCTCCCCGTCATGTTGAAATGCTCGGCCTTGGCGTGGATGGCCCGATCCCGGCCGCGAAACCGGAAATGCAGGGTCAGCAGCGGGGTGTTGCCCACCATGTGCCGCAGCCCGGCGAATCGCCGGCGCACCGCCTCGGTATCATGAGCGGGAACGTTCCTGTGCACGGCCCGAGTGGAATCCCGTCGCGCGCGCGTGGCAACCGCTCAACCGGACGGCGACGTGAATTTCCCGGGCCTGCTCGGCCCCATTAGACGGACCCGTCGGCCCGTCCCCGCTCAGGAACCGCCGCCGTTGATCGCCGCCACGGCCGCCCGGTGGGCCGCCACCGCCTCGTCGGCGTTGCCCGCGGTGACCTTGAGGTCGCGCAGCAGGCCGTCCTTCAGGCCGTAGATCCAGCCGTGCACGGCCAGCGCCTGGCCGCGGGCCCAGGCGTCCTGCACGATCGTCGTGGCGCAGACGTTGGCCGCCTGCTCGACCACGTTCAGTTCGCACAGCCGGGCCGTGCGCGCCGTATCATCGGGCAAGGCGTGGAGGCAGGCGTCGTGCTTCTCGCGCACGTCCTGCACGTGGCGCAGCCAGTTGTCGGCCAGGCCCACCCGCTGGCAGCGGTAGGCCGCCTGCACGCCGCCACACCCGTAGTGCCCCACCACCATGACGTGCTTCACCTTGAGCACGTCCACGGCGTATTGGAGCACGGACAGGCAGTTCAGGTCCGTGTGCACGACGACATTGGCGATGTTGCGGTGCACAAAGACCTCGCCCGGCAGCAGGCCGATGATCTCGTTGGCCGGCACGCGTGAATCGGAACAGCCGATCCAAAGGTATTCGGGTGACTGCTGCCGCGACAGCTTTTGGAAGAACGCCGGATCGCGCTGCTTGATCCCCTCCGCCCAGGCGCGGTTCTGCTCAAACAGGTTTTTCAGGCTGTGCATGCAGGATGTGACCGCGCTCCGGCGTCTTGTTCAATCACGTTTCACGTCACCCGGGCCCACAGCACCTTGAGGTAGCGGCTTTCCAGGCAGTTGGACATCACCGGATGGTCAATCCCGGGTCCGGTGCGGTCGAAGATCTGCAGGCGGCGGTCGAGCCGGTGCACGCCCTTGATCACGCACGTCTCGAAATCCTCCAGCGACACCAGGCCCGAGCACGAGCAGGTCACGAGGAGGCCGCCGGGCTGCACGAGACCGGCGGCCAGGGTGTTCAGGTCGGCATATTTGCGCATGCCCTCGGCGGCGAACCCGGGATCGCGGGTCATGACGAATTTGGGCGGATCGCACAGCACGGCGTCGAACCGCTCGCCGTTCTGCTGCATCTGCTTCGCGTAGGCGAAGGCGTCCGCATGCACCCACTTCAGCTTGTTTGGTGGGATCTGGTTGAGGTTCGCATTGCGCCGGCCCTGCGCGATGGCCTTCTCGTCAAGGTCCACGGCCGTGATCTCGTCCGCGCCGCCGAGCGCGGCGTTGATGGCGAAGCCGCCGGTGTAGCTGCAGAGGTCGAGCACCCGCATCCCCTTCACCAGCCCACCGAAGCGCTTCCGGTTCTCGCGCTGGTCGCAGAAGAAACCGGTCTTGTGGCCCTCGGCGAAATCCACCTCGAACTTCACGCCGTGCTCCGAAATTCGCACCTTGCGAATTTCGCCCTTCGTAGCCTTGGCGAAGGAGGGTCCGGCTTCTGCCCATCGCCCCGTCTTGATACCCTCTACGCTGGCGATCTCATGCTCAACATGGATGATTTGCCGCTTCGTGCCCAGCAAGCCGTGCAGCAGCGGCAGCCACTTCGGCAGCCGCTGGAAGATGCCGAGCGAGTAGACGTCGCAGAACAACGTGTCACCGTAGCGGTCGATCGTCAGGCCGCTCAGGCCGTCGCCGTCGGAGTTCACCACCCGGTAGGCGTCGGTGGCCTCGTCGAGCTTGAACATCTCCCGGCGCAGGGCGACGGCGCGGCGGATGGCCGCCTCGAAATACTCCTCGCCCACCGGCTCCGCCGTGTGCGTGACGACCCGCAGCGGCATCTTCGCCCGCGGGTTGAACAACCCCGCGCCGAGACGCTCGCCGAACTTGTCATAGACCGCCACCAAATCGCCCGGCTTCGCGTCCCGCGACACCTCGCCAAGCATTCGCGGGAAGATGGCCGGCTGGAAGGTGACGAACTTCAACTGCGCCCACGGCCGCGACCACGTGGAGCGGTCGGGCGGGGTCCGCGGCGGTTTCGCCCCGGCGGCCGACGATTCATCCTCCGGTGGCTTCATGGGCGGGGATGAGCTTGAGGTTGAGCAGCCACACCAGCGCCAGCAGCCCCGCGCAGGTCAGGCCCAGCACGGCATAGCCCGCGGCGTCGTGGATCGTCCCGCTGATGGCATCCGGTCCATGGGCGTAGGCCCAGCCGGTCAGGAAGAGGCTGCGCCCGAGGTTCATGATGAACGCGAAACCCATGGCGGCGCCCACGAGGACGACCTTCTTCCAGAACCGGTCGAAGAACGCCGCGCCGAGGAACGAGCCGGCAAAGAGACAGGCCGTCAGCGAGCGGATGCCCGAGCATGCATCCGCCACCCCCACCGGCCCCTTCGGCAGCATCAGCACGTTGCCCTGCTGCTCGAGGGGAAACCCCAGCATGTCGAAGACGAACGCCACCACCGTCACCACCCGGCGCAGCAGGAACAGGCTGATCTGCGACTCCACCGCCGACACGATCGGGGCCGAGATCGCCCAGACGAACACCGGGAAGATGAACAGCGCCGCCACCCGGAACCGAGCCTCGGCGAACAGAGCTCTGATTCCTGTCGTTCTTACTTCGGGCTCGGTTGAATGCTGTAGGGCGGGATCGTTGATCCCGCCTTTCGTCGGCACATTGAAAAAAATCAACGGCAGCACGACACCGATCATGCCCCAAGTCAGCGCAAACGTGCCCGGTTGCGACGTCCCCGCCCCGGCGCGATAGAAAGCCCCCAGCAGGAAGAACAGCGAGCCCAGCACCAGCCCGGACACCGCCGCCGTGTTCAGGGTCCACCGGGCCCAAGCCGGAGCCGGCGCCCCGGCGGCCGCCTCGCGCACCCGCGCCGTGATCTGCGGCCAGCGGTCGTAGACGATGTAGGCCGTGAAGAGCGGCACGATCCACCCGAACGAGTAATCCTCCTTTACCCGCCACCAGTGCGACTGGTCCCACGCCACGAACGCCATGAACCCGCCCGCCAGGCCGAGCGCCGCCAGGAATGTCGGCGGCAATTTGTCACTGGGCACAACGGCGGTTTCGCTCACGGGCGCCAGCAAAGGCAGCCCGCCGCCGCTGGCAATCCCCGCTTTGACATCCCCGCTCGCCGCGGCCATTTTCCCGTGGATGCAGCACCTGCACGCCTACTGGCGGATGGATTACATCGAGACCCCGCGCACCGGCGAGGGTGGCAACCCCTTTGTCGACCTGCCTGCGCTGGGCGACGACGCCAAGGCCCTCATCGTCCACCGTTCGCGCCTTTCCTACCTCGTCCTCAACCGGTTCCCCTACAATGCCGGCCACCTCCTCGCGGTGCCCTTCCGCCCCGCCACCGACCTCGTCGAGCTCACGCCCGCCGAGCGCGCCGACCTGATGGACGCGATCGTCTTCGCCAAGCAGGTGCTCACCGCCGCCCTCAATCCGCAGGCCTTCAACATCGGCTTCAATCTCGGCGCCGCCGCCGGTGGCAGCATCCCCCATCTCCACGCCCACATCGTCCCCCGTTGGGCCGGCGACACCAATTTCATGCCCGTCATCGGCCAGACCCGCGTCCTCCCGCAGTCGCTCGAAGCCATGTATCAGCGACTCCGCACCACCGCGGCGCAGCTTGCCGCCAAGTGATCCCGCCGTGGCCTCCAGCAAGACCCTCCAGTTCCCCAACGCCCGGCACCTGAACCAGCTTTACTGCGGCAGCGACGACAACCTCGTCCTCACCGAGAAGGCCCTCGGCGCCTCCCTGGTCGCCCGCGACGCCCAGCTGAAGATCGACGGCCCCGCCGAGGCCGCCGCGCGCGCCGCCGACTTCTTCCACCTGCTCAACGAGGGCCGCACGCAGGGCCTCGCCCTGCGCACGCCCGACTTTGTGCGCCTGCTCCACACCTACGCCGCACCCGACGGCCCCGCGCGCCTGCGCTCCCTCTTCACCGAACCCGTGGTCATCGCCACCAACCGCAAGAGCGTCGTCCCCAAGACCGTCGGCCAGAAGCTCTATCTCCAGGCCATCCAGCGGAACCCGGTCGTCTTCGGCATCGGACCGGCCGGCACGGGCAAGACCTACCTCGCCATGGCCGCCGCCATCTCCGCCCTCCTGCGCAACGAGGTGCAGCGCATCGTGCTCACGCGCCCCGCGGTCGAGGCCGGCGAGGCGCTCGGCTTCCTGCCCGGCGACCTGCGCGAGAAGATCCTCCCCTACCTCCGCCCGCTCTACGACGCCATGCACGACCTCCTCGGCGCCGAGGACATCGCCAAGCTCACCGAGAAGGGCATCATCGAGATCGCCCCGCTCGCCTACATGCGCGGCCGCACCCTGGCCGGCGCCTACGTCATCCTCGACGAGGCGCAGAACACCACTCCCGAGCAGATGATGATGTTCCTCACGCGCCTCGGCGACGAATCGCGCATGATCGTGACCGGCGACATCACGCAGATCGACCTGCCGCGCGCCAAGTCCTCCGGCCTCGTCCAGGCCCCGCGCATCCTGCGCCACATCCCCGGCATCGAGTTCCACCATTTCACCGCCTCCGATGTCGTGCGTCATCCGCTCGTGCAGAAGATCATCGACGCCTACGAGCAGGCCAAGGCGGCCGAGGCGGACAGGCCCGGCGCGTGAAACGGGAGATCGCGATCAGCCAGCGCCACCCCCGGCTGCGTGTTGACCGCCGCCGCGTGGCCGCGGCCATCGCCGTCCTCGACGCCCGGCCGGAGAAATTCCGGGGCGGGTGCCCGCCCGGCGAACTCTCCCTTGCCTTCCTCACCGATGCCGCGCTCGCCCGCCTGCACGCCGATTTCATGGATGACCCCACACCGACGGATGTCATCACCTTCGCGGGTGATGCCGCCGCCGGCCTCGCGGGCGAAATCTGCGTCTCGGTCGACATGGCGGCCAGGGCGGCGCGGCAACGCCGGGGTCCGTTTGCCGCCGAGCTCATGCTTTACGTGGTCCACGGCTGGCTGCACCTCGCCGGCTACGATGACCTCCGGCCGACCCGGAAACGCCGGATGCGCACCGCCGAGAGCCGGGCGATGGCCCTGCTCCGGCGCCACGATGCGATCCCCGGCTTCCGGCTGGCGGCCAAACCCCAGTCCGCCCGCTAGTTTCCCTTTGCGTCCTCGCGCCTTTGCGTGAGGAAATGCCCCTCGCCCGCCCATGCCCGAGACCCGCATCGCTTCCCTTCGCAACGCCTTCTTCACCGGCCTGCTCCTGCTGGCCCCGCTGGCCGTCACGATCTGGGCCTTCCGTGTCATCATCGAGTTTGTCGGCGGTCGCTTCCGGCCGGTCTACAATTATGTCCTGCCGGAGTCCATCAGCGGGCTCACCTTCCTCTGGGACATCGTCGCCACCCTGCTGGTCATCATTTTGATCACCCTGTTCGGCTATGTTTCCCGCCTGTTCTTGGGACGTTATCTCCTCGGGGTGCTCGACCGTTTCCTTCAATCCATCCCCGGTCTCAACGCTGTCTACAACACCGTCAAGCAGGTCATCGATACCTTCGGCACGCAGAACCGCCAGATGTTCTCCAAGGTGGTGCTCGTCCAGTTTCCCCGGGCAGGCTGTTACGCCATCGGCTTCCTCACCAACAAGGCCCGCGGCGAACCGCAGGAAAAAACCCAGGAGGAGGTCTGGACCGTCTTTGTGCCCACCACCCCCAACCCGACCTCCGGCTTTCTCGTCATGCTGCCGAAGCGCGACATCATCGAGCTCGAGATGTCGGTCGGCGACGGCATGAAGATGGTGATCTCCGGCGGCGCCGTCACCCCGCCCTCGACCGGCAGCACCAACCCGCCGATCCCGCGCTGAGCGCGGGCGCGTTTTCGTGACTTGCCATGCCGTCGCGCTGAAGAAGCGTAGGCGGGTGCCCGCCCGGCAACTTCAGACCACCGCCCTCGTCCTCGGCCGCCAGCCCGCCGGGGCGGACAACTTCGAGCAGCTCGTGCTCTTCAGCGGGGAGCACGGGATGCTTTCCGTCCTCCAGCGCATCTCGAGGAAGGCCGCGGCACCCACCGCGGCCGATCTCTTCGACGAGGCCGAGTTCATCCTCGAATCCCGCAACGAGGGCCGCAGCTGGTTCGTCCGCGAGCACCGGCTGCGCCAACGCCCCGCCGCCCTCGGGGCCGGTTATGCCACGCTGCGCTGTGCCTCCGCCATCGCCAACCTCGTCCGTCACAACCCCGTCGCCGACGAGTCGCGTGCCGCCATCCTCGACCTGCTCCGCCAGTCCTTCGGCGCGCTGGCGGCCGGTCACCGCCCCGATCTCGTCTGGCTGAAGGCGCTCTACTGCTTCGCCCGCGACGAGGGCCTGCCCGTGAAACAGCAATGGTGGCCGCAGCTCGCCGCGGCCGACCGCGCCGCCGCCACGGAAATCCTGACCACGCCGCTCGCCGGCCAGTCGCCCCCGGCCGCCGCCGTCGCCCGCCTCGTGCAGCGCCTCGAGCATTGGATCGCCTCCGAGACCGAGATCCGCGTCACGGCGCGCTGAGCGCCCCTTGTCCGTGCAATTTTCCCTCGAAACCAAGTCCGCCAGCCTGAGCGTGGGCGAATTCGCCGCCTTCGGCCCGGGCCCGCGCGAGGGTGGTGACGGTGCCATGGGGGTGTGGCGCGCCCAGCTCGGCCAGCACTGGCACAACGAGCTGCGCCGCCAAGTCTCCGCCAGCGGCACCCCCGCCGAGTTCGAGGTGTCCATCACCGGCCGGCTCACCCAACGCGGCTGGACGCTCGTGCTGGCCGGCCGCATCGACCAGATCGTGGGCGGCCTCCTGCGCGAGGTGAAGTCCGTGACGCATCCGCTACCCGCCGCGGAGGAACAGCTGCGCGCCGGTTATCCGGGGTATTTTCTGCAGCTCGCGGCCTATGTCCTGTTGCGCCGGGCCAACGGCCCCGCCCCGGCCGGTGCGGAGCTCGTCTTTGTCGAGACCGGCACGGGGACGGTGCAGACCATCCGCGTCACCGCCTTTGATGAGGCGCTGGTGCAGCACCAGCTGGCCGTCGTCGTCAACTTCCTCGAGCAACGGCTCCGCGCCCGTCGGCGCCGGCAGTCGCTCGTGGTCCGGCCCGCCTTCGCCGAGTGGCGCGCCGGGCAGGAGGGCGTCGCGGAGCAGCTCGGCCGGTCCGTGGATTCGCACCGGGTTGTCCTCTTCGAGGCTCCCACCGGCTTCGGCAAGACCGGCTGTGCGCTCGAGTTCGCCCTGCACCGCCTGCAGGCCGGCCGCTGCGACCGCATCGTCTGGCTGACCGGCAAGTCCACCGCCCAGCTCCAGGTCGTGCGCACGCTCGCGGCAATGACCGCCGGCGGCCAGCTTGCGCACTGGCAGGTGCGCAACAAGGGCGAGCATTGCGTCAACACCGAGTTCCACTGCGTGCGCGACGCCTGCGCCTACCTCCGTGACGCCACCGAACGCTGGCCCGCCAGCGGCCTCTCGCGCTTCTACCTCGGTGAATCCGGACCGCGCGACCTGACGGCCCTGCGCGCGGCGGGCCGGGAAGCCGGCATCTGCCCCTACGAGATCACCCGGGCCGCCCTCGCCTATCACGATTTCTGGATCGGCGACTTCAACTATGTCTTTTCACCGGCCACCAACGGCCTGTTCACCGGCCAGCCCGGCTACGATCCCGCGCACACGCTCCTCGTGATCGACGAGGCCCACAACCTGCCCGCCCGCGTCGCCGACGCCTGGTCGCATGCCGTCAACGCCACCGCCGCCCATGCCCTGCTGGCCACCCTCGACCACCTCGGCACGCCGCCCGCCTTCCTGCTCGCCCTCGAACGCTGGAGCAGGCTGCTGGCCTCGCTGTCGGCGGCCGACACCCTCGACCCTGCGACCGAGGACGAGGCGGGAACCCTGATCACGGAATTGGCGAAACAAGTCGCAGCAACCCCCCTGGACTACGCCGCGTTGGGCCCGGCGCACTCGGCGGAACTATGGCGCTTCGCCCCGCTGGCCGACTTCATGGCGGCGAAATTCCCCCGTCTGCTCTGGTCGCCGCGGGCCGGCGAACTCAACTTCACCTGCCTCGACGCCGCGGAGATCACCGGGCCCCTGCTGCGTCAATTCGGCGGCGCCGTGCTCATGTCCGCCACGCTCTCGCCCTTCGATGAATACGCGGCGGCCTGTGGTCTGGGCACGGACCACGCCACATTGCACGCCCCCGCCCCGTGGCGGGAGGGGGCCTACGACGTCGCCGTCGACCTGCGGGTCGAGACCACGCTGCGCCAGCGCGAGCGCCATCTCGGCACGACCGCCGCCACCATCGCGCAGCTGCGCGCGGCCAGCGCGGGCGCCGTCGCGGTGTTCTTCCCCTCCTACGCCTATGCCGAGAGCGTAGCCGCCGCGCTGGAGCGCACGGACCCGGGACTGCGTGCCGCCGTGCAACCGCGCCTGCCCGACCTCGCGGCGCAGGCGGCGTGGATCGAGGAGCACCTCGCGCTGTCGGACGCCCTCTTCCTCGTGCTGGGCGGGAGCTTCGCCGAGAGCATCGATGCGCTCGGCGGCCGCATCACCCACGCGATGATCGTCGGCCCTGCGCTGCCGGAGGTGAACGCCGTGCAGCGCGCCCGGCTGGCCTCCGCCGAGGGCGCCGTGGGGCGCGAAGCGGCGTTCCGCCGTGCCTACCTCGTGCCGGGCCTGCTCAAGGTGAACCAGGCCCTCGGCCGCCTCGTGCGCGCCCCGGGCCAGCGGGCGAAGATCCTGCTGCACTGCCGGCGCTTCACCGAGCCCCGCTACGCCGCGCTGCTCGCGCCCGAATACCAGCTGGGACGCCACCTCGCCGCGGCCGGGGACCTGGCGGACTGGCTCGGTTAACCCGGTTTCTCGACCTCGCCGAGGAGGTTCGCGAAGATCATCTTGCCGCCGCTGGTGGGCAGCACGCCGGTGATCTCGGCCGTCACCCGCTTGCCGACGAAGGCCCGGGCGTTGCTCACCACCACCAGTGAGCCGTCCGGCAGGTAGCCCGCGCCCTGGCCCTCATCCTTGCCGGGCTTGCTCACCTCGACCTCGATGCTCTCGCCCACGACCAGCTCGGGGCGCAGCGAGCGCTCGAGGGCGTGCAGGTTGAGCCAGGTGACGCCGTGGAATTCGGCCATCTTGGCGAGGTTCGTGTCGGTGGTGAGCAGCTTGGCCTTGTTGGTCTGCGCGATGAAGACGAGCTTGGCCTCGATGTCCTGCCGGCGCGTGACCTCGCTCTCGTGGATGCGGATGTCCACGTGCTTGAGCTTGCGCAGGTCGGCCAGCACCTGCAGGCCGCGCCGGCCGCGGGCCTGTTTCACCGGGTCGGGCGAATCGGCGATGCTCTGCAGCTCGGACATCACGAAGGTCGGGAGGATCAGCGCGGCGCCGAGGAACTGCGCCTCGCAGACGCGCGCGATGCGGCCGTCGATCAGCGCGCTTGTGTCCACGACCACCAGCGGCACGTCCACCTCGTGGGGCACGAAGCGCACGTAGGGGATGACGAGGTTGAACTCGTCCTTGCCCCGCAGGGCGATGACCGTGCCGAGGTAGGCGCAGATGACGAAGAGCGCCAGCCGCGTGAGGAAGATGATCTGCTCGTCGCCGCGGTCGAACAGCGGCGAGGTGCCGATCAGCCATGCGATGAGCGAGCCGATGGCAAGGCCGAAGGTGATCGCGCCCAGCGCCCGCAGCGAGAAGCCCTTCAGCATCAGGTCGACCAGCACGACCAGCGAGCCGATCATCAGGCCGATCGCGATGGCGAGGTTGCGGTAGCGGTCCCACTCGCGCTCCGTATAGCACACCAGCCACGCCCCGACGGCGCAGAGCAGGATGAACACGATCCGGATGACGAGCAGGGTCTTGGGCATGGGCGCTTACTTCTTGAACAGCCACAGCAGCACGAAAGGCAGGATGAGGAAGAAGATCATGACCCCGTAGAGGATCATTTGTGCCCGGTGGGCCTTCGCCTGCATTTCTTTGCTCAGCTCGGGTTGGTTCTCGGTCTCGCTCATCGGGCGGATGCGACCAAACCCCCGTGGGGATGACAACGCTATACTGGCCGCCGGCCGCGGCGGGGCCTTGCCTCCGGTGCCGGTCTGGGTGAATGGTCTTCCATCAGGACCCTTGCCTCCCAGTTCCGCGATGCGCTCCGCCGGCCGGCCAACCTGCCCTACGCGCTGCTCGGCCTGCTGCTGGCGCTCTCGTTGCTCGCCCGCGTGGTCCTCCTCCTGCGATGAGCCCGGATGCGCCGTCCCTTGGCCCGCTGGGCCGCGTGGCCCGCGGCGTGGCTCTTGTCCTGCTGGCGTATTGGGGGGTGTTCGCGGCGGTCTGCCCGGTGCTGACCATCGACGCCCAGATGTATAACCTGGCCCGCGTGGAGCTGGCCTTCCGCGACGGCCTCTTCGACAACCGCTTTTTCACGAGCGTCTTTCATGTCATGTATCCGTGGACCTTCGACGCGGTGCACCTGCCGTTTCTCCTGCTGGGCTGGGGTTGCGCGCTGCCGAGCTTCCTCTGCCTCGCCGGGACCTGTCTCGCCGTTCATCCGATGGTGCGCACCCGCTTCGGTTCCGATGCGGCGTGGACCGCCGTGCTCGCCCTGCTGGCCCTGCCGTGCCTCGTCTATCAGGCCACCTCCACCAAGAACGACATCGCGCTGCTTTTCGCCGGGGCGGTATGGGCCTACGCCCGCTGGCGCTGGCTGCGCGAGCGGGACAACCGGCATCTGGTCTGGATGATGCTGGCGGCCGGTTTCATGGCTGGTGCCAAGACCACGGGCCTGGTCCCGGCCGCGGTGTTGTCGGCCTGGACCTTGTGGGATTTTCGGACTGTCCGCCCGCTGCTGCTTCGCGGCGCGTTCGGGCTCGCCGGCGCGTGGCTTCTGTTTGGGAGCGTCGAGACCTACGTCGAGAACACCCGCCAGTTCGGGCACCCACTCGGGCCGACCGCGTTGCTGCGGCGCGCGTCCAACCCGGCGGGCCTGCACGGGGCCGCCGCCAATCTCATCCGCCACGCCGCCGGCGGGATTTATGCCGGGCAGACCGATTTCAGCGGCGCGCCTTCGCCCGCGGGCCGGCTCACCGAGGCCACCCGCCGGCTGCTGGATGCGGCGGGCCTGACCGATGCCGGGGCGGATCGCAGGTTCCCCGACCACGGCCTCTTCCTGCACCAATCCGGGCTGGAGGAGCTGAGCGGCTACGGACCCATGGGCACCCTCGCGATGATGCTCATGCTCGCCGCCGGCCTGTGGTGGCGGCGCTCCACCGTCTGGTGGCCGCTCGCGTTCGCCGGATTGCTCGGGTTGCTGTTCTCCAGCGCGACCATCGCCTACACGCCTTGGAGCAATCGCTACCTGTTACCGTGGTATGCCCTCGGCATCCTTGCCGTCGTTTGCCTGCTCTGGGAATCCGCCCCCCGCTGGCGCGCGGGGCTTCGCTGGTCCTTCGTGGGGCTCGCCGCCCTCTGCGCCGGGGCGGCGCCAATCTGGTCCTTCAACCGCGGACCCGGCGCGCTGCTCGACTCGTTCCGCGACCGCGAGCGTCTGGAGACCAGCGCCTACCCCGTCGTCGGACTCGCGCGCGACAGCCTGCGCCGGCTCCGGCAGGCCGCCCCGGACTGCCGGATTTTCATCGTCACGCATGACGAAACCGTCCTGCTGCCGCTGCTCACCGACCGGTCATTGGCGGCGCTGCCGACGACCCTCGCCGGGTTTCGGGATCTGCTGGAGCACCACCAGCTCCTCCCCGGAGATCTCGCCGTGTTGGAGGCGCCGTTGGACCTCCCCTCGCTTGCCCTGGTCGGTAAAGTCACCGCGCCGAACGTTTACTCTTTCAGCGACACCCGCTCCCAATACATCTACCGCTTCACGCCCCCGCCCTCAACCGCCCGCCCATGAAACCGCAACACTGGCTCGTGAAACAGGAACCCGAAGATTACTCATGGACCGATTTCGCCCGTGACGGCCGCACGGAGTGGACCGGCGTGCGGAATTACCAGGCGCGCAACAACCTCAACGGCATGCGGCGCGGCGACGAGGTGCTCTTCTACCACAGCGGCGACGACAAAGCCGTCGTCGGCCTCGCCACCGTCGAGAAACCCGCCTACCCCGACCCGACCGCCGTCGAGCCCGGCTGGGTCGCCGTCACCCTGAAACCCCGGCGCGCGCTCGCCCGCCCGGTCCCGCTCGCGCAGATCAAGTCCGACCCCGCGTTCAAGGACTTCCTGCTCGTCCGCAACAGCCGCCTCTCCGTCTTGCCCGTCAGCGCAGCGGAATTTGCACGCATCCTCGAGCTCGCGGGCGGCTGATCACTGGCGTCCCGGCGGGGGATCGCCCGTTTCCATCACGATCCGAAATCCTACCAGGGGCGACCGGCGCGTGTCGGACAGCTTCCAGAAAATCCCGTCCGCCATCGCTTCACCGGGCAGGGCGTCGCTGCCGCCCAGCACCAGGCGGTCCGCGCCGCGCGCCACCCACTCCGCCGGCCCGTCGCGCAGCCCCACCCAGAGCGCCGCCCCGGTCGAGCTCCGGGCCGCGGCGTATTCCTCGCGCGCCGGCAATCGCACTGTCCGGCCCATGATCCAACCCAGCCTCCGGCAAAATTCCTCCGCCTCTTCCAGCGTCACGGAATCAACCGCCCGCTCCGGATCCGCCGACCGGCTGGGGTTGGTGTTCATGACCTGCCGGAAAATACCCTGCCCCACCTCGCGGGTGAGCATGCTGGCTCCCGGCCGGCCGGGCAACGGGCGAAGCGACCGGTGCACCTGGTCCTGCACCGCCGCGAGGTCGGCGGACCGCAGGGCCAGGAAAGTCAGGCGCAGCCGCAGCTCCTCCGGCAGGCCCTGCGCCGACGGCCAGCGCTTGGCCGCCAGTTCCAGGGTCCGCACGGCCCGGGCCGCCAGTTCCTGGGCCTGGAAGATTTCCCGCCGCGCCAGGTGGGCCGCCAGCCTCCGGTCGTCCTCGGCGAGGCCGGCCCAGGCCGCGGCCGCCTCGAGCGACTGGATCTGCCGCTCGATTTCGGCCAGCTTCTCCGGCGAGGCGAACCGGCTCTGCGCGTGGGCGGTGTTGATGCGTTGCTGCCAGTCCAGCGCCTCCCGGTAATGCCGCAGCGCGGCCTCCCGGTCCGCCCCCGCCGCACGGGCGGCGGCCAACGCCTGCTCCAGCTGGTGCATCGGCTCGGCGGCCTCCAGCGCGCTGACCTCCCGGCTGACCCGCGCCAGGCCCTCGATGTCGGCATAGCGCGAGCGGGGATAATCCCGGTTCAGCTGCGCCTGCGCCTCCCGGGCCCGGCGGTAGGCCGCGAGCGCCTCGCCCCATTGCCCCGTCGCGGACGCGCGTTCCGCCTCGGCCAGCGCTGCAACCACCGAATCGTGCAGCGGCTCCGCCTCGAGGCGTTCCGCCTCGCCGGCCAGCCGCGTCTCCCGGCCGTAATTCTTGTAGACCTGGCTGGCCGCGCTGCCGTTGATCTCGCGCTGCAGCCGCCACGCCTGCTTGGTGCGCTCGATGGCCCCGGCGCGGTCGCCCGTGCGCAGGTGTTCCGCCGCCTCGTCCTCCAGCCGCTTGCTCACCCGGCTGGCCTCCGCCGCCCGGGCCTCGTCACGCCGGGCCTGCCATTCGAACAGGCGCGTCGCGTCCTTTGGCTCCGGGCGCGGCCGCAGGCGCGTGATTTCCTGGATCGTCGCCAGCCCCTCCTCGATCCGCTGCAGCTGCGCCGGCGGGTCCGCCTCGAGGCGCGCGACCGTCGAGCTCAGCTCGGCCAGCTGCAGTTCCTTCTCGCGCAGGGCCGCCGTGCGCGCCGCGAAGGCCGCATCACCCGTCTCCTGCCGCCGTTGAAAATGAAAGATCCCCGCCGCCCCGGCCGCCAGGACCAGCACCAGCAGCCACACCCCGTGTCGCAGCCGGCGTGGGCTCACGAGCGGTGCCGGCGTCTCCTCGGCCTCGGGCAGTTTTTCGAAGTTCATCCGCCCCGCCATGACAGCCGCCCCGGTCGAAAAGGCAACGGCTTTGCCCCGCCCGGCGCTCGACATGGACCGCGCGGCGTATTTCCATCGGCTGATGTTCGAACGCATCGCCATCCTCGCACCGGGGCTGCTCGGCGGTTCCGTGGCGCTGGCCAGCCAGCATTACGGCGTGGCGCGCAGCGTGGCGCTGTGGTCCCGGCGCCCGGAGGCCCGGCTCAGGTTCAGCCAGATTCCCTGGGCCGGCCACGTGCCCGACACCCCCGAGCTCGCGGTCAAGGACGCGCAGCTGGTCGTGGTTTGTGCCCCCGTCGATGTCATCGTGCCGCTGCTGCGCCAGGTCGCGCCCGCCCTCGCCCCGGGCACCGTCGTCACCGACGTCGGCAGCGTGAAGGGCGACATCTGCCGCCTCGGGCAGCAGGTCATCGGGGCCGGCGCGCATTTCGTCGGGTCGCACCCGATGGCCGGTTCCGAGAAAACAGGCTGGGCCCACGCCCGCGCCGAGCTCTTCAACGGGCGCACGGTGTTCGTCACGCCCCTGCCCGAGTCGCACCCGCCCGCCGTCGACGCCCTCGTCCGCTTCTGGTCCGCCTTCGAGGCCGGTGTCGTCACGCTCCACCCGGACGAACACGACGAGATCGTCGCCCACATCTCCCACCTGCCCCAGGTCCTCGCCTCCGCGCTCAGCGCCACCCTCGCCCGCCGGCCGGCGGGCTGGCGCAACCACGCCGGCCCGGGCCTGCGCGACACCTCCCGCATCGCCGGCAGCGATCCCAAACTCTGGAAGGCCATCCTCGAGCAGAACCGCGACGAGGTCCTGCGCGCCCTGCGGGCCTACCAGGAGGAACTGCACGGCGTCGAACGCGCCCTCGCCAACCGCGACTGGTTCGAGCTGCAGGCCATCCTCGAACGCGGCAAGGCCTACCGCGACCAGTTCCGGCCGCAACCGTGAGCCAGCTGCCGGACAAGCTCCCGATCACGCCGTTCACCCGCCCCGTGCGGGGCACGCTGGCGCTGCCCGGCTCGAAGAGCATCACCAACCGCGCGCTCATCCTCGCCGCGCTGGCCGGCGGACCCGTCACGCTGCGCGGCGCGCTCTTCAGCCGCGACACCGTCCTGATGATTGAGGCCCTGCGCGCGCTGGGCTTCGCCGTGCAGGCCGACGGACCCGCCCGGACCATCACGGTCCACGGCCGTGGCGGCGAGATCCCAAACCGCACGGCGCGCCTCTTCGTCGGCAATGCCGGCACCGCCGCGCGCTTCCTCACCGCGCTCGCCTGCCTGCGACCTGACGGCACCTATCATTTCGACGGCGACGAGGCCATGCGCCGCCGCCCCATCGGCCCGCTGCTCGATGCGCTGGCCGCCCAGGGAGCCACGGCCGATGCGCGCACCTTTCCCTTCACCCTGCACACATCCGGACTGCGCGGCGGCGTGGTCGAGGTTGATGCGTCGGAAAGCTCGCAGCTCTTCTCCGCCCTGCTGCTCGTGGCCCCGCAGGCCCGCACGCCGCTGGAGGTGCGCCTGCAGGGCACCACCGTCTCGCAGCCCTTCGTCGCGATGACCCGGCGCATGGTGGAGCAATTTGCCGCGGCGCCCGCCGACTACGCCATCGAGGGCGACGCCACGGCGGCAAGCTACTTTGCGGCTCTGGCCCTGGTCACGCACGGTGCGGTGTGCCTTGAGGGCCTGCATGCGGCCCCGGACGCCCTGCAGGGCGATGTGGGCTTCCTCCGGTTGCTCGAAGGCGGCGGCCATCTCGAGCACAAGGCCGACCTCGTCGTCGCCGGCCGCGCGCGGCGCGGCCTCACCGCCGATTTCAACGCCTTCTCCGACACCTTCCTCACGCTCACCGCCCTCGCCCCGCTCCTCGACGGCCCCACGCGCATCACCGGCATCGCCCACACCCGCAGGCAGGAGACCGACCGCATCGCCGGGGCCGCCCGCGAGCTGAAGAAACTCGGCCAGCATATCGTCGAGACCAACGACTCGCTCGAGATCCATCCGCGCCCGCTCACACCCGGGATCGAGATCGAGACCTACCACGACCACCGCTTTGCCATGAGCTTCGCCATCCTCGGCTGCCACGACCTGCACGGCGACGGCCGCCCCTGGCTTGTGATCCGCGACCCCGCCTGCTGCGCCAAGACCTTCCCGGCATTCTTTGACTTGCTGGAAAGCCTGCGCCGCGGCTCTCTGTGAATGATGGGCACCCGCCATCCGGCATTTACCTGTCATCGCGAGCCTCGCGCCGGCGAGGCGCGGCGATCCAGCTGGATTGCTTCGTCGCGGCGCTCCTCGCCATGACTGAGAAAAGGCCTTCCCGCTTTATCATCGTCGCGCTCGACGGCGGCGCCGCCTCCGGCAAGTCCTCCAGCTCCCGCATCCTCGCCGAGCGTTTCAACTTCCTGCACGTCGACACCGGCTCGTTCTACCGGCACATCACCTTCGAGTTGCTGCGCCGCCAGATCCCCCACGCCGACCACGCCGCCCTCGTCGCCGCGCTCGGCCGCCTGAAGTTCTCCACGCGCCTCGACGGCCGCTCCGCCCGCATGCTCATCGACGGCCAGCCCGCCGGCGACGAGATCCGCGGCCAGAAGGTCAACGACCATGTCTCGCACTATGCCGCCGTGCCCGAGGTGCGGCAGGCCCTGCTGGCCTACCAGCGCGGCCAGGTGGAGGTCGCGAAGCAGAACGGTTTCGGCGGACTCGTGATGGAGGGCCGCGACATCGGCTCGGTCATCTTCCCCGGCGCCGACTTCCGTTTCTTCCTGCACGCCGACCCCGCCGAGCGCGCCAAGCGCCGCGCCGCCGAGGGCCGGCAGGATTCCATCGCCGAGCGCGACCGCCTCGACTCCTCGCGCAAGACCTCGCCGCTCACCTGCCCCGCCGGCGCCGTGGACATCGACAGCACCCACCTGACCCTCGACCAGGTAGTTGAAAAAATGGCCGCTCTCATCGCTGCCCAGATCAGCTGACGCCCTCTGGTTTCCGTCCTCCGTTCTCCGTCCTCTGTATTCCGCCCCATGCCCCGCACGCCCGACCCGCTCGCGATGACGCCGTTCTACGGCTTCTTCCACTTCCTCGCGCGCGGGCTCTACGAGGCCTTCTTTCGCGGCGAGGTCGTCGGCACCGACCACATCCCCGCCGGTGGTCCTTACCTCATCGCCGCCAACCACGCCAGCCATCTCGACCCGCCGCTCGTCGGGTGCCAGGTCGCCCGCCAGATGCGTTTCTTCGCCCGCAAGACACTTTGGGACAATTCGTTCGTCGGTTGGTGGCTCAACCAGATCGAAACCATCGCCGTGGACCGCGATAGCGGCGATGTCGGGGCCATCCGGAAAGTGCTCGGTGCGCTCGCGGAGGACCGCGCCATCGTGCTCTTTCCCGAGGGCACCCGCTCACCCGACGGCCACCTGCACAAGCCCAAGGCCGGCGTCGGCCTGATGGCCTGCAAGAGCGGCGCCTCCGTCGTGCCCTGCCGCGTCTACGGCTCCTACGCCGCCTTTGGCAAGGGGCGCCTCCTCCCCAATTTTGGCACGCCTGTCACCATCGTCTTCGGCCGCCCGATCACCGCCGCCGAATACGACGACCCCGCCGCCGGCAAGGAACGCTACCAGATCGCCTCCGCGCGCATCTTCGAGCGCATCGCCGCCCTCCCCGAACCGCGCTACGCGGTCATCTGAGGCAGTCAAATGCGTCTTTGCTCTGAGCGAGCAGCTCTCGTGGCACATACCTTTATTTGAGCTTCAGACGAGCCGGTAACCAAGTCGTCTTAGCCTATCGGTCAGCGGCCAAAGTCCGGATTCCGGCCCGCTTCACAGGTTGCCGCGCAATCCGGCGACGCTCTTAATGGAACTGCGCCATGAAAGTCTCCGAATTCGCCTTCGTCATCTATCCCGCCACCGACGCCGCCCGCGCCCGTGCCTTCTATGAGGGCATCATCGGCCTGCGCTGCACGGTGGCCCACCAGGACGGCGGGCAGTTCTGGTTGGAATTCGAGGTCGGCCCGCACACGCTCGGCGTCGGCAACGAGCCCTTCCTCAAGCCCAGCGGCGACGGCCCGCACCTCGTCCTCGAGGTCGAGGACTTCGACGCGACCATCGCCCATCTCCACCGTCACGGCGTGCCCTTCGCGGTCGAACCCTTCGAGTCGCCCCTGTGCCGCGCGGCCATTGTCACCGATCCCGACGGCAACAAGCTCGGCCTGCACCGCCGCCACCCGCGCTGAGTGGCCGCAGTCTGTTTGTAATCCATTAGATTACAACCCGTCCCCCGTCCGAGTGTCATCTAATGGATAACACCCGGATTTCAGCCGGCCGGGCACCCGGGGCGGCCTACTCCGTTCGGCGCAAGCGGGCCTCCAACGCCCGCGCACCCTCCGGCAACCCATGCGCAGCCGTCCGCCAGGGGTCGTTTATGATGGGGGCAGCTCCCGCGACCCATGCCCGCCTCCGCCCGCCCCAAACCCTTCCTCCAGCCCGAATATTGCAAGGGCTGCCTCCGTTGCATCGACGCGTGCCCCAAGCACTGCATCACGCCCGGCCACGAGATCAACCCCGCCACCGGCCTCGTGCCCGTCGAGCTGAACCTCGAGGCCTGCAACGGCTGCACGCTCTGCATGCAGGCCTGCCCCGAGCCCTTCGGCCTGCGGCCCGAGACTGAGCGCTGCGGCGACGACTGCTCCTGCCGCGCCGCGGAGGACTTCGACCTCGCCGATCCCGCCAAGCTCTTCGGCCCCAAGCCCGTCACGGTCGAGCCGGCCCTCGATGAGCCCGACACGCACGTCGCGCTGCCGGCCTGCGAGCCGCTCGTGCTCAAGGGCAACTATGCCGCCGCCATCGGCGCGCTGCTCGCCGGCTGCCGCCACGTCTTCGGCTATCCCATCACGCCGAGCACCGAGGGCGCCGAGCTCATGGCCAAGATCCTGCCCAAGCTCGACGGCGCCTTCGTGCAGGCCGTCTCCGAGACCGCCGCCGTCAACATGATGTATGGCGCCGGCGGCGCGGGCGTCCCCTGCATGACGTTCACCAGCGGGCCCGGCTTCAGCCTCATGCTCGAGGGCCTCAGCTACATGATCGGCGCCGAGCTGCCCGGCGTCTTCGTCAACGTCATGCGCGGCGGGCCCGGCCTCGGCAACCTCGGTCCCGAGCAGTCCGACATCAAGCTCGCCTGCCGCGGCCTCGGTCACGGCAACACCCACGCCATCGTCCTCGCGCCCGGCACCCCGCAGGAGATGCTCGATCTGGCGATGGAGGCCTTCACGCTCTCGTTCCGCTACCGCATCCCGGTTGTCATCCTCGGCGACGGCTACCTCGGCCAGATGACCGGCGTTGTGCGCCTGCCCCGCCACCTCGTGCGCCGCGGCCGGCCGGCCTGGGCGGTCACGGGCGATCGCGGCCACCGCCACAACCTCATCACCTCCATCCAGCTCCTCGAGACCGACCTCGAGAAGCAGAACGAGCACCTCATCCGCAAATACACGGCCATCAGCCGCCGCGAGCAGCGCGCCGACCTCTACCGCTGCGAGGATGCCAACGTCGTCGTCGTCGCCTGCAACACACCGGCCCGCATGGCCAAGGGCGCCGTCGAGGCCGCCCGCGCCGCCGGCCTGCGCGTGGGCCTTTTCCGCCCCGTCACGCTCTGGCCGTTCCCCGTCGCCGCCCTGGCCGACCTGCTCCCGCAGGCCAAGCGCCTCGTCGTCGTCGAGGCCGGCCCCGGCCAGCTCGAGGACGAGCTGCGGCTCGCGCTCAGCCACGCCGGTTATCCGCCGCCGCATATCGAGCGTGTGCGGCGCCACGGCGGCATCCTGCCGTCGCAGAACGAAATCCTGAAACAGCTCCTCGCGGGGCGGGAGGTGGCGTCATGAGCGGCGTGTTTTACCCCCACTTCGACCGCCATGCCGGCGGCGAGGGCCTGAAGGGCCACAGCACGCACTACTGCCCGGGCTGCGGCCATGGCGTCGTGCACCGCGACCTCGCGGAGGTCATCGAGGAGCTCGGCGCGCAGGACCGCACCATCCTCATCAGCCCCGTCGGCTGCTCGGTGTTCGCCTATTATTACTTCGACGTCGGCAACTCCCAGGCCGCCCACGGCCGCGCCCCCGCGGTCGCGCTCGGCCACAAGCTCACCAACCCGGAATCGCTCGTCATCTCCTACCAGGGCGACGGCGACCTCGCCTCCATCGGCCTCGCCGAGACCATCTCCATCGCGCAGATGGGCCTGCCGCTGACGGTCATCTTCATCAACAACGCCATCTACGGCATGACCGGCGGCCAGCTGGCCCCGACCTCGCTGGCCGGCCAGAAGACCGCCACCAGCCCCGAGGGCCGCACCCGCGCCATGGGCCAGCCGCTCAAGATGGCCGAGCTCATCGCCCAGCTCGACGGCCCGCTCTACGTCGAGCGCGTCGCGCTCTACGACGCCAAACAGCGCGTCAAGGCCCGCAAGGCCATCCGCAAGGCCCTCACGCTCCAGCTCGAGGGCCGCGGCTACTCGTTCATCGAGGTGCTCTCCGAGTGCCCGACCCACCTCAAGCTCTCGCCCGTCGAGACCGAACGCTGGGTGAAGGAACAGATGGAGCCGGTCTTCCCGCTCGGCGTGAAGAAGGACCTGAGCGCGACGACCGAACCCTGGTTCAAGGGCCCGCACCCGTCCTACGAGCCCGAGGCCGTGCTCGGCCTCAGCGGTGCCGAGCCGGCCGTGGCCCGGCACGTGCGCACGCCGTGGCCGGCCCACCTCGCCCCGCGCGACCTGTCGTTCAAGTTCGCCGGCTCCGGCGGCGACGGCGCCCAGACCGCGGCGTTGCTCCTCACGCGCGCCGCCATCGAGCTCGGCTACGACGCCACCCACATCCCCGCCTACGGCCCCGAGAGCCGCGGCGGCACCAGCTACGCCGACGTCCATATCGCGGCGCACGAGGTCCTCAACCCGGCGGCCGCCGAGCCGGACGTGCTGGTGGCCTTCAACTCCCCGAGCCTCGCCAAGTTTGCCCCGGCGGTCGCGCCCGGCGGCACCATCATCTACGACAGCACCGTCATCCCGGCGCCTCCCGCCGACCTGCCCGCCGGCCGCACGGTGCTCGCGGTTCCGCTGACGAAGATCGCCGCTGACCTCGGCAAGCCCATGGTGAAGAACCTCGTCGCGCTCGGCGTCCTGCAGGCGGCCACGCGCATCCTGCCGGCCGGGGCGATCACGGAAACATTGGCGCATGTGCTGAAGGACAAGACCGCCGTCCTGCCGCTCAACCAGGCGGCTTTCGCCGCCGGCCAGGCCGCCGTCGAGACCGTGCGCGCATGAACACCCTGGCCGATGCCCCGTCGCAACGGGCCTTTGTCTGCGAGACCGAGGCCTATGCCCTGCTCGCCCGCGCCGGCCTCCATCCGCCGCGCCACGGTGTCCCCGGCGGCGCGCTCCCCTTCGCCCTCGGCGAGCCCGTCGTGCTCAAGGGCCTCGGCGAGGAACTCTGGCACAAGTCGGAGCTGGGCGCGGTGCGCTTCCTCGCCTTCGACGAGGCGGCGGTCGCCCGTGAGACCGGGGCGATGCGCGAGCGCGTGGTCCGGGCCGGGCACGCCTGGATCAGCGGTCTCGTGTGCGAGCAGGTCGCCATCCGCCGCAACGGCGACCTGCCGGCGGAGGGCTTTGTCTCACTCTCGCGCACGGACGCCGGCTGGACCGTCCTGTTCGGCTTCGGTGGCCTGCAGGCCGACGCGCTCGCCGAGCTCGCGGCCCCGTGTTGCTGGCCGCTCGCCACCCTGTCGCCCGGACACGCGCTGGCCGAACTGGAACGACATCTGCTCGGCCGCATCTGGCTCGGACAAGTGCGCGGTGCCCGGCCGCTCGCGACCATCAACGTCCTGCGCGATTTCCTGCACGGACTCTGGCAACTGGCGGAGCTGTGCGAGGCGGAGGGGCTGGCACTCCTCGAACTCAATCCCCTGGTCCTCGATGCCAACGGACGCCTGCGGCCCTTGGACGCCGTCGGTCGGCGGGCCCCCGTCGCCGCCGTCCGACCGCCCCCGCCCGCCGGTTTCCTCGAGGTGCTGCGCGCACCCAAGCGCATCGCGCTGGCCGGAGTGTCGGGGGAACCGGGCGGCGTCGGCCGGACCATCCTCGACAACCTCCGCCGCTACGACCTGCAGCCGGGCGACCTCATCCTGATCAAGCCAGGCCGGGACGAGATGCTCGGCCTGCCCTGCCTGCCCGACACCGGACCCTTGCTCGCCGCGCCCGTCGACCTGCTCATCCTCGCGCTTACGGCCCCCGCGGCCGCCGCGACGCTCACGGCCCTCATCCGGCAGGGCGGCGGCGCCCGGTGCGTGGCGCTGGTCTCCGGCGGTCTCGGCGACGGCGCCGACCGCGCCGGCCTCGGCCGGCAGCTGCAGGACCTGCTCGGCGAGACCCGGACCTCCGGTCGTTGGACTCCCGCCGTGCTCGGACCCAATTTCCTCGGCCATTGGGCCCCGGCGCATGACCTCGACACCTCGTTCATCCCCACCGACAAGCTCACGCCCCCGGCTAAAACCGGCGGCGCGCTGACGCTGCTCAGCCAGAGCGGCGCCTTCCTGCTCTCGCGGCGCTCGGGCAATCCCGCGCTCCGTTTCGGACTGGGCCTCGCGCTCGGCAACCAGATGGATGTCGCCATGGCCGACGTGCTGGCCGCACTCGCCGGCGAGGAACAGCCCGGCCCGGTCGCGTGCTACGTCGAAGGCTTCGGGCCGGGCCAGCTCGGCCGGTTCGCCCGCGCCGTGGAGCAACTCACGGAACGCAACGCCCGCGTGCTCCTCCACCGGGCCGGCCGCACCGAGACGGGACAGGCGGCCGCGGCCAGCCACACCGGCGCGATGGCCGGCGACCTCGCCCTGGAACGCGCCCTGCTGGCGCACAGCGGCGTGCGTTTCGCCGACTCCATCGCCGACTTCGACGCCGCGCTGGCCTGGCTGGGCGCCCAGCCGCGCCTGCCGGCCGGGCCGGTCGCGGTCCTCACCAACGCCGGCTTCGAAAGCGTCAACGCCGGCGATCGCTTCGACCCGCGGCTGCCGGCGGCGCGCCTCGACGAGTCCGCGCAGCAGGAACTCGTCGACCTGCTGCGTTTCCATGAGCTGGCCGGCTTGGTGGCCCCGCGCCTGCCGCTCGACCTGACGCCGATGGCCGGCGAGGCGGTGTTCCTCGAGAGCGCCGCCCTGCTGCTGCGCCACGCCTCCGCCCTCGTCGTCGGCCTCGTGCCCTTCACCCGCAACCTCGACGCCTCGCCCGCCGGTGCCGCACGCTTCGCCCGGGCTTTCGCCGAACTGCACCGCCTGCAAGGCAAGCCGCTCGGCATCGTGATCGATGCGGGCGAGGACTATGCGGCGTATCGCACGGCGTTCAGCGCGGCCGGTCTGCCGGTCTTCACCCGCATGGAATCCGCGCTGCGCGGCCTGCAGGTGCTGGCCTGATCAGCCGGCAAGGAACTTCGCCGCCGCGGCCTCGTCCACCAGCCAGACGACGTTCGGCGCGCAGGCCTTGAGCGCCTGGATCGGCTGCTTCGCCGGGTCGTGCTCTCCGGCCAGCACGGCGTGCAGCCGCTCCGCCTTGCCCGCGCCGAGCGCGAGCACGATGACCAGGTTGCAGGCGCGCAGGCCGGCGGGCGTGATGGTCAGGCGCCAGCCCTTCTCCGGCACGTTGACCGCCGCGAAAAACTGGCCCCCGTCATCCTTGAGCAGCGGGCTGCCGGGGAAGATGGACGCCGTGTGGCCGTCGTCGCCCATGCCGAGGTAGCAGACGTCGAAGCACTTCCCCGCCGGGAAGAACGGCGCGCCGAGCCGGCCGTATTCGAGCGCCGCGAAGGCCGGCGGCAGGGCCACCGACCACGGGTGGCGTTTCTCGCGCAACACGCCCAGCGGCTCCAGCAGGTGCGACTGCGCGGTGCCAAAGTTGCTCTCGTAGCTGTCGATCCGCACGTAGCGCTCGTCGCTGGCGAACCAGTGCGCCGTGGCGAGGAAGGGCGGCGAGAAGGCCTGCCGGTCCACGCACCAGTGATACCAGTCCTTCGGCGTCGAGCCGCCGCTGAGCGCGACCGAAAAATGCCGGGCCGCGGTGTTCTTCCCCCGCTGCGCCTCGGCGAGGAAGACGGCCGTGCGGTAGCAGTCCTCCTTGGGGCCGATGAACACGCGGCCGTAGCCGGATGAGAGTTCTTTCATGCAGATTATCGCGGAAGCGCGGAAGAGCAGAAACGCGGAACCGCCCGGCGCAAGCGCCAACTCCCCTCCGTGTTTCTGCCGTTCCGTGTTTCCGCGATTTTCCGTTCAGAGGAAAATCGCCTCGCCCAGGGCGAGGGCGGGTTCGAGCAGGTCCGCGCCCGCCTGCAGTTCCGTGCGGCCGGTGCCAAGGTCGCCCGCGAAACCCGCCTGGTGGGCGCCGAGGTCCGCCTGCCAGCGGAAGAACTTTCCCGGGGTGGTGTAGGTGAACTCCGCCCCGAGGCTGCCCAAGTCGCCCGCGGCCCGGGTGACGAAGGCGATCCGCCCGGCCCGGGCGGCATCGCAGCGCGCCAGCCCGCGGCGGAACCAGGTGGCAAGCGCGGCGGCCTCCGCGGCCAGCCCGGCGCGGTGGTGCACGGTCACGCGCTGCAGGCCGTCGACGATGGCACCGGGGTCGTAGCGGCTGAGGAACTGGCCGAGCCCGCGGCGCAGCGGCAGCGTGCGGGTGTAGGCGAGGTCGCGCACGGCGGCGGGGTTGGGCCAGGGAAACGTGAAGGCCTCGGCGGGCACCACGGCGGCGTCGAACAGGATGCGTTGGGAGCGGGTGAGCAGGTAGGAGTAGTCGGCCAGCTTGGCGGCCGCGGTGAAGCGGTGCGCCCAGAAATACAGCGGCATGTCGGTGGAGAGGCAGACCGAGACCTGGTTCTCGAGATGCACGCGCGCGGCGAGCGTGTAGTGCAGCAGCACGAACTCGACGCAGCGCGTGTCGCCCTTCGATTTGCCGAGGAAGCACTCGCCGTAGATCTTCGCGCGCATCGTGGCCGCCGCCGCCGGGTCGAAATCCGGGCACAGCACCACGACGCGGCACGGATAGCGCTGGGCGAACTGGAGCAGCACCTGGAACTGCTGCGCTGCGTCGGGCGGTGTGGTCGCCCGGCCAAGGTGCAGCACGAGGTTGAGCTGCACGGCGCGGGCCTCCTTGGCCGGCGAATCGGCCCAGAACTTCTGGAAGCCGGCGCCGATGCCGCCGACGGGCACCTCGACTCCGGGCAGGGCGTCAAAGATGGCGGGCATGGCGGAAGCTCAGGGCTCGCGCCAGGCGTGGCCGTTGTGCGCGAGGAGCTGGTCCGCGGATTTCGGGCCCCAGGAGCCGGCGGCGTAGGTGTCGAGGCCGTGGCGGCCCTGCTCGGCCCAGTGCTCGAGGATGGGCGTGCAGAGCTGCCAGGAGCGCTCGGTCTCGTCGCCGCGGATGAAGAGGGTGCCGTCGCCGATCATGGCGTCGAGGACGAGGCGCTCGTAGGCCTCGGGGGTGTTGGAGCCGAAGGTGGTGGCGTATTTGAAGTTCATCTTCACCGGCTGGGTGCGGGTCTCGAGGCCGGGGACCTTGGCGTTGAGGACCAGGCCCATGCCCTCGTCGGGCTGGATCTGGAACGCGAGGGTGTTGGCCGCGAGCTGGAAGCGCTCCGACTCGGCGAAGATGTTGCCCGGGGCGCGCTTGAAGCGGATGGCGATCTCGGAGACGCGGTGCGCCATGCGCTTGCCCGAGCGGAGGTAGAACGGCACGCCCTGCCAGCGCCAGTTGTTGATGCTGAAACGGATCGCGGCGTAGGTCTCGGTGGCGGACTGCGGGCTGATGCCGTCCTCCTGCAGGTAACCCTTCGCCGGCTTGCCGCCGAGCAGGCCCCCGGTGTATTGGGCGCGGGCGATGTCGGCGGGCCGCTCGCCGCCCTTCAACCGCACGGGGTGGATGGCCTTGAGCAGCTTCACCTTCTCGTCGCGGATCGACTCGGCGTCGAGCGAGACGGGCGGCTCCATCGCGGTGAGGGCGAGGAGCTGCATGGTGTGGTTCTGGATCATGTCGCGCAGGCAGCCGCTCTGCTCGTAGTAGCCGGCGCGCGAGCCGACGCCCACCTCCTCCGCGACGGTGATCTGCACCGAGTCGACGAAGTTGCGGTTCCACAGCGGCTCGAAGATGGCGTTGGCGAAGCGCTGCACGAGCAGGTCCTGCACGGTCTCCTTGCCGAGGTAGTGGTCGATGCGGAAGACCTGCGGCTCCTCGAAGACGGACGTGAGGGTGCGGTTGAGTTCGAGGGCGCTGGCGAGGTCGCGGCCGAAGGGTTTCTCGATGATGACCTTCGACTGGTGGGGCAGGCGCAGGTGGCGCCGGGCGAGCCCGCTGGCGCCGAGGTTCTGGATGATGGCGCTGAAGACGTTCGGCGGGGTCGAGATGTAGAACAGGCTTTGCAGCGGCTGGCCCGTGTCCTGCTCGAGTCCGGCGAGGCGCGCGGCAAGGCGGTCGTAGGCGGCCTTCTCGTCGTAGCCGCCGCTCACGTAGAGCGTGCGGGGCGCGAGCCGCGCCCAGATGTCGGCCGACGGGGTGCGGCGGGAGAATTCCTTGATGGCACCGTGCGCGATCTGCTGGAACTCGGCGTCCGGGATCGGTTTCCGGCCGAAGCCGATGAGGTAGAAGTCGGCGGGCAGGAGGTTGTCGTGCGCCAGGTTGTAGATGGCCGGGATGAGCTTGCGGGCGGTGAGATCGCCGGAGGCGCCGAAGATGACGATGGCGGTGGGCGGGGCGCCGCGGTGCTTGCTGAGGCCGTGCAGAAACGGGTGCCGCTCGTGGTCCGCCATGCGGCCGATAGTCCGGCGCGCGGCGGCGGCCCGCAAGGCGATAAATGGCCCGCGGCCTCAGCCGCGGCCGGCCACCTCGCCGAGCGAACCGCTCTGCCGGGCCGCGTGGTAACCCTTGGGGAAGAGCGGGACGTTCTCGAAATGCAGGCACTGCGGCGGCAGGCGGTCGCGCAGCGAGACCTCGACCACGTCGAAGCGGAAACTGCGGGGCGGGTGCGCCAGCGCACCGAGGTAGGCGTGCGCGGCGCGGCGCAGCGCGCGCTTCTTGCGCTCGTTGACGGTGTAGTAGCCGGGCACGAGCGCCTTCTCGTCGCGCGCCTTCACCTCCACGAAGACCAGCACCTCGCCGTCCCGGCAGACGAGGTCGAGCTCGTCGCGACGGTCGCGGGGGCTGCGCCAGTTCCGCGCCACGACCTTGAAGCCGTGCCGTGCCGCGAGGAAATCCGCCGCGGCCTGCTCGCCGCGCGCACCGCTGGCGGAGGCATCGTCGGCGGCGCGGGGCGCGAATTTCTGCCAGACGGATTGCAACCAGGTGACCATGCGGAAGATTTCGTTCGACCACGCGGTTTTTCCGACCTACAAGCAAGCCGTTTTTAGCCCCCGGTCCGCCCGACCGATTGTCCTCCCCTCCCCTTTTTCTCCCATGGCGACCCCTCCCAGCACCCTGACCAATACCCTCCGGCGTTCCCTCCTGATCAAGGTCATCTCCAAGCCCGCGCCGAGCAAGGAGGACGTCAACACCGTCATCGAGCTCACCGCGAGCAAGGTGGTCGAGACGCTCCAGTGCCAGTCCATGACGCTGTATCTCGTCGAGGGCGGTGAGATCGCCTTCAAGCAGATCTACTATTCCCCGACGCTCTGGGGCAGCGACAAGGCCAAGGAGGCCCAGTTCAAGGAAACGAGCAAAAAGCTCCTCGCCCTCAAGCTCCCCGCCGGCACCGGCAACGTCGGCAAGGTCATCCAGTCGGGCCAGTCCCTTTTCTTCAGCGCCGGCGGCGCCGATGCCGGGTCGCTCAAGAAGATGGACGTCGGCTTCGAGGTGCAGTCGATGCTCACGGTCCCGCTCAAGACCAACATCGTCATCGGCGCCATCCAGGTGCTGAACAAGGAACCCTCCGCCGGCACCGGCGGGCGCTTCACCACCAAGGACCAGGCCGTCCTGCAGGAAGTCGCCGAGTATTCCTCCACCCTCATCGCCCGCATGCTGGACCCGAAATTCCAGCTCTCGCCCGAGGACACCGCCAAGTTCATCTCCAAGTTCACCGACCTCCCCCTCGTCACCAAGCCCGACGAGCTCGAGATCGACGAGAAGCTCGTCGAGATCACCGGCGACGCCGTCATCCGCCGCGAGGGCATCTTCCCCTTCAAGAAGATCGGCAACAACGGCTGCGCCGTGCTGATGGCCAACCCTCTCGACTTTGCCAAGCGCGAGTCCTTCCAGCAGGCCACCGAGATGACCATCGAGGAGGTCAAGGTCATGCCGGCCAACCTCCTCGACGAGCTCCTCAAGAAGTTCTTCAAGACCGCCACCACCACCACCGCCGCCACCGCCGACGACGCCGGCCTCGACGAGGTCTCCGACCTCATCTCCACCGCCTACACCGAGGGCGGCACCGGCGAGGGCGTCGTCAAGGCCACCGACCTCGAGAGCGAGGACTCCGCCCCCATCATCCAGCTCACCAACCGCATCATCGAGGATGCCTACGTCGGCGGCGCGTCGGACATCCACATCGAGCCGATGGAAAAGGACCTCGTCGTCCGCTACCGCATTGACGGCGTGTGCCAGGAGAAGATCCGCCTCCCCAAGCAGGTCACCGGCGCCATGGTCGCCCGCCTGAAGATCATGTGCAATCTCGACATCTCCGAGCGCCGGCTCCCGCAGGACGGCCGCATCGTCTTCAAGAAATACACGAAGAAGAACATCGACATCGACCTTCGTGTCGCCACCGGCCCGATGAACCACGGCGAGAAGGTCGTCATGCGTATCCTCGACAAGCAGAAGTCCACCCTGCCCCTGCCCGCCCTCGGCTTCTCCGATGACAACCTCGCGAAATACCGCGACTGCGTCCGCCAGCCCTACGGCATGATCCTGCACTGCGGCCCCACCGGTTCCGGCAAGTCCATGACACTCTACGCCGCGCTCGCCGAGATCAACACCCCCGACGTCAACATCCAGACCGCCGAGGACCCCATCGAATACACGCTCCCCGGCCTCAACCAGATGCAGATGAACAAGCAGATCGGCCTCGATTTCCAGCGGGCCCTGCGCTGCTACCTGCGTATGGATCCCGACATCATCCTCGTCGGTGAAATCCGCGACAAGGAAACCGCCCAGATCGCGTGCGAAGCCGCGCTCACCGGTCACTTGCTCGTCTCCACCCTCCACACCAACGACGCCCCGTCCACCGTCTCCCGTATGGGTGAGATGGGCATCGAGCCCTTCAACATCTCCGCCGCCCTCGTCTGCGTCTGCGCCCAGCGCCTCCTCCGCCGCGTCTGCAAGAACTGCAAGGTCAAATACAAGCCCGAGGGCCGCGAGGCCGAGATCATCATGAAGGCCCTCGACCTCAAGGAGGCGCCCGAGATCTTCAAGGCCGCCCCCGGCGGCTGCCACATCTGCAGCGGCAACGGCTACAAGGGCCGCGTCGGCATCCACGAGCTCATGGTCAACTGCGAGGAGATCGTCGAGGCCATCAACGCCGAGGTCGAGGTCGCCGACCTCAAGCGCGTCTGCATGAAGACCGGGATGAAGACCATGCACCAGGACTCCATGCTCAAGGTCAAGCTGGGCCTCACCACCATGGAGGACGCCATCTCCAACGTCCCGCCCGACATGATCGACGCCGACGCGGGCGGCGACGCCGTCGCCAAGAAGAAGGCCGCCCACGGCCACTGAGCCGCCGCCCCGACCCCATGATGAGCAGGGCGCCGCACGCGGCGCCCTTTTCATTTACCCCTGTTCGCGCGGGTCATCCACCGCGCGCTCACCCTCAGGTCGTGACCGTCTCGGCCGGGGGCGGCTTGGCGCCGTGCACCGAGTCGGCCACGGTCGCCGGCGCCACCTCGGCCTCGCCGCGCGCCTGGTTGAACTTCATCGAGAGCGTGCGCGACACGCCGCGCTCCTGCATCGTCACGCCGTAGATCGCGTCGGCCGAGGCGATCGTGGTCTTGTTGTGCGTGATGATGAGGAACTGCGAGTCCTTCACGAACTGCTTCAGCAGGTTGATGAAACGGTGGATGTTCGACTCGTCGAGCGGCGCGTCCAGCTCGTCGAGGAGGCAGAACGGCGAGGGCTTCACCATGTAGAGCGCGAAGAGCAGCGCGACGGCCGTCAGCGTCTTCTGGCCGCCCGAGAGGAGCGTGATGCTCTTCAGCTTGGTGCCCGGCGGCTGCGCCACGATCTCGATGCCGCTCTCCAGCGGATCCTCCGCCGTCACCAGCTCGATGTCGGCCCGCCCGCCGCCGAACAGGATGTTGAACGTGTAGGCGAAGTTCTTCTTGATCTGCTCGAAGGTGATGCGGAACTGCTCGAGCGAGGTCCGGTTGATCTCGTCGATCGCCTTCAGCAGCTGCGCCTTGGCGCCGGTGAGGTCGTCGCTCTGGGTCTTCAGGAACTCGTAGCGCTGCTTCAGCTCCGAGTATTCCTCGATGGCCACGAGGTTGACGGCGCCCATGCCGCCAAGCCGCTGCCGCAGGGCCTCCACCTCGGCCTTGATCGCATCCCAATTGATGGCGTCGAACGCGGCCAGGTCGGCCTCGGTCGGTTCGCCCTTGGCTTCCTTCTTTTTCCGGCGCCGCGGCCTGGCCTCGGGTGACGGCTCGCCGGCTTCCTCCTCCTCGTCGAGATCCAGGTCCTTCAGCCCCGGGGGCTCGTCGTCGGCATGCCAGAGCAGGTGCCTCCAGTCGGCGGCACCGATGTCGGACTGGAACTCGCGCTGCATCTCCTCGGCGAGGAACTGCGTCCGGGCGCGCGTCTCCGCGACCTTGACCTCGTGACGGCCCAGCTCCGCCTGCGCGGCCTCGGCCTCGGCGCGGATGGAAGACATGCCGGCCTCGAACTCGCGGATCTCGTCCTCGACGGCGGCGAGGCCACGGCGCGCCTCCTCCACCCGGGCCTGCGCGACCTCCAGCGTGCCCGTGAGTTCCTGCGCCCGGCGCTTCTGGGCCCCGGCCTCGCTTTCCTGCGCCGCCGCCTGCTCGGTCCAGGTCTCGATCTCGGTCTGGCGCTGGGACTGCAATTCCTCCAGTTGGGCGCGGCGCCGCTCCATCTCGGAAAGTCCGCGGTCGAGCACCTCGACCTTCTGGCGGCGTTCCGCGAGCTCGAGGCGGGCCAGGGCCAGCGCCTCCTTCTTCTGGTCGCGGTCGGCGCGCAACTCGGTGATGCGGCGCTCGGTGGCGGCGATCTTTTCCTTTTGGGCGGACATGCCGGCCTCGGCCTCGGCCAGCTGGGTCTGCGCCTTGGCGTGGCGGGCGAGCGCCTCGTCATGGTCGCGCCTGAGGTTGGCCAGCTCGTTGAGCATGCGCGTGAGGCGGTTGGTGGCCTCGTCGTGCGCGCGCTGGGCGTTCTTCTCCTCGGTGTGGCTCGCCGCCGCGCTCTGCGAGACCGCCAGCACGTCCTTGCGCTTCTGCTCAAGCGCCTGCTCGGCGGCGGCCAGCGCGACCGCCAGCTGGTCGATGACCGCGCGCTGCTCGTCGTGCGCCTTCTGCTCGGCGACGACGGCCTTGCCGGTCTCGCGCAGGTCCACCTCGCGCTGCACGATGCTGTTGGCCGGCTTCTTGTGGTGCCCGCCGAAGACCAGCCCGCGGCGGTCCACGAGGTCGCCCTTCGGCGTCGCCACCATCAGGAAGCTGAAATCCGGGTTGGCCTTCCAGTAGCCGAGGAACTGCCCGAGGTCGTCCGCGATGTAACAGGCGGACAGCAGGCTGGCCGCCGGGTGGGAGGCGTCGAGGTTGGCCACCGCCTCCGTGGCCGGGCGCAGGCCGGCGGGCAGGCTGCCGGCCGGGGCCGGCTGGCTGCCGACGGCCGCGATCTGCAGGTGCACGCTGCCGATCTGGTCGGCCTCGAGCCGGGCGAGGATTTTCCGGGCGGTGGCCAGGTCGGCCACGGCGATGGCCTCGGCCGAGGCGCCAAGCAGCGCCTCGAGCGCCTTGGCGTGCTCGGCGCGCACCTCGAGCCCTTGCGCCACGGGGGTGAACTTCCGGTCGCCGACCTCGGCGGCGAGCCGGCCCTGCAGCAGGGCCTTCGCGCCCTCGCCGAATCCCTCCCACTTCTCCTGCAGTTGCTGGAGCAGCTTGAGCCGCGCGGTCTTCTGCGCCAGCGCGCGGTCGATGTCCTGCAGCTTGCGCTGCCCGTCGCGGAATTTCTGGGTGGCCTCGTGCAGGGCGGCCTGCGCGGCCTGCGCCTCGTTGGTCGTGCGGCTCTGCTCGGCCCGCGCCTCCTCGACGCGGCGGCGCCCGGCCGCCAGGGTCTCGGCGGCGGCGGCCACGGCCTGGCGCACCTCCTCGCTGTCGGCGGCGACCTGGTCGTGCTTGTGCCGGCTGGTGCGGGCGTCGACCTCGAGGCCCGAGCTCTCGGAGCGGTGCCGGGCCACGGCGCTCTCCAGCTGCAGGAGCGCAAACTTCTGCTCCTGCAGCGCCTGCTCGGCCTTGGCCAGCTCGCCGTCTGCCAGTGCGAGCTCGCGGTTGCGGTCCTGGAACACGGCGTCGGAGCTGCCGAGGAGCGAGAGCTGCATCTGCTTGTCCTGGGAACCGGTGTCCACCTGCGAGGCCAGCTCGCGCACCTGCATCGCCAGCTCGCCGAGGTCGTCCTTGCCGGCCTCGATGCGCTCGGCCAGGCCGGCGCGCTTCACCTGCGCCATGCTGGCGGCGTTCTCGGCCTGGTCGCGCTGGGTGCGCAGGTCGAACACCGCCTGCTGCGCCTCCTGCACGCGCTGGGTGAGGTCGGCGCGCGTGAGCTTGCGGGTGTCGAGGGTGCGCGTCTTCGCGTCGAGCGCGGCGCGGCGGGTGTCGGCGTCGCCCCGGAGCGCCGCCACGCGGCCGTCGAGCTCCGCGAGCGCCTGCGAAAGCTGGCGCCACTGGAAATTGCCCTGCGCCAGCGCGAGGTGCCGCAGGCGGAAGCTCACGCGCTTGTAGCGCATGGCCTTGGCCGCCTGCCGCTTGAGGCTGCCGATCTGGCGCGCCACCTCGGTGATGACGTCGCTCACGCGGGCGAGGTTCTGCTCGGTCAGCGCGAGCTTGTTCATCGCCTCGCGGCGCTGGCTCTTGTATTTGGTGATGCCGGCGGCCTCCTCGAACACCACCCGGCGCTCCTCGGGTTTCGACGACAGGATCTGGTCGATCTGGCCCTGCGCCATGATCGAGTAGCTCGTCCGGCCGACGCCGGTGTCCATGAAGAGCTTGTGGATGTCCTTCAGGCGGCAGGGCTGGCCGTTGAAGAAATACTCGCTCTGCCCGTCGCGCAGCACGCGGCGCATGATCTCGATCTCGTGGTAGTCGCTGCCGAGCTGCTTCTCGCACTCGGTGAGCTGGAGGGCGACCTCGCAGAGCTGCGCGGCCTTGCGGGTGTCGGCCCCCTCGAAGATGACGTCCTGCATCTTGCCGCCGCGGAGGGCCTTGGCGCTCTGCTCGCCCAGCACCCAGCGGATGGCGTCCGCGATGTTGCTTTTGCCGCATCCGTTGGGCCCCACCACCGCCGTGACTCCGGGCTCGAAACGGAGCGTGGTCGCGTCCGCGAAGCTTTTGAACCCGTTAAGTTTTAGCGCCTTCAGATGCATGAATTCCGCGCCAGTTAGAGAGTCCACGCCAACGCGGCGCAACGGCAAAAAGGCCCGCGGGCCGCGCGGGGGCGGCCTAGCGGTGATCCCACGGCAACTGCACGTCCAGCCGGGGGTATTTCCAGAGGCGGACGGGGGTGAAAATCTTGCCCGGATTGAGGATGCCGCGGGGGTCGAGGGCGCGCTTCACGGCCTGCATGGCGCGGACCTGCGCCGGGCGGTGCTGGAGGCGCAGGAAGGGCGTCTTGGCCAGGCCGATGCCGTGCTCCCCGGAGATGGCCCCGCCCAGGGCGACGACCATCTTCATCAGCTCCACGACGGCAGCCTCGGCCCGCCGTGTCTCGCCGGCGTCGGCGCGGTGATACATGATGTTCACGTGCAGGTTGCCGTCGGCGAGATGACCGAAGGTCGGGATGGGCAGCCGCGAGCGCCGTTTCAGCCCCGCGAGCCAGCGGATGAACTTCCCGTAGCTGCGCATCGGCAACACGACGTCCTCGTTCAGCTTCGCGTCGCCCAGCTCGAACATCGCCCCCGAGCACTTGCGGCGCACCGCCCACAGTTCCTCGGCCTCGACCCGGCTGCGCGCCTCGCGGTGGGCGGCGGCGTGCCCCTGCGCCCAGGCCAGCACCTCGAACTTCACGTCCTCAATCTCCGCCAAGCCGCCGGCGAATTCGAGCAGGATGACCGGCCGGCCCGCCTGACCGGGGAAAATCGTGGTCCGCATCGCCCGCTCGGCACCGAGCACGCTCTCCCGGTCGAGGAACTCGCAGATGGCGGGCTGCAGCCGGGCCCGGAAGAGCACCTTTGCGGCCCGGATCGCCGCCGCCTCGTCGCGGAACGCCGTGAGCAGCGTCCACCGGGTCGCGGGCCGCGGCACGAGCTTGAGCACGGCGCCGGTCACGACGCCCAGCGTGCCCTCGCTGCCGATCCAGAGGTCGCGCAGGTTGTAGCCCGCGGAGAATTTCCGCGTGGCCGTGCCCCACTCCACGTATTCGCCCGTCGGCAGGAAGCCCCGCAGCGCCACGACGAAGTCGCGGGTGACGCCCCATTTGCCGCCGTGCATGCCGCCGGCATTGCAGGCGATGTTGCCACCGATGGTGCAGTATTCCCGCGACGACGGGTCGGGTGGATAAAACCAACCTTCCTTGTCCGCCACCCGCTGCACGGCGGCGGTCGTGGCACCGGCACCGGCGTCGATCAGGCCCGCGTCGCGGTCCAGCCGGACCTGGTTCAGCTTGCGCAAATCGAGCACCCAGCCGCCGCGCACCGGGGCGGCGCTGCCGGTGAGCGAAGTGCCGCGCCCGCGCACCGTCACCGGCACGCGGTGGCGGTTGGCCAGTGCGAGCACGACGCCGACCTCCGCCTCACGGCGCGGGGTGACGACCGCCTCGGGCAGGAACGACACCTTGCTGCTGTCAAACGAGGCGGCCCAGAGTCCGCCCTTGGATAAGTCCACCCGTGCACCAAGGCGGCGCTTCAGTTCGCGGGTGGCGGCGGCGTGCTGTTTCACTGGGCGGAGCAAAAGCCCGCGCACCGCACCGCGCCAGAACAGAAATACTGCCGGCGGGCGTGATTGCGCCAGCCGGCGCAATTACGCCGGCCGGCGCAGAAGGCTGTCGGCCCGGGTGAACACCTCCTCGGGGAAGCCGAGCAGGCGCTTGAGCCGGTAGTTCCGCTCGAGGGGGTTGCGCTCGCGGCGGAGCAGGAGGAATTGCGCGAGGGTGATGCGCCGGCGCAGCAGGGCCGGCCAGGCCTGGACGAGCACGGGCACGTCGCTGCCGTAGAGCACCCGATCGACCACGCCCGGCCGGCGGCAGAGCGGCACCCAACGGTCGCGCCCGGGCACGCTCAACGCGCTGATGTCGCCGTAGAGGTTGGGATACTGCCGGAGCATGTCGCGCCACTCGTGGAACCAGTCGCGGCCGAGCACGGGCTGGCCCGTGGCGCAGTGCGCGGCGATGACCTTGACCCCGGCCTCGAGCGGCGCGCGCAGATTATGGGGGTGCGCGAGGTCGGGCCGCATCTCGTCGACGGAGCTCTCGACGCCGGTGTGGCAGATGAAGGGCAGGCCGGACTCCGCCAGCCGCCGCCAGAACGGGCGGTATTGCGGCAGCCCGGCGTCGACATTGTGGCAGTTGGGCAGGAGCTTGAAGGCCACGGCGCCGGCCGCGACGCAGCGGTCGAGCTCGGCCAGCGCGTCCTTGCGCGCGGGGTGGATGGACACCGCGGGCAGGAACTCGGGATGCTCACGCGCGAGACGCAGCACGACGTCGTTGGGCACATGGAAGGAGCCGCGGTCCTCCCAGAGGCTGCCGTCGGCCCGGTAGACGTTGTCCTGCGCGAGGAGGACGACGGCGTCCACCGAGCTGGCGCGGATGAGGTGCAGGAGCCGGTCGCGGTAGAGGGTGTCGAAATCGCGGTCGAGCGCGTCGCCGGGCAGGCCGAGCTCGCGCAGCATGACGGGGATGAGGTGGCGTGTGATGCCGCGGCGCCGGAACCAGCAGCCGGTGCCGGCGGAGCCGTTGCCGACGAAGTGCACGTGCACGTCGATCAGGCGCGGCCGCGGCGGGACTGGGGGCGCGCCGTTCACGCCGCGCTCAACCCTGGCCGTCCTTGGTCAGCTCGATGGCGAGGTTGCGCACACCCTTGAGGTCGAGCTTGCCGGTGCCGAGCATGGGGATCTTCTCCACCTTCCGCACGATCTTCGGGATCCAGAGGTTGGGCAGCCCGGCCTCCAGCAGCTTGGAACGGAGTTGCTCGGGCGTGACCTCGTGCGTCGTGAGCAGGACGATGGCCTCGCCCTTGGTCGCGTCAGGCACGCCGGCCACGGCGACGGTCGGGCCCTCGTTCTGGTCCCAGCCGAACAGCTCCGCGCAGCGCAGCTCGACGGTGCCGTGCGGCACCATCTCGCCGCCGATCTTGGAGAAGCGCGACAGCCGGCCCTCGATGTAGAGGAATCCATCCTCGTCGAACCGGCCGAGGTCGCCCGTGACAAACCACGGGCCCTTGAGCGCCGCGGCGGTCTTCTCCGGGTCCTTCAGGTAGCCGGGAAAGACGTTGGCGCCGCGCATCCAGAGCATGCCGGTGGCCGTCAGCGGCATCTCGGCGCCGGTATCGGGGTCCATGATGCGCGCGCTCATGCCGGGCAGGAGGCGGCCGACCGCGCCGGTGCGCTTGCCGGGCTGTTCCTCGGCATGCGCGTGCGGCACGGGCGGGTCGTATTGGTTGATGTTCGAGGCGGGCGTCGTCTCGGTGAGGCCGTAGCCCTGCAGGATCTCGATGCCGAACTGCTGCAGGAAGGACTCGTAGAGATCCATCGGCAGCTTCTCGGCGCCGGTGACGACGAGGTTGAGCGAGACGAGGTCCTCCTTGGTGGCCTTCTTGAGGAAGGGGCGGATGAAGGTCGGCGCGCCGACCATCACGGTCGCTTTCTCCTCGCGGATGCTGTCGATGATCTTCTTGGTCTCGAGCGGGCTGGGCTGGGTGACGACGGAGCAGCCGCGCAGGAGCGGATACCAGAGCGTGACGGTGAAGCCGAAGGAATGGAAGATGGGCAGGCAACCCATGATGCGCGCCGAGTCGGGCAGGATGGAGAGCGAGGAGATCTGCGCGCAGTTCGCGAGGATGTTGCGGTGGGTGAGCACGACGCCCTTGGGCTCGCCCGAGCTGCCGCTGGTGAAGAGCAGGCCGGCCTCGGCGCGGTCGCCCTCGCGGGGCAGGCCGAGGAGGTCGGCCACCCACTGGTTGGGGAGCAGCCAGGCCGCGAGCAGCCAGGGCAGCATGGCCTTCTTGCCGCCGGCGGCCTCGATCTCCTTGCGGAGGTCGCGCGTGTCCTCCGGGAAGGGGAACTGGGCGATCTTGGCCTTCATCGCGTCGGCGGTGAGGACGGTGCGGATCTCGCCGATGCGGAGCGCGGCCTCGACGGCGGCGCGGCCGACGGTGAAGTTGAGGTTCACCGGCACCTTGCCGGCGCAGGCCACGGCGAGATTGGCGATGTGCGCGCCCGCACCCGGCGGCAGGACGATGCCCACGCGCTGGTCGGGCACGGTGGCCTTGATCCGGCGGGAGAGCGCGGCGGCGGCGGCGAGGAGCTGCGCGGCCTTGACCTCACGGCGGTCGGCGGTGCGGTCGATGATCTCGACGTGGCCGGGGCGCTTGGCGAGGGACCGGACGCATTCGCGGCCGAGGTGGCGCCGGAGGACGGGCCGCTCCTGGAAGGCCGCCTCGCCGAGGTCGAGCAGGGCGCGGCGGCAGGTCTCGAGGTCGGCCTTGGCGGGTGGGATGGGCGGGCCGAACTCGACAAAAACCGGGGTCGGCATGAGGCGCGGCGACTTCCAGAGGTATTTGTTGCCGGCAAAGGAGAACACCGAGCCCCAGAGGCCGTCGATCACGGCGGGCACGACGGGGGCGCGCGCCTGGCGGGCGATGGCCTCGAAACCGGACTTGAGCCGCATGAGCTGGCCGGTGCGGGAGATGGAGCCCTCGGGGAAGACGCAGACGAGCTCGCCGCGCTTGACCGCGTCGACGGCCCGGCGGATGCCCTTGAGGGGCTTGTCGGGCGAGAGCGGGATCATGCCGGCGGCGCGCAGGAGGAAACGCACCGTCGCGCTGCGGGCGTCGCCGCCGAAGACGAAGAACCGCAGCGGCCGCGGCGAGGCGATCTGGAGCACGACGGCGTCCACATAGGACAGGTGGTTGCAGATCATCAGCGCCCCACCCTCGGGGATCTGCTCCGCCCCGCGCGAGCGCACACGGTAGAACATCTTGCCGACAAACCGCATCAGGGTGCACAGTGTGTCGTGCGGCAGGTGGTAGACGCCGTAGAAGAGCATGGCGACAATCACGGCGGAGAGCAGCAGGTATTGGTTTGCCGGCGACCAGTTCAGCATGCTGTCGGAGGCGATGTAGCGGTAGGCCTCGATGGCGAAGAGCCCGGCGAGGCTGTCGATCAGGTTCACCCCGGCCATGATGCGCCCGCGGCGGTGGTCGCCGGCGTGCTGCTGGACGAAGGCATAAAGCGGCACGAGGAAAAGCCCCGTGGCAAAGCCCGCCAGGCCGAGCAGCCAGTGGTAACCCGTCGTGCCGGCCGGCTGCAGGCTGAGCCCCAGCAGGCAGCCCACCAGCATCACGCCGCCGAAGGGCACAAGCCCCATCTCGATGCCGCGGCGCGAGACCAGGCCGGCGAAGAGGTTGCCGAGCATCGTGCCCGCACCGACGGTCAGCATCATCAGGCCGGTCACGAGGCCGGTCTTGCCCCCGCCCGCCTGCAGCTCGTCCGCCACCTGCGGCACCAGCAGCGAGACATAACCGCCGACCCCGTAGAAGACGCAGATGCCCATCGTGGCGCGCCAGATGGGCCGGTCGCGCCAGACCTCACCGATGAGCGCGATCTGCCGGAACCAGAGCTGCCGCGTGAACGGCTCCGACGACTGCGCCCGCGTGGCCGCGGTCAGCTGGAAAACCGCCCAAGCCACCGCGGACAGGCTTACCAGCACCCCGCACACCTTCAGGCCGGCCTGCCACGGGTCGTCACCCTGCCCCAACCAGTGGGCGAACAGCGCCCCGCCCGCAAACGAGCCCACGAGGATCGAGGTGACGTTGAGCATCTCCATGATGCCGACGTAGCGCGACAGCTTCTGCTCGGGCACATACTCCATCAGGATGCCGCGCTTGGCCGGGCCGAAGATGGCGGTCTGCACCGACAGCAGGAAGAAGCATCCCATCGCCAGATCGAAGGAGCGGAACCACATCGCCAGGCCCAGCGCCACCGCCACGGCCAGCTGGAGCGCGAGCGCCCAATTCATCACGGTGCGCTTGGAATACCGGTCCGACAGCCATCCGCACACCGGCCCGAACAGCACATAGGGGGCCACGAGCAGCAGCGAGATGAGGGCGACCAGCGGCTTCGGGTCCCGCCCCAGGCCGTGCGCCAGCTGTTGCGTCAGCGCAATCAGCATGAACTTCGCGGTGCAGTCGTTGAAGGTGACCTGCGCCTGCGCCACCATCAACGCCGGCAGGGAGAGCGGGGAGGACTTCATGAACAGGGGTGCTGCTAGGGAAGGAATCGCCCGCCCCGGCGCAAGCCTGCGCTCCGGGAAAACTCAGGCGGGGTTTCCCTTCCACGCCCGCAAATCGCGGGTGAGGGCGCCGAAGCCGTGGGGAAAATCGTTCTCAAGGCGGCGCACATCGCCGCGGTGCCGCGAGATCTCCTGCACGGCGCGCCTGATCTGATGCGGCAACGTGGGCCGCTCGGTGCCATAGACCTTCCATTTCAACTGGGCACGCGTGTAGGGCAGCCGGCCGCTCCCCTGCCCCTGCACCCACGCGGCCTCGGTCACGGAGGTGTCGCGGCCGCAGAGCAGCCAGGCCTCGAGGGCGGGCACGGCCAAGCCGACGGCGCGCAGCACCCGCTCGCGTCCGCGGGCAGGGGGCAGGTTCTTGACCGTGCGGCGGAACGCCGCCCGCAGCCGGCAGATGCGGCAGAACGGATGGTGGTAGTTGGGCACCTCGTGCTCGGCCGTGTGCACGGGGGAGTCGTCGGAATCGACGACGATGACGAGGCCGTCGGCGTCGGTCTGGAAGTGCAGGTGGCGGATGATGGGCGGGAGCACCTGCTCGACCGAGGGCCAGCCGCGCGCGCGCAGGCGGGTCTCGACGCGGGCGAAGGGCCCGAGCACGTAGCCCACGAGCACGTCGAGCGCGGCCTCGTCGGCGGGCGATTCGCTGAGGATGGCGAGCTTCATCACGCCTCCGGCACGCCGCCGAGGATGCCGCTATACCAGAGGTCGCCGAGGTGCGTCTCCTTCATCAGCTCGAGCACATCGGGGCGCTCGGAGAGCCGCTGGAACGTGGCCGCGGTGCCCTGCTTGTTGGCCAGCACGATCTCCTCGGGGTGCTCGCGGAACTGGTCGAGCATGTAGGGCGAGTGCGTGGTGGTGACGACCTGCACCGGCGCGCGGTCCAGCCCGAAGTCCTGGGGATAACTGAGCCGGTAGAGCGCGTCGCGCACCTCGCGCAACATGCGCGGGTGGACGCCGCGGTCGCCCTCCTCGAGGCAGACGATGGCCGGCGGGCGCGGGGCGAAGGACAGCGCAAGGATGGCCAGCAGATAGAGTGTGCCCTGGGAGAAATTCTCCGCCGGCACGGGCTGGTCGCCGTCATGCAGGCGGGCCAGCAGGGTCACGCGGCCGCCCTCCTCGCGGAAATCGAGCCCGGTGTATTCGGGCATGATGCGGCGGAAATCCTCCTCGAGCGCCGCAAACGAGGCGGCGGCCGACCGGCGGTGGGCGGCGAGCACGGCGGCGAGATTGCCGGCGTTGGAAGCCAGCTCGGTGCCATGCTTGGCGTCGGCCGGCTCGGCCATCGCGTAATGGTCGAAAAGGAACGCCCGGATGCCACGGAGGCGCGCGCGCAGCTCTTCCCACCGCGCCTCGGCGCCGGGCGGATGCGCGACGCGCAACAGGTCGCACACCATTTCGGAGCGGCAACCGAGCGACACTGCGATGTCGGTGAAAGGCGCGGTGAATTCGAAGCGGATTTCCGGGCCATCGGCACGGTGCCCGGCCCACTCGTCATCGCGGGCCGCGGGGAGATTGGCCAGCGTGCGCAGGCGGAGGAGCGCCTGGATGAGGCTGGTCTTGCCGCTGCCGTTGGGGCCGATGAACAGGTTGAACGGCGCCAGCCGCACCTCCGCGCTGCGCAGGGCCTTGAAGTTGCGGAAATGGACGGCGGCGATCACGACAAGCGACTACGAATCAAAAACCGCAGATGAACACAAATGGACACAGAGGGGTGAATCCAAACCGGCATCTGGGTAGATCCGTGTGAATCCGTGGTGGCAGTTTCCGGCTCAGTGCCCCGGGGCGTGGTGGGTGCCGGCCGCGCGGGCGGCCTTGTATTGCTCGACGAGCTTCCGCTCCTCCTCGGGCGGCATCTCCTCGTAGTGGCTGAACTTCTCGCTGTGCATGCCGCGCCCGCCGGTGAGCGAGCGCACGACGGTGCCGTAATGGTGGAGCTGGGCCGCGGGCACGTGCGCCCTCACGATCTGCATGCGGCCATTCACATCCATGCCGAGGATCTTGCCGCGCCGGCCGGAGAGGTCGCCGACGACGCGGCCGACGTATTCCTCGGGCATCTTGATCTCGAGCTCGTGAATGGGCTCGAGCACGACAGGGCGCGCGGCGGCGAAGGCCTCGCGGAAGGCGAAATAACCGGCGATCTGGAACGCGATGTCCTTCGAGTCCACCGGGTGCATCTTGCCGCCGAAGAAATCAATCTTCACGTCGGTGACGCGGTAGCCGGCGTGGATGCCCTCCCCCGCGGCCGTCTTCACGCCCTTCTCGACCGAGGGCACGAAGACGCGGTCGACGTCCTGGCCCACGAGCGACTGCTCAAAAGCGAGGCCGCTGTCACGCACCGCCGGGGCGATGCGCATCCAGACCTCGGCGAACTGGCCGGCGCCGCCGGTCTGCTTCTTGTGGCGGTAGCGGGCCTCGGCCTTGCCGCGCACGGTCTCGCGGTAGCGGATCTTGGGCGGGGCGAGCGAGACGTCGACCTTGTAGCGGCGTTTCAAGCGCTCGAAGAGCACCTCGAGGTGGAGCTCGCCCTGCGCGGCGATGATGAACTGGTGCAGCTCGGGGTCGGTATGGTAGGTGAAGGCGGTGTCCTCCTCATGCAACGCGGCGAGGCCGGCGGCGAGTTTCTCCTCGTCGCCGGGGGCGTTGAGGATGAGGGCGGCCTGGGTGTAGGGCGTCGGGTAGGAAACCTTGGGCAGCGAGACGGCGTGCTTGGCGTCACAGAGGGTGTTGCCGGTGTGCGTGTCCTTCAGCTTCACGGCGGCGCCGATGTCGCCGGCGAGGAGTTTCTCCACGGGCGTGCGGAGCTTGCCGTTGAGGCGGTAGAGCTGGCCGATGCGCTCGGTGATGCGGCGGTCGCTGTTGTAGAGATCCATGCCGCCGTGCACGTCGCCGGAGTAGACGCGGAAGAGCGAGAGGTCGCCGCTCTGCGGGTCGGTGAGGGTCTTGAAGACGTAGGCGACGTGCTCCGCGCCGGCGAGGCTGACGAGGCAGGGCGCGCCGGCGGCGTCGGTGGCACCGACAGTCTGGCGGTCGTGGGGGGACGAGCCGAACTTGGCGATGAAGTCGAGCAGGCGCGCGACGCCGATGTTCTGCTCGCCGGAGGTGCAGAAGAGGGGGATGAAGACCTGTTTCTGCACCGCGGGATGGATGCCGGTCCGCATCACCTCCTCCGAGAGCCCGCCCTCGGCGAAGAACTTCTCGAGCAGGGTGTCGTCGCTCTCGGCGATGTGCTCGATGAGCTCCCTGTGCATGGCCTCCACGCGGTTCTTCCAGTCGCCGGCGGCGGGCTCCTCCTTGAATTTGCCGCTGCGGTCCTTCGCGTAGCTGACGATCTCGCTGCGCATCACGTCGAGCACCTGGTGGAAGCCCGGGCCGGAGTCCACCGGCACCTGCATGGGGAAGATCTGCGGGCCGAAGCGCTCGCGGATCTCCTCCACGAGCACGTCGAAGTCGCACTTCTCCTTGTCGAGGGCATTGACGACGATGAGGCGGGGGATGCCGAACTGGCCGGCGTAGTCCCACATCAGCTCGGTGCCGACCCCGACGCCGTGGCCGGCATGGATGACGACGAGGGCGAAGTCGGCCACGCGGAGGGCGTTGATGGCCTCGCTCGAGAAATCGAGGTAGCCGGGCGTGTCGATGAAGTTGAGGCGCTTGCCCTGCCATTCGCAGCTGAGCGGCGTGCCATGCACCGAGAACTGCCGCTGTTGCTCGCCCACATGGTAATCCGACACCGTGCTGCCCTGCTGGATGGAGCCCATCCGGTGGATGACGCCGCTGGTCATGAGCATCGCCTCGGCGAGCATGGTCTTGCCCGCGGTGGCGTGCCCGACGAGGACGAAGTTGCGGATGTCGGCCGGACGGTAGGTGGTGCTCATAAGGAACGTGGGGTCGGAATCCCGAGGCTACCAGACCGGTGCAGACCGACAAGGCGTCTTTTGCCAAAAACTGGTCGGGACCCCGGTCAGGGCTTCGGGCGCTCGCCGGCCGGGGCCGGCGGCGGGCGGTTGGGCGTGAGGAAATCCGAGAGGCGCGACGCGGCGAGGCGCGCGAAAAACTGCGTCGGGTCGGGCCGCGCGAGGGTGCCGCCGACGAAGATGGAATCCCGCATGCGCGTGTAGCCGAGATCATCCTTCGTGACATCGAGCACGCGGAGCTTGGCGAGGATTTCCTCGACCGGGCCGCGGGCGGCGAGCGTGGTCGAGAACCGCAGCGGCCGCTCGAGCAGCTCCCTGGCCGGATCGTGCGTCACCACGCCCTTGCCGGCCAGGCGCAGCTCGGGCGCGAGCAGGCGGAATTCCTCGATGTCCACGTCGAACGACTGGTCGCGTGCGAGGCGCACGACGAGCTGGTCGTATCTGAACTCGCCCAGCGCGGAGGCGAGCTGGTCGACGAGAAAGGCGTTGCCGGCCAGCCGCTCGGCCGTCTCGCGCACGCGATCCGAGCCGAGCAACGAGCCGAGCGCGGCGCCCAGCTCGACGGCCTTGCTCGCGGTCGAGATCCGGTCGGTCGAGCGCTTCAGGCCGCGGAACACGCCCTGCCGGCTGGTGAGCTCGGCCTGCCCGCGCCAATGCGAGAAGGTGTCGTCGAGGGTCAGGCCCGCGGCTTCCACCCGGCCCTTGGTCGTGAACAACCCCTCGACCGTGGGTGCCCGCTCCGCATCGAGCGCCCGGAACAGCTTGCCGGCGTCGAACTCGGTGAGCGTGAAGTCCGCCGCGAGCCGGTAGGGCCGCGCGTCCGCCGCGAAGGCGAGGCGGCCCTGGGCGCGCAGTTTGCTCTCGGCGCCGAAATCCGCCCGCAATTCCCCGAGGGTGATCTCGCGGGCGCCGAGGGTCAGGCCGGCGTGGAGGTTGGACATCGTCCACTCCGTGCCACGGGCGATGGACTTCACGTCGAGGGCCAGCTCGCCGGAGAAACCCGCCCAAGCCGGCTGCTCGTCGGCGCTGGGACCGGCCATCTGCGCCGGAACGGTCGCGCCGGCCGGCGCCGGTGCGGCCAGGGCCAGCGGCCCGGCGAAGACGCCGAAGACCGTGAGCAGGTCCTCGAGCGCAATCCGGTCGGCGGCGATGCGCGCCTTGCCCTCGAGGCCGCCGGGGCCCGCGGCCAGGCTGGCGGTGAGGGTGGCGTCCGACCGTTCGCCGGCGCGATCGAGGAGCAGCGGGGCCTCGATGGTCCAGCGCCGGTCAGGCGTGAACGCCGCCTTCAGGCTGAGGTTGGCGACCGGCAGGGCCGCGCCCCCCTGATGCGCGACAAGGCCGTTGAGGGTGGCGCGCGCCTCGACCTGGCCGCCGCCGTCGGCCCCGAGCACGCCCCGCAGTTCGCCGCTGGCGCGACCTTGCGCGACCGTGGCGATCCGGGCCAAGGCGGGCTGGGTGGCCAAGGCCGGCAGGTTCAGCTGGAATGCGAGGGTGCCACGCGCCTCCTGGCCGGGCTGGTAGTTCACCTCGCCGTTGAGCGAACCCACCTCGATCCCGCCGGCCGTGCGGAAGCGGATGTCGCCCGTGCGGGCGGAAGCCCGCCCCGGCGACCACTCGGCCGACGGGGCAAACTCCACGAGGAGATCGTGCAACCACGGCGTGCCGGCCGGTCCATAGGTGAGCCCGGTGGCGCGGCCGGGACGCGACGTGCGCAACAGCAGCGCGTCCTCGCGCAGACCGACGACGAACTCCACGTCCTCGACGCGGCCGGAGAGCGGCTGCGGCAAGCGGGCGCCGAGCAAGAGGGCACCCAACGGGGCGCGATCGATGGCGATGCGGAGGACATCGGGCTGGCCGGAGGGCACGGGCCGCGGGCGGAGGGCGGTCAGGACCAGGGTGACCGGCTGGAGGGACTGGACGCTGAGCACGGGTGCGCCGGTTGCATCGGTCACCTGCTCGCTCCACCGCCGCACCTCGAGGTCGGACCCGCGGAGGATGGCGTCGACGCTGCCCTGGGTGCGCACGGCCCCGAGGCCCGGCAGCAACAGGTCCGCGAGGCGCGGCAGGTCGGTCTCGTAGCTGGCCTTGGCGAGCAGGGCCGGGGCCGGGCCGGACTCGTAGCTGAGCAGGCCCGCCGCGCGCACCCGGTCGCCCGACGGGGCCTGCAGGTGGAAATTGCGCAGCGCGAGCTGCCAGAGCGGGCCCACGACGCTCGCATCGAAATCGGCCGCCATGCCGGCGTTGAGCAGGAGCGGCCGGCCGGCCGCGACGACATTCAGGGCGTCGACGGCCAGCGGCCGGAGGGTGCGTGCCGTGGCGCGCCCCTCCTCGGTGACCAGCGCAAGCTCCCCCGTGATGTTTCCGCCGGAGACGTCCGCGGCCGTGACAAACGGCCGCACCCACGCGAGCGGCAGGCCGTGCAGCGTCACGCGCAGCACCTCGCCGGACTCGGCGGGGCCGATCTCAACCGTGCGTTCCGCCAGGTTCAGGCGCGCGGCGCGGTGGGCGACCACGGCGAGCACGTCGGCCGCACCCGCCAGTTTGAGTTCGAGGCGATTGAGCGAGACCACGCCGCCGTCGCGGGCGAGGTTGAAACCGGAGGAGAGGCGCACCTCACCGAGCGCGCGCAGGCGGGGCTGCAGGTTTTCCAAGGCTCCGGCGGTGGCATCGAGCCGGCCGTCCACGGCGATCGCGCCCGAGGCCGAGTTGAAGGTGAAGGTGCCCTGCCCCGCCGCCTCGAAGCGCGGCAAGGCGCCGCCCAGGTAGAACGGCTGCACCTGGGCGGAGCGGGCGTCGAGGTGCCAGTCGCCGGCGAAGGCCGGCTGGCCGGGCGCAAGCCGGGCGTCGAGAGTCAGGAGCTTCTGCGTGGCCGCACCCAGACCGGTGGAGACCGCGACGGCGTAGCGCTCACCCTCGGCCGACTGGCGCAGAGAGGCGGTGACTTGCAGCTGGTCGCCCGCGGCGAAGGCGGCGCTCTCGGGATCGACGGTGGCCCTGAGCTCAAGGCGATGGAACTGGCGTGTGCCGCCCTGCTCGAGCAGCAGGTTGGCCTGGGCCCGCAGGCCCGGCACATGCGCCCCCGGGGAGGGATCCCGGAGGGTGGCGGAAACCTTGATCTCTCCCTCGCGGCCGGGGGCGATCCTGCCGCCGACCACGCTGAACTTGGTCTCGATGGCCGGCCGTCCCGGCGCGGCCGGCAGCAGTCCGGTGCCCTCGATGGAGAGTCCGTCCAGATACAACGCCCAAGGCAGCTCGACCCGGCCAAGGATACCCGGCAATGCGGCGGGACCTGCGGCGACCCCGGCCTGAGCCTGGCCCGGGGAAGAACGGCTGAGATCCAGAAAAAGGCCGCGCGTCTCCACGCGGCCTAGCCTCAGTTCGTCCCGCGCGAGCAGCGCCCAGAGCGAGTAGTCGGCCTCAAGGCGGTCGAGGCGCGCCGTCTTGTGCTGATGCGTGACGCGCAGGCCGACGAGGGTGATGCGGTCGAGGCCGGCGACCACCGACTGCGTGTCAACCTGCAGGTGCGGCACCGCGGCCAGCTGGCGGAGCAGGAACCAGCGCTGCACCGCGGGCACCATCGCCACGAGGAACAGGGCGCCGAGCAGTCCGAGCACGACGGCGAGGGCGATGAGGATTTTCTTCAGGAAACTCACCCGGGAAAGGGCGACAGTGTGGGGTCGGGGCGGCGCGGGGCGAACATGAAAAAGCCGCACCGGGCGGTGCGGCTGGAAAATTCACCCGATCGGAACCTCAGGGCGCCGTCAGCTCGTCCGGCAGGCCGAGGGCCCTGCGGACGCGCGCGACCGCGATGGTGTGGCTGTAATAGGCCTGCAGCTGGTTGAGGCGGGCGGTGGTCAGGTCGGTCTGCGCGGTGAGCACGTCGAGCTGGGTGGCCGAGCCGGCGCCGAAGCGGGCGTTGGCCAGGCGGAGGCTTTCGTCGGCCTGCTCGACGACCCGCCGGGATGCGGCCGCAAGCTCGTCGGCCTCCTGCAAGGACGAGATGGCGCGGCGGACCTCGACATCGACCGTGAGCTGGGCGTCACCCAAGGTGAGCCGGGCCTGTTCCAGCAGCGAGCGGGCCTGGGCCACGCGACCGGCGGTGGCGCGGCCGTCGAAGATATCCCACGTGGACTGCAGGCCGACGGTCCAGCCGTCGCGCGTGCTGCCGGTGGTGCTGCCGAGGGGGGCCTTGCGGAAATCGTAGGCGCCGAAGAGCGAGACATCGGGATAGTAGTTGGCGCGGCGGGCGGTGACACCCTCCTCGGCGGCCGTCTCCAGCTTCTTCAGGCGGAGCAGGTCGGGGCGCCTTTCGCGGGCGGTGGCGAGCGAGGAACGGAGGTCAAACTGCGAGGGCTTGAACTCCAGCTCGCCGATGAACTCGGGGAGCTTGGTGACGTTGGGTTCGGTGACAGTGACAAAGCCGAGGGCCTGCCGGACGTCCTCGATGGCGTTGCGGAAGTCATTGCGGGCGCGGATGAGGGCGGGCTGGGCGTTGGCGAGGGCGACCTCGGCACGGAGGACCTCGAAGTTGGAGACGGTGCCGGCCTCGTAGCGGTTCTTCACGTCCTGCAGCTGGCGCTGGAGGAGCTCGATGTTCTGCTCCTGCACCTTGATGCGCTCGCGGTTGACGATGACGGTGTAGAACTTGGTGCGGACGTCGAGGAGGGCGTCGTTGATGACGGCCTGGAGCGCGAGGATGGCGGCCTCGCGGGCGGCCTCCTGGCCGCGCACGGAGGCGGTGACGCCACCACCGGCGAAGAGGGTCTGGCGGGCCGTGACATTGAACGACCAGGCGTGATCGCGGCCGTTGGTGGAGATCTCGTCGGCATTGCGCGAGTAGCCGCCGGTGGCGGAGACGTTGGGGATCTGGGCGGACTTCACCTCGAGGACGATGCCCTCCTGCTGGCGGATGCGCTCCTTCGCCTGGCGGATGGCGAAGTTGTTATCGAGCGCGAAGGCGAGGGCGTAGCGGAGGTTGAGGCCCGCGGGCACGTCGAAGGTGGGGTCGGGCTGGCCGTCGGGCTGGAAGATCTCCGCCGTCTGCGCGGGAAGCGGGAGGGCGGCGAGGCTGAGGAGCAGACCGGCGGCGGCGAGGCGTGGGAGTTTCATGGCGGAGAGATTCACTTGGCGACGGCGGGTTCGGCCCCCGGGGCCGGCACAAGGGCGTGCAGGCGCTCGCGGGAGTGATCCTTCGCCATCAGGTAGTAGAGCGAGGGGATGATGAACAGCGTGAAGAAGGTGCCGATGCTGATGCCGCAGACGAGGACCAGGCCGATGGAGTTGCGGGCGGCGGCGCCGGCGCCGTCGACGAAGACCAGCATGATGTGGCCGAAGACGGTGGCGGCGGTCGTCATGAGGATCGGGCGGAGGCGGGTCATGGCCGCCTCGCGGACCGCCTCGAGCTTGGCGCGGCCCTGCTCCTGGAGGACGTTGGCGAACTCGACGATGAGGATGCCGTTCTTGGCGACGAGGCCGATGAGGGTGATGAGGCCGACCTGCGAGTAGATGTTCCAGGAGGTCGTCCAGCCCCAGGTCCAGTGCGGGGTGGTCGGGTCGCCCGGGGCGCGCATGGCGGTGAAGAGCAGCGCGCCGAACATCGCCAGCGGGGCGGAACCGAGCAGGATGATGAGCGGGTCGCGGAAGCTGTTGAACTGGGCGGCGAGCACGAGGAAGATGAGCACGAGGGCGAGGCCGAGGGCGGGCAGGAACTTGCTGCCCTCGCGGCGGAGCTGGCGCGATTCGCCGGCGTAGTCGATCGTGTAGCCCTGCGGGAGGATCTTGCGGGCCTCGTCCTCGAGGGCCCGGAGGGCCTGGTCGAGCGGCGCGGCGGGGATGCCGGAGATCTTGACGGCGTTGAGCTGGTTGAAGCGGTTGAGCGAGCGCGGTTCGGTGGAGTTGCGGAGCGTCGCGAAGGTCGAGAGCGGCACGAGCTTGCCCTGCGGACCGCTGACGTAGATGTCCTTCAACTGGTCGGGGTTGAGGCGGCCGACGCGCTCGATCTGCGGGATGACCTTGTAGCTGCGGCCGTCGATGCTGAAGCGGTTGACGTAGCCGCCGCCGAAGAGCGAGCCGAGGTCGGCGCCGACCTGCTGGAGGTTGAGGCCGAGCGCGGCGACCTTGTCGCGGTCGACGCGGATCTCGGAGCGGGGCTCGTCGATCTTCACGTCGACAAAGGGGGGGAAGGCGAATTTGCCGCTCAGCGCGGCGTTGTGCGCGATCTTCTGCGCGAACTCGACGATCTGCCGGGTGTCGGCGGTCGAGGCCACGACGAACTCGACGGGGAAGTTGCCGCCGCCCGGCAGGGCCGAGGGCAGGATCGGGAAGACCTGGATGCCGGGCACGAGGTGCAGCGGGAAGAACAGGTCCTGCTTGATGTGGAAGATGTCGCGTTCGCGCTGGTCCCAGGGCTTGGTCACGACGCCGGCGAAGCCGCCGGTGGGAAAGGTGATCTGGAAGCTGAACTCGGCCTCCGGGATGCTGAAGAACACGTCGTTGACGCGGGTGGCGAACTTCGCGGACTGGTCGATGGTGGAGTTGGAGGGCGTGTTGAGCACGCCGAAGACCACGCCCTGGTCCTCGGTCGGCGCCAGCTCCGTGGACATGGACGAGAGGATGAAGAGCGGGAAGATCATCACCGTGATCAGGGCCCAGGTGGCGTAGACGACCCCGCGGGTGCGCAGGGTGCTGTCGAGGGCGCGGCCGTAAAAGGCCTTGAGACGGTCGAAGGCGTGGTTGACGAAGCCGGCGAAGCCCCGCTCCTCCTCCTCGGCGCTGTGCAGCATCCGTGAGGCGAGCATGGGCGAGAGGGTCAGCGCCACGACGCCGGAGATCATGACGGCACCGGCGAGGGTGATGGCGAACTCACGGAAGAGCGAGCCGGTCAGGCCGCCCTGGAAGGCGATGGGGGCGTAGACGGCGGCGAGCGTGACCGTCATGGAGATGACCGGACCGATGAGTTCGCGGGCGCCGACGAGGGCGGCCTCCATCGGGGTGCGGCCCTCGCGGAGGTGGCGCTCGACGTTCTCGACGACGACGATGGCGTCGTCGACGACGATGCCGACCGAGAGCACGATGGCGAGCAGGGTGAGCAGATTGATGGTGAAGCCGAAGATCTGCATCAGGAAGATGGCCCCGATGAGGGAGACCGGGATCGCCACCACGGGCACGAGGGCCGACCGGAGTGAACCGAGGAACAGGAAGATGATGACGACGACGATGAGCAGCGTCTCGCTGAGCGTCTTCACGACCTCCTTGATGGCGCTGTCGATGTATTTGGTGCCGTCGTAGGCGATGTCGCCGGTGAAGCCGACCGGGAAACGCTGCTTGAGGCCGGCCATCTCCGCCTTGACGCGCCGGGCGACGTCGAGGGAGTTGGAATTGGGCAGCACGTAGATGGCCATGAAGACGGCCTGCTGGCCCGAGAAGCGGATGTCGGCGTCGTAATCCTCGGCGCCGAGGACCACGTCGGCGACGTCCTCGAGGCGGACGATGACGCCGTTCTCCTCGCGGACGACGAGGCGGCGGAACTCGTCGACGCTCTCCAGGCTCGTGTCGGTGGCGAGGTTGACCTGGATGTAGGAGCCCTTGGTGCGGCCGACGGCGGCGCGGACATTGTTGGCGGTGAGGGCCTGGCGGACCTGGGCGGCGGAGAGGTTGAGCGCGGCGAGGCGGTCGGGCTTGAGCCAGACGCGCATGGCGAAGGTGCGGGCGCCGAGGATCTCGGCGCGCTGCACGCCCTCGACGGCGGTGAGCGCGGGCTGCACCACGCGGACGAGGTAGTCGGTGACCTCGTTGGACTCGAGGACGGTCGACCCGAAGGTCAGATACATCGAGGCGATCTGGCTGTCGGCGGGCTCGAGGGTGACGGCGGGCAGCTCGGCCTCGGGCGGGAGGTCGTTGCGCACCTGGTTGACCTTGGAATTGATCTCGGCGAGCGCCTTGGTGCCGTCGTAATTTAGGCGGAGGCGGGCGGTGATGAGGGAGACGCCCTGCGAGCTCTGCGACTCGATGTATTCGATGCCATCGGCGGAGGCGACGGCGCGCTCAAGCGGGCTGGTGATGAAGCCGCGGACGAGGTCGGCGTTGGCGCCGATGTAGGGCGTGGTGACCTTGACCGAGGCGTTCTCGCTCTTCGGATACTGGCGGACGTTGAGCGTGCGGATGGCTTGCAGGCCGGCGATGATGATGATCAGGTTGACCACGATCGCCAGCACCGGGCGCTTGATGAAGATGTCGGTGAATCGCATGGCGGTGTCCTCGGGACGGCGGGCGTCAGGAGTTCTTCGGCTGCGGGGCGAGGGAGGCCGCGGGGGCGAGGCTGTTGTCGACCATCAGCCTGGTGCCGTTGCTGAGCTTGAAGACGCCGGAGGTGACGACCTCCTCGCCGGCCTGGATGCCGGACGCGACGACCACGTAGTCCCCGCGGGCCTCGCCGAGGCGGACGAAGCGCTGCTCGGCGCGCTTGATCATCTCGCCCGTCTTTTCGTCCTTCACCTCCAGGGCGACGAAAATGCTGTCCCCGAAGGCCTGGAAATACACCGCGGTGGCGGGCACGACCGTGACGGCGATCTTTTCCGGGGCCACGACCTGGACGTTGACAAACATGCCGGGGCTGAGCGCCTCGTCGGCGTTCCCGAAGGTGGCCTGCACGCGGAAGGTGCGGGTGTTGGTGTCGACCTCGGGGTTGATGGCGGTGACCTTGCCCGTGAAGACGCGGCCCGGCAGCGCGTCGCTCGTCACCCGCACCTCGTAGCCGGTGCGCACCTCGGCGAGGCGTTGCTGCGGCAGCGAGAAATCGACGTGGAGGGGGTCGAGCGACTGGAGGGTGACGACGGGGTTGCCGCGATCGAGGAACTGGCCGAGATTGACCATGCGGATGCCGGTGCGGCCCGCGAACGGCGCGCGCACGAGCTTCTTCTCGATGTTGGCCTGGATGGAGGCGACCTCCGCCACCGCGCTCTTGTAGGTCGCGTCGGAGGCATCGAACTCGGACTTGGCGATGGCGTTGCGTTCCCAGAGTTCCTTGGCGCGCTCGAGGTTGAGGCGCGCCAGCTCAGCCCGGGCCTGGGCCGACGTCTGCTGCGCGCGCTCGACATCGGCGTCGAGTTCGATGAGTGGATCGCCCGCGCGGACCTTCTGGCCCGACTCGAAACTGATGTGGCGCACGGCCCCCTGCCCTTCGCTCGGCACGGTCACGCCCTGGTCGGCGCGCATCGAACCCACGGCGCTGACCAGGCGGTCCCACTGCTGGGCCTCGGCAACCGCGGTGGTGACGGCCTCCGGGGGAAACTCAAAGGGCGGCGGCGGCGCGAACTGCTTTTTCTTGATGAAGACGACGACGGCGAGGATCAGGACGACCGAGCCGGCGATGGCATAGGCAAACTTCTTCGACATGATGGCGTGGGTAGGGTTGGGAGGGATGAAACAAGAAGTAACGGCTCAAGGCCCCGTGGCCTGCGGAACGGGCTCAAGCGAGGCCGAGTGCTGCAGGACCTTGTTCAGGAGCCGGGCGAGGGTCTTGCGCTCGGCCTCGGAGAGGGGGTGCATGAGCTCCGCGATGGTGCGGAAGTGGCCGGGCAGGATCTTTTCCAGGAAGTTTCTGGCCTTGGTGGTGAGGACCACGCGCATCATGCGGCGGTCCTCGGTGTCGGCCTCGCGGCGCACGAAGTTGTCGCGCACCAGCGTGTCGACCAGCCCGGTCATGGTGGCGCGCGTCACGCCGGCCTTGTCGGCCAGCTCGGCGGGCGTGAGGCCGGCGGGTTTCTGCTCATCGCAGGCCTGCCAGAGGAGCATCAGGACGCCGAACCGGCCGTGCGAGATGCCGTGCTCGCCCAGCTCGCGCTCGATGATGGCCGCCACTTCGTCACCGGCGCGCAACAGGTGCAACAGCGCCTCGCAGGCGGAGGGGTCCAAGGCCGGGTAAAGCTTGGCGGCTTCGAGCAGGCACTCGTAGCGGGGCAGGTCCTTGAGCAACAGATGCGGCATGGGAAAATGAGGGGGCTGATAGTTAGCCTCCTAACGAATTCCGCAAGCTGTGTTTGGTGAAATCTAGCCGAAAGGCGAAATCCCCCGGCCCAACCGGGGGCAAAGTTCCCTGAACCGCGACATTTGCCGCGAACGGGTGGCAACAGGCGGGAATCGCAGGCCTAGAGTGACTTGGCCGCGGTGACGACGGCCTCGGCGGTGATGCCGAGTTCCTTCAGGACCGTGCCGCCGGGGGCGCTGAGGCCAAAGCGATCAATTCCGACCACCCTGCCGTCGAGCCCGACGTATTTGCTCCAGAGGCCGGTGACACCGGCCTCGATGGCCACGCGCTTGCGGCAGGAAGGCGGCAGCACCGAGTCGCGGTATTCCTGCGGCTGGCGGTCGAAGCGGAAGAAGGACGGAACGGAAACCACCCGGACGCCGGCACCGAGTTGCCGGGCCGCGGCGAGCGCCCACTGGAGCTCGCTGCCGGAGGAGAGCAGGATGTGCGTGAGCGGACCCGACTCGCGGAGCGCAACATAGCCACCCTTGAGGACGCCCTCGCGACGCACGTTGCCCGGGATCTCGTTGAGGGTCGGCACGGCCTGGCGCGTGAGCGCGAGCAAGGTCGGACCGCTCGTGCGCTCCAGCGCGGCGGCGAAGGCACCGGCGGTTTCCTCCGGGTCGGCCGGACGGATGACGTCGAGATTCGGGATCACGCGCAGGCCGGAGACGGTCTCGACCGGCTGGTGCGTGGGGCCGTCCTCGCCGACGCCGACCGAGTCGTGCGTATAGATGTAGACGACGGGCAGGCCCGAGAGGGCGGCGAGCCGCATGGAGGGCCGCGAGTAGTCGGCGAACACGAGGAAGGTGGCGCAGGAGGCGCGGAAGATGCCGTCGTAGGCGACGCCGTTGCTGATGGCGGCCATGCCGTGCTCGCGGATGCCGTAGCGGAGGTTGCGGCCGGCGCGATTCGTGCGGTCGAAATCCTTGTCCGCGGCGATGTAGTTGAGCGTGGAGCCGTGGAGATCGGCCGAGCCGGAGATGAGGAGCGGCAGCGCGGCGGCGAGGGGCTGGAGCACATCGCGACCGGCGGCGCGCGTGGCGAGCTTGGCGTCGGCGGGGAAGGCGGGGATCTTCGCGAGCAGGGCGGCGGCGGCGGGTTTGGCATTCCGCGAGTCAAGCAACGCGGCCTTGTCGGGGTTGGCGGCGCGCCAGGCCTCGTAGGTCTTCTTCCACTTGTTGTAGGCGCGCTTGAGGCGCTTCTTGTGCGCGGCGAAATACTCGCGCACCGCCGCGCTCACGTGGAAATGCTCGTCCGGGAGGCCGAGGCCCTTGCGCGCGGCGTCGGCGAATTTCGCCCCACCCTCGCCGTGGCCCTTCGCGGTGCCGGCGACCTCGGGGA
>CAZMFB010000014.1:27721-67378 GCA_964565475.1 uncultured Opitutaceae bacterium | reverse complement strand
GCACGCGGGGCGCCCTCGGTTTCCGGCTGGCGGTCTTCTTCGACATGGGAGGGTCCAGCGAAGCCAGTTTCGCGGGAGCGTCAACCGGCGAAAAACCTTGGCCGCACCCGCCCGGCTTGTCTCGATGCGCCCGTGGCCCTCCGGTTCCAGATTCTCGGCAGTGGCAGCGACGGCAACTGCGCCCTGCTGCGCAGCGACGACGCCTGCGTGCTCATCGACGCCGGATTTTCCGCACGCCGGCTGGCCGCGCTGCTCGAGGCCGTCGGCGAGCGGCTGGAGGCCATCGACGCAATCTTCCTCACGCACGAGCACGGCGATCACGCGGCGGGACTCGCGGGCCTGTCGCGGCATCCCCACATCCGCGTCTTCGCCAACCGCGGCACGGCCGAGACGGTGCAACGCTCGCTCAAGCACCGCCCGGCGTGGCAACTCTTTGAGACCGGCGCGGTCTTCCGCTTCCGCGACCTGGAGGTGCGGTCCTTCTCCGTGCCCCACGACGCGCAGGACCCGGTCGGGTTTGTCGTCGCGCAGGGCCACGGCGACCTGCTCTCACCGCGCCGGAGCGTGGCCTGGCTGACTGACCTCGGCCATGTGCCGGCGCACATCGCCGGTCTCATCCGCGACGTGGACGTGCTCGCGCTCGAAACCAACTACTGTCCCGTCCTGCTCGACGCCGACACCAAGCGGCCCTGGCCGGTCAAGCAGCGCATCGCCGGCCGCCACGGCCACCTCTCGAACCACGACGCGGCCGCGCTGCTCGGCACGGAAGGCGCGGCGTGGCGGCAGGTCTTCCTCGCGCACCTGAGCCGCGACTGCAATTCGCCCGCGGCCGTCGAGGCCGCCTGCGGGCCCGCGCTGCGCACACGGGGCTGCACCTTCACCGTCGTGCCCGCCGGCGGCGGCGCCGCGGCGGCCGACCTCGCCTGATCTGCACCCGTCAGGTGCCTTTGCGCAGGTTCTTCTGCTTCGCCATGCTGAACATCAGCACGGCGCCTAGGATCGCCCACGGCACCATGAAGTGGAAGAAATAGGTGTAGCCGGTGCGGTCGAGGAGGCGCCCGAGGATCTGCATGGCGACGCCGGCGCCGATGTATTGGAAGGAGTTGATGCAGCCCGACGCGAACGCCGCCGCCCGCCGGCCGCCGATGTCCATCGCCGCCGCGGGGCCGAGCAGCGAGTGGGTCGAGTTCACGGTGAACGCCACGATCACGAAGGCCACCGTCACGGGCACGGCGCCCTGGATCTGCGAGGCGACGAGGATGGTGATCACCTCCAGGCAGTAGATGCCGGCGGCCACCGGTGCGCGCCGGCCCTTGAACACGACGTCCGAGATGATGCCGGAGATGAACGAGCCCGCCGAGGCCACGAACGGGATAAGGAAGCCCGCGACGAGGAAGAGCGGCGAATTGAGGTCGATCTTGTGCACCTCCTGCATGTAGCGCGGGAACCACTGGTCGATGGTCTGCCGCACGGCGCCGGTGCAGGCATAGGCGCAGGCCATGATCCAGACGTATTTGTTCGTCACGATGTTCATGAACACATCGCGCATCTTCGCCTGCACGCCGTGGTCGGCGTGGTCGCTCTCGTGGTGGAACACCCCGCGGTAACCCGCCTCCTCCGGCGTGTCCTTGCTCACCAGCGCCAGCACCACCGCCACCACCGCGGCGATGCCCGCCGGCACGAAGAACAGCACCCGCCAGTGCTGCGCCGGGATCTGCCACATCCCGAGGAAAACGAAGCCTGCGAGCAGGGCCGGCCCGAGCTGGTTGATCGCCACGCGGCCGAGGTTGATCATGAAGCCGAACACGCCCGCGAACGTCCCGCGCTCCGTCGCGCTGAACCACGCCGCGTTGATCTTGATGAAGCCCGGCGCGCCGAATGACTGCGCCCAGCCGTTCAGGCCCCAGAGCAGCGCGAACAGCCACAGCTGCCCCACGAACGACGCCGCGCCGAACGCGAGGTTCGCCGCCACTGTGCCCACCGCGCCGATGAGCAGCGCCTTGCGCCCGCCCAGCCGGTCGGTGATCAGCCCGTTCACCACCTGCCCGATGGCATAGGCGTAGAACTGCGAGCTGAGGATGTCGCCCATCGCGCTGTTGGAGAACCCGAACTCGTCCGCCAACGGCTTGTTGGCGATCGAGATGTTGTAGCGGCACATGTAGAAGCTCGTGTAGAGCAGGCCGACGACGCTCCAGTTCAGGCCGCGCCGCGCCCCGAAGCCCGGCGGCAATTCAGCCCGGGGTGCCGGAACGGCCGGCGGGGTTGGGGCGGTCATGCGCGGTGGGGTTTAGCAAATGTGACGGGCAACGCACCATAATTCGCGCCCGCCGTCGCCGCAGGCGCCGGGTTTTGGCTTTGCCGCGGCCCGCCCCACCCGATACCCCTCGCGCCACCCCCGCCATGTCCGCCCCGTCGTTCCGCCGGACCAAGATCATCGCGACCCTCGGCCCCGCCACCGAGAGCGAGGAGATGCTCGTGCAGTGCATCACCGCCGGCGTCGACGTCGTGCGCCTCAACATGGCCCACGCCAAGCACGACTGGACCCGCGACATCATCCGCCGTATCCGCCGCGCCGCGCAGACCGCCGGCCGCGAGGTCGCGGTCATGATGGACATCAAGGGCCCCGAGATCCGCACGGGCGACCTCGAGGTGCCCATCGAGCTGAAGGCCGGCGAGATCTTCGACTTCACGGTCAAGCCCGGCGCCCCCCGCGGCCAAGCCGAGGAGATCCGCTCGGTCGACGTCAACTACCGCGACCTCGTCAACGACATCCATGTCGGCGACACCGTGCTCGTGGACAACGGCCTCATCCGCCTCGAGGTCCTTGAGAAGCACGACGCGCATATCCGCTGCCGTGTGCTCACCCCCGGCATGCTCTCCTCGCGCCGCCACATCAACCTCCCCGGCGTGCACGTCAACCTCCCCTCCTTCACCGAGAAGGACAAGGGCGACACCAAGGTCGGCATCGAGGAAGGCATCGACTTCGTCGCGCTCTCCTTCGTGCGCGAGGCCCGCGACGTCGAGATCCTGCGAGCCTTCCTCGCGGAGCACAAGTCCACCGCCCGCATCGTCTCGAAGATCGAGGACCAGAGCGCCATCGCCCACCTCGACGAGATCATCCAGGCCACCGACGTCCTCATGGTCGCGCGCGGCGACCTCGGCATCGAGGTGCCCCTGCAGGAGCTGCCCATCATCCAGCGCCGCGCCGTGCGCACCTGCCTCTCCCTCGGCCGGCCCGTCATCATCGCCACGCACATGCTCGAGTCCATGATCGGGCAGCCCATGCCCACGCGCGCCGAGATCACCGACGTGGCCAACGCCGTCTACGAGCAGGCCGACTGCATCATGCTCTCGGGCGAGACCACCGTCGGTCAATACCCCCTGGAGAGCATCGGCGTGCTCGACCTGGTGGCCCGCCGCGTCGAACAGGACCTTGCGGCCGATTTCCCCGAGCCCGCGGTCTTCGTGACCGAGCGCATGAAGGTGCTCCGCGCGGCCGTCGTCCTCGCCAACGAGCTGCCGCGCAGCGCCCTGCTGGTCTTCACCCGCCACGGCACCACGGCCGCCGGCCTCGCCGCCCACCGCCCGCCGCGCGCCGCCATCCTCGCCGTCACCGATTCCGTCGCCATCCTGCGCCACCTCAAGATGGTCCGCTCCGTCGAGCCCTACCTGCTCCAGCCCTTCGGCGAACCGGAGAAGACCATCGAGCGCGCGGTCGAGTCGCTGAAGCAGCAGGGCCGCATCCACACCGGCGACAAACTCATCATCGTTTCCGACGTGCAGGCCCGCGACCGCCGCATTGACAGCATCCAGCTGCGCACGGTTGGATGACGGCGCCGATGCGCCCGTCCCCCGCCACCCGCCTGCTCATCCTGGCCGCCCTGCTCGCCCTCGCGGCCCGCGCCGCCGATTTCATCGCCCCCGACGCGCTCGACTGGCGCGCCGTCGTGCCGCCGCCGCCGGCGCCCGGCTCCGTCGCCGACGAGTCGGAAAGCCTGACGGTCCTGCTGCTCGAGGCCGCCCGCACCCCCGAGCAGGCCGCCCTCGCGCTGCGCTACGAGTCCTACACCGTCTTCAAGCTGCTCCAACCCGTGCTCGGCAACTGGGCCACGCCGCAGAACCTCCCCAAGCTCGCCGCGCTTTTCCAGCAGGCCACCGTCGAGACCCGCCCCTTCAACACCGCGGCGAAGGACGGCTACGCCCGCCCCCGCCCGCACGTCGCGCTGCCGCAGCTCAAGACCGCCTACGCGCAGAAACCCGACGGCTACGCCTACCCCAGCGGACATGCCACGGGCGTGAGCCTGCACGCGGTCCTGCTCACCGCCCTCCTGCCCGAATACACCGCGGATTGGGAAAAACAGGCCGAGCTCGTGCGCCTCAGCCGGCTCCACGGCGGGGCGCACTACCCGAGCGACCTGATCGCCGGCCGCCGCCTCGGCGAGGCCGTCGCCCGCGAGATGCTCAAGTCGCCGAAGCTGCAGCAGCGCCTCGAGGAAGTGCGCGCCGAACTCGCCCCCTTCCTCCGGAAAAAGGCCGCGTGACGGGCCCCGGCGCGGCACCGTGCCCCCAGCGTCGTCCGCAGTCTTACTCCTTGCCCGGATGGCTGGGGAGTCACAGCCTCGGACGCGCCCCCCATCCGCATGAGCTTGGAACCCCTGCAAGCCTACCGGCCCTCCGGTAAGTTCACCGCCGCGGGACTGGTCGTGCCCCTGCTGGCTGGCGCCGCCATGGCGTTTCCGCTGGGCTTGGTGTATTCCAAGGCGCTGCGCTGGATTCCCTTCGTCTATATCAACATGCTGGCGACCGTCGCCTACGGCTTCGCGCTTGGCTGGGTGGCGAATCTCGCCGTCAAGCACACGCGCGTCCGCCACGTCACCCTCGCCACGCTGCTAGGCGCCGCCATCGGTGGCCTCGGCGTCTATTTCGAGTGGAGCGGCTTCATCTGGGCGGTCTGGGAGGAGGCACCGCTGTTCTCCCCTCCGGGGGATGTCCTCGCCGCGATGTCCTACCTCTACGAGCACGGCTCCTGGGGCATGCGGAGCGGCGGCAACGTCACCGGGGTGTTCCTCGCCCTCATCTGGGTGTGCGAGGCGGGCGTCATCGTGGGCCTCGCCGTCATGCTGCCGCGCGCCTTCGTGCAGGACACGCCGTATTGCGAAAAGACCGGCTGCTGGCTCGAGGAACAGAAGCAGATCGACACGCTCGAGGCCATCCGCGACCCCGCGCAGCGCGCCGCGGTCCAGGCCGGCGACATCATGCCCGTCATCGCGGCCAAGCCCCGCGGCGACGCGCCGGTGCACACCCGCCTGCTCCTCAAGCGCTCACCCAAGTGCCGCGTCTTCTGCACCGTGCGCGTGCAGGAGGTCACCACCGAGATCGACAAGGACGGCAAGCTCAAGTCCTCCACCGCCGACCTGACCCGCGACCTCATCCTGCCCGCCTCGATGTTCGACCTCGTCGCGCAATTGGAGAATCTCGCGCCGGCCCCGGCCGCCGGCGACACCAAGTCCGCCTGAGCCGGCTGTGCCGCCTCGCGCCGGCCGTGCCTGCGATGCCGGATGCAACTTTCGCTTCGCGCTTTCGCGCGCGATGGCTTCGCTCGGGGCCCATGCGCCACGCCCGCCTCCTGCCCCTGCTCTGCACCCTCGCCTGCGCGAACCCACCCTTCACGCCCGCCGATCTCCTGCCGCCCGCGCCGCCGTGGCCCGGCGCCAGCAAGAAGCTCATCGTCCCGCCCGATCACCCGTGGATCACGCCGGCGGAGAAGACCGGGCTTACTGACTCGCCCGGCTACGACAAGACGGTCGCTTGGCTGACGCGGCTCGCCGAGGCATCCCCGCACATCAAGATCCTGAATTTCGGCGCCACACTCGAAAATCGGAAGCTGATCTCGGTCATCGCCGCTAAAGACGCCGACGCGCATCCGGCCATCTCTAACGGCCGCCCCACCTTGCTCGCCCAGGCCGGCATCCACTCCGGCGAGATCGACGGCAAGGACGCAGGGATGATGTTGCTCCGCGACCTCGCCTTCGGCGGCAAGACGCACCTGCTCGACAAAGCGAACTTCCTGTTTGTTCCTATCCTGAACGCCGACGGCCATGAGCGTTCTTCCGAATGGAACCGCCCCAACCAGCGCGGCCCCGTCCGCCAAGGTTGGCGCACCACGGCGCGGAATTTGAACCTGAATCGCGATTATATGAAGGCGGACTCGCCAGAGCTACAGCAGTTGCTCGAGATGGTCATCAAGTCCTGGCACATTTCGCTTTATCTCGATCTCCACGTCACCGACGGCGTCGATTACCAATACGACATCACCTACGGCTTCCACGGCTGGGATGGCACTCCGGCCTGGTCGCCCCATGGCGCTGCTTGGCTCGACCGGCTCTGGCGCCCGGCCGTGGACGCAGCCCTGACCGCCGCCGGACACATCCCCGGCCCGCTCGTCTTCGCCGTCAACAACCGCGACCTGACACAGGGCATCACCCTCGGGCCGGGCGACCCGCGCTTCTCCAATGCCTACGGTGATTTGCGCGGCATTCCCAGCGTCCTCGTCGAAAACCACTCGCTCAAGCCCTACAAGCAACGCGTGCTCGGCACCTATGTGCTGCTCGAGGCCTCGCTGAAAGCGCTGGGCGACCACGCCGCCGCCGTGCAAAAGGCCATCGCCGCCGACGCTGCGGCGCGCCCCGCGACTTTGCCGGTGAACTGGACGGCTAACCCCGAGGCGACGACCAAGATGGATTTCAAGGGTATCGCCTATGAGGAATACATCTCGCCCGCCTCTGGCGCGAAAGAAGTCCGTTGGCTTGGCACCCCGAAACTCTATCCCGATCTTCCGGTTCATTGGACCACCAGGCCCGGCGCTGTGCTCGAGCGCCCGAAGGCATATTGGATTCCCGCGTCCCGTGGCGGCATTGCGGTCAAGCTCGCCGAACACGGCATCCACTATGAAGTGCTGGATAAGCCCGCTGCCCGCGAACTCGACTTCTACCGTCTCTTCGACCCCAAGCCCGCCGCGCAGCCCTTCGAGGGCCGGCATCTCGTCACGACCAAGGTGCGGCGTGAAACCCGCGCCGAGATTTTCCCCGCCGGCTCCGTGCGCGTGCCCACCGACCAGCCGCTCGGCAACCTTGCGATGGCTCTGCTCGAACCCGAGAGCAACGACTCGCTCTTCGCGTGGGGCTTTTTCCCCGAAATCCTCCAGCGCACCGAATACATCGAGGGCTACGTCGTCGCTCCGATGGCGGAAAAAATGCTCGCGTCCGACCCGAAACTGAAGGCCGAGTTCGAGGCCAAGCTCGCCGCTGAGCCCGACTTCGCCAAGGATCCGCAGGCCCGCCTCCAGTGGTTCTACGCCCGGAGCAAGTTCTACGACGACCGCCACCTGCTCTATCCCGTCGGCCTCGAGCGGTGAGGGTGGAGCGACTTGACCCCAAGCCGCTGGCTGCGGCGCGTTGAGGTCCGCCGTCCCGGGCGGCATCACACCCCCGCTTCACCTGCCTGCCTCTGATTCCCGGTTTGCCAAGCGCCGCCGCGGGCTTTTCATTGCGCGTCCCGTATGTCCCGCACGCTCGTCAAAGACGCCCTCCAAGCCGCCGCGCCGATGGAGGCCATCCTGCTCCAGGGCTGGGTCCGCACCCGCCGCGACAGCAAGGCCTTCTCCTTTGTCGAGTTGAACGACGGCTCCTGCCTCAAGGGCATGCAGGTCGTCATCGACGCCACCTGCCCCGACTACGCGCAGGTCGCCAAGGCCAACACCGGCGCGTGCATCGAGGTGCGCGGCCGGCTCGTCGAATCCAAGGGCGCCGGCCAGAAATGGGAGGTCGTCGCGGAGAAATTCACCGTGCTCGGCGAGGCCGACAACACCTACCCGCTCCAGAAGAAGGGTCACACGCTCGAGTTCCTGCGCGAGATCGCCCACCTGCGCCCGCGCTCCAACCTCTTCGGCGCCGTCTTCCGCGTGCGCAGCCGGCTGGCCTACGCCGTGCACCGGTTCTTCCAGGAACGCGGCTTCCACTACGTCCACGCGCCCATCGTCACGGCCAGCGACGCCGAGGGCGCGGGCGAGATGTTCCGCGTCACCACGCTCGACGTCGGCAATCCGCCGCGCACCCCCGAGGGCAAGGTGGACGACGCCCGCGATTTCTTCGGCAAGAAGACCTACCTGACCGTCTCCGGCCAGCTCGAGGCCGAGGTCTTCGCCTGCGCGCTCAGCAACGTCTACACCTTCGGCCCCACCTTCCGCGCCGAGAACAGCAACACCTCGCGCCACGCCGCCGAGTTCTGGATGATCGAGCCCGAGGTCGCCTTCTGCGACCTCCAGGGCAACATGGACCTCGCCGAGGCGTTCGTGAAATACCTCATCCGCGACGCCAAGGAACACTGCGCCGCCGACCTCGAGTTCTTCTCCAAGTTCGTGGACAAGGACCTGCTGCCGCGCCTCGACTTCGTCCTCGAGAAGCCCTTTGTCCGCTGCAGCTACAACGACGCCGTCGCCATCCTGGAAAAATCCGGCCGCACGTGGGAGCACCCGGTCAAATGGGGTGTGGCCCTGCAGGCCGAGCACGAGCGCTTCCTCACCGAGGAGCACTTCAAGTGCCCGGTCACGGTCTATGACTACCCGCGCGCGATCAAGGCGTTCTACATGCGCCAGAACGACGGCTGCGCGGCCGGCCGCGAGACCGTGCGCGCCATGGACCTGCTCGTGCCCGGCATCGGCGAGATCATCGGCGGCAGCCAGCGCGAGGAGCGCCTCGACAAGCTCCGCGCCGGGATGGCCCTGCACCACCTCGACGAGAAGGCCTACTGGTGGTATCTCGACCTGCGCCGCTACGGCACGGTGCCGCATGCGGGCTTCGGCCTCGGCTTCGAGCGCATGCTGATGTTCGTCACCGGCGTGGCCAACATCCGCGACGTCATCCCCTTCGCCCGCACCCCCGGCACAGCGGAGTTCTGAACAAGGTTTAGTTCGCGCCGCCCCAAGCCGCGGCCGCTGTGCGGTTGCGCACACCCAGCTTGGCCAGCACGCGCTCGACGTGTGTCGTCACGGTGCGCGGCGCCAGGCCGAGGATGACGGCGATCTCGCTGTCGCGCTTGCCCTCGGCCAGCCAGTGGAGCACGTCGCGCTCGCGCGGGCTGAGGTTCAGGGCGCTCGACCAGCGTTGCAGCTCCTTCGGCCGCTCGATGAAGCGCAGCTCTGCCGCGTCCGTCCCCTGGAGCGGAAAATAGCAGACGAACAGAGTGCCGTGTTCCTGCTCGACCAGGAGCGAGCGCAGCGGCCGCGTGTGCGGCCCGCGCCGCAGCTCGGCACGCATCGTCTCCGCCCAGGCATGCAACGGGCCGGGCAACCGCCTGCTGTCACGCCATCCGGGAAAATACAGCCTTAGCCGGGCAACCAGCGACGGCTCCAGGCCGGCGGGCTGGAGCGTCGGCGTCAGCCGCAGGCGGCGCTCGCCGCCCACCAGCAGCGCCCGCGCGGGCGCCGCCACCCGCCGCCAGGCCGCGGCGAAATGCGGTTCCGCCAGCCGTAGCAGGTCGGTTTCCTCCCGCGTGAACAACCGGTCGCGGAACACCGACAGCGTCACCGCCGTCGGCGCCCCCTGCACGCGCAGGATCACGTTGTCGTTCCAGCCCATCGGGCGGGCGACATGGTTGAAGTAATCGGTCTGCGCGAACTGGGCGCGCGACACCATTGACCGCACGTGTGCGAGCGGCGGCAGGTCGCGCAGCAACGGCAACACCGGGTGGTCGTGGATGAAGGCCTGCCAGTCTGGCACCGGCGGCACAAAGGCCGTGACCCCGTGCAGCGTCATGTCGCTGCCCGCCCGGCTGAATTCCTCGCAGCCGCTGTAGACCACGCGGAAGCGCCGGCTCAGCGCCAGGGTCGCGCTGGCGGCCAGCTCCGCCGACGTCCGCGCGCCGTAGATCTGTTGCAGCAGACCGGAGAGCCAGAGGATGTCTTCGCGGCTGAAAGCCATGGTCCGGTCAGGCGCGCGACCTCGCCTGCAAGGCGGCCGCCGTGCGGGTCTCGACCCCCAGCTTCCGCAGGATGTTCTCCATGTGCTTGCTCACGGTGCGGGGCGCGATGCCCAGAGCGCGCCCGATCGTCGCGTCGGTTTCGCCAAGGGCGACCCGCTGCAACACCTGGTGTTCGCGCGCGGTGAGTCCGGAACGAGCCGGAGCCGGTCGCGTCTGCAGCTGTTCGCGACGCTGGCGTGCGTGCTCCCGCACCAGCTCCACGAGCCAGCCGGAATCCGCATGCGCCGCCTCCGCCTGCCGGCACGCGCTCTCCAGCGACGGTGTATCGGCGGCGGCATGGATCTGTAGCAAGCTGGCGGAGAATTCCCGGGCAATGGAGGCACTGAGACGCATGGTAGGCGCACCGGTATACCACGACGACCGCGCCGGCCGAATACGTAGGCTTCCGTATGTGAGTCGCACGGCGGCCACGGTAGAATTACGCGCGTGATTCATTGCAATCCCAAAGTCCCCGGAAGGTCGGTCGCTCCGAGGAACCATGAAACCCCGCGACACAGGTCGCCGAAAAATCAAGAATTACCTTCCTGAAAACTTTCCCCACCTCCCCCACGCACCTGATGAAAACGAAACTCCGCCCTGTCGCGGCAGCCACACTTGCGCTGTTGGCCGCCTGTTCCCTCCCCGCCCAGGCCGTGCTCTATGCCGTCGGTGACCTTCCCGGCGACAGCCTGTTTTACAGCGAGGTGCGCGATGTCGTTAAGGTCGGCGGCACCCTGCACGCCGTCGGCTCGTCTTCGACCCGGGATACCAACGGTTCCACCGGCTTCTACTGGACCTCGAGCGGTGGCATGGTGGCCCTGCCCGACTTGGTGGCCAACACCGGCGGCACCTCACCTATCATCGCCTCGGCCATAACACCTGACGCGGCCTACATCGCGGCGCGCGCCCGCTCGGCTTCCACGGGCAACGCCCGGCAATCCGTGCGTTACGACACCAGCAACCTATCCAGCCCGCTGAATTTGGGCGGCCCCGTGGGTGGCGGCACCGGCGCAGTGTCGCTCTCTGATGATGGCGGCATACTCTACGGCTTCGCCCCGCTCAGTGGCCCGACCCGGGCGTTCCGTTATACGGTATCGGGCTCTGCGGCCGACGCCATCCCCCTCATCGGCAGCATGACCAACAACAACTTCACCGCCCGGGCCGCCTCCGCCGACGGCAGCATCGCGCTCGGCAGTGCCGGCATGAGTCCAACCCTCGGCGGGGCCGGCACGCAGGCTTTCATCTGGGACAACTCCGGCGCCGGCACCGCCACCGCCGTGCCCTTCCTTTCCGGCGGCACCTGGAACCAGTCGCTCGCCCTCAACAACGCCGGCACCCTCGGTCTGTATGCCGGCGACAGCACCGCCTACAGCGGCAGTTCGTCGGAGGCCTTCCTCTACGACGGCACCACTTTCACCCCGCTCGGTGCCCCGGGCACCGGCCTCCTGCCCAACATTTTCGGTGGCATGAATGCCGATGGTTCGGTGATCGGCCTTTTCTGGACCGGAACCGGTGGCGGCAGCTTCATCTACAATGCGTCCGGCTGGCACTCGCTCGCCAGCGTCGCCACCAGCGCCGGCATCGACCTCACCGGCTGGTCGAATCTCACTCTCAGCGGCATCTCGGAGGACGCCACGCTCGTCTGGGGCAGCGGCACAAACAGCAACGGCACCGAGGGCTTCATCATGGAGTTCTCCTCCGGCTACCTCGCGGCGATCCCCGAGCCCTCGACCTACGCCGCCTTCGCCGGTCTCGCCGCCCTGGGTCTGGCCTTCTGGCGCCGCCGCAAATCTGTCGCCTGAGATCGAATCGCGGTCATTCCTCCCGGCCCGCATGCAAGTGCGGGCCTTTTTGTTGCCCCAGGCCCGGCACAATCGCTCATTTTCCCCCGAAACCGCCCTCTGGGAGGTTGCGCCGGCCCGCGGGGCTTGTTTTGTCATTAGAGCACCTAACCAAACAATGCAGGCGATGCGCGAAGAGCTATTTTGGCCGATGAACCAGGCGGCCGACCCGGGGGTATCCTCGGAGAGGCTATCCCTGGGTCGGACAACGCCGTTCCCGGCCAAAAGAGCCTTCGCCCTGTGGGGCGCGGCGGCAGCTCGGCGTGGCCGGCGTTGCGAGGCGTCCAACAGGCCCTCCGGGCATAGTTGGGACGCCTCGCGCCTGGCCCAGCGCCGGCTGGCGCTCGCGCCGCATCAGTCTGGCTTGTTTCGTTAGGTGCTCCAACCCTCCCTATGGCCGCCGCCAAATCCCCCCCGCCCGCCGCCCCGCTCCGCATCCTCACCGCGGTGCCCATCTGCGACGGACACGACAGCGCCGTCACCACCATCAACATCGAGCTCGCCCGCCACGGCATCGAGGTCATCTACCTCGGCTACCACCAGTCGGCCACGGCCATCGCGCGCGCCGCCATCCAGGAGGACGCCAACGTCGTCGGCCTCAGCTCCTACAACGGCGGCCACATTGTCTTCTTCAAGGAGGTCGTCGACCGGCTCAAGGCCCGCGGCTCGGGCGACATCCCGGTCTTCGGCGGCGGCGGCGGCACCATCACCCGGGCCGACGAGCGCGTGATGAAGCGCCAGGGCACCGACCGCATCTTCTTCGCCGGCACCCCGCTCGACGACATCATGGCGCTGATCAAGCGCGACTATGCCCGCGACGCGAAGCCCAACGCCCGGTTCAAGGGCGACCGCGCCCTCGCCCGCGCCCTGACCATCGTCGAGAACGGCGGCAAGGCCCCCGCCATCAGCCGCAGCGGCCGGGCCAAGAGCTTCGTCGTCGGCATCGCCGGCCCGGGCGGCGCGGGCAAGTCCACGCTCATCGACGAGCTGACGTCGCGCTTCCTCCAGAAGGTGCCGCAGGGCCGCATCGCCATCCTCGCCAACGACCCCTCGCACCCCGACACCAAGGGCGCCATCCTCGGCGACCGCGTCAGCGCCATCTACGCGCAGGATGACCGCGTGTTCTTCCGCTCGATGGCCACGCGCGGCAGCCTCACCGGCCTCAGCGCCGCCGCCCCCGCCGCCATCGACATCCTCAAGTCCTCGGGCGAGTTCGACCTCATCCTCGTCGAGTCCGTCGGCGTCGGCCAGGAGAGCGACCCCTTCGGCGCCTTCAGCGGGAAAAAACTCGTCGACGCCACGCTCTTCGTCCTCGCGCCGCACTATGGCGGCCGCATCCAGCTGCAGAAGATCGCCCTGCTCAACGGCGCCGACTTCGTCGCGCTGAACAAGTGCGACCACCCGATGGCGCACACCGCCAAGGCCGAGATCCAGGCCCGCCTCGACCAGAACGGCCGGGACCAGGTCCTCCATGCCACCACCGCCGCGAGGCACTTCGACCCCGGCGTCTCCACGCTCTTCGACGCCCTCGCCGCCCGCGGCGGCCTGAAGATGTCCACCGGCGGCGAAGCGGCCTGCCAACTCAAACTCTGACCCCGCCCCCATGAGCCAGCTCGGAAAAATCGCCGACTCCGTCGACACCTACAACCAGTTCGTCCGCGCCGAGGTCGCCCGCGCGCGCACCGACCCGAAGTTCGCCGACGAGCTCCGCGCCAAGTGGGCGCAGATCCGCGCCTCGGTCGACCACACGACGTCGCCCACCGGCACCAAGATCCCGCGCCTCGCCCTGCCCGACACCGACGAGCCCGGCGCCATCGCCGACTACCTCCTCGGCCAGGGCCTGCCCGGCTCGTTCCCCTACGCCACCGCCGCCTACCGCGAGATGTATCTCGACCGCGACAGCGGCACGGGCGAGGAGCCGATGCGCCTCTTCGCCGGCCTCGGCCTCGCCGAGGACACCAACGCGCGCTTCAAATACCTCAACCGGAACCAGAAAAGCCTGCGCCTCTCCACCGCGTTCGACGGCCCCACGCTCTACGGCCTCGACTCCGACCACGAGGGCCTGCTCGGCAAGGTCGGCGAGGGCGGCGTCGCCATCGACACCGTCGAGGACATGATGCGCCTCTTCGACGGCTTCGACCTCACGCGCAAGGACGCCTCCGTCTCCATGACGATGAACGCGCCCGCGCCGATGATCCTCGCCATGTTCATCGCCGCCGCCAAGCGCCGCTTCGGCCCCGACTGCGTCCCCAACCTCCGCGGCACCATCCAGGCCGACATGCTCAAGGAGGTGCAGGCGCAGAACGAGGTCATCTTCCCCGTGGACGCCTCGCTGCGCTTCCTCTGCGACATGATGGAATGGTGCGTGCCCAACATGCCGCGCTGGTATCCCGTCTCCATCTCCGGCTACCACATCGCCGAGGCCGGCGCCACGCCCGTGCAGCAGGCCGCGTTCACGCTTTCCAACGGCTTCACCTACGTCGGGCTGCTCCAGCAGCGCGGCGCCGACGTCAACCTGTTCGGCCCGCGCCTCTCGTTCTTCCTGGATTGCGGCCTTGACGTCGAATACCTCGTGCTCGGCCGTGTCTGCCGCCGCATCTGGGCCATCGGCATGCGCGACGCCTTCGGCGCCGGCCCGAAGGCGCAGATCCTCAAGCTGCACACGCAGACCTCCGGCCGCTCGCTCATCGCGGCGGAGTTCCAGAACAACCTCACGCGCACCGCCGTGGAGCTGATGCTGGCCTACATGAATTACAGCAACTCCTGCCACTCCAACTCCGCCGACGAGCCCTTCACCACCCCGACCGAGAAATACGCCCTCCTCGCCTCGCACGGCCAGTCCATCATCCTCGAGGAGTCCGGCGTGTTCAAACACATGATGAACATGTTCGGCGGCGCGCCCGGCCTGCTCGCCCTCGAGCGCCAGGTCGAGCAGGGCATCCTCGAGGTCTTCCGCGAGATGGACACGCTCGGCGGCGTCATCGCCGCGATGGAGCAGCGCTACCAGCGCAGCAAGATCCAGGAAGCCGGCCACGCCTACGAGAAGCAGATCTACTCGAACCAGCGCCCGATCATCGGCCTCAACAAATACGTCTCCGACGAGGCCCACCCCAACGTTCCCCTCGCCCGCACGCCCCCGCGCAAGCAGCGCCTGCAGGTCGAGCGCCTGAAAGCCTTCAAGAAGAAGCACGCCAAAAAAGCCCCCGCGGCCCTGCAGCGCCTCGAGAACGTGGCCCGCAACGGCGGCAATGTCTTCGCCGAGCTCGTGAACACCGTCGAGGTTTGCTCGCTGGGTCAGATCACCGCCTGCCTCACCGGCGTTGTCGGAAAATTCCGGCCGATGGTGTGATTTCCGGAATTGCGCCGGCCAACAACCAGAATAGCCTTCGACCCATGAGCACCATCCTCCCCCTCGACCAGATGACCATCGAGCAGAAGTTGCAGGCGTTGGAGGAACTGACCATCGACCTGCACCGCCTGGGCGCGCTCGAAGAGACGCCCGCATGGCAGGACGACATCCTGCGCGAACGCGAACAGCTTGTGCAGGAGGGCAAGGCGGAATTCGTGGACCTCGGGACGTTGAAACGACTGGTGGCGGAGGATATCGCGCGCACAAAATCGAAATGACGGTCCGGATCCTCAAAACCGCACGGACCGATCTCTCCGCCGGCTACTGGTTTTACGAGGAGCAGGAGCCCGGACTCGGGGATTACTTTCTGCGCCGCATCTATGAGGACCTCGAACTGCTCAGCCGGATCGCCGGGGTTCACCGCCAGACCGCACGAGGACTTCACAAGATGATCGCCCGTCGCTTCCCGTATGCGATTTTCTACCGAATCAGGGACGAAGGTGTCGAAGTGTTCGCCATTCTCGACGGCCGCCGCTCACCCGGATGGATCCAACAACAACTGAAGCGATGAAACTGATCGACAGCTCCGGCGGCAACGTCTTCGGCGAGCTCGTGCACACGGTCGAGGTCTGCTCGCTCGGCCAGATCACCGCGTGCCTGACCAACGTCGTCGGCAAATTCCGGCTGATGGTGTGATTCTCACAACATGATCGATAAGGCACAGGAAATCAGTGGAGGCTTCACCAAGTTTTGGGAGTCCAATTCTGGAGAGTTTGTTTCTGCCTTGTCCGGTGCCTTTTTCGGTGCACTCGCTGCGTATTGGTTTCAGAGATGGTCCGAAGGCAAAAAATCCGCTGATGCAAACCACTCAGCGACACTGGCGGCACAGCTCGCACTTATCAGTCAGCTGAACATCATAGAGAACTTCAGAAGACAGCACCTTGACCCGCTCCGGAATGATACCGCACGCGAATTTAAGATGCTACTGGTATACAAACCTAGCAGCCACTTGAGCGTTAATTTCGAGTCACTCAGTTTCTTCCTAGCTGCAAAAGAGCCGAACATCCTGATGCAGATACAAGTCGCTGAACGATGCTTCTATTCAGCGATGGATGCCATAGATGTCAGAAACCAATCCATGCGCGAACTTCATGCCCGCAGTGATGTTGAGAAGGCTGATATTTCCACCGGCCATTTTACAGTCAAAGCAGACCCGCGAGACATCAAACTTCTCAAAGATAACACTTCGGCCCTCTACACGTCGATGGATGATGCTGAAGCAAAGCTTTCTGAGGCGATTCGGGAATTAAAGGCAGCTGGAAAAAAGCTCTATCCAAAGCGACATTTTCTCTCCGTGGAAATGGCGTCGAAATCAGACGGAAACAAGAAGTGAAATCCACCACCCCCTCCCCCACCCCCGCCCTGCTCGACCGCTGCAATGAGGTCGCGCAGCAGGAGGCCCAGCTCCGCGAGGGCGGTGGCGCGGCCGGCCAGGAGCGCCAGCACAAGCTCGGCCGGCTGTTCGTCCGCGAGCGCATCGCCGCCCTGGTCGACTCGCCCGAGTCGTTCCTCGAGGTCGGCCTTTGGGCGGCGCACGGCATGTATCGCGAGTGGGGCGCGTTCCCGGGCGCGGGCGTCGTCACCGGCATCGGCGACATCGCCGGGCACCCGTGCATGATCGTCGCCAACGACGCCACAGTGAAGGCCGGCGCCTTCGTCCCGATGACCTGCAAGAAGGTCCTCCGCGCCCAGCGCATCGCCTTCGAGTGCAACCTGCCGCTCGTCTACCTCGTGGACTCCGCCGGCGTGTTCCTGCCGATGCAGGACGAGATCTTCCCCGACGAGGACGACTTCGGCCGCATCTTCCGCAACAACTCGGTCCTTTCCGCCGCCGGCATCCCGCAATATGCCGCCATCATGGGCAACTGCGTCGCGGGCGGTGCCTACCTGCCCGTGCTCTGCGACAAGATCCTCATGACCGAGGGCAGCGGCCTCTACCTCGCCGGTCCGCAGCTCGTGAAGGCCGCCATCGGCCAGGAAACCGACACCGAGACGCTCGGCGGCGCCGCGATGCACGCGGAGATTTCCGGCACGGTGGATTTCAAGGAGAAGGACGATCCGGCCGCGATCAAGCGGCTGCGCTCCTTGATCGGACTCCTGCCGGCCGAAACTGTAGGAGGGGCTTTACGCCCCGACGTTGCAGCTTCGTCGCCGGGCCAGTTGGGGCGTAAAGCCCCTCCTACAGCCACGGAATTCCCCGCCTCGAAAATCTACGAGTTGGTGAGCGTCGATGGCCGCAAGGAATACGACGTGCGCGACGTCATCCGCTGCCTCGTGGACGCGGGCTCGATGGACGAATACAAGGCCGACTACGGCAAGTCCATTGTCTGCGCCTTCGCGCGCCTCGGCGGGCGGCCGATCGGAATCGTCGCCAACCAGCGCATGCGCGTGCAGTCGAAGGCGGCCGGCGCGGCCGGCCTGCAGATGCCGGGCGTGATCTACGCCGACAGCGCCGACAAGGGCGCGCGCTTCATCATGGACTGCAACCAGGCGCGTGTGCCGCTGCTGTTCCTGCAGGACGTGTCGGGCTTCATGGTCGGCAAGGACGCCGAGCAGAGCGGCATCATCCGCAGCGGCGCCAAGATGGTGAACGCGCTCAGCAACGCCACCGTGCCGAAGATCACCGTCATCACCGGCGGCTCGTTCGGCGCCGGCAATTACGCGATGTGCGGCAAGGCCTTCGATCCGCGCTTCATCTTCGCGTGGCCGCACTCCAAATACGCCGTCATGGGCGCCGCGCAGGCCAGCGACGTCGTCTTCAACATCCTCGCCAAGTCCTCCAAGCAGGAGCGCACGAAGGAGGAGCTGGCCGCGCTGCGCGAGCAGGTGAAGCAGGGCTACGTCGAGCAGACCGACATCCGCTACGGCGCCGCCCGCGGCTGGGTCGACGCGCTCATCCCGCCGCACCAGACCCGCGAGACCCTGCTCCGCGCCTTCGCCCTCGCCTGCCGCCCCGCCCCCAAGGCGAATTTCCACACCGGCGTCCTGCAGGTCTGAGGGCCGGTCAGGCCCGCCAGAAGAACCACGCCGTCAGCAGCAGGCCGACGGCGATGACGGCGCCCCGCACGACGGCCGGGTCCACCCGCTTGGCGAGGCGGGCGCCGCCGTAGCCGCCGAGCACGGCGCCCACGATCATCACCGAGGCCTGCGGCCACTGCACGAGGCCGGCCCAGATGAAGGCGACGAGCGCGATGGCGTTGAGCGCGGAGGCGAGCACGGTCTTGAGGCCGTTCATCTCGTGGATGTCGGTCAGGCCGGCGAGCGTGAGCATGGCGAGCATCATCAGGCCCATGCCGCCGCCGAAATAGCCGCCGTAGACCGCGATGAGAAATTGCAGCGTCCAACTCAGCGCCCCGACGCGGCCGGGCGCGCCCGGCGTCTCATGCCGCTTGAGCCAGGCCGTGAATTTTTGCCCGAAGGCGAACACCGCCGTGGCGAAGAGCAGCAGCCACGGCAGGAGCCGGTCGAAGACGGGCTGCGGCGTCCTCAGCAGCACGAACGCGCCCAGCAGCCCGCCGACCAGGCTCATGGCGAGCAGGCCGGGCAGGTGACGGCGCGCGGCGCGCACGTCGTCGCGGTAGGCCGCGACGCTGGCGAGGCTGCCCGGCCATACGGCCATCGTGCTCGTGGCGTTGGCGGCGATTGACGGCATGCCGGTGAAGACCAGCGCCGGAAAGGTGAAGAAGCTGCCGCCACCGGCCACGGAGTTGATGGCGCCGCCGGCCACGGCGGAGGCGAAGAGGAGCGCGGCGTCGGCGAGATTCATGCCGCGCGGTTCACCCCGGCAGCTTGAACGTCTCCATCTGCTGCTTCACGTCCTGCAGGAAGGCGGCCACGCCGGCGCCGTTGACGACGCGGTGGTCAAAGGTGAGCGAGAGGGTGACGACCTGCACGGGATGGATGACGCCGCCGTCGTTGACCATCTTCTCGTGCGCGGTGCCGATGAAGAGCGTGCCCATGGCGGGCGGCACGACGATGGGCCAGGCCTTCTCGATGCCGAAGGCGCCGAGGCTGGTGATGTTGACCGGTGCCTGCACGTCCACGACCTTGCCGGCGCGGGTCTCCTCCACCGCGCGGTGGTAGGCGGCGGTGAAGTCGGCCCAGCTGAGGCGGTTGGCCGCAAGGATGGGCGCGGTGGCGAGGCGGTCGCCCTCGAGCGCGACGGCCACGCCCTGGTCGAAGTCCGCCAGCTCGGTGACGCCGCCGTCCTTGTTGGTGAGGCAGCGGAAGGCGGCGTGCTTCTCCTGCGCGCGGGTGACACACCAGGCCATCATGGCGGAGGGCGAGGCGGCGGCCTTGCCGTCGCGCTTCTTGGCGTCCTCGCGCGCGGCGCGGAGGGCGTCGAAGCGCACGTCGATCTCCATGTTGGCGTTCACGACGCCGTCGAGGCGCTTGGTGATGGCGGGGTGCAGGGCGGGCGGGCGGGCGGAGCCTTTCATGGGGGCGGCGGGGACAGGCGCGGGCGGCGCGGAGGGACGGGAGGAAACGGCGGGGGCGGCCGGAGCGGCTTTGGCGGCGGCGGTAACTGTAGGAACGGGTTTATCCCGCGATGAATCGGGGCGTAAAGCCCCTCCTACAGTGGCACCCTCGACGGGCAGTGCGGCCACGCTGGCGGCGTCGCCCGTGACGACGACGATGTCCTGCCCGATGAGCACGGTGTCGTCCTGCCTGATGCGCCACTCCTTCAACTTGCCGGCAAAGGACGCCTCGACCGGATAGACGGCCTTGTCGGTCTCGAGTTCGCAGAGCACGTCGTCGTGCTTCACGGCGTCGCCCGGCTTCTTGTTGAGCGCGACCACGCGCGCCGAGCGCAAACCTTCGCCCATGATCGGCACGCGCACGATGATGTCGCTCGTGCCGGCAATGACGGTGTTCTGCGGGGCGTGCGTGGACGACTCGGTTGTAGGAGCGGGTTTGGTCGCGACCGGTTGGGCGGTCGCAGTCGCGAGCGAGCTCGCTCCCACAGTCTCGCCGCGCGCGACGTCCACCGACACGGCGCGCCAGATGGCGTCGGTGATGCGCGCCACGTCGGGCAGCGCGGCGTATTCGTAGATGGGATTGTAGCCGATCATCACGTTCGGCTTGGTGACGAGCTCCGGCGGGGCCTTCATCGCGCCCCAGATGTCGGGCCGGCCCATGAGATGCGTGATGATCATCTGGCCGACCGAGCAGGCCTCGGTGTCCTCTTGCACGACGACGAGGCGGCCGGTCTTGCGCACCGAGGCCTCGAGGGTGGTCTTGTCCCACGGCATGATGGAGCGGAGGTCGATCAGCTCGACGCTGACCTCGCCCTTCAGCTCGGCGATGGCCTCGCGCGCCTTCTCCATCGTGTTGCCCCACGCGACGACCGTGATGTCGTCGCCGGCGGTGCAGACGCGCGCCTGCCCGAGCGGGATGGATTTCACCGGCGCGGTGGACTCGATCTCGGCCCAGAGCATGTGCTTCGGCGCAAGGAAAACGGTCGGATCGTCGGCGTGCATGGCCGTCCAGAGCAGGCCGGCGGCATCCTCAGGAGTGGAGGGGATGACGACGTTGAGGCCGGGGAAGTGCGCGTAGGCCGACTCGTTGGCCTGCGAATGCCAGAGCGAGCCGCCGGGCAGATAGGCGCCATAGGGCGCGTAGAAGACCGCCGGCACCTTCCAAGCGCCGTTCGAGCGCCAGCGAAGGTTGGCCAGGTTCTGCACGAGCTGGTTGAAGCCCGGGAAGCTGAAGTCGATGAACTGCAGCTCGAACACGGGACGCCGCCCGTAGAGCGCGAGGCCGCCGCCCACGCCGAAGATGGTGGATTCCGCCAGCGGCGAATTGAACACCTGCGCCGGGAAATCCGTCGAGAGTTTTTGCGTCAGCCGGAACACCCCGCCCTTCGGGTCCTCCACATCCTCCCCGAAGATCACGCGGCCCGGGTCGGCATCGAGGCCGGCGCGCAGGGTGCGGTTGATGAGGTCGCCCATGCGGTATGTGCCGGGCTTGAACAGCTCCTCATCCAGGTCGGGCGACGGCGCGGTGACCTCGAGCAGCAGTTCATCAGCGCGCGGGTCCTCGGCCTTCTCGGCGGCACCGTAGAGCGCGCGGACCTTTTCCTTCACCTCCTCGTCCATCGCGGTGAACTCCTTCTCTGTCAGCTCGCCGGCCGCGATCATGCGGTCGCGCAGCACGCGGATCGGGTCGGCCTGCTCGAGCGAGGCGAGGTCCTCCTTCGTGCGGTAGATGGTGTGGTCGTCCGAGCTGGTGTGGCTGGAGAGCCGCTCGAGCTTCGCCCAGAGGAAGACCGGGCCGTGGCCGGCGCGGATGCGCTCGGCGGCGTCGCGCGCCGCGGCGTGCACCGCCTCGATGTCCGAGCCCTCCACCTGCCGCCATTGCGCGGCGTTGAGCACCTCGATCGCCAGCGGGTTGATCTTCCGCGTCGGGGTCGAGATGCCGTAGGCATTGTCCTCGACGACGAAGAGCATGGGCAGCTTCTTCTCCAAGGCGAAGCTGAGGGCCTCGTAGAAATCGCCCTGCCGCGATGCGGCGTCGCCCACGGTGGCGACGACGAGGCTGTCCTTGCCGTCGAGCTTCATGCCCCAGGCGATGCCGCAGGCCGGCAGGAGCTGCGAGCCGAGCGGGGTCGGCACGCTGACGATGTTGAGAGCGCGCGACGAGAAGTGCGACGGCATCATGCGGCCGCGCGAGGCCGAGCCGCGCTTGGCGAAATACTCCAGCGCCATGTGCTCGGTCGTGAGCCCGCGCCCGAGGCAGAGGCCGCGCCCGCGGTAGTAACAGGCGATGTAGTCCTGCTCGCGCAGCTGGGCGCCGATGGCGCCGAGGGCCTCGTGCCCGCGGCCGGAGACGTGGAAATGCCCCTTGCCCTGGCGGTTCAGGCTCTCCTCGCGGAGGTCGCCGTGCCGGCTCTCGAGCATCAGGTGGAGATAATGCCGCCGTTGTTCGCGGTTCAGGATCGGAGTCGCGGCTTTGGCCATGCGTGGAGGGTTTCGGGAAATCAGGCCAGGCCGCGCGTGCGGGCGTAGCGCATCAGGCCGCCACGGAACGCCGGGAAGCCCGCGCCGAGCAGCAGCGCGAGGTCGGCCTCGTCGGCGGTCTTGAGCACGCCTTCGTCGAGCACGCGCTTGGTCTCGGCGATCATGACGCCGTTGAGGCGGTCCTGGATGGCGGCGGCGTCCATCGCCTGCGCGGCGGCGGGGGCGAAGGGGGCCATCGCGGGGTTGAGCGCCTCCTTCATGCCGCCGTAGGCGTAGAAGCCGGAGGAGGCGCCGTTCTTCCGGCCCTTCAGGCCGGCGGCGAGCATGCGGCGGCACACGGTGGCGCCGGTGAAACGGTCCGGGTAATAGTGCTTCATCTCGCCATAGATGAAGTCGGTCACGTCCACGCCGACCTCGTCGATCAGGCGCATCGGTCCCATCGGCCAGCCCCACTCGCGCATGGCCCGGTCGATGGTGTCGGTCGGCACGCCCTGCTCCCAGAGCAGGCAGGCCTCGTTGAGGTAGAAGAACAGCACGCGCGTGACGAGGAAGCCCGGCGACGAGCGGCAGATGACCGGCGACTTGCCGAGGGTCTTGACGAAGCCGAGCACGGCCTCGGCCGTCCCGCGGGTCGTGTGCGGGCTGAGCACCAGCTCCACCAGCGGCATGCGGCTGACGGGGTTGAAGAAGTGGATGCCGATGGTGCGCCCGGGGTTGGTGGCCTGGGCGGCCAGCTCCTCGATGGGCAGGGCGGAGGTGTTGGACGCGAGGATGCAGTCCGGCGCGACGAACTTTGAGAGCTCGGCGAAGAGCTTCTGCTTCGCCTCCACGTTTTCGACGATGGCCTCGATCACCATGTCGCAGGACTCGAAATCCTCGAGCGAGGTGGAGGTGCCGATGCTGCCCTGCGCCTTGTGCGCGTCGGCGTGCGACATCTTGCCGCGCTTCTCCGCCTCCTCGAACAGGGCGCGGATAATCTCGACGCCGCGGTGCAGGGCGGCCGGGTCGTTGTCGTAGAGCAGCACGCCGAGGCCGCGCGCCGCGCACCATTGCGCGATGCCTGAGCCCATGACGCCGGCGCCGACCACGCCGATGAACTTGATCGGCTTCGGGGCGGCCGGGGTCGCGGGCTTGGGGAACCACGCGTCGACCGTGAGCTTCTTCACGGCGTCCTTCAGGAAGAAGACGTGGACGAGGTTCTTCGCGACGTCGGAGGCGGCGACGGCGCCGAAATGCCGGGCCTCGATGGCCAGCGCCTCGGCCAGCGTCTTGCCCTGGCCGTGCTCGATGGCGTCGAGCGCCGCGAGCGGGGCTGGCTGGCCGCGCATGCGCGTCTGGGCCGCCTTGCGCTTCTCGGCGAAGAACGCGGCGTCGGCCGCGGCCGCGGCGGGCCGGGCGGGCCTGCCCTGCCGGGCGAACCGGAGCGCGGCGGCCTGGGCGCGGGCGCGCAGGTCGGCCGGCGGCACGACTTCATCGACCAGACCGAGCTTGAGCGCCTCGGCCGCGGGCAGCAGAGCGGCCTTCACGATGTGCTCCGCCGCGGGTTTCGATCCGATGAGGCGCGGCAGGCGGGCGCAGCCGCCCCAGCCGGGGATGAGCCCCAACCCGACCTCGGGCAGGCCGATGACGGTCTCCTTGGCCTCGGTGGCGATGCGCCAATGGCAGGCGAGCGCGATCTCGCAGGCCCCGCCGGGGCACGCGCCATGGATGGCGGCGACGACCGGCACCTTGAAATTCTCGAGCCGCGCGAACAGCGCCTGCCCGTCTTTCGCCGCCTTTTCGGCCGCGGCCGCGTCGGGCAGCTTGCCCAGCCACTTGAGGTCGGCGCCGGCGATGAAGATCCGCTCCTTCGCGCTGATGACCACGACGGCCTTCACCGGCTGCGCGGCGAGGGCGTCGATCGCGGCGGCCAGCGCCGCCTGCGTCGGGGGGTTGAAGACGTTGGCGCGCGAGGCGGGGTCGTCGAAGGTGATCCAGCCAATGCCGTCGGCATCGACCGTGTGGGAAACAGGACTGCTCATTAGGTCAAAAACGGGAAGGGGATTAAGCGGGACCCGGGTCAGGTTGTAAACGCAAACCCGGCCCGGAAGTGAAAATTAGGGGCCGTTGCGCAGGGGTGAAGCCAGGCAATAACCGCGCTCAGGCGCCGCGCGGGCGGAACCGGCGCAGATACTTCAGGGCGACCTCGAACTCGTGGGGCAGCGGCGACCGCACCGTCAGCGGCTCCCGGGTCGCCGGATGGGTGAACGTCAGTTCGCTGGCATGCAGGGCGAGCCGGGCGATGAGCGGTTTCTCGTCCACCCGGCCCTTGTAACCGCGCTTCAGGTCCGAGAGCAGCAGGCGGGTGTCGTCGCCGTAAAAGGCATCGTTGAGGATCGGCGTGCCGCTGGTGGCAAGGTGCACCCGGATCTGGTGCGTGCGCCCGGTCTGCGGCCGGCACGCGACGAAGGCGAACCGCCCGAACCGCTCGAGCACGCGGAACTCCGTCACGGCCGCCTTGCCGTGCTTTTTCACCACGCACATGCGGCCGGGCGCGGCCTCGTCCTCCTTCAGCACGAAGTCCACCGTGTAGGTTTCCAGCGTGGGCGCGCCCACGACGAGCGCATGGTAGGTCTTGGTGACGGTCTTCGACTGGAACTGCCCGCTCAGGTGGTCGAGCGCGGGCTTGGTCTTGGCGCAGAGCAGCAGGCCGCTGGTGTCTGCGTCGAGCCGGTGCACGTTGGCGACGTGCCGGCCGAGCTTCGCGTGCACGAGGCCCATGAGGTTGACGCGCGCCTTGTCCCAGCGGTCGGGCGCGACGAGCAACCCGCTCGGCTTGTCAAAGACGAGCAGCGCATCGTCCTCGAAAACAACCGGGGGCAGGGCCGGCATGGAGACACCCTCAGCCGGCCGTGTCTTCCCCGGCCGCGGCGGTCTCGTCGTCCGGCTGGGCCGGGCCGCGGCGCGCGCGGCGGCCGGCCGACCGGGCCGCCTTGGCGTTGAGCCAGAGCTCGCCCTTGGCGTTGCGGTTCAACCAGAAGATCTCGCCCGCGTGCTCGCCGAAGGTCGGCTTGGTCTTCGTGTCCTCGGGGACGTTGAGGTTGGCGGCGGTGAGCGCGGCCAACAGCACGTCGTCGGTCCGGCCCAGTTGCGCGGCCACGTCGCTGACGAGCGCGGCGAAGCCGTCGCCACGTTTCTTGGGCTGTAGGAGCAGGCGCACCGCGGCGAGGGTATTGCCGGCCGGTGGCAGCACGGGCGGCTCGGCGCCGGCGGGTGCGGCTTCCGCGGTGGAGGCGGCCGGTGCCTCGGACGAATCCGGCCCGGCACCGTGCGGTCGGCCCTTGCGGGCGTTGATCCAGATCTCGCCGCGCTGGTTCTTCTCGAGCCAATAGGTGAAGTCGCCCTCGGTCTTGAACAGCGGCTCGCCGCCGCCCTCGGGGGGCAGCGTCACGCCGTGCTCGCCGAGCTGGGCCAGGAGGCCTGCGTCGTCGGTCTTCAGCGCCTTGGTGAGGAACGGGAAGCTGCCCGACCAGCCGTGGCCGCGGCGGTTGCGGCGCATGAGCCCGCGCAGCTTGTCGAGGAGGGTCTTGGGTGTGCCCGGCTTTTCCGGCTCGGGCGCCTCGGAGGCCTCCGGCGTTTCGGGCGGGGTGGAGCCCGTGTCGGCGGCGGCGGCCACCGGCTCGCCCTCGACCCGCCGGCCCGGCACGATGCGGAAGACGGGCTGCGGCTTCTCGCGCAGGTTGATCCAGATCTCACCGCGGCGGTTGATGTTCACCCAGAAAAGCTCGCCCTCGTATTCGACGTGGACCGGCTTGGCGTTCTCGTCGGCGGGGATCTGCAGGCCGCACTCGACGAGCGCGGTCTTGAGGTCCGACTCGTCGAGCCGCCATTTCTTGGCGAGGTAGTCGAGGCCCACGCTCATGCCCGGGCCGCGCTGGTTGCGGCGCATGTGCGGACGGATGGCGTCGAAGAACGCCGGCAGCTCGTCCTCGGCGGCGAGCTTGTCCCACTCGTCCCGCGGTGCGCCGTCCTCCTCGGGCGAGTCGGGGTCGTCGTCGCGGGAGGTGTCGCGGAGGCGGCGGAGGTCGCCGGCCTGGCCGGCCTTTTCCTCGGCGAGGAAGGTCTCGGCCTGCTCCTCGGCCGCCGCGGCGGCGCCGGAGGTGCCGGCCTTGAACTTGGCCTCGAACTCCGCGCGCAGCTTGTCGGCCTCGACCCGGGCCGCGGCTTTGGCGGCGTCCTCAAGCGACCAGTCGCGCTCCGTCGGCCGGCGCGCGAGGCCGGTGAAGGCCAGGGCATTCTCGGGTGCGGTGTGGAAGTTGATGATCTCCCACTGTTCCTGGCCGAGGTCGTTTAGAAATTTCTCCAGCAAGGCTGGCGACGCGAAGCCGCCCCGGCCGCTGGTGATGACTTTGTATTCCCAGTTGGACATATTGAACGGGCAGGCATCCCGCAAAGCGCCCCCCGGGGCCAGCCTAAACTTGCCTCCGGGGCCCGCGGCGCCGAATTTCCGCCATGCGCCGGCTCGACCAGCTCCTCGCCAACCTCGGCTACTGCTCCCGCCGCGAGGCGCGGGCCTGGGTCGAGGACGGGCGGGTCACGGTCGCCGGCGCCGTGGCTGACGACTTCGGCGCCAAGGCCGACCCCGCCGCCGTGCGCGTCGACGGCGAGCCGCTCGACCACCCCGACGGCCTCCTGCTCCTCCTGCACAAACCCCTCGGCCTCGTCTGCTCCCACGACGAATGCGAGGGACCGAATGTCTACGGGCTGCTCCCGCCGCGCTGGCGCCGGCGCAACCCGCCGGTCACCTCCGTCGGCCGCCTCGACAAGGACACCAGCGGCCTCCTCCTCCTCACCGACCGGAGCGAGCTCGTGCACCGCCTCACCTCCCCCCGGCACAAGTTGCCGAAAACCTACCGCGCCACCCTCGCTGCCGACCTCCCCGCCGACACCGCCGCGCGGTTCGCCGGCGGCACCTTCGTCCTCGCCGGCGAAAAGGAACCCTGCGCGCCGGCGGATCTGCGATCGCTCGGGCCGCGCGAGGCCGAGTTGACCCTCACCGAGGGCCGCTATCACCAGGTGCGGCGCATGTTCGCCGGCGTCGGGTGCGAGGTGCTGACGCTGCACCGCGTGCGCTTCGGCCATCTCGACCTCGCCGGGCTCGCCGCCGGCCAATGGCGTGAGTTGCCCCCCGACACCTTCCCGACATGAGCGACCTCCCTCCCCTCACCGGCGCGCAGCGCTCGCGGCTCCGCGGCTTCGGCCAGACCCTGCCCGACCTCATCCACCTCGGCCGCGAGGGCGTGACGCCGGCCTTCACCGCCGAGCTCAACACCCTGCTCGCCGCGCGCGAGCTGGTGAAACTGCGCTTCACCGGCAGACAGGACCGCCGGGAACGCGCCGCGCTGTGCGACGCCATCGCCGCCGCCTCGCGCAGCGAGTGCGTCGGGGCCGTGGGCCACACCGCGCTGTTCCACCGCCCCAAGGCGGAGGGCGGCCTGCGGTCCGGCTAGCCCGGCGCAAAGCGACCGAGGTCCTCGATCTCGTCCGACTCGAAGACCCGCACGCCTCGCTCGCCGCGGGCGAACGACACCCGCAGCATCGCGCGCGCGACTGTGGCCGCCCCGATCGCGCGGTATTTCCGCCACCCACCGAGCAAGAGCGGCTCCACCACCCAGAGTGCCGCCCGCGCCAGTCGTTCGCCGGGCCGCGCCCCGGCGCGCGGACCCAGCAGCAGGCTCGGCCGGAAGATGTTCAGCACCTCGAAACCGAGCACCCTCAAGGCCTCCTCGGTCTCGCCCTTCACCCGGAGATAGAAACCCCGCGACGCAGCGTCGGCCCCGAGCGAGGAGATGAGGAAAAACCGCCGCGCCCCGGCGCGCTTCGCCGCCCACGCCAGAGCCAGCACGGCCCCGTGGTCCACCGCGCGGAAGGCCTCCCGCGAGGCCGCGCGGCACATCGTTGTTCCGATGCAGCAAAACACGTCGTCAGCCTGCAGGGCGTCGCCCGCCCTTTCCAGTGCGGCGAAATCCACCGTCAGTTGCCGCAAACCCGGGTGGACGACCTCCACCGGCCGGCGCCCCACGGCGGTGACGCGGCGGTATTCGCCCGCCGCGAGCAGCTCGCGCAGCAACAGCCCGCCCACCAGCCCGCTCGCCCCGGCTATCAACGCAGTCGCCATGTCCCGGAGCAAGCCGCCGGCGCGGCGCGCCGGCAACCCTTCTTGCGCCGCAACCCGCCGGGACTACGCTGCGGCATGATCGTGATCCGGCGCATGGACGACGGCAAACGCTCCTATACGGCCATCTTCCTGCCGGGGGAGGAACCGCGCGTCTTCCCGACCAGCGACCGCGAGCACGCGCGCATCCTCGCGATCTTCAAGCAGGACCGCCGCCACGCCGACGTGCTCAACGACTTCACCGACTACCTCATCGGCCGCGACCATCCCAAAAGCGGGAATCGCTGAAAACACCCCCGCCGCCGGGCGCTTGCCCCGCCAATCCGGCGTTTCGTCGCTGCGGGATTGCGGTTTTGCCCGCGGCGGCGCAACCTCCCCGCATGAACAAGGTGGAACTGAGCAGCGAAACCCACGCGGCGCTCGAACGGCTGGCCGCCGCCAAGAACACCACGCCCGCCGAGCTCATCGCCGCCATGGTGAACGCCGGCCGGCCCCCGATCGGCGGCGACCACCTCCTCTTCTTCCTCGCGGGCCGCGAGCTCGCCGCCGTGTCCGACCCCGACGAACGCTACCTCGCCCTCCTCGCCTGGGTGGCGAAGAACTACGCGTTCGACTTCGCCGACTTCATCTCGCACCAGGACAGCGCCGCACGCTACCTCGGCCTCGACCGCGACGAGATGACGGTCATCCGCGACCGCAACCACGCCCGCCAGATCGACGGCACGCAGTGGTGGGCGGTGATGACCATCGACGCACCCACCCGCGCCCGTTTCGTCCGCCGCATGCTCGAATTCATCGGCTGCCACGAGGAGACGGTGCTGGCCGCCTGCCGCACGCTCGACCTGCCCGTGCCCGCCCCGCAGACCTACCGGCTGCTCGGCGTCGCCTGAACCGGCCATGTCCGGCCCCGGCGGCATCGCGTCCACGCCCGCCCCGCCCTACTACGCGGTGATCTTCACCTCGCTGCGCACGCCGGGCGACCGCGGCTACGGCCACATGGCCGACCGCATGGTCGAGTTGGCGGCGCAGCAGCCCGGCTTCCTCGGCGTCGAGTCGGCGCGCACGCCCGACGGCCTCGGCCTGACCGTCTCCTACTGGGCGAGCGAGGAGGCGATCCGGGCCTGGAAGGCGCACGCCGAGCACCAGGTCGCACAGGAGACCGGCCGCAGGACCTGGTATGCCGACTACTTCCTGCGCGTCGCCAAGGTCGAGCGCGCCTACGGCAAGCCCGGCGCCTGACCCGCCGCCCCGCGGCGCAGATTAGATTTGCCCGCCCCGCGGCCCGCGCCGGACACTCCGCGCATGGCCGAGCCCGAGCCCAAGCGCCGCGACTTCCGAAACTTCTTCCGCTCCGTCGGCTTTGCGCTCGACGGTTTCCGCGAGGCGCTGAAGCACGAGCCCTCCTTCCGCGAGGACCTGCTCTTCGCGGCCATCCTCGTGCCCTTCGCGATCATCCTGCCCGTCAACGCCGTCTCCACCGCGGTGATGATCGCCTCCCTCTTCCTCATCATCATCGCCGAGCTGCTCAACTCCGCCCTCGAGTGGACGGTGGACGACATCTCGCTCGAGCAGCGTCCGCTGGCCAAGCGCGCCAAGGACATGGCCAGCGCCGCCGTCTTCCTCTGCTACGTCAACTGCATCGTGGTCTGGGGCCTGATCATCTACGCCAACTGGGACCGCATCACCAAATTCGAATTCCTCCGATGGCCGCCCAACTTCCTCCCGTAGCCCTGGTCACCGGCGCCTCGCGCGGCATCGGCCGCGCCATCGCCACGTCGCTGGCCCGCCGGGGCGCGCGCGTGGCCGTGCATTACCACCGCAGCGAGGCCGCCGCGCACGCCGTGCGCGAATCCCTTCCCGGCGCCGGCCACACCCTGCACCAAGCCGACGTCTCGCGCGGCGACGAGTGCGGGCGCCTCGTGCGCGAGGTCATCGCGCAGCACGGCCGGCTCGACCTGCTCGTCAACAACGCCGGCATCGCCGAGGACCACGCCATCAGCGACGGCGACCTGAACTTCGCCACCTGGGAGGTGATCTGGGAACGCACGCTGCAGGCCAACCTGCTCGGGCCGGCGCACCTGACCTTCCACGCCGTCCGGCACATGCAATCGCGCGGCCCGGCCGACAGCGCCTTCGGCAAGGGCCGCATCGTCAACCTTTCCTCGCGCGGCGCCTTCCGCGGCGAGCCCCGCGCGCCCGCCTACGGCGCCTCCAAGGCCGGCCTCAACGCCTTCGGCCAGTCGCTCGCCCGCGCCCTCGCCCCCGAGGGCATCTACATCTACACCATCGCGCCAGGTTGGGTGGACACCGACATGGCCGCCGGCGCGCTCACCGGCCCCGGCGCCAACGAGGTCATGGCCCAGCATCCGCTCGGCCGCGTCGCCTCCGCCGACGAGATCGCCGCGACCACGACGTGGCTCGGCCTCGACGCCCCCGCCGTCCTCACCGGCTGCATCGTCGACGCCAACGGCGCCTCGTATCTGCGCACCTAGCGCACGTCTTCAATATCAGCTATCGCGTCCGCTCTTATTGTAGGAGTGGCTCTATGCCCCGACCCGACCCGTTTGCCCTGCCGGGAATCATCGCGGCGTAAAGCCGCTCCTACATGATTTTGAAGACGTCTCTCACCGCATCCGTCCGAAGAACCACGCCGCCAGGCCGATCATCGCGAGGTTGGGCATCAGCGCCGCCCACACGGGATCGAGGAAGCCCCGCCCGCCCAGCGTGGTCGCGAGCATGTTGAGCAGGTAGTAGAGGAAGAACAGGCCGATGGACTTCGACACGCCCACCGCCGGGCTCACCCGCACGCCGGCGAGCGTGAACGGGATGGCGATGGCGAGGATGATCAGCGGCCCGAGCGTGTCGGCCAGCACGCCGTAGTAGCGCACGGCGTAGCGGGTGATCTTCGGGTTGTCCTCCACCGCGAAGTGCTCGACGATGCGCCCGAGCTCGAAGAACGACAGGTCGCGCGGGTTGCGGTCGATGAGCAGCATCAGCTCCGGGTCCTCGTCGAAGCGCACGACCACCTTCTCCTCGAACGCCGCCGAGCCCGTCTGCTCGCCCGTCTGCACGTCGAACACCGACTCGCGCCCGTCGCGGAACACCCAGCCGCCGCGGGCGGGGTCGCGCCACGCCTCGCGGGCCATCAGCCGCGCCCGCTCGCGCCGCTGCGGGTCGAGCTCGGACACGGTGACGCCGAAGGCGCGCTGCGCGTGGCGGCTGTAGCGGTTCATGAACCACATCCGGTTCTGCCGGCGGTTGTCGAAGGCCACGCTCTGCACCATGCCGGTCGCCGCCGCGGCGCTCTGCCGCTCCTCCTGCCGCAGCTCGAAGCTGTCGAGCAGCCGCCGCGACGACTCGACCGACCACGGCACGACGCGGGCGTTGAGCCAGAGCGACAGGCCGCAGCAGACCAGCGCGGCCACCCAGAGCGCGCGCGTCGTGCCGAAGATGTTCAGCCCGGCCGCGCGGATGGCCGTGATCTCGTTGTTGCGGTGCAGTTTTCCCAGCACGTAGAGCAGCGAGAGCAGCAGCGAGAGCGGCAGCACGACCGAGAAGTAGCTCGGCATCAGCACCGCGTAGTAGGTCAGCACGTCCTCGAGGCCGACTCCGAGCTGGATGAGGTCGCGGAAATTGTCGTAGAGCGCCTGCATGACGAGCAGGCCCATGGTCGCGGCCAGCAGCAGGCCGAGCATCTTCAGCCATTCGCCGAGCAGGTAGCGGTCGATCAGGTTCAAGCCCTGCCAGTGAAGCCGTGCCGCGCGCGCGCGCAATGCCCGAAGCGACGCCGGGCGCGCTCCGGGGGCATCTCGCCGAATACCCGGCCCGGCCCCTTCGGCCCATGGCCATTTGGTTTGCCCCGGGCCGCGCCGCCCGTTGTCGTGGCCGCTCTCCCGTCATGCGAAACCTTCCCCGCCTCCTCGCGGTGCTGGCGCTGTGCGCCGGCGCCCTCCCCGCCCAGAACGCCCCCGAGACCAAGCTGCTCCGCTTCCCCGCCACCAACGGCGAGCAGATCGTCTTCTCCTACGCCGGCCAGCTCTACACCGTCGGCCTCGACGGCGGCACCGCCCGCCGCCTGACCGACGGCCCCGGCTGGGCCGTCTTCCCCCGCTTCAGCGCCGACGGCGCCAAGCTCGCCTTCACCGCCCAATATGACGGCAACACCGAGGTCTACGTCATGCCCGCCGCCGGCGGCACGCCCAAGCGCCTCACCTTCTCCGCCACGCTTAACCGCGACGACCTCAGCGACCGCATGGGCCCGAACAACCTCGTCATGGCCTGGAAAAACCGGAGCGACGAGATCGCCTTCCGCTCGCGCTGGCGCGAGGCCAACGACTTCGTCGGCCAGCTCTACACCGTCGGCCTCGAGGGCGACCTCCAGCAGCAGCTCCCCGTGCCGCGCGGCGGCTTCCTCAGCTTCTCGCCCGACGACTCGAAAATGGCCTACAACCGCATCTTCCGGGAATTCCGCACCTGGAAGCGCTACCGCGGCGGCATGGCCGACGACATCTGGATCTTCGACTTCAAGACCGGCGCCCTCGAGAACATCACCAACCACCCGGCGCAGGACTTCATCCCCATGTGGGCGCCGAACGGCAAAATCTACTTCCTCTCCGAGCGTGACGGCCGCGCCAACCTCTGGTCCTACGACCTCGCCTCCAGGAAGACCGTCCAGCACACGTCATTCAAGGACTTCGACGTGAAGTTCCCCTCCCTCGGCAAGGGCGGCATCGTCTTCGAGCAGGCCGGCCAGATCTGGCACTTCGATCTGAAGTCCGAGAAGGCCCGCGCCGTGCCCGTCACGGTCCGCGAGGACCTCGCCATCGCGCGCGATGGGGTCGTCAACGTCGCCAAGAACATCGCCACTGTCAGCCCCTCGCCCGACGGCAAGCGCGTCGTCGCCGTCGCCCGCGGCGATGTGTTCACCGTGCCGGTGAAGCACGGCCCCGTCCGCAACCTCACCCGCTCCTCCGGCGCGCACGACCGCGGCGCCTCCTGGTCGCCCGACGGCAAGTGGATCGCCTACGTCTCCGACGCCACCGGCGAGAACGAGCTCTGGATCCGGCCGCAGGACGGCCGCGGCGAGCCCGTGCAGGTCACCTCCGGCGCCACCACCTACTATTTCACCCCGCAGTGGTCGCCCGACTCGAAAAAACTCCTCTGGGGCGACCGCGAGCAGCGCCTGCGCTTCGTGGACATCGACACCAAGGAGGTCACGCTCATCGAGGAGAACCCCTCCTACGAGATCACCAACTACGCCTGGGCCCCCGACAGCAAGTGGGTCGCGTGGACCTCGCCGCAGCAGGACACCTACGCCAAGATCCGCCTCTATTCGCTCGAGACGAAGCAGGCCGCCGACGTGACCGACGGCTGGTATACCGCCGGCGCCGCCAGTTTCAGCGACGACGGCAAGTGGCTGCTCTTCACCTCCGGCCGCGACTTCACGCCCACCTACGGCCTCACCGAGTTCAACCACATCTTCCGCGACTGGGAGCGCGTCTACCTGGTCGCGCTCGCCAAGGACACACCCTCGCCCTTCGCCCCCAAGAGCGACGAGGTCGAGATCGCCAAGGACGAGGCGAAGAAGGACGACAAGCCCGCCAAGGAGCCCGACGTGAAGGCCGCCGGCGATGCCACCAAGGTCGCCGAGGCCAAACCCGCCGACGCCGCCAAGCCCGCGGCCGAGGAGAAGAAAACCGCCACCCCCGAAAAGAAGGACGCCAAGAAGAAGGAGATCGTGGTGAAGGTTGACCTCGACGGCCTCGCCGACCGCGTCGTCGGCCTTCCCATCCCCGCCTCGAACTACGGCATCGTCCGCATGGTCGGCGACCGCGTCTACTACACCAAGAACGGCGGTTTCACCGCGGGCGGCCCCCCGGCCGGCGGCACCCTCATGCTCTACAACCTCAAGGAGCAGAAGGAGACCGACCTCGGCCCCGTCAACGGCTACGCCCTCACCACCGACGGCAAGAAGATGCTCGTCAACCGCGCCCGCGACTACGCCCTCATCGACCTGCCGACCGCGAAGATCGAGCTGAAGGACACCCTCAACTTCGGCCCGCTCGAGGTCGCCCTCGACCGTGCCGCCGAGTGGAACCAGATCTTCCACGAGAGCTGGCGCCAGATGCGCGACTATTTCTACGTCGCCAACATGCACGGCGTCGACTGGCCCGCCATGCGCGACAAATACGCCGCGCTCCTCCCCCACGTCCGCCACCGCAACGACCTCACCTACCTCATCGGCGAGATGATCGCCGAGCTCAACGTCGGCCACGCCTACGTGGGCGGCGGCGAGCGCGCCAACGAGGCCCCGCGCGTCCGCACCGGCCTGCTCGGCGCGGAGTTCTCCCGCGACCCCGCCACCCGCGCCTACCGCATCGACCGCATCCTCCGCGGCGAAAACTGGCAGGACGGCGGCCGCTCCCCCCTCACCGAGCTCGGCGTCGACGTGAAGGAGGGCGACTACATCCTCGCCGTCGACGGCCAGCCCGTCCGCGCCCTGGCCAACCTCTTCGCGGCCCTCATCGGCACCGTCGGCCAGCAGGTCGTCCTCCGCGTCAACTCCAAGCCCGAGGACGCCGGCGCGCGCGACGTCACCGTCGTGCCCATCGCCGACGAGCAGAACCTCTACTACAACGCCTGGGTGAAGCGGAAGATCGACTACGTCACCGCCAAGACCAACGGCGAGGTCGGCTACATCCACATCCCCGACATGGGCCCCGGCGGCCTCAGCACCTTCGTGAAGCAGTATTACCCGCAGCTCGGCAAGAAGGCCCTCATCATCGACGACCGCGGCAACGGCGGCGGTAACGTCTCGCCGCAGATCATCGAGCGCCTCCGCCGCGAGATGGCCGGCGTCGCCATCCGCCGCGACGGCCTCCCCGACACCAATCCCGGCGCCGTCTTCCTCGGGCCGATGGTCACCCTCATCGACGAATTCTCCGCCTCAGACGGCGACATCTTCGGCCACCGCTTCCGCGACGCCAAGCTCGGCCAGCTCGTCGGCAAGCGCAGCTGGGGCGGCATCGTCGGCATCCGCGGCTCCCTGCCCTTCGTCGACGGCGGCACGCTCAGCAAACCCGAAAGCACCTTCTACGCGAAGGACGGCAAGGCCTGGCTCATCGAGGGCCACGGCGTCGACCCCGACATCGTCGTCGACAACGACCCCGCCCGCGAATTCCGCGGCGAGGACCAGCAGCTCGACAAGGCCCTCGAGGTCATCCTTGAGGAGCTGAAGACCAAGCGCCGCGACCTGCCGCCCCCGCCCCCTCCGCCCGTCAAAAAGTGACACCTCCCGAGGGCCGCGCTCAACCGCGGCCCTTTTCTTGTCCGCCGTCTCAGCCTGCAGGCCGCGCACACAACCGATACCCGTCGTCATCGCGAGGTGTCGCGTTGCGGCACCGTGGCGATCCATCCGGTCTCGTTGCTTCCCTACCCCGTCGGCGGCTGCGTGTCCCGCACCGCCATCACCGCGTCAAAGATCCGGCGCAACCGCTCCGCCGACACCCGCGCCTTCAGCACGCGCCGCGCGAAGGCCCGGTTGTCGCGGTGCAGGTGGAAATCCGTCGCCTCGTTCGCGAAAAGCCGCCGGCTCTTCAGGTCGCCCACCGCGCGCACGAACTCGCGGTCCGGCGAGTAATACTCCCGGTAGACCAGCCCCGCCAGCCAGCGCCACGGCAGGGCATGCGGATACCAGGCGCGCGCCGTCAGCACGTCCTCAAAACGCTCGGACGGCAGCGCATGCTGCTCGCAGTATAGCTCTCGGAATGTCTTCAAGCCGGTTGTGTGAGGGGGGCGATTTCAGCTTTTTCCGTCCGTCCCGCAACCCCACAGTTGCCCCCGCCCGCGCATTTCACCCCGCCGTCACCCTCCGCCCACGAAAACTGCCTTGCCTCCCGTCCGGCCGATTCCTGACTTCTGCCTCCTTTCCGTCCTCCGTCCTCCCATGGGTTCCCACATCTCCAACGTCCGCCCCGCTCCCGACCAGCTCATCGTCGACCTCGCCGACTACGCGCTCAACGCGAAGATCACGAGCGACGAGGCCTACGACACCGCCCGCTGGTGCCTCGCCGACACGCTCGCCTGCGGCATCATGGCCCTCGCCTACCCGGCCTGCACCAAGCTCCTCGGGCCCGTCGTCCCCGGCACCTCGATCAAGAACGGCGCGCGCGTCCCCGGCACCTCCCACGAGCTCGATCCCGTGCAGGGCGCCTTCAACATCGGCGCCATCGTCCGCTGGCTCGACTTCAACGACACCTGGCTCGCGGCCGAATGGGGCCACCCGTCGGACAATCTGGGGGCGATCCTGGCCGTGTCCGATTGGATCAGCCGAAACAAAGTGGCCGGTTCTCCGTTGTCGGCCTTCGGCTCTCGACTTTCGGCTCTCGACTCTCAACCGGCGCCCACCATGCGCGACGTGCTCGTCGCGATGGTGAAGGCCCACGAAATCCAGGGCGTGCTCGCCTTGGAAAACTCCTTCAACCGCGTCGGCCTCGACCACGTCATCCTCGTCCGCATGGCCTCCACTGCCGTCACCGCCGCGATGCTCGGCGGCACGCGCGACCAGGTCATCAACGCCATCTCGCACGCCTGGGTCGACGGCTCCGCGCTCCGCACCTACCGCCACGCCCCCAACACCGGCTCGCGCAAGTCCTGGGCCGCCGGCGACGCCACCAGCCGCGCCGTCCGCCTCGCCCTCATCGCCCTGACCGGCGAGATGGGCTATCCCTCCGTCCTCACCGCCAAGACCTGGGGCTTCCAAGACGTCTCCTTCAAGGGCAACACCGTCAAACTCGCGCGCCCGCTCGGCAGCTACGTCATGGAACACGTGCTCTTCAAGATTTCCTTCCCCGCCGAGTTCCACGCCCAGACCGCCGTCGAGTGCGCCATGAAGCTCCACCCGCTCGTCAAGGACCGCCTCGACCAGATCGAGCGCGTCGAGCTGACGACGCACGAGTCGGCCATCCGCATCATCGACAAGACCGGTCCGCTCCACAACCCCGCCGACCGCGACCACTGCCTCCAATACATGGCCGCCATCGGCCTCATCTTCGGCTCGCTCACCGCCGACCACTACGAGGACAAGACCGCCGCCGACCCGCGCATCGACGCCCTCCGCGCCAAGATGAAGGTCGCCGAGGACAAGTCTTACTCCAAGGACTACCTCGACCCCGAGAAGCGCTCCATCGCCAACGCCATGCAGGTCTTCTTCAAGGACGGGTCAAAGACCGACCGCATCGAGGTGCACTACCCCATCGGCCACCGCCGCCGCCGCGCCGAAGGCATCCCCGTCCTCCAACAAAAAGCCCTCGACGCCTTTTCAGCGCACTACGGCAAACCGAAAGCCGCTCAGCTCATGTCCCTCTTCGCCGACCGGGCAAAGCTCGAGTCAATGCCCGTGCATGAGTTCGTGACAACATTCGTAAAGTAAGCAGCGCGGCAGGGCTTGAGATAATTATAACGGAACAACGGGCTTAAAATACTTCGACCGTGCTATAGTTTTAATTAGGTCGCTTCTTGAAATACAGTTTACTGGGCCAATTATCCAAAGCATGCGTAGCGCTTGAAGCGGGTCGCCCGGTATCCATCTAGCGAATTCCACCTCGTAACTACTGCCAGCTCTCCGGTCGGTGCTCTTCAGTTTAGTCAGCCAGAATCTATCTCCCATGGAAATTCGAGTCGGATAAATTGCTGCCAGCTCGCGTAATTCTGTTTCAGAGACCGTAACGGGGACTTCTTTGTAGGTTCTTTGCAATCTTGCTGGGTCGAAAAACTGCATAGCCATTATCTCACCCCCATATTCGGCTGCTTTGACGATGTCTGATACATATATCGGACTATCGGTTGGGAGCACATCACATCCATGATCAAGAATGATAGGTAATCGGTCGACCCCAACTCCTCGACATACAGCTCCTAGCATTTTGCGACAATTCAGCTGATCCTGCGTTCCAGCCAATTTCATCAGTAGAGAGTGTAATTTCCAACCATCACAAGGACCACGTTGGATGTGGTTTGATTCTGAAGTATATTCAGTGACCAGATATACTGGTGCTGCTCCAGTTGCTAATGGTTCGATCATAAACCTGTATGAGTGGTTTTTCTTAATTGGTCCGAAGCCTATCTTGCCAGCACTCTGGCTAGATTACATCCCCTACAGAATTCCCTACAGAAATATGAGAATGCTATCACCAAACAGCGTGGGCAAAGGAAAATCTGCCATGGCACGTCCGTAGCCGCCGCCGGTGGACTGATCACCGGACTCACGCTTGTCTTACTCGCGCGGCTCGACGCGCCGGACATTTTCTGTCTGCATCGCTCCGTCGCGCCACCCCATGCCCCGCCGGAAATCAGCGTCCAAACTTCTGCCGACCGTTCCCGCCTCCATCGACGGTGTCATCCACACCGTTCGCGGCGAACGCGTCATCCTCGATGCCGATCTCGCCAAGCTCTACGGCGTCGAGACTCGTGTGCTCAACCAAGCAGTGCGCCGCAACCGCGGCAAATTCCCGCCGGACTTTCTGCTGGAGCTCACGAATGCAGAAGCTGCAAATTTGCAAAGCATCAGGAAACAAGGGGATGCACGTTTAAGATCACAAATTGTGATCTTAAAGAGAGGTCACCACCTGAAGTATCAGCCGTTCGCTTTCACCGAGCACGGCGCCATCATGGCTGCGAATATCCTGAACAGCCCACAGGCCACGCAGATGTCTGTGTTTGTGGTGCGCGCCTTCATCAAGATGCGCAGCCTGCTCACCGACACGCGCGAGCTCGCGAAGAAACTCGCCGCGTTGGAGAAGGAACTCACCAACCGGCTCGACTCGCATGAGGTGGCCATTAGCGAATTCATGCGGCGCATCATGCTCCTGCTTGATCCCCCGCCCGCTCCCGATGTTCCGACCAAGGAGATGGGCTTTCATACCACTCTCAAGTCCGGCAAGAAATAGGGTAACAACACGCCTAAATGGGGTAATCTCGGGCTTTCGTTACCCCATTATCGAAGCATATTGATCATCCATCCGTGCCCACCTGTTCATCCCGTAGCCTCGGCTAAGAATGATCCGCGTAATCCGTGGCCAAAAACCCCGCTAGGTTTCCTTCTCGATCAGCTCCTTCAGCAAAAACCGGTGGCACTGCACCGCGTCCTCCGCGCAGTGGCGGAGCAAGGTGACGTCCTGCTTCTCCGCCAGCTTGGCCACCAGCCGCAACCGGTGGACTGATCACTGGACTCACGCTTGTCTTACTCGCGCGGCTCGACGCGCCGGACATTTTCTGTCT
>CAZMFB010000014.1:13994-27621 GCA_964565475.1 uncultured Opitutaceae bacterium | reverse complement strand
CTGGACTCACGCTTGTCTTACTCGCGCGGCTCGACGCGCCGGACATTTTCTGTCTGCATTGCGCCGTCGCGCCACCCCATGCCCCGACGGCAAGTCGCCGGGGAGAGGCCGGTCAGGCCCGCGGTTTTCCCGCGGGCAGGACACGGGCGCGGTAGGCCTCGTAGTCGGGCACGAGCCGCTCGTAGGCGCCGTGCATCAGCGGTGACGAGATCATGAAGTCCGCCGTGGCGCGGTCGCACGCGGTCGGGATGTTCCAGACCACCGCCATCCGGAGCAGCGCCTTCACGTCGGGATCGTGCGGCTGCGGCTCGAGCGGATCCCAGAAGAAGATGAGGAAGTCCACCCGGCCCTCGACGATGAGTGCGCCGATCTGCTGGTCGCCCCCCAGCGGGCCGCTCTGCAGCTTGGTCACGGCGGTGCCGAGAGTCTGCTCGACCATCGTGCCGGTCGTGCCCGTGGCGATGATCTCGTGCGCGGCGAGCGTGCCGCGGTTGTATTTCGCCCACTCGGCGAGGTTCTGCTTCTGGCCGTCGTGCGCGACGAGCGCGAGGCGCTTGCGCGGCGGCATGAGGATCTTCTTGTAGGTCATGGCACCCACTTGCAGCAGGCCGCGTGCCCGGCGCCTGTGACATTCCCGTGACGGCGCGCCCCGGCCTTGGCCCGTGCCGAGAGCGCTCTTGTCTTATCGGGCCGGGTGCGTGAGCTGGTCGCCCCGGCCATGCAACTGCGCTTCCAACCCTACACGCTCGAACTGCGGCGTGCCTTCGGCATCGCTTCCAACACCCGCACCGCCACGCCGGCCATGCTCGTCGAAATCGAGCGCGACGGCCTCATCGGCTACGGCGAGGCCGCGATGCCGCCCTACCTCGGCGAAACCCAGCAGACCGCGGCGGATTTCCTGCGCCGGGTGGACCTCGCGCGCTGCCCCGACCCGTTCCAGCTGGAGACGATCCTGCCGGCCATCGACGCGCTCGCTCCGGGCAACGCCGCCGCCAAGGCCGCCGTCGACCTCGCCCTGCACGACTGGATCGGCAAAAAGCTCGGTGCACCCTGGTTCCGCCTCTGGGGCCTCGATCCGGCCAAGACGCCCGTGACGTCGTTCACCATCGGCATCGACACGCCCGAGGTCGTGCGCGCCAAGACCCGTGAGGCCGCGCCCTACAAGCTCCTCAAGGTCAAGCTCGGCCGCTCGCCGGACGACGATCGCGCCATCATCGAGGCCATCCGCGCCGAGACCGACAAACCCATCAGCGTCGACGCCAACCAGGGCTGGACTGACCGCGAGGACGCCCTGCGCCTGATCGAATGGCTCGCCGTGCACGGCGTCGTCTTCATCGAGCAGCCCCTGCCCAAGGACCGGCTCGACGACACCGCCTGGCTGCGCAGCCGCAGCCCGCTCCCGCTCATCGCCGACGAGAGCGTGCAGCGGCTCGACAGCGTCGCGCGGCTGCGCGGCGTGTTCGACGGCATCAACATCAAGCTCATGAAGTGCACCGGCCTCCGCGAGGCGCACCGCATGGTCACGCTCGCCCGCGGCCTCGGCCTCAAGGTCATGCTCGGCTGCATGACCGAGACCTCCTGCGCCATCTCCGCCGCCGCGCAGCTCTCGCCCCTCGCCGACTGGGCCGACCTCGACGGCGCGCTCCTGATCAAGAACGACCCCTTCGACGGCGCGCGCATCGTGGACGGCAAGGTCACCCTGCCCGACCGCCCCGGCCTCGGCGTCGTCAAGCGCCCATCCTGAGAGGCACCCTCGGTAACTTGTAACCTATTAGGTTACAAACCCGCGAAACCGGTTTGTCATCTAATAGATGACAAACAGGACGTGGCCGGATTCCTGCTCCGGGGTCAGAACTTCATCCGCACGCCGGCGGTGAAGTTCCGGCCGGGCAGCGGGGCGAGGTCCTTGAGAAACGACGTGTGCGGGCGGGCCTCCTCATCGGTCAGGTTGGTGCCGCGGACAAACACCTCCCATTGCCAGCGGTCTGCGCTGAACTCCCACGCGACATGGGCACCAAGCAAGCCGTAGCTGTCGCTCGCGCCCTCGTCGGCGGCCACGCGGTCCTGCTCCGCCGTGTGCTGCCACTCGGCGCCGGCGCTCCACGGGCCGTTCCTCCACGCCAGACCGACGGTGTAGCGCGCGGCGGGGATGCGCGGCAGCGGGCGGCCCGCGCCGTCCTCCGCGCGCGTGAAGTCGGCCGCAAGGCGGAGGTCGAGCTTGTGCTGCGCGGCGTCGTGCAGGTGCACGACGGCCTCGGCCTCGAGCCCGAGGAAATCGGCGTCGGTCGCCGTGAACGCGAAGACCGGCAGCGCTTCCTCCTCCTCGGCGGGGGTGAGCGTGTCCGGTTCGACGAACGCGACGCCCGCGGGCCGCCCGACCGCCACCAGCCCGGTGGGTCGCTCGTAGAGGTAGCCGCCGAAGCGGTTGGCAAACAGGCTGACCTCGCCCGTCACGCGCCCGGCGCGCTTGCGGAGGTTGAGCTCGACGCCGAGCGATTTCTCGCGGCCGAGCCCGGCGTCGCCGACCTCATAGGCGCGGGTGCCGGCGTGCGGGCCGTCGGAGAACAGCTCCTGCGGGTTCGGGGCGCGCTCGGTGCGCGTGAGCGACGCGGCGAGCGTCCAGCCCGGGGCGGGATTCCACACGCTGCCGGCCGAGGCCGTGAACGCGCCGTCCCGGCGCGCGCGGCCGCTGCCGTCGGTCACGTCGACCTCCTGCCGCTCGTAGCGCGCGCCAAATTGGTGCGTGAAGGCCCCTTGCCGCAGCTCCTCCAGGAAGAACGCGGCCCAGGTCCGCTGCTCCGACGGCGGCAGGAACGCCTCGTCCCCCTGCGCCTCCAGCTCCTGCCGCGACACCTGCGCGCCCAGCGCGCCGCCGAGGCCGCGCGCGTGCCCGTGGAACAGCTCGATTCGCCCGTCGTGGCCGCGGTTGCGGAACACGGTGCCGACCGCGCCGTCCTCCAGCTCGGAGTGCCGGTAGCTGGCGCGGCCGAACTTAAGCCGCGCGCGGTCGAAGGGCCCGAGGTCGCGCGTGACCTCGCCCTGCAGCTCGAACCGGCGCTGCTGCAGGTCGATCTGCACGCCTGCGCCGGCATGGGCGTGGCCCGGCACGCCGTAACGCGTGTCGAACCCGCTGTAGTTGAAACCGAGGTGCCCCCCGCCCGCGACGAGCGAGAGCCCGGCCGAGCCGCCGCGTGAATCGATGGCCGAGTTCGGCAACCGGTCGCGGGCGAACACCGGCACGGGTTCGCCGTGCCCGAGGGCCTCCTCCGTCTCGTGCTCCCGTTCCTCCGCGCTCTCGGCGAAACCGGGGATGTCGAGGCCGTCGAGCTTCCGCTCGAAGCCGTCGAGGTGCAGCACAACGAAGCGGTTGGCGCCGGCCCCGGCCGCAAAATCCACCGTGCCGCCGTAGGCGCGCTCGCCCTCGTGGGTGCCGCCGCGGACCTCGAACAGGCCGTCCACGGTGCGTTCGGGCAGGGCGCTCTCGATGCGGTGCGTGAGCACGTTCACGACGCCGCCGACGGCGGAGGCGCCGTAGAGCAACGAGGCGGGCCCGCGCACGACCTCGATGCGCTCGACCAAGAACGGCTCGACGCTGACGGCATGGTCGGGACTGACCGCCGAGGCGTCGATCGTGCCGGCGCCGTTCTCGAGGATGCGGATGCGGTCGCCACCGAGCCCGCGGATGACCGGACGGCTGGCCCCGGGACCGAACCAGGTCGAGTTGACGCCGGGCAGGCCGGCGAGGGTCTCGCCGAGCGTGGGTTGCCTGCGGAGGGAGAGCGCCGGACCCGACAGGCTCGACGTGGCTTGGGTCAGGTCGGCGGCCTCGCGCTGGAAGGGCGAGGCGGTCACGACAAACCGGTCGAGGTTTACCGGTTCGGAGGCCGGCGCGGAAGTCGCGGCCGATTGGGCGAGGGCCGAGGCCGTCGCACCGAGGGAGAAAAGGAGGAGGAATAAACGGGAGTTCACGATCGGGTTGGGTTTGGGTTGGACATGCGCGCGGGCGCGCCACGGCGCACCGCGCAGGATGGCCCGCCGCGACATGCGGCCGGCCACGGCTTCACTTCCACTCAACCGACCGGAGGTGCCTGGCTCGGCAGCAGACGATACTCGGGCGCAGCGACATCCACGGCCGCCACCGCCCGCAAAATTTCCGCCACCCGGCGCGCCATGAGCGGCGCGGACGGCGCATCCACCGGCGTGTCCACGCCCGCCGCGAAGATTTCCACGGCACAGGCATCACCGCCGGCCTCACCGGCACGGAGCGGGGCCTCGTGGTCGCACGCGTGCAGTTCCGCGTGCCAGTCGGCGTTGGCCCCGAACACGCCCAACGCCAGGACGAACGCCACGCCGACCAGCGCGGTGCAGCGCTGCCAGAGATGGAGACGACGGAGGGCGGACGGACCCATGGGTTGGGAAGAGACCCAGGTTGGCCAAGGCGTCAAGCGCCACCGTGCCTCAATCGTCCACCCGCGCGAAGCGCGCGACGGTCCGGCCGCCGGCCTCGACGGTCCCGTTGAACATCGCCGCCGGGCGCACCCACAGGCCGTGTTCGCCGTAGAGCGCCCGGTAGACCACCAACGGCTCGAGGGTCTCGGAGTGCCGGGCGAGGCCGACGACCTCGTAGTCATTGCCCTTGTAGTGGCGGTAGCGGCCGGGCCGCGGGGCGGGAGGCAGGGGCGGCAGATTGCTCATGCCCCCAAGCCACCGATTCCCGTCCACCGCGCAAGCCCCCGCTTGCCTCCCTGCTTTTTCTGTCCTCTGTCTTCTGTCCCCGTCCTCCGATGTCCCAACCCATCCCCGTCACCGTCCTCACCGGCTTCCTCGGCGCCGGCAAGACCACGCTCCTCAACCGCATCCTGACGGAACAGCACGGCAAGAAGATCGCCGTCATCGAGAACGAGTTCGGCGAGGTCGGCGTGGACAACCAGCTCGTCATCCAGTCCGACGAGGAGATCTTCGAGATGAACAACGGCTGCATCTGCTGCACCGTGCGCGGCGACCTCCTCCGCATCCTCGGCCGCCTGATGAAGCGCAAGGACCGCCTCGACGCCGTGCTGATCGAGACCACCGGCCTCGCCAACCCCGCGCCCGTCGCCCAGACTTTCTTCTCCGACCCCGAGATCAAGGAGCACTACGCCCTCGACGGCATCGTCACCCTCGTGGACGCCAAGCACATCCACCTGCACCTCGGCGACTCGCCCGAGGCGCAGAAGCAGGTGGCCTTCGCCGACGTCATCCTCCTCAACAAGACCGACCTTGTCGCCCACGCCGACCTCGACGCGCTCGAGCGTCGCCTCAAGTCCATCAACGCCGTCGCCCGCGTCCACCGCACGCGCCACGGCGAGCTGCCGCTCGACCGCGTGCTCGGGATCGGCGGCTTCAACCTCGGGCGCGCCATCGAGGTGGACCCGCAGTTCCTCGAGATGGAATATCCCTTCGAGTGGGCCGGCGGCTACGAACTCGCCGCCGGGGATCACGAACTTGAGATCGGCCACGCACCCGGCGATCACGACCATGGGCACGATCACGACGGGCATGAGCACCACCATGAATGCGGGCCCGGCTGCGACCACGGCCAGCTCGACGTCGTGGTGCTGCCCGTGCCCGACCTCACGGAACCCACGCTCGCCCGCGCCATCCATGCCACCGTGCAGACCTTTTCCGACTGGGAAAACGAGAAGCAGCCCGGGGCCGCGCTCGAGATCGGGCCGAAGCTCAACCGCCTCAAGCTCCCCAACGAGCACGGCAAGTTCCGCGTCCCCATCCCCGCCGCCGGCCGCTACCTGCTCTTCACCGGCCACGACGTGCCCACGCACCTTTATTCCCTTGGAGCCGGGACGCCCTCGTCCCGGACCCTGTTGAAATATTCCTGGGACCGCACCTTCCGCCACGAGCACACGCACGACCAGGCCGTGACCTCCGTCGGTCTCAGCGTGCCGGGCGACCTCGACGGCAAGAAGCTCAACGACTGGATCAGCGAGCTGCTCGCCAAGCGCGGCGGCGACATCTACCGCATGAAGGGCGTGCTCTGCGTGAAGGGCACGAACAAGCGCCTCGTCTGCCAGGGCGTGCACATGCTCTTCGACGCCAAGTTCGACCGCGAATGGAAGCCCGACGAGAACCGCACCAACACCCTCGTCTTCATCGGCAAGAACCTCGACCGCGCCGCCCTGACCGAGGGCTTCAAGGCCTGCTTGGCCGGCTAAATCCAAAACGGACGGGAATATACGATTCTCCCGCAAAAAATTCTCGCCCGAAGCCCGCAGCCCCCCAGCATGGCGCTTCCACGCACTAAGAGACCACGAACCGGGCTGTTTCACGCCGGCCCGTCTTACCCCTTGGCTACTTCATCTACAGGTCAGGATCGCAGCCGCCTTTTCTGGAAGTTACAGATTACCGGCTGGGCCGTGCTCGTGCCGGTTCTCGCCATCCTGGTCGCGGTGGTCTATTCCGACCCGGGGACGGCGCTGTTGATCAGCTTCCTGCGGCAATCCATCGGGTTCGGGGTCACGCTCGGACTCTGGCTGGTCTACCGGCGTTGGCCGGCGGCAACGTTCCGCTGGTCGGCCTATGCCTGGCAGATCGCAGGCTGCTGCTTCCTGGCCGCTGCCGCCGACGTCCTTCTCGCGGAGCTCCTGCGACGGCTTCTCGACATCCCGGAGCCGCCGGCGGCGATCGCCCGCGGTGCCATCGTGCTGCGGCTCGCGCTCTATGTGGCGTGGAGCGCGCTTTACTTCTCCATCCGGCAGGAGGTGGAGTCGCGCGACTCCGTCCTGCGGGCCGCGCGCACCGAAGCGGACCAACGGGAAGTGGAATCCCATCGGTTGCGGGCGCAACTCAACCCGCATTTCCTCCTCGGCTCGCTGATCACCATCGTCCAGCGCGCCGAAATCGATCCACCCGGTGTCCGCACGCTCGCCGGGTCACTCGCGGACTACCTGCGCTATACCCTCAGGAACAGCGCCGATTTCGCCCCCATGGGCGATGAACTGGCGGCGATGACGAACTATCTTCGCGCCGCGCAGATCAACCACGCCACCCTCGGTTTTGCCTGGAATCTCGATGCCACGGACGACGCGCGCGCTGCGCTGGTGCCCGCCGCGCTCGTCCAACCCCTGGTCGAGAATGCCATCAAATACGGTGCGATTACCTCGCCGGCCCCCCTGCAAGTGCACATCACCGCCGGGACCGAAGGTGACACCGTGCGGCTGGTCGTTGAAAACACCGGCAGCTGGGTGCCGGCGCCGTCGTGGGAAAGCGAACTGGATGTCGCGGTGGGCATCGGCCTTGCCAACCTCCGCCGCCGCCTCGAACTGCTCTACGGCGAGGATGCGAGGGTTGACGTTTCGGATGCGGCCGGCCGCGTGCGGGTGGAGGTGCGTCTGCCCCTGCAATCCGCCTTGGTTGCAAGCCGCTGAGGCCCCTAGGCTAGGCGGATTTCCCGCTTTGCCTTGGCCGCGGTTTCTCAAAGCTTGCGGGCGTGAAATTCGCCAAACACTGGGCCGGCACGCTCGACGACTACGTCATCGACCTCACCTGGTCGCCCGACGGCACGCTGCTCGCCGCCGCCTCCCAAGGCGGAGGCCTGACGCTTTTCGACGCCGCCGGCGCCGTGAAGCACACCCTGCCCGGCCATGCCGGCGGCGCGAACTGCCTGGCGTGGATGCAAACTGTAGGAGCGGGTTTACCCCGCGACCCGTCGGGGCTTAAAGCCTCTCCTACAATTCTGGCTTCCGGCGGACAGGACGGCTGCGTGCGCTTCTGGGATGCGAACACAGGCGCGCAGACCACCGAAGCGAAACTCGGCCACGCGTGGATCGAGCATCTGGCCTGGCTGCCGCCAGGCAACGCCCAACACCCAACGTCCAACGCCCGACTCTTAATGGCTGCGGCCGGCAAAAAGCTGGTGGCGTTGCGCCCGGATGGAAGCATCGCGCACACCTTTCCCGAGGCACCGAAAACCATCTCGGCTGTCGTTGTCGGACCTTCGACCTTCGACTCCCGGCCTTCGACCTATGTCGCCGCGGCCGGCTTCGGCCAGGTGCGGGTCTTCGATGCCGCCACCTTCGCCTCCGTCAAGGAATACGCCTACGGCAACGCGCTGCTCGCGCTCACCTGGTCGCCCGACGGCCGCTGGCTCGTGGCCGGCTGCCACGACAATGCCGTGCACCTCTGGGCGCCGGCCGAGGACCTCGAGCTGCACATGAGCGGCTATGAGACCAAGCTCCGCGAGTTGTCCTTTAGCCACGACTCCCGGTGGCTCGCCACCGGCGGCGGACGCGACGCCTGCGTGTGGGATTGCTCCGGGCCAGGCCCCGAGGGACGCGAGCCGCTTTTGCTGCCGCACAAGGCGCCGGTGCGCGCCGTGGCCTTCCAGAACCGGCACAGCCTGCTCGCGACAGGCGCGGCCGACGGCGAATTCGCGCTGTGGGGCCCGACGCGATTGAGCCCGCTGCTTGTCGAGGTGCGCATGCCTGCGGCCGCGACGAGGTTTTCCTGGCGGCCCGACGACGCCCTGCTCGCCGTCGGCACCGCGCAGGGGCACGTTTTCGTGTTCAAGACCACCTGATCCGCCGCCGCGGCGGGGGCACTGTGCCGGTCGCGGCATCTGTGCCGGTTGGATTAGCCGAAAGCAGAGCGCCTGAAACGCGCTAACTGGTTGCGGATGCCGGCCCGCTGACCACCGTCCGCGCGTGCCCGCCGCCCTTCCCTTGCGCCCGCTTCTTCTCGCCCTCGCCGTCGTCGCGATCTGGGGCTCCAATTTCGTCGCCATCAAGCTCTCGCTGGTGGACCTGCCGCCGCTGCTGTTGTGCGCCGTGCGCTTCGTGTTCGTGTCGCTGCCGCTGGTGTTCTTTGTGCCGAAACCGGACCTGCCGTGGCGGCAACTGCTGACCTACGGCTTCACGATGTTCGCGGCGCAGTTCGCGTTCATGTTCGTCGGCATGAAGCTCGGGATGCCCGCCGGCCTCGCCTCGCTGATGCTGCAATTCCAGGTCTTTGTCTCGCTCGCCCTGTCGGTCGTGATGCTGGGCGAAACGGTCCGCCCGGTCCAGGTGGCGGGCGCGCTCGTCGCGGCCGGAGGGTTTGTCGTCGTGGGTCTGAACACGGGCGGCGACGTGACCGTGGCCGGGCTCGTCTGCGTGCTGCTGGCGGCCGTGTCGTGGGCCTTCGCCAATGTCTGGTCGCGCCGCCTCGGCCAGGTCAACCCGCTGGCGCTGGTCGTCTGGGGTGGTCTCGTCGTGCCCGTGCCGATGGGCCTGGCCTCGCTCGCTTTCGAGGGTCCCACCGCGATCTGGCACGGGCTGACGCACGCGGGCTTGGGCGCGTGGCTCGGCGTAGCCTACACGGTGTATCTTTCGACCCTGGTCGCCTATTCCATCTGGAGCTGGCTGCTGGCCCGCTACCCGGCCTCGACGGTCACGCCTTTCACGCTGCTCGTGCCGGTGTGCGGCATGATCAGCTCGGCGCTCACCCTCGGCGAGACGCTGCCGGCGTGGAAGCTGCAGGCCGCCGCCTTCGTGATCGGCGGACTCGTGCTCTGTGTGTTCGGCCCCCGGCTGAAATTTCTCCGCCCGGTCACCGTGGCGGGAAATCCCTGATCCACGGCCGGACAATCCACGGGTTTCACTGCACGGGAAAATCGCGGCTCGCCGCGGGCAGTGGACCGCGCCTAACGTTCCGGTCTCATTGCGATGTCAGACGCCGCCCCCTCACCTACCGGCCCCGCCTCTCTCCTCGTCGCTGTGACCGGCGATCCGGGCGCGGGCAAGACCCGCCTGCTCGCCGAGCTGGCGGCCGACCGCCTCGCGCTGGGCGCGCGCGTCGAGGGCCTCCTCGCCGTGGCGGGGGCGCGCGCCGAGCCGGACAAGGGCGCCGCGGAATACCGCCTGCGCATCATCGGCCGCGACACCGACCTGCCCTGGGCCGTGCGCCGCGACGACACCGACCCGCCCTATGCCTTTGACGACGAAACCAAGCGCCGCCTGCACGAGTGGGCCGAGGGCCTGCGCCAGGCCGCGCCCGCCCACCTGCTGGTGCTCGACGAGTTCGGCAAGTTCGAGACGCGCGGCGAGGGCCTCATGCCGCTGTGGCCGGCGCTCATGGCGGCCCGGCCGCACATCGTCGTCGCCTCCGTGCGCCGCGGACTAACCGAGGTCATCGAGTGGAAGCTTGGCCGCACCTTCGACGTGATCATCGACGCCAACGCGCCCGACGCGCTCGACCGCCTGCGCGGCATCTGCGCCGACTACGGCGAGTGGACGCGGCTCGGGCTCTACGGCGGCGCGGCGGGCGGCATCGAGATGTCGGCGGGGGCCGCGCTGCATGCCGCGCAGGTGCCGCTGCGCGGCATGGCCATGTCGAGCGTGCAGGCCGCGATGATGACCCTCGCCGGCACGGGCATGAGCCGCCCGGGGCGCGTCGTCTGGGTGCCGTTTATCTCGGCCGGCCTGAAATCCCTTTCTCCCGCCGGCAGCCGCGTGCGGCCGATGCTGGCCATCGTCATGCAGGGCCTGCTCTTCGGCGGCGCCGTGCAGGCGCTGGGCTGGAACCTCGTCTCCGTCACGCTCGGGGGGGCGCTGGTCGGCGCGTGGGCCGCGGCGCAGGGCGTGTTCCTGCAATACCTCATGCTCGGGGAGGACCTGGTGCGTTCCTACGACACCGTCGTGCGCTGGCTCGCCGACCACACGCCGCTCACCGCCCCGAGCCTGCCCGTGGCCGTCGGCCTGTGGGCGCTGCTGCACGCCACCGCCTCGGGCGGCTTCGCCTTCACCGTGCACCGGTTGCGCCGCCCCCCGAAGCTGCTGCAGGAGGTGCTCGACCGTGAGCTGCGGCCCGCGCCGGCGATCGCGGCGCCGGGCCGCCGCGGCTGGGGCCGCCTCGGCGAGTTCCTGCGGTGGCAGTTCTGGCTGCCGCTACTCGTCGTCATCGCCCTCATGCGCGCGACCGGCGGCTCGTGGGAGGCTGTCGGCTGGCTCGCGCTGCGCTTTGTGGCGGTCGGCGCAGTGCTGCTGGCCCTGCTCTCCCTACTCCGGCCCGCCCGTTGGGCCGAGTGGCTGCGCGCCCGCGGCTGGTGGGGACCCTCGCTCGCCTTCGCCAGCGCCTTCGGCAAACGCACGGGCAAACCGTGAGCGCCCGGCCTTTCTGCCTTTGCCAACCGTGTCCACTCCCGCCATCCGTGGCGTCATGAAGCGATTCCTGTCCCTGCTGGTGTTACTGGCCGCCCCGCTGGCGGCACCCGCCGTGGAAATCCGCGAGCTCGCCTCACCCGCCGGCCCCGGCGCGATGGGCGCGGCCCTGACGCGGGACGAGCGCGGCGTGGTCTACCTGACCTGGCTCGAGCCTGACGCCGCGGGTCATGCCCTGAAGTTCTCCCGGTTGCTCGCCGGCGCCACGCGCTGGACCGAACCGGCCACCATCGCCACCGGCGCCGGCTGGTTCGCCAACTGGGCCGACTTCCCCCAACTGGCCGTGGCCGATGGCCGGATGACCGCGGTGTGGTTCGTCGAGAACGCCGGGCAGGGCTACCGCGCCTACTGGAGCCAGTCGCGCGACCAGGGGGCCACGTGGTCCCGGGCGCTGCCGCTCACGACGGAGAGCGACCTGACGGAATTCACCGCGCTGCAGCCGCTGGCGGGCGGCCGCGTGCTCGCGGTCTGGCTCGACGGCCGCGCCCGCGCCAAGGGCGAGGAACGGATGATGCTCTGCGCGCGCTTCCTCGGCGAGGACGGCCCTGACATGGTCGTGGACCCGCTGGTCTGCGACTGCTGCCAGATCTCGCTCGTGCCCACGCGCGACGGCGGCGTGCTCGCCGCCTACCGCGGGCGCAGCAAGGACGAGATCCGCGACATCAAGTTCGCCCGCTTCAACGGCCGCGCCTGGTCGCGTCCCGAGGGCCTGCACCGCGACGGCTGGAAGATCGCCGGCTGCCCGGTGAACGGCCCGCGCCTCGTCACCGACGGTAGCTGGCACGGTGTCGCGTGGTTCACCGGCGCCAATGACGAGCCCAAGGTGCATGCGGCGCTCTCGGTGGACGGCGGCGAGACCTTCGAGGCGACCCGGCTCGACCTCGGCAAGCCCGAGGGCCGCGTGGACACCGCCCTGCTCAAGGACGGCACGCTGCTCGTGTCGTGGCTCGAGCGCGCCGGCGCGGGCAAGGACGGCGGCATCTACCTGCGCGGCCTGACCGCGGACAACCGCGTGACCGAGCCCGAGATGCTCGCGCCCACGAAGACCACGCGCGCCAGCGGCTTCCCGCGCCTGGTGATGCGCGACGACAGGCATCTCGTGCTCGCCTTCACCCGCGACCTCGAACCCAGCCGCCTCGCCACCCTCGTCGTGCGGGTGCGGTAAGCGCATCCTGCCGCAGGCCGGTTGACAGGGCGGAGGCGGGGTTCAGATTGGGGCGCGCATGTCGGACCCCCACCCCAGCCCGCCGCCGTCGGTGTTCCTCAGCTATGCCTCGGAGGACCGCGCGGCCGTGCGGCGGTTGCGCGACGCGCTGGAGGCCGAGGGGCTCGAGGTCTGGTATGACGAGAACGAACTGACGGGCGGCGAGTCGTGGGACCGGAAGATCCGCCGCCAGATCCGCGAGTGCACCTACTTCATGCCCGTCATCTCCGCGCAGTCGAACGCGCGGCCCGAGGGCTATTTCCGGCGCGAGTGGCGCGTCGCGGTCGAGCGCACCCTCGACATGGCCGACGACCTCATCTTTTTGCTGCCCGTCGTCATCGACGACACGGTCGAGGCCAACGCCCGCGTGCCCGATCCCTTCCTCAACGTGCAATGGCTGCGCGTGCCCGGCGGCGAGCCCACGCCCGCCCTCGGCGAACTCGCCCAACGGCTCCTCGCCGGCGGCGCCCACCGCCTGCACAAGCCGGTCGAGACCAAGCCCCGGCCCAAGCCGGTGCGCGCCACCACCACCCCTCCCATCTCCTCCACGCCGCCGCCCCTCTCCGCCAGTCCGGAGAAGGAGCGTCATCCCCCGCCCAAGTGGCTGGTGCCCGTAATCGAACTCTGGCGCTGGATGCCGCGCTGGGCCAAGGTGCTGACCATCGTGATCGGCCTGCCGGTCCTGCTCAGCAAGTGTGATGGCAACGATCCGCCCCCCGCGCGTAAACAGGCCCGCGACAAGCTGGCGGTGACCAGCACCGGCACAACGGCCGGGGCCAACCCGTCCAATGTGCAGGAGTTGTTCGAGGTCGGCAAGCAGGTGGACGAGGCCCTCCGCCGCGTCGGCGCCGCCCAGGCCTCGCGCCGGAAGAACGCCGATGTGAGCCTGCTGGCCTTCACGGGTGGCCCGTATGCGGCAACGGTGCATCAGGATCTCTTCGGCCGCCTCGTGGTCACGCGCGGCGTCTCCACCCGCTACAGCCACCAACCGCTGCGCGGCACCCCCGGCGACAGCACGCCCCTTGAGCGCGGCAAGGCCGACGGCGCCCGGCTCGTGCTCAGCGCCGAGGTGGCGAGGAACGACACCGGCACGGAGGTGCTGCGCGCCCGGCTCGACCGCGTCGCCGACGGCGCCAACCTCTGGACCGCGGACTTCCCCACCACGGAAAAGTCCGACGCCACCGCCACCCTCATCTACGCCCAGGTCCTGCCCCTGCTGACGAAGAAGGAGTGA
>CAZMFB010000014.1:0-13894 GCA_964565475.1 uncultured Opitutaceae bacterium | reverse complement strand
CCGGAGACGGTGCGGGCGGAGCTGGCCGGGCTGGCGGAGCCGCTCGACGGCGTGGCGTGGACGCGGCCGGCGCAGCTGCACCTGACGCTGCGCTTCATCGGCGAGACGGAGTTACGCGGGGGCCTCGAGAAGGCACTGGAACGCGTGCGGGTGGAGCCGTTCATCCTGCCGGTGCGCGGCATCGGGGTGTTCCCGGTGCGCGGTCCGGCAAAGGTGCTGTGGGCGGGCGTGGGCCGGGCGCACACGCGGTTGTTCCAGTTGCGGCAGCAGGTGGACGACGCGCTGCTTTCGGTGGACCTCGGCATCCCGATGCCGAACTTCCATCCGCACATCACGCTGGGGCGCGTGGGACTGCCGCCGGAGCAGCGCGACAAGAAGTGGCTGGCCGCCTTTGAGCGCTGGCGGAAGGCGCGCGCGTCCTTCGAGGGCCCGCCGTTCAAGGTGGCGGAATTCCACCTCTACGCCAGCGAGCTGCGGGCGGACGGCGCCGTGCACACGCGGTTGCGAACATATGTGCTGCAAGGCTGATGCCGGCGGAGAACACCGAACTTTGACCACGGATCACACGGATTCCACGGATGAACACATCGCTCCCGACAATCCGTGAACATCTGTGAAATCCGTGGTGAAATATTTCTGAGACAGGGCAAAAGAAAAGCCGGCCCGGGAGGGCCGGCTGAATAACGGGCGCAAGGCCGCGCCTCAGTTCCAGTTGAGGATGAGCGCGGTGAAGTAGGTCGTGTCGAGCTTCTCGACGCCGGCGGCGGGCTGGCTCTGGTAGTCGTTGATGACGCCCAGGCGCAGCTTCCAGAACTCGCCGGTCTTGATCGGAAGGTCGAAGGAGGACTCGTGGCGCAGGCGGTAGTTGGCGAAGTCGTCGAACGACGGCGTCCAGACGATGCTGTTGTTCATCCTGGCCCAGCCGAGGGTCTGCGCGTTGAGCAGCGAGACGTCGAGGCCGGCGGAGTCGAAGTCGGGCGCGGCGGTCGAGTAGGTCTCGTAGATGTAGCTGAGACCGAAGCGGAACTCGGTGTCGCGCGTGTCGGACTTGGCGAGCTTGCAACCGAGGCCGAAGGCCGAGGTGGAGCGGAGGTCGATGAGCTTGATCTTGTCCTTGGCGAGGTCGGTGCGGGCAAACCAGACCATCTTGCCGGAGAAGTTGTTGGAGTAGTCGACGCCGGCCTTCCAGTCGTCGGTGGTGTCGTTGCCGTTCTCCTGCGCGCGGTTGATGGCGGCGGCGAAGACGAGCTTGTCCTGCGGGCTGGCCAGCGTGGCCTTGAGGCCCACGGCGCCGGCGAACTTCTCGGAGCCGCCGGTGCGGCCGGTGATGGAGGCGGCGGCCTCATATTGCCATTTGCGCTCCCTGGCGGCGGACTCGGCCTTGAGGCGGCGCACCTCGGGGCTGTCGGCACCCGGGCGCCAGACGGCGGCAATGTTGCCCGTGGCGGCGGTCATCTGACCGTCGGCGGCGACGACGCGGATGCCGGAAGCGGACGACTCGACCCGTCCGAGCACGGCGCTGCCGGCGGAAAGGCCGACGTTGACGGCCTCGTCGGTGGTGAAGGTGCGGATCTTGTCCTGCGCGATCTCGATGGCGCCGGCGAAGGTGGTCTCGACCTTGAACTTGCCGCCCTCGGCGGAGACGAGCCTGCCGTGGATGACGGAGCCGTCGGTGAGCTCGAACCGGTCGGCGCGGAGCGTGGCGGCCAGCACCAGGAGTGCGGCGGCGGTGAGGAGGCGGGTGGGTTTCATAAAGGGAGCCGGGTGGAAAAACAGGCGGGCCGGGGCGAATCAAACCCAAACCCCCGCCGGGGTGATTTTGACAATCGCCGCACGACCGGGCGCGGGCTTCCGGGTTGCCCGGGGGCGTTTTTGCGCCTGACTGGCGGGATGCCGACCCGCGCCTGGTTCCCCACCTTCATCTACCACGAGCCGCTGCTCAAGGGCGGCGGTGCGCGCTTCAACGCCGGGCTGGCGGCCGAATGCCGGCAGCTGCGCGAGTTCGACGACGCCGGTCGCCGGTGGTCGGCCAAGAATTACCCCGGCGGCTACACCTCCTACGCCTCGATGAACGAGCTGCACAAGTTCTCGTCCACCTTCGCGGCGCTGGAGCGCCGGCTCACCACACACGTGCGGCGCTTCGCGACACAGCTCGACATGGACCTGCGCGGCCGCACGGTGCGCATGACGGATTTCTGGGTGAACATCATGCCGGAGCATGCGGCGCACAGCCTGCACCTGCACCCGCTGTCGTTCCTCAGCGGCACCTACTACGTGGTGACGCCGCGCGGTTGCCCGGGGCTGAAGTTCGAGGACCCGCGGCTCGACAAGTTCATGGCCGCGCCGCCCAAGACCGCCGGAGTGCGCCTAGCCAACCGGCCGCACATCACCTACCCGGCCCGGGCCGGCCACGTCATCCTGTTCGAGAGCTGGCTGCGGCACGAGGTCGCGCCCAACCGCACGGCGGCGGAGCGGATCAGCGTCAGCTTCAATTACAACTGGGCCTAGCAAGCCCCGGGTCACTCGTCGGTGATGGTGAAGCGGATCGGCACCAGCATGCGCGAGTTGACCCTGCGGCCCGCCTTCATGCCGGGCCGGAATTTCCACTTCAGCACGCCGACGACCGCGGCCTCCTCGAAACCCGCGTGGGTCGAGTTGACCACGCGGGCATGGACCACCTCACCCTGGGAATCGACGATGAACTCCACCGTCACGCTGCCCTCGACCCCCGTGCGCTTCAGCTCGTAGGGATACGGCGGCGCCGGCTGGAAGACCGCGTGCGGCTGCTTGTCGAGGTCGCTCAGCTTGAAGATCTCGCCGAGCGAGCTGACCTTGCCCGTGCCGCGCGTCATGTGGATCGGGACGGTGGAAAGCTTGGCCCCGAGCATGTCACCCGTGGACGGCGGCGTGAAGGACATCGGCTGCACGAAGGCATCCACGGGCACCGCGGTGAGGTATTCCGCCAGCGTGGGGACGTTGATGCCCGCGGGCGGCTCCAGGTCGTCGGTGAGCTCGACGGGCTTCTCCTCCTCCTCCTCGACGATTTCCGGCATGGCCATCTGGATGACCGGGGCCTCGTCCACCACGGCCGCGACCTTGGCGGGCTTGCGGTTGAACCCGTAGAGGAAGACCACGTGGACGAGGGCGGCGATGAACAGCCCCATGGCCAGCGTCCCGGCGCGGCCGCCCACGGTGTAGTATTTCCAGTCGCCCCGGGACGGCGGCACCCGGGAACGACGGACGGCGACCGGGGCCGGGGATGGCGGCAGGGCCAGGGGGGCGGCAGGATAAGTGATCGTGGTCACTGCCCTAGGATACGCCCGCCGCAGCGCGCTGACTGTGCGTTTCTTGGCCAAACCGCCGCGGGATTTGGGCGCATCCCGTGGGCAAGTCGGGGTTTGCGCATCACCCCGGTCCGTCCTACCGATGCGGGGAATGAGCCTGACCCGCCTCGGCTGGAACGAGAGCCTCGCCGCCGACTTCGCCCCGCACGCCGCGGCGGGCCGGGCGCCCGCACGGGTGACACTCCAGCTCAAGGGCCACTTCGAGGTCGTGGGCGGGGACGGCGCGAAGCTGGGTGAATGCACGGGCCGATTCCGCCACGAGGTGCGCACGCCCGCCGATCTCCCGGCCATCGGCGACTGGGTCGCCATCACCGCGCAGCCGGGCGACGACACCCGCGCGCTCATCCACGCCGTGTTGCCGCGACGCACCAAGTTCTCGCGCAAGGCCGCCGGCGAGGAAACCCTCGAGCAGGTCATCGCCGCCAACATCGACACGGTGTTCATCGTCACGTCGCTCGACGCCGATTTCAGCCCCCGCCGGGTCGAGCGCTACCTCGCGGCCGCGGCGGCCAGCGGCGCCGAGCCCGTCGTGCTGCTCAACAAGGCCGACGTGGCCGAGGACGAGGCGGCGGCGCGCGCCGAGATCGCGGCCATCGCGCACGACGTGCCCGTGCATGTTGTCAGCGCGAAGACGCGGCGCGGCCTGCCGGCCCTGGCCCCGTGGCTGCAGCCGGGCCGCACCGTGGCCTTCCTCGGCTCCTCCGGCGTCGGCAAGTCCACCCTCATCAACCGGCTCTGCGGCGAGGCCGTGCAGGCCACGCAGCCGGTGCGCGCGGACGACGCCAAGGGCCGCCACACCACGACGGTGCGCGAGCTCATCGTCACCCCCGGCGGCGTGCTCGTGATCGACACGCCGGGCATGCGCGAATTCCAGCCGTGGGAGGCCGGCCCGGCGGCGGGCGGCGCCTTCGATGACATCGCGGCCCTGGCGGCGAGGTGCCGATTCCGCGACTGCACGCACACGGTGGAACCGGGCTGCGCCGTGGCGGCGGCGCTGGCCGACGGCTCGCTGGAATTGGAGCGCTGGCAGACCTACGTGCGGCAGACCCGGCAGCTCGCCCACGAGGTGCGCCAGACCGACCGCCGGGCCGGGCAGGCCACCAAGGCCGACCACAAGCGGGCGATGCGCGACCTGCACGCCCGCCTGCGCCAGAAAGCCGGCGAGGAATAACCTCCGCGCCGAGGATTGACGCGACGCGGGCCGCATGGATGATGGCGCGCCATGTATACGATCATCGGAGGCGACGGGAAGGAATACGGGCCGGTGACGGCCGACAAGGTGCGCGACTGGCTCGCCAACAACCAGGCCAACGCGGACACCCGCATCAAGCGCGTGGACTCGGGCACCTGGACCACCATCGGCCAGCTGCCGGAATTCGGCGCTTCGCCGTCCACCGCCGCGCCTTCCGCGCCGGCGTCCGGAAACCAGGCCGACCCCGCGCCCCTGATGGGCTCCATCGCCGAGATCACCGCCGCCCTCTCGGCCAACAGCCGGCAGATCGACGTGTTTGGCTGCCTCAGCCGGAGCTTTGAATTCTGGAAGGCCAACCTGCTGCCGCTGGTCGGCGCGACGGTCGTGATGATGCTCGTGCAGATGGCCGCCAGCCTCATCCCGATCCTCGGCCTCCTTAGCGGCCTGCTGCTCAACGGCGTGTTCTACGGCGGGCTCTACTACTACTACCTCGGCAAGATGCGCGGCGAGCCGCGCACGCTGGGCGACATCTTCGCGGGCTTCTCCAAGGCCTTCGTGCCCCTGATGCTCGCCAACGTCCTGACGGCGCTGCTCATCTGCGCCGTGATGGCGCCGTTCTTCGGCCCGTTTTTCTTCGAGATCATCAAGGCCATCATGGCCGGAAACCAGCAACCGCCCGACCTCGGCGGCGCCTCGGTGGGCATGATCTTCCTCGGCATGATCCCGCTGATTTACCTGGCCATCGGCTGGGCCTTCACCTTCGCGCTCGTGATCGACAAGGGCCTCGGGCCGTGGACGGCGATGGAGGTCAGCCGCCGCCTCGTCACCCGCCAGTGGTTCCGCGTCTTCTTCGTCATCCTGCTCGGCTCCATCCTCGCGTGCCTGGGCATCATCGCGCTGTTCGTCGGCGTGTTCTTCACCGTCCCCCTGCTGATCGCCGCCGTGATGTATGCCTACGAGGACCTGACGGGCGGCCGTGCCTGAGCGCGCCGCTCAGGCCGCACTGACGTCCGCGGACTTGCGCCCAAAGAGCAGGTGGTCGAGCGAGAGCTTGCCCGGGCCGAAGGCCAGGACGACCAGCGAAGCCAGCAGGAACAGGAACGGCGCCGCGCCGGTAAACTGGTCGGGGTCGCGGAAGATCGCGTCCAGCTCCTCGCGGTGCGCAGTGCCGTAGGCGACGAGCATTGTGAATGTGAGCGGGACGGCCGCCGGCCGGGCCAGCAGCCCGAGGGCGAGCAGTGCGCCGCCGAGGCACTCCGCCGAGGCCGCCAGGACGGCGTTGAGCTTCGGCAGGGGGAGACCAAGGTCGGCGAAGAAGCCCGCGGTCCGGTCGAGATTCATGAATTTGCCCCAACCGCTCTGCGCGAAGGACCAGCCCCACCACAGCCGGAGGACGAGCAGCAGGGGCGATTGCAGATGGGCGGCGGCGGTGTCGAGCTTGGCGAGGAGAGCGCGGGGATTCATGCCGCGTAGGAGCCGCGCGGCGCGAAGTTATTCCCGCACTGACTCGCGCGCATGCGGTCTTTGTAACGTCATACGTTACAAATTGGACGGAGCCGCGATGACCGGTTTGTAATCTAATGGATTACAAACCGGTTGGCGCCTATCGAAGAGTGCGGACCCCGCGGCGGGTTATACCCGCTGGCAGAACCAGCCGAGCGACATCCAGATCCGGAACCAGTCCTGCACGCGGGCGGCGAGGCCGGGGTCGGCGCGGCGCGGCAGACCGGCGGCGAGGGCCTGCTCCAGGGTCCGGCCGCGGCGGATGGCCGTGAGGATGCGGTAGCCCCCGGCCTCGAGCCGCTTGTAATAGGTAACATTGTCGAGCCGGTGCACGGCCACGAAGGTGCGCGCGGGTTGGGGCAGGCGGACTTTCCGCGCGGCGCGGACGGTGGGCGCATGGATCGAGGTGTTGCTCGATTCCCCGCGTTGCATGGCCTCGCGCTGCTTCACCTGCACCATGAAATCGTCGATCGGATACGCGAGGTCGAGCAGCTGGAGGTAGGGCTGGAGGTTGAGCCGCAGCTTGGCCGGGTTGGCATCAAGGAGGTCATCGGTCGTGAAGCGCGGGCGCGAGGCGCTGTCCCAGACCTCGACGCGGGCCCACTCGAAGCGCGCGATGTCATGGCAGAGGGCGGTGTTCGGCGCGGTCCAGCGCGGTTCCTCGCGGATGAAGCGCGCCATGCGGTCGGGGAGGTTGCGCAGGGTGAAGGTGCGCGAGGGGTATTTCTCGAGGTAGGCCTCGGCGAGGCGCATGAATTTCCTGTCGCCGAGGACGGCGCGGAGGCCGGGGCAGTCGTCGTAGAGGCTGTCGAGCACCCGGAACCAATACATGCGGTTGTAGATTTCGAGGCGTTCGAGCGAGGTGAGACGGTCGTTGGGCTTGGCGACCTGGGCGGCGAGGTCGGCGGTGCGGCGGCCGTCGGGGGTGCGGCGCGGCGTGCGGTTGGCCGGCGTGAGGCGCAGCGACACGATCCGCCACATCGCGCGCTGGAGGTGCGCGAGGTCGGCGGCGGAATCAATGCGCGCGGGCGCGAAGGGACGGGCGGGGCGCGGGGATTTTCGCTTCACGGGCTTGGGCGATGAATTCATGGGCCTTGAGGGCCTCGTGGTGCACCTCGTCGAAGGAGGGGATCTTGTCGTCCCACTCGAGGAGCGTGGCGGTGACGCCGCAGAGGCGCGTGGCATGGGCGTAGAGCTTCCACACGGGGTCGGGCGGGGCGTGGTCGTGGGTGTCGAGGAGGTATTTCTCGAACCGGGTGTGCCCGGCGATGTGCATCTGCGCGACGCGGTGGTGCGGGACGTTGTCGAGGTAATCGTAGGGGTTGAAGGAGTGGTTCTTCGACGACACGTAGATGTTGTTCACGTCGAGCAGCACGCCGCAGTCGGCCCGCTCGACGACCTCGCTGAGGAACTCCCACTCGGTCATCTCGGAGACGTGGAACTCGGTGTAGGAGCTGACGTTCTCGACCGCGACGGGCACCTCGAGGTAGTCGCGCACGAGGCGGATGTTCTCCGCGGTGCGCTTCGCGGCGGCGATGGTGTAGGGCATCGGGAGCAGGTCGTGCGAGTAAGTGCCGTCGACGCTGCCCCAGCAGAGGTGGTCGGAGAGCCAGGGGGTCCTGGTGCGCTGCACCAGCGCCTTCAGGCGGCGGAGGTGGTCGCGGTTGGGGCCCTCGGCCGACCCGAAGTAGAGGCCGACGCCGTGCTGCACGACGCGGTATTGCGCCATGATGCGGTCGAGCACCTCGAGCGGGCGGCCGCCATCGACCATGAAGTTCTCCGAGATGATCTCGAACCAGTCGACCGTGGGCTTCTTGGAGAGGATGTGGTCGTAATGCGGGATGCGCAGGCCGATGCCGATGCCGTAGTCGGTGTAGCCGTTGAATGGGTTGGCGGGCATGGGGGGCGGAAAAAAGAGACCGGGCGCGCGGCCCGGTCTCAAGTCTGGAAAATCACAACCGGGTCGCGGGCGACCCGGCTGCACGGAAACCGGGATCAGGCGCTCTTTGGCTTCTCCTTGTCGGCCTTCGGAGCGTGCTTCGAATTGCAGCCGCCCTTGCCCTTGCAGGAGTTCTTGCCGGCGCAGCCGTTGTCGCCGCTCTTGCAGCCGCCCTTGCCCTTGCACTCGTTCTTGCCCTTGCAGTCGTGGCCCTTGCAGCCGTCCTTGCCTTTGCAGCCGTCCTTACCCTTGCAACCGTCCTTACCTTTGCAGCCGTCTTTGCCTTTACAGCCATCCTTGGCTTTGTCGGTCGCGGCCGCGGTGGTGCCGGCGTTGGTGGCGGCCGAGGCCTTGACGGCGAGGGCGCCCGCGTAGAGGCCGGCGATAGCGGCCGCGGTGATGATCATTCTGGTCGATTTGTTCATTTGAGTTGTTGTTCTGGTTTTGGGTTCTCCTGCGCGTTGCCGCCCGGGGTGGGCGCGCGCAGAAAAGCGGAAAATTCAAGGCGGGGTGCTGCGTGGGAGCATCAACCGGACGGGGTTATTCCGGTTTCTTTTGGGACATGAATCTGGGCCGGTGGAGCCAAGCAAACCACCCTATTTTTCCTGGAATGGCCCCGCGGTGACGAAAACGCGGTTGCGCCGGACCGTCGGCCTTGGGCATAAGACCGCCATGTCCCCCACCCCCCGATTCCTTGTGGTTGCGGCACTTGCGGTGTTGTTCACCGCCGCCCAGGCCAAGACCCTCGTCCACGCGGGCCGCCTCATCGACGGCCGCGCCGACACGGCGCGCCAGAATGTAACGATTGTCGTCGAAGGTGACCGCATTGCCGCGGTGGCCGACGGCTTCGCCGCGCCGGCCACCGGCGACACGGTCATCGACCTCCGGCAGGCCACCGTCATGCCCGGGTGGATGGACATGCATGTCCACATCACCGGCGAGCAGTCCCCGGCGAGCTACACGGAACGGTTCTTCATGAACCCGGCCGATGTCGCGCTGCGTGCCACCGTCTACGCCAAGCGCACCCTCATGGCCGGTTTCACCACCGTCCGCGACCTCGGCGCATTCGACAACGTCAATAATTCCCTCCGCGACGCCATCGCCAAGGGCTGGATCGTGGGACCCAGGGTTTTCAGCGCCGGCAAGAGCCTCGCCACCACCGGCGGCCACGGCGACCCCACCAACGGCCTCAACGACGAGCTGCGCGGCGACCCGGGCCCGAAGGAAGGTGTCATCAACAGCCCCGAGGACGCCCGCAAGGCCGTCCGCCAGCGCTACAAGGAAGGCGCCGACCTCATCAAGGTCACCGGCACGGGCGGCGTGCTCTCGCTCGCCAAGAGCCCGCAGAATCCGCAGCTCACCGACGCCGAGTTCAAGGCCGTCGTCGAGACCGCGCGCGAATACGGCATGAAGGTGGCCGTGCATGCGCACGGCGACGAAGGCGCGCGCCGCGCCGTCCTTTCCGGCGTCGATTCCATCGAACATGGCACCTGGCTCTCGGATGAGACCATGGACCTGATGAAGAAGCACGGCACCTGGTATGTGCCGACCATCCACTCCGGCCGCTTTGTCGGCGAAAAATCCAAGCAACCCGGTTACTTCCCGGAGATAGTGCGCCCCAAGGCCGCCGCGGTCGGCCCGCTCATCCTCGCCACCTTCCAGCGCGCCCACGCCCGGGGCGTGAAGATCGCCTTCGGCACCGACATGGGTGTCGGCCCGCACGGCGACAACTGGCAGGAATTCGCCTTTATGGTCGACGGCGGCATGAAGCCCATGGACGCGATCAAAGCCGCCACGCTCCACGGCGCCCAGCTGCTCGGCGTCGAGAAAGACCTCGGCACGGTCGAGGCCGGCAAGTTCGCCGACCTCGTCGCCGTCGCCGACGACCCGCTCGCCGACATCAAGGCCCTGAAGGACGTCACCTTCGTCATGAAGGCCGGCACGGTCTACAAGCAGTAGACCGCCCTTCTACACTATCCGGTCCACGAGCGTCTCGCCGCGTTCGAAGCGGCGCAGGTTTCCCAGAAAATGGCGGGCGAGCTTGTCGTCCTGGTCGCGCGTGCCGCCGCCGATGTGGCAGGTGATGTGGCAGTTCTTCGCCGTCCACAACGAATGGTCCGGCGGCAGCGGCTCGGGGTCGAGCGCGTCGAGGTAAGCCGCGCCGACGTGGCCCGACTCCAGCGCGGCGATGAGCGCGGGTTGGTCGACCGTCTCGCCGCGACCGACGTTGTAGAGGCGGGCGCCGGGCCTCATCTGCGCAAGGCGCGCCGCGTTCACGAAGAGCTTGGTCGAGTTGGAGTCCGGCAGCGAGTTGCAGACGTGGTCGGCGGCGGCCAGTGCGGCGGGCAGGCCCGCATCGGTAACGACTTCCACGCCCTCGTCGCCCGTGGGTTTGCGGCGGTAGGCGATGATGCGCCCGCCGAAGGGCTTCAGCAGCTCCGCCAATCGCCGGCCGATGGCACCGTAACCGAGCAGCAGGAAGCACTGGCCGGTGAGCACGCCGTTGGTGAAGCGGTCCTCGAGGTAGCGCCACTCGCGCGGGCCGTGCTGGTTGAGCACCTGCGCGGGGAGGTTGCGCGTGAGCGCGAGCATCTGGGCGAGCAGGTGGTTGGCACAGGGATCGGCGAAGACCTGCGAGGCGTTGGTGGCCACGGCGCCGCGCGCGCGCAGGGCGGCGCGGAAGTCGTCGCGGTCGTAGCGGGTGTAGCCGGCGGTGCTGAGGGCGACCCAGCGCAGGCGCGGCAGGCGCATGGTGTCCTCCACCACGGGCTGGCCGTAGGCGATGTCGGCCTCGGCGAGCAGCAGGTCGGACTGCCCGGCGGCCAGCACGGAGGCGGAGGCCTTGGGCGAATGCAGGAGACGGTGGCCGGCGGACTCCAGCTCCTGCCGGAAGGCAACCAGGACCTCGGGACGGAAACCATGGTTGGTCCAGACGGTCGCCATATGGTTATTTCCGCAGTGGCGTCTCGCCGTCGAGGCTGAGAAAACCGGCGGAGACAAGGTCGTCGACCGTGAGGGAACCGAGCTTGAGCGCGCCGTCGGCGCTGTGCTGCTGCAGGTCCGCCTCCAGCAGGTCGCGTTCGACGGTGGCGGCGAGGGCCTGGTCCATCAGCTCGCGGTAGCGCTGCTGCGCGCCGGGGTTCCTGAACTTGAAGCCGTAGGGCAGCGCGGGGGCGGGGGTGTCGGGCTTGAGGCGCGGGGCGGCGGTGGCGAACCACTGGCCGAATTCCGCCTGCGCGAGGTCGAGCAACCCGAGCACGGCGGCATGGAACGCGTCCTCCTGTTCGCCGAGCCGGTGGACCAAGTCCAGCAAGGTCTCGCGGTCGGCGACGTAGAACTTGGCGTCCTTGGCGGCCTGCGCCTCGGGCACGCCGCGCGCGGTGAGCTCGGCCTTGTAGGTGTCGCCGGACGACTTCAGGGCCGCGCGCAACTGTTGAGCCGCGGCGTGGGCGGCGGCGATGCGGGCGCGCATCGGGGCGACCTGATCGCGCTTGAGGCGGGTGAAGTTCGCCACGCGGGGAAAATCGGCCGCGGCGGCGGCATCGGCGGTGGCCGTGGTTTCGGCTGCTTGCTTGAGCACGGCATCCACGGCGGCGGCAGCCTCCTTCGGGATGTTGGCGGACAGCGGCAGGACGGCGGCCAGCAGGGCGGCGCACAGGGCGAGCGGGCGGGACAGTCGGGAATGGAGGGCCATGCGGGGTTATGGGTCAGGCATCGGGTGCGGCGCGTCAAGTCGCCTCTGGGCAGAAAAAAGCCTCCTCCTTCGCCAAGGCGACGGAGGACAAGCGCGCCTAAACAAAGGCGGACGCGATGTAGGGCGGGATCGCTGATCCCGCCTTGAGTTTTGGCGGGGTCAGCGATCCCGCCCTACATATTTTTGCTCACCAGATCTTGGCGCGGTCCTCGGGCTTGCGCCACATCGGGTCGCCCTCCTTGATGCCGAAGGCCTCGAAGAATTCCGGCAGGTTGACGAGCGGACCGAACGCGCGGAACTCGCCGGGCGAGTGCACGTCGGCCTGCAGGAGGAACTTCATGCGGTCGGGGCGCGTCTTGGTCTTCCACATCTGGGCCCAGGAGATGAAGAACCGCTGCTCGGGCGTGAGGCCGTCGATGAGCTTGCGCTCCTTGCCCTGGAGCGAGCGCTGCAGCGCCTCGTAGGCGATGGAGACGCCGCCGAGGTCGCCGATGTTTTCGCCGAGGGTGAGCTGGCCGTTGATGGCCATGTCCGGCAGGACAAAATAACCGTTGAACTGCCCGACGAGCTTGAGTGAGCGGGCCTTGAAGGCCTCGGCGTCCTCCTTGGTCCACCAGTCGGCGAGATTGCCCTTGGCGTCGTAAAGGCGGCCCTTGTCGTCGAAGCCGTGCGAGATCTCATGGCCGATGACGGCGACGATGGCGCCGTAGTTGACGGCGTCGTCCATCGCGGGGTCGAAATACGGGGGCTGGAGGATGCCCGCGAGGAAGACGAGCTGGCCGGCGGAGGGCTGGTAGTAGGCGTTGACCTGCTGGGGCGTGCGCAGCCATTCGGCCTTGTCGAAGGGCTGGCCGAACTTCGCGAGCTGGCGCTTCCACTCGAAATCGGCCGCGGCGGTGATGTTGCGGAAGTAGCTCTCGCGCGTGATGGTGAGGCCGGAGTAGTCGCGCCATTTCGGCGGATAGCCGACGACGACGCGGAAGGCGGCGAGCTTCTCGAGGGCCTTCTGCTTGGTGGGCTGCGTCATCCAGTCGAGGCCGGTGATGCGGTCGCGCAACACGTCGCGCATGTTCTGGATCATGGCCTCGAGCTTGCCCTTGACCTCGGGCGGGAAGTATTTGGCGACGTAAACCTCGCCGACGGCGAAACCGATGGAGTTGTCGAGCACGCGGGCGGCGCGCTGCCAGCGCGGCTCCTGCGCCGGGGTGCCGTTGAGCGTGGTGCCGAAGAAGCGGAAATTCTCCTGATCAAACGCCCTCGACAGGAAGGGTGCGGCGCCGGTGAGGACGCGCCAGCGCAGGTAGACCTTCCAGTCGTCGAGGGGAATCTCGGTCAGCAGTTTGTTCAGTCCCTCGAAGAACTTGGGCTGGGCGACGTTGAGGTGGGTCTCGCCGGCGGGCAGGCCGACGGCGGCGAAATAGTTTTTGAGCGGGAAGACCGGGATGAGCGCGGCGGCCTCGTCGAGGGAGAGCTTGTTGTAGTTGGCCACCGGGTCGCGCAGCTCGGTGGGCGTCTTGGAATTGCGGGCAAGCTCGGTCTCGAGCTTCAGCACGGTGGCGGCGTCGGCCCTGGCCTGCTCGGGACTGGAGCCGGTGAGCTGGAACATCTTGGCGACGTGCTCGGTGAACTGCGGGAGAATCTTGGCGTGTTTCTCGTCGAAGTAGTAGTCGCGCGTCGGGAGGCTGAGGCCGCCCTGGCCGGTGATCATCTGTATCGTGTCGTTCTTGCGCTGGTCGGCGTAGGGGAAGACCCCGAAGAAGATGTTGGTGCCGCGCGCGTGGGCCTTGGCGAGGAAGGCGGCGAGCGAGTCCGTGCCGTTGATCGCGGTGATGTCGGCGAAATACGGCTCGATGGGCTTGAGCCCGGCGGCCTCGATGGCGGCCTCGTCGGTCGCGGTGAGGTAGAAATCACCGATCTTCTGGAGATTCGAGCCGGGGGCGCCGGGATTCTTCGCCGCGTCCTCGAGGATGCCGCGGATGCGCTGCCAGTTGTTCTCGCCGAGCGCGTCACCGGAGCCCCAGCGGGGCTTGCTGGCGGGAATCTCGGTGCGGGCGGCCCAGGCCCCCCAGGCGTATTTGGTGAAATCGGCGCCGGGTGACACGGAGCGGTCCATGTGCTCGACGCTGAATTTCAGGTCGACCGGGGGGATGGTGATGTTCTGGGCGGCGGCAACCGCGGCCACGGCGCAGGCCAGAAGGGGAAGACGGAGTAATTTCATAAGC
>CAZMFB010000013.1:55889-70416 GCA_964565475.1 uncultured Opitutaceae bacterium | reverse complement strand
GCTCGGTGTTGTTCCAGAAATCGGGCGCGCCCATCTGCGCCTCCATCGCCTCGATCTCACGCTGCTTCTGCTCGACGTCAAAGAAACCTCCACAAGTAGCCGGCGCGTTTCTTGATGTTCTCGAGGTGCGAAAAGGTCTCTGGAGCGATCATGGTCACCCCACGGTTGGCGGCGCGGGCGGTGCCGCAAGCGGAAAGTCCGGGACGCAAAAAAGGCCGTCCTTCCCCGCAGGGTGGTTCGGCCGGAATTGATCCTGCCTCCGGATCAGGCGAAGGCGCCGGCGAACCACTTGTTGTAGTGTTCGCCAAGCAGGGGGATGGGCTTTTGCTGGCCGTTGACCGCGGCGATCAGGCCCATGATCCAGAGGACGAACAGGCCGATGGCCAGCGCCGGCCCCAGAATCACCATGATCAGGTTTACGAGGGGGATGAACGCGATGATCATGCTCGCGAACCAAGCCACCACCGCCGTGATGAACAGCCCCAGCGTCTGCCGCAGGTGGTAGGTGCCCAAGGCGGTCTTCTTGCTGCTGTGCATGACGATCGCGATGATGAAACCGATGATCGTGATGTAGGCCAGGATGGCGACGGTGCGATCCTCGGTGGAGGAGGCGACGACGGGCGGCGGGGTGTCAGACGGATTGGACATGATCGGGATGGGTTGGGTGCGGATTGTGGCTGACCGATGTCCGGCAGTTTGGACAACTGCCAGGGCAAGGTCAACGCCTTGCATCAGGCCCGGTTACAACTGCAGGGCCCCACCCTCTTTCAGCCCCGGAGCGTGTCGGCGGCCTTCTCGGTCTGGAAGGCTGCATGGGCTTTCTCCACCCTGTCGCCCAGGCCGACTACAAAGCGCAGCTCCTTCCTGGTTGATTCTTCCACTCAAACGTCGCATGGTCCGGATAGGTGGTAAGCAATGATGATTCGTGCGTTTCACCGTCGTTGTCAGGTCGTGCTCGGGCTATGTGCGCTAGCAGCCGGCGCACCAGCCCAGTCGTTGTTGCTGACGCCGAACGACAGCGGTGTTCTGGGCCAGGCGGATCCGCTTGGCGGCTGGGGGACATCTATCACTACTCCGGGATTGGTGTTCACCGTCTCTTCCTCCGTCAACATCACGGCCCTGGCCTACTACTTCAACACCACCAATCCGCTCGACTCTTCCTACACCGTCACCCTCTACCACTGGGACGGCTTCACACTGGATCAGACTCTCGCCAGCACCTCCGTTAGCGGCGCCAGCTCGTTCGTTACGCCATCGGTGAACCACAACTTCGCCTATAGCAGCATCACGCCGGTGACGCTCACGCCGGCCAACACCTACGTGCTCTCGACCAGCGGACCTGTCCCCAACGATTTTTTCTACTCCACTTCGGGCTTCAGCGTCGCCGGCGGCTTCAATTTTGTCGAAGGACTGAATGCTTCGACCACGCCCGGCACGCCGAATTCGACCGCCTATTTCGGGCCCAACGCGCTGTATGCTGCGGTGCCCGAGCCATCAACCTATGCAATACTGGCCGGCGTATTTTCTGCACTCGCCGTGCTGGCAAGAAAACGCAGCCCAACGGTCAGTTAGGTGCGCAGGCGCTCGGCAGCCTTTTCTGACCGGAAGGCCGCATAGGCCTTTGCCACCCCCTCACGCAGATCAATGCGCGCCTTCCAGCCGAGCGCGGTGAGCCGGGAGGTGTCCATCAATTTGCGGGGTGTGCCGTCAGGCTTGGAGGCGTCCCAGGTGATGCGGCCGCGGTAACCGACGGTCGCGGCGACGATCTCGGTCAGCTCGCGGATGGTGACATCGGAGCCGGTGCCGACATTTATCCAGTCGGGCGGATTATCCTGCCGGAGCAGGAAGGCGCACGCATCGGCGAGGTCGTCCACGTGCATGAACTCTCGCCGCGGGCTGCCCGTGCCCCAAGCGACGACCTCCGCCTGGCCGGCCTCCTTGGCCTCGTGGAAGCGGCGGATGAGGGCGGGCAGGACGTGAGAGTTCTGCGGGTGGTAGTTGTCGCCCGGACCGTAGAGATTGGTCGGCATCGCCGAGTGGTAGAGCGCGCCGTATTGGCGGCGGTAATATTGGGCGAGCTTGAGGCCGGCGATCTTGGCGATGGCGTAGGCCTCGTTGGTCGGCTCAAGCGGCCCGGTGAGCAGGCAGTCCTCGGGCATCGGCTGCGGTGCGTGCTTCGGGTAGATGCACGAGCTCCCGAGGAAGAGCAGGTGCTTCACCCCCGCCCGCCACGCGCCGTGGATGCAGTTGGCCGCGATGAAGAGGTTGTCGTAGATGAACTCCGCCGGGTAGGTGTTGTTGGCGTGGATGCCGCCCACCCGGGCCGCGCCGATGATGGCGGCATCGGGTTTCTCCGCCGCGAAAAACTTCCCGACCGCGGCCTGGTCGGTCAGGTCGAGCTCGGAGCGCGAACGGAGGATGAGGTCCACGCCCTTCTCGGCGGAAAAACGCCGGACCAAGGCCGATCCGACCATGCCCTTGTGGCCCGCGACAAACAGCTTCATGCGAACGGCGTCTTGCTGGCGGGCGGCAGGCTGGCGATCTGCGCCTCGCGTTTGGCGAGCTCGAGGTCGTGCTCGACCATGATCTTCACCAGGTCCTTGAAGCGCACCTTGGGCTCCCAGCCAAGTTGCTTGCGGGCCTTGGCGGGATTGCCGATGAGCAGGTCGACCTCGGCCGGGCGCTCGTAGCGCGAATCGTGCTTCACGTGCTTCTGCCAGTCGAGGCCGAGCAGCCCGAAGGCCACCTCGCAAAACTCGCGCACGCTGTGGGTCTCGTTGGTGGCCACGACGTAGTCGTCGGCCTTATCCTGCTGGAGCATGATCCACATCATCTCGACGTATTCCTTGGCATAGCCCCAGTCGCGCTTGGCCTCGAGGTTGCCGAGGTAGAGCGAGTCCTGCAGGCCCAGCTTGATGCGGGTGGCGGCGCGGGTGATCTTGCGGGTGACAAAGGTCTCGCCGCGGCGCGGGCTCTCGTGGTTGAAGAGGATGCCGTTGCTGGCATGCAGGCCGTAGCTCTCGCGGAAATTCACAGTCAGCCAGTAGGCGAAGACCTTGGCGCAACCGTAGGGCGAGCGCGGCCAGAACGGCGTGGTCTCGACCTGCGGGACCTCCTGCACCTTTCCGAACATCTCCGAGGAGGACGCCTGGTAGAACCGGGTCTTCTTCACCAGCCCGGCCTCGCGGATGGCCTCGAGGATGCGCAGGGCGCCGAGGCCGTCGACGTCGCCGGTGTATTCGGGGATGTCGAACGACACGCGCACGTGCGACTGGGCGGCGAGGTTGTAGATCTCATCCGGCTGCAACTCGTAGAGCAGTTTGACCATCTGCACGGCGTCGGCGAGGTCGCCGTAGTGCAGGGTGAGCTTGGCGCCGTTGGCGTGGCGGTTGAAATTAAGGTGGTCGATGCGGCCGGTGTTGAAGGACGAGGCGCGGCGGATGATGCCGTGCACCTCGTAGCCCTTCTCGAGCAGTAGCTCGGCCAGGTAGGAGCCGTCCTGCCCGGTGATGCCGGTGATAAGCGCTTTCTTCATCGGGGAAATTGAGTGCAGCGCCCCGCCCCTTGGCCAGCCCGATTATTTCGGCTCCGACTCGGCCAGCAACCGGACCAGCTCATCCTTCCACAGCGCCGCCAGGGTGTGGCTGCCGTGGCCGCGGGTCTTGTCGCTGAGCGGCAGGACCACGGCGCGCCCGCGGGCGACGCGCGTGATCCCGCGTTCAAGCAGGCCGAGTTCGGGCGGGTTGATGAGATCATCGGCGGTGTTGAGGGCGAGCAACGGGGCCTCGATGCGCCCGAGGCCCGGGGCCGGGTCGTAATCGTGGGAGGCCTCGAGGGCGTAGAGGAAGTCATTCGCGTCGCCGGTCCTGAGGTAATTGGCCACAAACTCGTCCAGCACGGCGTCGCTGCGCGCGAGGTCGGGCGCCGCCAGCTGGCGCTGCACCGGGTTGCTGCTCATCAGCCACAGCATCTGGGCGGCGGTGCGCAGCGACGGCGGCTGGTGATCGTATTCCCCTCCGCGCCACCCGGGGTCCTGCCGGATGGCGTCGATCACGACGCGGCGCCAGGCGCGGTTGCGACCGGAAATCTGCGCGGGCAGCGAGGCGAGCGGCATGAGCGCATCCATCATGTCCGGATAAACCTGGCCCCACAGCCACGTGTGCATGCCGCCCATGGATGTGCCCATGACGAGACGGAGATGGGAGACGCCCAGCCCCTCCACCAACAGGCGGCGCTGCGCCTCGATCATGTCGAGGTAGCCGTAGCGCGGAAACCGCGCCCGCAGGCCGTCGCTGGGCTTGCTGGATTTTCCGTGGCCGATGCCATCGGGCAATATGATGTAATATTTCGCCGCGTCCAGCGGCTGGCCCGGCTCGAACAGTTCGCCGGCAAACTCCCGCCGGATGAACTGCGCGCCGCTGCCGGTGGTGCCGTGCGTGATAAGGACGGCGTTGCGCACAACGCCCGTCGCATCGCGCCGCGGCGTGCCGAGAGTCCGGTAGTGGATCCGCAGTTCCGGCAGCGACTCACCGGACCGGAACTTGAAATCACGAAGAGCGAAGTCGCCCTCGTGCGGCGCAAGCGGGTCGGCCGCCGGCAGCGCGACCGCGACCACAAGCAATCCCGCCAGCCACCGGCAGAACCCCGTCATTTCTTCGGCGGCACCCAGGCGATGACCTCAACCTCGACCTTGGCGCCGAGGGCGAGACCGTTGACCCCGAGGGCGCTGCGGGCCGGCAGGTTGCCCCGGAAGAACTGGACGTAGACCGAATTGAACGCCGGCCAGTCCTTCATGTCGGCGAGGAAGACGGTGGCCTTGACGACATGGTCGAGCGAGGTGCCGTGGCGTTCGAGGACGGCGCGGATGTTTTCCATCGTCTGGCGTGCCTCGGCCTCGACGCCGCCGGGCACGAGCTCGCGCGTGCCGGGCTTGGTGCCGAGCTTGCCGGCGAGATAGAGCATGTCGCCCACCTGCACGGCCTCGGAGAATGGTGCGGGTTGCGCACCCAGCGGGGCGGAGGCGGTATATTTCGGCTGGTTCATGGGCGCATTCACGCAGCCGCCCGTCAGCAAGACGAGCGCGATTACGGCGGGGATTTTCATGGGGAAAGGTCAGCCCAGCGCGGCGAGCAACCGCTGCAACTCGGCCTGTTTGGCCTGCAGGTCGGCCAGCTGCTTCCTCGCGCCCTCGAGCACGGCGGACGGCGCCTTGTCGACGAAGGCCTTGTTGGCCAGCCGCGCCCCGGTGCCGGCGATATGCTTGGCCACGGTCTCGATCTCCTTCGTGAGGCGTGTGCGCTCGGCGGCGTTGTCGCCGACCTTTAGCTGGCGCACGAGGTTCCACGAACCATGCGGGGTCAGGCAAGCGGGGACGCCGGGCGTGAGCGGGCCGCGGCGAATGTCGGCGGCGCCGACCATGCGCTTGAGCTTCGACAGGCTCGCCTCCAGCGCCTCCCACTGGCGGTCGGCGGCCTCGACGACGAACTCGGAATCCTTCTTCGCCCCCTCGCCCTGCTCGGCCTTCATGGCGCGGAGGAGCGTGACGGTCTCCTTGATGCGGCCGATCTCGGCGGCGGCTTCCTGGTCAACCACCAGGCCGTGCAGCTCGCCCGTGCTGGCGAAGAACGAGGCGTCGCTGTGCCGGGTGTCGGTGAGGAGGGCGCCGTTGGCGGCGTAGCCCAGCAGGTGCCAGAGCTCCTCGGTGATGAACGGTGTGAACGGATGCAGCAGCAGGAGCGTCTGGCGCAGGACGAGGTCCTGCACGGCAAGGCAGTTGGCCTGCAGGTCAGGCGACTGGAGCTTGGCCTTCGAGACCTCCACATACCAGTCGCAGAAATCGTTCCAGAAAAAGCCGTAGAGCGCCTGCACCGCGGCGCTGAACTCGAAGTTGGCGAAGCAGCGGTCCACCTCGCGCGTCGTGGCGAGCAGGCGGTCGAGGATGGCGTGGTCGTCGGCGTCGAACTTGTCGGCATCGATGCGCTTGAAGATCTGCAGGAGCGAGGAGTTGTCGGCCATGGGGCCGCTCATCTGGCGGAAGCGGCAGGCGTTCCAGAGCTTGTTGCAGAAGTTCTTGCCGCCCTCGATGCGCTCCTCCTGGAAGCGGATGTCCTGGCCCTGCGGGGCGATGGAGATGATGCCGAAGCGCAGGCCGTCGGCGCCGTATTTGTCGATGAGGTCGAGCGGGTCGGGCGAGTTGCCGAGGGATTTCGACATCTTGCGGCCCTGCGCGTCGCGGATGATGCCGGTGAAATAGACGTCGCGGAACGGGATGCGGCGCTCGAGCGGCTGGCCGGGGTTGGCGTATTCGAGGCCGGCCATGATCATGCGCGCGACCCAGAAGAAGATGATGTCAGGGCCGGTCACGAGCGTGCTCGTCGGGTAGAAATAGTGGAAGCCGGCCGGCTTCATCTTCGCCTCGTCGGGCCAGCCGAGCGTGGCGAGGGGCCAGAGCCATGACGAGGCCCAGGTGTCGAGGACGTCGTCCTCCTGCACCCAGCCGGTCTTGTCCGCCGGGCCGTCGAACGACACGTGGACCTTGGCGGGGTCGCGCAGGTCGGCCTCGGAGAGCTTCTCGCGGTCGAGGCCCTCGCGATACCAGACCGGGATGCGGTGGCCCCACCAGAGCTGGCGGCTGATGCACCAGTCCTGGATGTTTTCCATCCAGTGCAGGTAGACTTTTGACCAACGTTCGGGGTGGAACCGGATGTGGCCGTCGCGCACGGCGGCCTTGGCCTCCTCCACGCGCGGATACTTCAGCCACCACTGCCAGGTGAGGCGCGGCTCGACGGGCACGTCGGCCCGCTCGGAGTAGCCGACGTTGTTCTCGTAGGGCTCCTCCTTCACGAGGGCACCGCGCTCCTTGAGCAGCTCGGCGGCCTTCTTGCGGCCGGCGAAGCGCTCCAGGCCCGCCAGCTCCGGGCCGGCCAAGTCGTTGAGCGTGCCGTCGGCGGTGAGCACGTCCAGCGGCGGCAGCTTGTGGCGCTGGCCGATCTCGAAATCCACCTTGTCGTGCGCCGGCGTGATCTTGAGGGCACCGGAGCCGAACTCCTTGTCCACGGCGCTGTCGGCGATGATCGGGATCTCCGCCGTCGGGCCGAGCGGGCGGCGCACCTTCAGGCCGAAGAGGCCGGCGTAGCGCGGATCGTCGGGATGCGCCCCGATGGCCACGTCGCCGGGGATCGTCTCGGGGCGCGTGGTCTTGACCGTCACGAACTGCCCCGGCCGGCCCACGATCTCGTAGCGCACCTCGTAGATGAAACCCTTCACGGGCTTCATGATGACCTCCTCGTCGGAGAGGGCGGTCTGGCTGGCCGGGCACCAGTTCACCATGCGCTTGCCGCGGTAGATGTGGCCCTTCGCGAAGAGGTCGACGAAGACCCCGAGCACCGCGCGCGAATACTCCGGGTCCATCGTGAAGTGCGTGCGCGACCAGTCGCACGACGCGCCGAGCCGGCGCAGCTGCTCGAGGATGATGCCGCCCTTTTCCACGCGCCAGGCCCAGACGCGCTCGAGAAACTTTTCGCGCCCGAGGTCGCGGCGGTGTTTCTTCTCCTTGCGCAGCTCGCGCTCCACCACCGACTGCGTGGCGATGCCGGCGTGGTCGGTGCCGGGCAGCCAGAGGGTCTCGCGCCCGTCGAGCCGCGCACGGCGGATGAGGATGTCCTGGATCGTGTTGTTGAGCACATGGCCTATCGTGAGCACGCCGGTGACATTGGGCGGCGGGATCATGATGCAATACGGCTGCTTGCCCGGCTGGACGCGCGCGGCGAAACGCCCGGACGCCAGCCAGGCGGCATACCACTTCTTCTCCACCTCTCGGGGTTCGTAGCTCTTGTTGATCTGGGCCGTGCTCATGAATCGAGCCGCGCACTCAAAGGCCCCTGCCCTCCCCTGACAAGCCTCCAACTGGCCCGACTGCGCGCCTCACCGCATCTGTTCCAGCTCCAGGGCCAGCCGGTTGCGGTCGTCGGCGGGGAGCAGGATGATGCCGGTGGCGGCCAACGCCTTGGCGCTGTCCTCGGAAAGCAGGAAGCGCAACCAGGGCAGGAGGACGGGCACGTCGCGGCGGTGGAAGCCGAGGTAAAGCGTCATCTGCAGCGGGTAGGTGCCGGTGGTGATGATCTCCGGGACGGGCAGCGCCCCGGTCTTGCCGTCGGGAGAGAGCGCGAGGGCCCGCCACTGCGGAAGACGAAGGTGGACCGGGGCCACGTAGATGGCATGGGGTGAAGTGGTGACGGTGCGCACGTATTCGCCCAGATCGTCCGTCACCATGAGGCCCGCGCGCCAGCCGGCCGGACCGAGCACGATCTGGCGGAAAAGCTCGAGCGCGAGATGGTCCTTGGGCGCGTAGGCCAGGGTGACGATGGGCCGCTCCGCCCAGGCTTGGATGCCGCCAAGGTCACCCCATCTGGCCGGGGCAGGGCCGTCTGCAGCAAAGACGGCGCGCATCTGAGCGAGCGTGAGCTGGCGGACGGAATTGGACTCCGACACATAGACCCCGGTGAACATCGCCCCGAGGGGGTGCGAATGAAACTCCGTCGGCGGCTTTTCACCCGGCGGCAGGAAGAACAGCGCGCAGTCCGCCTGACCGTTCTTCAGCGCTAAAATTCCCGGCCGGCTGCCGGTCAGCGCCATGGCCACCTCGACGTCGTTTTGCTTGGCGTAATCCGCCATGGCGGCGGCGAAGGCCGGGCCAAGATGATCGGAACCGGCAAGCCGCAAGGGGGCCGCAGCGGCGGGCAGGATCGTCAGCCCGAGGAGAAGCAGGCTACGCCAGAAAATCCGCCGGTTACGGCCCGGTGGCGCGGGGTTCATCGGTCGAGCACGTCGAGCTCGGGCCACTGGACGAGCTTGCGGTGCAACGTGCGGCGGCTGATGCCCATCAACTCGGCCGCGGCGGTGCGGTTGCCGCGGGCCTTGATCAGCGCCTCGCGCACGAGCCGCTTCTCGTTGTCCTCGATCGACAGCGGGTTGGCCGGCGTCGGCGTGGCCATGGCCGGCGGCGGGGCGGCTTCGCCCCGGAACTTCGGTTCGAGGTCGAACTCGCTGAACTTGCCACCGCGGTGCAGCACGACGGCGTTCTCGGCGAAATTGCGCAGCTCGCGGATGTTGCCCGGCCACGGATAGGCGACGAGGTGCCGCATCGCGCCCGGCTCGATCTGCACGGGGTCGTAGCTGTTCTCCTTCGCGAACTGCCGGACGAAGTGGTCGAGCAGCAGCGGGATGTCGTCGGTCCGCTCGCGCAGGGGCGGCGTGGTGAGCCGCACGACGTTGAGCCGGAAGAAGAGGTCCTCGCGGAACTTTCCGTCGCGCACCATCTGCTCGAGGTTGCGGTTGGTCGCGGCCACGAGCCGCACGTCCACCGTGAGGGTCTTGGTGCTGCCGATGCGCTCGAAGCTCTTCGTCTCGAGGAAGCGCAGCAGCTTCACCTGGATCTCGGGGCCGATCTCGCCGATCTCATCGAGGAAGACCGTGCCGCCGTCCGCGCTCTCGAAGCGCCCCTCGCGCCGGTCGGTCGCCCCGGTGAAGGCCCCGCGTTCGTGGCCGAAGAGCTCGCTCTCGAGCAGCGAGGCCGGCAGGGCCGCGCAGTGCACCGGCACGAACGGCCCGCGCGCCCGCGGGCTGGCCTGGTGGATGGCCTGTGCGATCAGCTCCTTGCCCGTGCCCGTCTCGCCCTCGATCAGGATGGTCGCCTTGGACGGTGCCACCAGCTTCACCTTCTCGATGATCTGGGCCAGCTTCGGCGAGTGGCCGACGACGCCCTCCATGTTGAATTTCTCATCGAGCCGCTCGTGCAGTTGCTTCACCTCAACCTCCAGGGTCCGCGTCTTCAACGCGCGCTGGATGAGGATCTCGAGCCGCTCGATGTTGACCGGCTTCGTCAGGAAATCCACCGCGCCGCGCTTCATCGCCTCGACGGCGGAATCGATGCTGCCGTAGGCCGTCATCATGATCACCGCCGGCTTGTTCGCGAGGGTCAGGGCCTTGTCGATGACCTTGAGGCCGCTCTTCCCCGGCATGCGCAAGTCTGTCACGACGACCTCGTATTCCTGCACCTCCATGAGGTTGAAGGCCTCGTCGGCGTTGCTGGCCACGCTCACGTCATAGTGTTCCTGCAAAGCCTGTTGCAGGCCCTCGCGGGTGTGCTTCTCGTCATCTACGATCAGGACGCTCGGCACCATGGCGGCATTTCATTCGCCACCGGGCTTTCGGTCAACGGCGATTTGAGACGAGGTGGCACAGTGCTCGGTTGATGCAATTTCGAAAAGTTCTCTGAGCCGGGTCTGACCGCCATGAGGAGAAGTATCGCGTCGACCCAGTAACGCGGTAAGCTGTCAGATGTCATGAGCATGCTGTCAGTCTCCCGTGGAGTTATTTCAGCAATATGCTGTGGCGGGGCGGCGACCCTGCTGGTCGCCCAAACCGCCCAAGTCACGCCGCCGGGACCGAGATTGGACCGGGCTGCTGACGGACAGACGCTGCTCATGCGCACTGATGTCACCCGTAACGAGCGGAATCCTCAGAACGTTGAAAAGAAATCATCTCCTCTCATCAGCGGCGAAACCGTCTATGTCCGCCTCAGCGACTTGGCGGGCGAAGTCGACGGCACCCACGAGGCCGAGGCGACGCCGCAAGAGGTCCTCGTTCCGGTGTTCACGGCGGCGAAGACGAGGCCCTCCGAGGTCGTCGAGGAGGCGCGGCTCCGCGTGTTGCTCGACGACATCGAGTTTGCCGAGATCACGCCGGCGGCCGCGCCCTTCGCCATCGAGGGCCTGCCACGCGGCGTGAAGGTCGTCTGGCTCGCGGCGACCGCCGCACCCGCCGAGGCTGCACGGCTGGCCACGGGCACGACACTGCGCGTTTCCTACCGTCAGGTGCTGCTGCACGACCGTTTCCTTTATCTGCCCGTGATGATCCCCAAGCACGAACGCGGCGCCGCAAAACGCGCGTGGCCCTACCAGATGTTCGCGCGGAGCACCGACCGCCTCCTGCCGCCGCCCGAACCGCCCGCTGACAGCCAGCACCTCGGCGACGTGCTCGTCGTTTATCTCCGCGACCGGCAGCTCGTCGACCTCGCCCTTCCGCCGCGCAAGCGCCCGGTGAAATCACCGTGACGCCCGCAACTTGTCGGTAGGGCCGTTTGTATCCAAAGGGCGCTTGCCAACCCTACCGCGCGCGCTTTCCTCACTCTTCAAGCATGGCCGCGCCCCGCATCCTCGTCGTCGATGACCAGCCGATCAACGTCCAGCTCCTGAAACGCAAGCTGGAGCGCGAGGGCATGGAGGTTGTCACGGCCACCAACGGCCAGGAAGCCCTCACCGCCACCCGCGAGACCCGGCCCGATCTCATCCTGCTCGACGTGATGATGCCCGACATGGACGGCATCCAGGTCTGCCAGCAGCTCCAGGCCGACCCCGACACCAAGGCCATCCCTGTCATCTTCATCACGGCCCGCACTTCCAAGGACGCCAAGCTCGAGGGCCTCAACGTCGGCGCCGTCGACTACATCACCAAGCCCATCGACCTCGACGAGACCTTCGCGCGGGTCAGCACCCAGCTCCGCTTCGTCCAGATCAACCGCGAGATGCTCGAACTGCAGCGCCGCCTCGGCGACTCCCGCCGCACCGCCACCATCGGCGCCATGACGCAGGGCATCGCCCACAATCTCAACAATCTCCTCGGCGTCGTCATCGGCTACATCGACCTCGTCAAGGCCTACGCCGAGAAGCCCGACCTCGTGAAGAAGAACGTCGGCCACCTGGAGGACTCGGTCAACCGCATCGTCGCCATCATCCGCCAGCTCACCTCCATCGTCAACCAGAGCAAACCCCCGCTGGCCAAGGTCGACCTCGTCCGCCTCATCGAGGCCGGCGCGGAGCGCTACCAGACCGACTTCAAGATCTCGCAGCCCGTCATGTTCGAAAACAACGCCGGCGAGATCAAAATCGAGACCAACTCGGAATACTTCGAGGAAGCGCTGGAGAAAGTGCTCATCAACGCCTGGGAGAGCTACCAGGACGCGCCGGAGGACCAGCGCCACGTCACCATCCGCACCGAGATTGCCGACGGCGACGAGGGCAAGGTCCTGCTCGTGCACATCGAGGACCAGGGCAAGGGCATCGACCCCGCGATCAAGGATCACGCCTTCGAGCCGTTCATCAGCTCCAAGCACACCGTCGGCGTGGGCATGGGCCTGACCATCGCGCGCCACGCCATGCGCAGCCTAGGCGGCGAGGTGCTGCTCAAGGACCGGCCCGGCGGCGGCGCCATCAGCACCCTGCGGCACCCGCTCGAGCGCAAGGCGAAGGCCTGAGCACGGTTTGTAGTCGGTTGTAGGGCGGGATCGCTGATCCCGCCATCAGACGCGGCGGGGTCAGCGACCCCGCCCTACAGTCCATAAACTTTTGGCGTTTGGTGTGATTCGCCCCTCCTCCCACCGCACCTTTCCTTCTGGATTCCGGATTCTGAATTCTGGATTCTCCGGCCGTGTCCTCACCCCGCATCGCCCTGCTCGGCGCCGGCAACCTCGCCTCAGCCATCGTCCGCGGCCTGCTCGCCGCCAAGGCCTGCGCCCCCGCCGACCTGGCCTGCACGAGCAAGGGCGGAATCTCGGCGCAGAAACTCGCCGCCGAAACTGGCATCGCACACGAACCCGAACTCGCCCGCCTCCTCGCGCCGGCCGATGTGCTCATCGTCGCCTTCAAGCCCCAGTCGCTCGCCGGCGCCGACCCGCGGCTCGCCGACCTCACCGCCGGCAAGCTCGTCCTCTCCGTGCTCGCCGGCAAGAAGCTCTCCCGGCTCGCGCAGGTTTTCCCGCGCGCCCGTAACCTCGTCCGCGCGATGCCCAACACCCCCGCCGCCATCGGCGCCGGCATCACGCCCTGGTGTTCCGCGCAACCTCTGGCGCCGGCCGACCTCGACGCGGTCGGGAAAATCCTCGGCGCACTCGGGCAGCACCTGCCGCTGGCCGAGGAGCACCTCGATGCCGTCACGGCCCTGAGCGCCGGCGGCCCGGCCTTCCTCTTTGAGTTCGTCGCCGCCATGCGCGACGGCGGCGTGGCGGCCGGCCTGCCCCGCGACACGGCGCACCGGCTCGCGCTCGAGACCGTGCTCGGCTCGGCCCGGCTCCTCGCCCGCAATGGCGGCGAGCCCGAGGCGCTCCGCGACAAGGTCGTCTCGCCCAACGGCACCACCCATGCCGGCCTGCAGGTCATGGCCGACCGGCGTTTCCGCGAAACCCTGCGTGACACCATCCTGGCCGCCACCAAACGCGCCGCCGAACTCTCGAAGGATTAAACAACCACAGATTGACACAGATGCACACAAATAGACCGTGCTTCTCCATGCCTCACTAGATCTGTGTTTATCCGTGTTCATCTGTGGTTAATTCTCCCTCCGTGTCTTCCCTCGCCTCAGGCCGCATTCTTGTCACCGGTGGCGCCGGCTTCATCGGCAGCGCCCTCGTCTGGGCGTTGAACCAACGCGGCCGCACCGACATCGTCGTCTCGGACTTCGTCGAGGATGGGAAGACCTGGCGCGGCCAGGTGCCGGTCAGCCGCGGCCGCGAGGAAAAGCGCCGCAACCTCGCCGCGCTGAAGTTCGCCGACTACGTCGAGGCCGATGTCCTGCGGGAGAAGCTCAAGGCCAGCCCCGCCGCGTTCGGCAAATTCGGGACTGTGCTCCACCTCGGCGCCTGCTCCGCCACCACCGAGACCAACGCCGCCTACCTCGACGACAACAACCTCGCCTACACCCAGGAGATGGCCGCCTGGGCCCTCGCGCAGGGCGCCCGTTACATCTACGCCTCCTCCGCCGCCACCTATGGCGACGGCTCCGCCGGCATGGACGACCGCAGCGACGACCTCGCCAAGCTCCACCCGCTCAATCTCTACGGCGCCTCAAAGCACAACTTCGACCTCTACGCGCAGAAGCACGGCCTCCTGCCGCGCATCGTCGGCGTGAAGTATTTCAACGTCTTCGGCCCGAACGAGGACCACAAGGGCGACATGCGCTCGCTCGTGCACAAGGCCTACGGGCAGATCCTCGCCACCGGCCGGCTGAAGCTCTTCAAGAGCCACCGTCCCGACTACAGGGACGGCGAGCAGAAGCGCGACTTCCTCTACGTGAAGGACGCCGTCGAGATGACGCTGCACTTCGCGGAGAAGGCGCCGACCGCCGGCGGCCTCTACAACCTCGGTTCCGGCGAGGCCCACACCTGGCTCGAGCTCGCCGCCGCCATCTTCCGGGCCATGGGCCGGACGCCGCAGGTCGATTTCATCGACATGCCCGCCGAGTTGCAGGGCAAATATCAGTATTTCACGCAGGCCGACATCTCCAAGCTCCGCGCCACCGGCTACACGCACCCGATGACGCCGCTCGCCGAGGCCGTGCGCGACTACGTGCAGCATTACCTCATGCCCGGCAAGAAACTCGGGATGTGAAAACTTGACTGGTGGAACCCGGCCTCCCGCCGCCGCCGAGGCTATGGCGGACAAGCTGGACGGGTTCAGAGCGCGTCCGGAGGCCG
>CAZMFB010000013.1:0-55789 GCA_964565475.1 uncultured Opitutaceae bacterium | reverse complement strand
GCCGCCGAGGCTATGGCGGACAAGCTGGACGGGTTCAGAGCGCGTCCGGAGGCCGCGCTCCACCTCCGTTCTCTGTCTTCAGTCCACTGACTTCTGCTCTCCATCCATTGCCTCGCCGGAGCTTGGTGAAGGCGGGTCAGCCCTCTGTCTTCCGTTCTCCGTCCTCGGTCCTCTGATCTCTGTCCTCAGCCCTCTTCCTCGCGAGGTCCTCCGGCGGCGCAAACAGACTCGCGGGCAGCTTGCGCGGATTGGCCTCCACCTTCTCAAAGACCGTCGTATGCAGCGCCCGCGTGCCCACGCGCACCTCGATGCGGTGCGGCAACAGCACGTCGCCGGCCACCTTCCGGAAGTCCTTGAAGTAGGAATCCACGGCGAAGCGCTGCCCGTTCGCCGTGCGATACGCGGTCCGCTTCACCACCTCGTGGCTCTCCGCATCCACCCACACGAAGAAGATCTCGTCGCGCTTGCTCATCACGAGCAGCTTGAAGGCCCCCCGGCCCTCGACGTCCTCCTGCCCGGCAAAATCCACCGAATAGCCCTTCTCCGCATAATCCACCAGCACGCCGTCGAAGTCGGCGTCGTAGGCAAACTCCCGCGCCTCGCCGCCCTGCATGTCGGTGGCGGCGCCCTCGTTCTGCTCGGAATTCATCTGCCACGGTGTCGTGCCGTCGGTGGCCTGCACGAGGCGCCGTCTGGGGTTGGAGGTCTCGATCCGCAGTTTGTCCGGCCGCGCCGCCCACAGCGTGAACGCCACGTCCTTGTCGCCGAGGAAGGTGCGTCCCTCCGCGCGGTAGGATTTCAGTTTCTCCAGCTTGGCCCGGCCGCCGTAGCGCTCGGCGTGTTTCCGGGCGATTTCCGCGCCCAGCGGAGTCTGGGCTTCGACGGTAGCCAGCAATCCCAGCACCAGGATGAGTGACGGCAGAATCCTTCTCGGCATGTCCCGAAGGTTGTTCATCGGCCCGCACTGCGTCCACCCAATCTTGTTCGCTGAGCCTTTTTGACCACGGATTTCCCGGATGTTCACGGATCATCCTTCGCCAAGGCTACGGATGACAAGTAAGCTCGGATAAAGGGAGGGTTTGATCCGTGATAGTCCGTGGGATCCGTGGTGAAATATCGCCGGCAAAGACCACAAGGCTGGGCTTGCCGCCAAGAGAACGCGACCCAAGCTCCCCGCATGGAATTCGGCTGGTGGGAAAAAGACGATGAAGGCAGGAAGTGGAATATCACCGTGCGCTTCCACGGCGGCAACGTCGTGTTCAGCAAAAAGACCGGCCACCACAACCCGTGGATCGACTTCGAGGGCAGCGACACCCAATGGGACCGCCTGCTCAAGGAGGCCGAGAAGCGCCTCCCCCGCCGGCTCATGAGCCGGAAGGAATTCGACCGCCTCCAGGCCCGGCGGCCACAGTAGCGGCCAAGGTTGTAGGGCGGCATCGCTGAATGCCGCCTCCTCTGGGCGGGGTTCGGCGACCCCGCCCTACAATGTAAGCGCACCCCTCACCTTCGGCCACAGGTAGCGAAACGACCCCGCGAACTCCCCCGGCCGCTCCGCCAGCCAGCGATCAATCGCCACCGGGACAAACCACCCGCCTTGGAGGATTTCGTCCGCGTTGAGGGCGAATGGTCCCTTCGCCCGCTGCGAATAAATCCACACGAACTCCCCGCCGGTCTCGGCGCAGGCCTCGATCTTTAGCAGCCGCGCGGGTCGAGCCTCCGGCTGCCAGCCCAGCTCCTCCTCCAGCTCCCGCAACGCCGTGACATCGTAGTCGTCACCCGCGGCCACATGGCCCGCGCAGGACGAGGTCCAGAGCCCCGGAAACGAATCCTTGGACAATGAACGCCGATGGAGAAAAATCTCGCCCCTCCCGTTCACGATGAAGACATGCACGGCCCGGTGCCGCAGGCCGCGCGCATGCACCTCGCGCCGCGCCGCTTGCCCGGTCACCCGGTCCTGCGCATCCACCACGTCGAGGAGTTCGTCCAGGTTCTGGCCCATATTGGGATGTTTTCTTTCCAGATGTGTCATCTTTTCGGGCAAGTCCGGGACCCCGTTCGTAATCTAATGGATTACAAACCGGCTCGGCCTACCTGTCTCCCCAGTCGCCGAACTCCCATTCGCGCTTCACGGTGGCGTGGCCGTTGCTGAGCAGGGCGTTGTTGAGATAGGTCTCGCCGCCGGGGTGCGCGATGAAGACATCCGCGAGGTAGCGGTCGTATTTGTCGGGCTTGGTCGTGCAGACCGTCACCGCCGTGGCGCGGGCCACGAGCGCCGCCGTGAACCGCTGCGCGGCCTTGCCCTCCGCAGTGGCGATCTCCGGGCAGTCGAGGTCGCGCAGGCGCAGCTTCTCCTTCACCCAATGGCCGGGACGCAGGAAGATTTTCACCCAGAGCGTGTCGCCATCCACCACCTTGAGCACCTCGGCGCGGTAGGTGAAGAGATCGGCCTTGGTCGCATCCTTGGCTGCACGGACGCCGTCCTCCTCCACGCGCACGAAGTCACCCACCTCGTAGGTCAGCGAGCTGGCTCGCGCCTTGCCCGACTCGATCGGCAGTGAGAGGTAACTCGCGAACCCGAGGTCCACGGCCGTGCCTTCGCCGTCGGAGACGACGCGGCAGACGCCGGGCGTGCCGCGCCGCGGCGTGAGCATCCGGTGCGGCGTGACGTTTTTCGCCGCCGCGACCGCCTCGTCAGTGTCTGCGATGGCGTTGAGGGCGCGGACGCGCTGCTCCAGCACGGGGCACGGCCACTTTTTCTTTCTCGCCTCCACGAGGAGAGCATCGCGCTGGGCCTTGTCCGCCACATCGATCAGCACCCGGTAATGGCCCCAGGCCAATTCTGGCCAATTGGCCAGAATTGGAAACGCCCGGTAGAATTTCAGGCAGCGGTAGAGGAGGCGCTCGTCGGCTTGCAGCGCTTCGGCCATCCTGGGGATGACCCGCTCGCCAAAGCCGGCGCGGTCTTTGTTCAGCAGCAGGTGGGTCTGGATGTATTCGCCCGTGCGGTGGTAGGACAGAAGGTAGGCGCGGTCGGCTGCCGCCTGTCCCTCGAACAAGGCCGTTTTCACTGCCCGCAGGAGTGCGTCGAAGGTGGTGAGATTCACCGAAATGCCGGACTTGGCCATGGCGGAGCGGGGTTGCCGTCAGCAAAGCTCGACCGGTCGTGCCGGGCAAGCCCGGCTTGCCTGCTTTGCCGTTCGCAAGCTGACGCGCCGCGCTACAGCGGCACCCAGGCGCCGCGGCTGGTGGCGCTGTTCTTGTAGCGCTCGGTGATGATGTTGCTGCCGCCGTTGGCCGGCGAAAACTCGCTCATCAGCCGCACCACCGGCGTGATAACGAGGCGGTATTTCTTGCCGTCGGGGCTTTTCTCGACGCGGCGCAGCACGGAGGTGGCCAGCTTCCACTTGAGCACGCCCGTCCTCACCACCGAGCCGCCGAGCTTCTCCTCATAGACGTTGTGCGGGCCGGGGCCGGCCAGCGTCCAGCGCGCCTCCTCGAATTCGACGTCGGGGTTCTTCTTCGGTTCGAGGGCGGTGCGGCCGAGGTTCCAATGGATGGTCACGGGCACCTCGACGCTGACCTTGAGGTCGTCGGAGGGATCGGCCGGGTTGTTGGCCGGGTAGGAGTCGCTGACAGGGATGTCGAACTGGTGGGGGCCGAGGTCGGGCATGGGAGGACGGGGTTGGGATTGCCGTGAAACTAGCCAAAGTCCCCGCCCCGCCGCCAGTCTCCAGATTACCGGAAAATCTGTAGGCCATCGCCTGGCATTAGCACTCGCCGCCTGCGGCGTGCCCGTTCTCTGTTATCTGCCTAAGAATGACTGAGGATGTCTGCGGCTACTGAGTCGGCAAACGTCTCTACCTCATTCTCACTGACCAGTTCCTTTTGACCGGGAATCTTTGCCAACAGATGTTTCGCACTCGCAAACGCCTTCTCTGTTCCAGGTCGCTTGGGCTCGCCCAGAAGGAAGTGAATTTTGAACCGCTCATTCGAATCGTGGAGCGCAAAACCACGCCCCAACCACCGATTTGCTTTTTCTACAATACTACCCGGATCTATTAAATCGAACGAAACCGGCTCGTAGAGGTGCCAAATGGAATTCTTCCACGCGTAGTGAAACTCATACTGATAATCCTTTGCCTCGATCCGCTTCTCCTTGAGTTTTTCTGCGGCTTTCTTGAGCCGTGCTTTGAACGGCTTCGCGATCTCCTCGTCGTTGCGGCTCGCCACTTCGCCCGTGCGTGAATAGCGCTCAATCATTCGTGCGTAGAGCTGCCCAATAGTATCAGAGAGATTAGCGGAGAATCCACCCCCTGGGGCCGACCATTGTAAAGAGCTATCATCCTTCGGCAGAACCAGCTGCACCAACTCCTCGATGCCTTGTGACGGCGCCAGATTTAGGCCGTCACGCACCTCGGTAGCGAGTTCGATGAAGCGATTACTGAGATAACGGATAAGGTTTCGGTAGTTGGCATGGTCGATTTTCACAAAGAGTGCATTGAGGCGCTCATAAGAGGTGGTGAAGCGGGCTTCTAGATACCGCTTCTCAGGTGCGTAGAGCACCACTCCCACGTTGGCAAATTCCCCCGTTACCACGTCGTGCACGTAGCGGAGCGTCACAAATGTATAGGCAGTTTTCATCTCAGTAGGTGTTTAACGTAATCAATAAATGCTGTTTTTTGTTCCCGCGCTTCTCGCAGGTATCCGGCAATCTTGGCGCACAGGTCATGTCCCTGCTGCCATTCCGCCGGGACGGGTGCCACTAAACCTTGAATCTTCTCATTCGACAAGCCCGCAAGACGACTTTCGAAAAGCCGAAGATCTAGTTTCCCGCCTCGCAATGGGTGGTAGAAGGCATGACCCTCCATGAAACGGAATGCTGCCGCTTGGTCAGCTAACACCCATGGACGAGGTGATCCACCAATGATCGTGAGGTATAGAAACGAGAAGGCCAGTTCGTGATCATAAACGCCCACCTGTTCGGATCGTGACCACAAATTTGGATTACTAGACTTACGGTCGGCGTTCTGAACAAGCAAATCGAAGGCAAATATTTCCGCCGCCTGTTCTCGCTGTAAACCAGCTGGCGACCTTCCCACGGCCCACGTCGTGAAGCTTGTTCCGAGGTGCACAGAGCCAAAGTTCTTGCCGGGGCTCGCCCTAAATGCCTCCGCAAGGACTGGTGGGACAATAGCATCGAACTCTGGTGCTACATTCACCACAGCAACCTGTGGCACTGCCAGGCCTAGATGCGCCGCCAATGGCGCGGCCACCAATTCAGCAATCTGCGCCTTCGCGCTCATCTGTGGGCCGCGCAGCTTTGTCACCACTTCGATGCTCTTGCCGTCCGCATCCACAGCGCCCAATAGCACCGGGCACGTTCGGCCCGCTCCCATTGAGCGAATGAACTGATTGGCAGTGAGGTGTAGAATCTCCATCTCAGGACATACCTCTACCACAGTCTACTCACTGCACAGCAGCATGGCGCGCATGGTGGCTACAGTGCGAGATTGGTCGGTGTTGTTTATTATTTTTGCCATCAGCGGCACGGAGCGTTTACCGAAGCGGTTGGCTGCCATCGGGCTCAAGAGCTTTGCTGACTGGAGCAGATGACTGCTCGACGATGTGGATTTCCTCCTCCGTCAGCCCATAGAGGTGGTAAACAAACTGGTCGATGGCGCGGTCGGTGGCCGCAATCTCGCGCTGGAGATGCGTCTGTTCGTCTGGCGACTTGGCGGCGGCTACCCGTTCGTGGAGCTTTAGCATCCGCTCGACATGGGCGACGAGAGTGTCATGGGCGAGGCGATCGGACTTCGTATCGAAGTCGATTCTGCGAATAGGAAGCTTAGAAATGCTGTTCCAAAAGTATTCATAAATGCCGCCGCTCTTCAGTTTTCCGATCGCTCTGAATCTGAATGTGAGAAGCTTGGAGTTCAGTAATCCCAGGAAATAGTAAAGTGACTCTGGCTGTTCGTTTTCGAATAAGACAGTGGTATCTGTGAGCCCAAGGCGCCGCTCATCTGCAACCAATGCAAATCGATTCTCTCTGGCGAGAAAGGGACAAACCAACCGCCGCCGTGTGTAGTAGTCCTTATGCAACGGCCAAGTGTATTGCCACCATTCACAGTTTCCACGTTTGTAGGCAGCGCGATTCTTCAGTTTTGCCTCGCCGGACTCCAATTGTGCCCGCATGTGCGTAGGGACATTTTCAAGCTTTGAGTAAGAGTCTGGGAAAAGTAGGACCTCATTAGTAGGCAGAATTCGATATCGTTGAATACTGCTGTTTGTGGCGCGGAAGTAATAGGCAGTCACTGGCAGCTTCCATTTATCCACTAGCTCACGGCCTACCGTGAAGACTTCGTTACACCCAGTTTGCATTCCTTGGCCGATGACAAGTATGTTTCCAACTGATGTCTTCTTAGCGTCGATTTTGGCATTCAGTTGGGCAACGGCAGGCGAGCGGAAGCTCCAAGAGGTCGCAGTAAGAGATGCACGATCTGCAATTACGTGCTCAAAACATGAGGGATCATTAAGTCGCTGGGCGAATAATGTTGGCTCTGGCAGTGCTCCAAGGAGCCGGAACGAATGCAATTTACCGCGAGACTTTGGCAGGGAAAAACAGAGAATGCACGTAGTGATACCAACGCCGGGGAATACTCGATAATTCTGAAAGTCGATCAATTGCTCCACTGATGCCGTCCGTGATAGAACAGACCGCAGTTTGTCGGCCTTGAAGGCTTCCAAGAACGCGCGTGACACAATCATGGAGACACGACCACGGGATAACTTTAGTGATTTCGCCAGGAAGTAAAAAAGCAGGTCCGTCTTGTCATTGTAAACCTCGGGATAGGTTCGGCGTAGTGATTCAGTGCGAGGATCCCCCTTCCCCCATACCTCATCTACATTGAGATACGGCGGATTCCCGATGACCGCATCGAAACCGCCGGCGTTCATGATCGGCTTGAACTCGTGGACCCAGTCGAAGGCGTTGAGCTTGTAGCGGGCTTCGTCGTCGAACTGGGGCAGATTCGGCTGGGTGTAGAAATCCGACCCGATGAGGCTGTTGCCACACTTGATGTTGTGGCCGAGATCGGGGAGCACACGGTGGAAGTCGAGCTGCTTGCCCTGCAGCTCGCGGGCCTCGCCTTCGAGCACCTTGAGCAGGAGCGAGAGCTTGGTGACCTCGACCGCTTGTGCGTCGATGTCGACGCCGTGGAGGTTAGCGAGGAGGATGCGCTTCCGTTCGGCTGTAGTGAGCTGCCAGTTGCCGGAGCCGCGACCGATGCCGTGGGCATTGGGAGCGGTCTCGTAAATGGGCGGATGTTTCTTCCTTGCCCAGGCGGCGGGATCGTTCGCGAGGTAATATTTCAGGTGCCAGTCTAGCAGGTAGTCGAAGGCGCCGAGGAGAAAGGAGCCGGAGCCACAGGCAGGATCGAGGATCCTGAGCTTCTCCACCTGCTTGGGCGTTCGGCCCTCGACCAGCGGGCCCACAGTCTGTCGGACGATGTAGTCGACGATGTAGGTGGGTGTGTAGTAGACGCCACCGGCTTTCCGCACCTCGGGCTTCTCCTCGACCTTGGCGCGGTGTCCCTCAGTGAGGTGGATGACCTTGCCGAGGAACTGCTCGTAGACATGGCCAAGCACGTCGGCAGGGATGACGGCGAAGGCGTAGGGGCTCTTCGGATAGTAGAGGGAAGAGATGATGTCCTTGAAGACGGCGTCGTCGAGGTGCAGTCCGAGCGTGAGGCGGTCGGGGGATTCGTCGCGGCCTTTCTCCGTCTCGAAATGGAAAAGGCCGGAGTTGTAGCGTAGGTCCGCGTGGCGGCAGATGTCGCAGAAGCGCGGGTAGATCTTGGGGCCGGCGGTGAGGGCCTGCAGCTGGCCGAGGCGTTCGATGCCGCGATCCTCCGCAATGCGCAGGAAGATGAGGCGGTCGAGAATGCGTTGGACGGCAAAGTTGAGATCGCGCTGGGAGAGGCCGGAGTTGCGAAGGGCGAGGTTTTCGGCGAGGCGCTTGCGCCAGGCCTCCATGTCGGCGAGGAAGTCGTCATCGAACTCGGCGGTGCCGCGCTTGCCCTTGGAGGTGGCGGCGTATTTGTCGAAGGAACCGCTGAGCACGGCAGCCTTGGAAAAGGTGCCGGCAATCTCGTCCCACTTCGCGGGATAGTCTTCAAAGGTGCAGTAGAACAGGCGGGCGGCGGAAGCCTTGTCGTTTTCCTTGGGCCGGATGCGGGTGTCGTAGATGGCGAACTCGTGGAAATCGGTGACGATGCCAAGCGGGAGCTTGGCGGACCAGGAGTAGCGGCGGAGCTGCTTGGCGGGCTCGGGGTCGTCCTTCACCCGGACGGCGGGTTTCTTGGCCTCGACGAAAAACTTTCGGGTGCCACCGATGCGGAAAGAGTAGTCAGGGGCCTTGGTGTCGCCGCTGATCTTAAGCGAGTCTTCATGGACCACGTCCTTGTAGGCCTCGGCATGGCCCAGACGGTTGAAGACATCCCAGCCGAGCGCCTCGAAAAATGGATCGAGAAACTCGCGGCGCAGCTCGGCTTCCTTGTAGTCGGGGGCGAGGTAGGAATCGAGGTTACGGCGGAAGGTCTCGACGCGCTCTGCGATGCTCGGAGGAAGCGGCATGGGGTGGACGGAAGCAGAGCCGGGGCCCGGCGCCGGGGCAAGTCCGGAGCCTTCCTTCAGGATTTCCGGTAGCCGGCTAGGAGTAGGCTCGCCCGGGAATTTTCCGGCTTTCCACATTTCTCTTCTCATCGGGCCGCATCCCTGCAATCCGTCTTCCCCTTCCCTCCTTTCCCATGGCCAAAATCGAAGTCAGCCAGGTCGCCGAAATCCTCAAGCGCCACAAGATCGACCCCTCCCTCCTCCGCACCATCGTGCAGGAGCTGAACGAGGTCACCGCCCCGTCCGCGGATGACGACACCAAGCCGCCGCCGGTGAAGAAGCAGTTCGTCGTGCTACTCTCCGACCCGCAGGGCAAGCTGCCCCGGCAGGACCTCACCGGCTGGGTCGTGCAGATCCCCGAGAACGCCAGCCCGCATTCCACCACGGATCGCATCTTCAAGGGCGCCTATGACTACAACGCCTCGAAGCGCGGCAGCCTCCTGCCGGTCAAGTCGGTCGGCGAGGCCCTGGAGAGCACCGGCGCCAAGTTCTTCAAGGAGGCCGACCTCTGGGTGAAGACCAAGACCCCCGTCTCCGTCATGGTCACCGACAACGTCCTGCCGAAGGATGAACTAAAAGTAGAAAAGGTCGGCAAGCGCCGGCGCGACGAGGACGAGGGTTGATCCGTCCGCTCAGGCCCTGCCCGCGAGGGGGATGACCGTGGTGAGCAGGCTCAACACCAGGAGCACGAGGCAGGTGACGGACGCCCACTTGAGTGTGAACTTCTGGTAGATCACCCTGCACTGCGTCGCATCGGCAGGCGACCGCGTCCAGCACGGGGGCGCGACATTGTCTTCCCAGCATCTGGGTGTTCAGTCAACCTGCGGGACATGCATACTGCGCCGTCCACCGCGGAACAGGTTGATGCGATGCATCGCGCGCCGCCTGAGCCCTATGGCCGGTTGTTCCAGCGTTTTCTCCGCTTCGGACTGCTGGCCTGGGGCGGCCCGGTGGCGCAGATTGACATGATCCGGCAGGAGCTGGTCGCACAGGAAAAATGGGTGACGCCCGGGCATTTCAAGCGCCTGCTCGCAATCTACCAGGCGCTGCCCGGGCCGGAAGCGCACGAGTTATGCGTGCACTTCGGGATGTTGGCGCGGGGCCGCTGGGGTGGCGTGCTGGCGGGGCTCGGGTTCATGCTCCCGGGGTTTGTGCTGATGTTCCTGCTGTCGTGGGCCTACCTCGCCCACGGCCTGAAGGCATCCGCGTTCCACGCGGTGTTTCTCGGCATCCAACCCGCCGTCATCGCCCTGATCGTCCGCGCCTGCCACCGCATCGGCGCGCACTGCCTGACGGATTGGCCGCTCTGGGGCATTGCAGCCGCCGCGGCCGCGGGGGAGCTGCTGGGAGTGAATTTCTACCTCACCCTGCCGCTGGCGGGCGCCAGCTACCTGGCTGCGGCGCAAGGCCGGCACGTCTGGCTGGGGGCGGTGGCATTGGTATACGCGGTGGCGCTGTGGCAACTCTCGCCCGTAGTGGCGGGCAAGGAGTCCGTGCTGGCGGCTCCTCCGACCGCGACCACGGCAGCCCGGCCGGCGGAACCGGTCGCACCCGCCGCGCTGTTCGGGTCGGGCCTGCGCGCGGGGCTGCTCACCTTCGGCGGCGCCTACACGGCCATCCCGTTCCTGAAGGAGGACGCCGTGGAGCGGGGCCGCTGGATGGGCGAACGGGATTTCCTCGATGGCGTGGCGTTGTCGGGGGTTTTGCCCGCGCCGCTGATCATCTTCTCGACCTTCGTGGGCTATTTCGGGGGCGGGGCACTGGGCGCGCTGGCCATGACCGCGGGCGTCTTCCTGCCGGCCTTCGGCTTCTCACTGCTGTTTTTCCGCCACCTCGAGGCGGTGATCGCGAACGTGCGGCTGCGGCATTTCCTCGAGGGCGTGGCCGCCGGGGTGGTGGGATTGATCGTGGTGACTGCGGTGTCGCTCGCCCGCGCCGCGCTCGGCTCCGTCGGCGCCTGGGCGATCTTTGGCGCGGCCCTGGCCGCGCTCTACTTCTGGCGCTCCAAATTCGCCGTGCCCGGGGTCATTCTCGCCACGGGCGCGGCCGGGGCGGTGTTTTTCTGAGGCGCACCTGCCGGACGCCAGCCGCAAAGTTGGCCGGGAAGCGGGCAACCCGACGGGCTGCCCGGTCCGGAGACCGGGCACCGCCTAACCCCGGCCCGCGAGGGGGATGACGGTGGTGAGCAGGCTGACCAGCAGGAGCACGAGGCAGGTGACCGAGGCCCACTTGAGGGTGAACTTCTGGTGGTCGCCCATCTCCACCCCGCACAGGCCGACGAGCAGGTAGGTCGAGGGGACGAGCGGGCTGAGCAGGTGCACCGGCTGGCCCACGAGCGAGGCCCGGCCGATCTCGACGGCCGAGATGCCGTAGTGCGAGGCGGCCTCGCTCAAGACCGGGACGACGCCATAGTAGAAGGCGTCGTTGGAGATGAAAAACGTGAACGGCAGGCTGAGCACGCCGGTGATGACGGCCAGGTAGGGCCCGAGCGACGGCGGCACGAGGCGCACCACGCTCTCGGCCATCGCCTTGACCATGCCCGTGCCGTCGAGGATGCCGGTGAACACGCCCGCGGCGAAGATCACCGCCACCACCGCGAGGATGTTGCCGGCGTTGGCCGCGATGCGCTCCCGCTGGTCCTCCAGCTTCGGGTAGTTGACGATCAGCGCGAAGGAGGCCGCGATCATGAAGAGGATGGAGAGCGGCAGCACGCCCATGACGAGGGCGGTCATGAGCCCGAGCGTCAGGGCGAGGTTGCACCAGAAGAGCCTGGGCCGGCGCACGGACTGCTCGCGGGCGAACTCCTCGGGCGTGGCGGCGCTGGCGTGGATCTCGGCGAGGGTGGCGGCGTCGGCCACGCCGAGGCGCGCGCGTTCCTTGAGGCCGAAACGCCACGCCACGAAGACCACCCAGGCCGCGCCGAAGGCCATGGCCGGGATCAGGGGCACGAAGAGCGCATGCATGTCGAGCTTCAGGGCGGCGGCGGCCCGCGCCGTCGGTCCGCCCCAGGGCAGGATGTTCATGACACCGCCCGCGAGCATGATGATGCACGCCAGCATCAGGCGGCTCATCCCGAGCTTCTTGTAGAGCGGCAGCATGGCCGCCGTGCAGATGAGGTAGGTGGTCGAGCCGTCGCCGTCGAGCGAGACGGTGAGCGCGAGCACCGCCGTGCCGACGCAGATCTTGACCGGGTCGCCCCCCACCAGCCGGACGACGCGCGAGACGACCGGCTCGAACAGGCCGACATCGATCATCAGGCTGAAGTAGAGGATCGCGAACATCAGCATGACGCCGGTGGGGGCGATGGCCTTGACGCCGTCGAGCATCATCTTGCCGATACCGGGCCCGAACCCGCCGATGACCGCGAACAGGATGGGCAGCACGACCAGCGCCGTGAGGACGGAAAGGCGCTTGGTCATGATCAGCGCCATGAAGACGATGATCAGCGCATAGGCCAGCAGGGTGAGGTTAACAGGAGGCATGGGGTATGGAGAAACTGGTTACGAAAGTTGCCGGGGTAAGGGTAGCCCGAAAACCGGACCAAAAGGACCAGCCGCGGGCGTTGCAGTGGACACTGCCCGTTCAACCTGACGAGCATCTGAAACGACCGTGGGCCCGGTTTCAGGCGCGGTTCAGGTGCGGCGGACATGCTCGGGATAACCTCGCCCGCCATGTTCATACCCCGCCCCACCATGCAATCCTATGCCGCCGTCCTTTTCTGCTCCCTGGTCGTCGGCAGCCTCACGGGCGCCTCCACCACCGCGCCCGCCGGTCCGCCGACCCCGGCTTATTTCCCGGGACGGATGCTGCCCCAACCGCCCACCGAGGAGGAAAAGGTGCGTTGGCGCCTGGAGGGCCGCACGCTGCCCGAACGGGAGTTTCTGCAGCCGACCCTCGATGCCGACCTGCCCGCCTACGTCCCCACCCCGGGCGTCGAGCTGAGCGGCAATTTCCGGGGCGCAGCATCCGACGTGCTGACGGACCTCAGCCGCCGTTGGATCGCGGCCTTCCGCAAATATCATCCCAAGGTCACGATCGACATCCCGCCACCCTACGCCGGCAGCCTCGGCGCGCTGGAGCTGATCAAGGGCGACCTCGACTTCGTGCTGGTATCACGGGAACTGAAGCCGACCGACGTGAGCGGCTTCGCCGACAAGTTCGGCTATCCCCCGTTCACCATGCCGATCGCCGGCGGCACCTGGCGGCATTTCGGTTTCCTCGACGCGGTGGTCTTCATCGTGCACCGCGACAATCCTCTCCGGACGCTGACCTACGACCAGATCGACGCGATCTTCTCGGCCACGCGTCACCGCGGGAAAGAGGCGATCACGACCTGGGGTCAGCTCGGTCTGACCGGCGAGTGGGCCGACCAGCCGATCAAGCGCTGGGGCGTGAAGCCGTGGAATGGCTTCGAGGAGTTCGTGCGCCAGCGCGCCATGAGCCGCGGCGAAAAACGCGGTGAGTGGCACCCCGCGATGCATTTCGGCGACACCGTATTCCCGATCTCACCGGCCGTCGCGGCCGACCGTTATGCGCTGGCCTACACCGGTCTGGCCTACGTGGGCAAGGGCGTGAAACTCCTTGGCGTGTCCGCCGACGGCGGGCCGGCCGTGCGGCCCGACTACGAGGAGGTGGCGCGGGCCGATTATCCGCTCTCGCGGCTGGTCTTCTTCAATGCCAACCGCGGACCCGGTCGCCCGCTGCCGCCAGCGCTGGCGGAGTTCGCGCGGTTCCTCCTCAGCCGCGAGGGCCAGCAGGTCATCCTCGATCAGGGCGTGTTCCTGCCCTTGCGCGCGACGCAGGCCTCCGCTTCACTCGGACAACTGCAGGGCACCCCGTGAAAGTCCTCGTCATCGAAGACCAGCCGAAGCTCGGCCTGTTCGTCAAACAGGGCCTGATCCAGCAGGGCTGGACGACCACCTGGGTGCAGAGCGCCGCCGCCGCGCAGGACGCGCTGTGCGAGACGAAATACGATGTGATCGTGCTCGACCTCATGCTGCCCGACCGCGACGGCTTCGACCTGCTGCGCGAGTGGCGGAAGTTCGGCTTCAACGAGCCCGTGCTCATCCTCAGCGCGCGCAACGCCGTGAAGGACCGGGTGACCGGCCTCGAGCTGGGCGCCGACGATTTCCTCGCCAAGCCCTTCAGCTTGGAGGAACTGGTCGCCCGCGTGCGCGCGCTCAACCGCCGCCAGGCCACGCACAAGGAGGCCGTGCTCCAGCACCGCGACCTCAAGGTCGACCTGCTGGGCCGCAACGTGACCCTGGCCAACAAGCCCATGACTCTGACGGCGCGCGAATTCGCCCTGCTCGAGATCTTCCTGCAGAATGCCGGCCGCATCCTCACCCGCAACCTGCTGATGGAAAAGGTGTGGGAGTCGCACTACGACGTGGATCCCAACCTGCTCGACGTCTACATGAGCCGCCTGCGCCACAAGGTGGAGGACGCGGCGGGCAAGGACGCCAAGCCCTACTTCGAGACCGTGCGCGGCATCGGCTACAAGCTGGTGTAAGGGGCGCCAGGGGCGCAGACCCGGTCCTACTCGAGCTTGGCCAGCTCCTCGCGCACGACCTCCGGCAGCAGGGGCATGAACACACCCTCGGCGGCGACGACCTCCTGACCCTGCTTGCTCAGCACGAGCTTGAGAAACTCCTTGGTCTTGGCCGGCAGCGGCGTGCCGGGCGGACGGTTGAGGTAGATGTAGACGTAGCGCGAAAGCGGATACTGATGCTGGTAAACCGTCTCGATGGTCGGCATGAGGAAGGGCTCGCCGGCGTTGCGCGCCAGCGGGACGACGCGCACATCCGGCGTGAGGTTGGCAAGCAGGGCGTAGGTGATGCCGCCCTTCTGTGTGGCCATGTCCTGCGCGGCGACGGTGAAGGCATGGGTGAAGCCCTTGCCCTTGACGTGCTGGATGCCGTCGCGCCATTCGCCCCAGTTGAGCACCTTCCACTTCACGAACTGCTCGATGCCGTTCGGCGGCCGGAGGCCGTAGGGATGGATGGGCCGGTCCTTCCACTCACCGGTGAGACCGAGGTCGCCCCAGGTCCGCGCGGACGGGAGGCCGAGCTTGGGCTCCTTGGCGTAGATGGCCTCGATCTGCGCGAAGGTGAGGCCCGGGATGGGGTTGTCCTTCGCGACGAGGAAGATGCTGGTGGCGGTCTTGCCGAGCGAGCCGAGGCTCCCGGTGGCCACACGGATGGCGAAGGGCTCGTAGCCGTATTTCTTCACAAACTCCTCACGCTCGGCGGGCATGGCCTCGCGACCGACCGGTGCGGCATGGGCGATGCCCTTCGTCAGCGCCGGCACTCCGGAGCCGGAGGAGCGCGCCTCCATCGTGACGCTGAGCTTCGGATACGCGGCCCGGAACTGCTTCACCCAGCCGAGGGTGATCTCGTCCATGATGTCGGCGCCGACGAGGTTGAACTCCTCCTCGGGCTCGGTCACGAGCTTGCCGGGCGTCCAGACCGGCAGCGCCGGATCGGCCTTGAGCTGGTGCTCGACGGGCGCGTGTTTAAGGGCAAACGCGGCCGCGGGAAGCAGGAACAGGGAGACGAGGATGCGGCAGTGTTTCATGATGGATCGCGGAGCGGAGGGAGGCATCAGAACAAGTCGTAGCGGACGGAGAAGGTGACCCGGCGCGGCTCACCGGGGTTGATGCGGTCGGCGCCGCCGGGGAAGGCCCCGGCGATATATGTGCGGTCGAAGAGATTGCCGGCGTTGAGCGCGTAGTCGAAGCGGCCGCGGCGGTAGTAGATGCCGAGGTCGGCCCGCGTGTAGGAAGGCAGCTGGAACCGGGCCGTGGGCACGTTGGTGATGACCGCCTGACGTTGGCCGGTGTAGACGAGGCCGAGGCCGAGGCCGAGGCCCTTCAGGCGGTCCTGCGTGAAGTTGTAGCGCGTCCAGAGGCTGCCGGCGTTGTGGGGCGTGTTGTCGAGCAGCGCCCCGACGATGGTGGCCGTGGGCGAGGATTTCACGCGGGCATCGATGTAGGTGTAGCCGACCTGGATCTGCCAGTTGGGCTGCGGGAGGTAGGCGGCGTTCAATTCGATGCCGCGGCTCTGCTGCAGGCCGGAAAGGATGGCAATGGCATTGCCGGTGGGCGAGGTGGTGCCGGTCCCCACGAGCACGTTCTTCTTCCGGAGGTCGTAGAGGCTGATGGTGCCGGTGAGGCGGCCGTCAAACAGGTCGGCCTTGATGCCGGCCTCCTTCTGCTCGGACAACTCGGGGTCGAAGTGCGGGTTGTCGTTGGCGTCCACGTTGCCGGGCACCTGGGGCTTGAAGCCCTTGCTATAGCTGCCGTAGAGCGAGAAGGCGGGAGTGAGGTGGTAGACGCCGCCGACCGTGGGCGAGGTGGCCTTGCTGGTGGGCTTGGAACCGCGGTTGGCGGTGGCGTCCTTCTGGTAGGAGTCGATTGTCTCCCGGCGGACACCGAGGGTGAGGTTGAGCTTGTCGCCGATCTTGATCTGGTCGGAAGCGTAGAGGCCGTAGCTCCAGAAATTGCTCTGGCGGTCCTGCAGGCCGGTGGGCGTGGCCGGATAGGTGGCTGGGACCGCCGGAACGGAAGTATAGAGGTTGACCGCCGGGACCAAAGGTCCGAAGGCGAGGCGGTTGGTGCGCAGCCACTCGCGGCCGCCGTTCACGCCGAAGATGAGGGTGTGCTGGAACCTCTCGCTGCCGAAGGTGCCGTAGGCGTTGGCGTCCATGAAATTGTAACCCTTCTCGTTTTCCTGCACGCGATAGCGGGGGCGGATGGTGGACAGCAGGTAGTTGGTGGCGTTGCTGACGATGGCGCCCTGGGCGGTCTCGAGCGAGCGGCGGGAGTCGGTGTGCCAGGTGGTGCGGTAGGCGGCGCGCACGGTCCACTTGTCGAAAAGCCGGGTCTGAAATGTGACCGCCGTGGAGTCACCGTAGTCGGTGTCGAGGTGGTTGGGTGCCTGATAACTGACGTTGATCGGTGGCAGCAGGGCGGTGTTGAGGAAGGGCACGGCGATGCCGTCATTGGCGTGCCGCTCCTCGCGGACGTGGTCCACCTTCACCGTCAGGAAAGTGTCGGCGTTGAACTTGTAGGTGAGCGACGGATAGAGATAGAGGTTTTCCTGGAAGTAGTAGTCGCGGAAGGATTCCTGGTCCTCCCAGCTGGCGACGATCCGGTAGAGGAGCTTGCCCGACTTGAGCAGCGGCCCGGTGGCGTCGAGGGAAACTTGCCAGCTAAACGCGTCGCCCAAGCTGCTCACGTCGCTGGCATAGGACGTGAAATACGTGGAGAGCGTGGCGCGCCGGCGGGCCTGCGGGCTCTTGGTGGCGATGTTGAGCATGCCGCCGGGGTTGCCCTGGCCATACATGACGGAGGTCGGGCCCTTCAGCACCTCGAAGCGCTCGACGTTGATGGTCGGGGGTGAGGCGAAGCGCGAGGGCGGTCCGGGTAATCCATCCACCTGGATGCTCTGGAGGTTGGAACCGGCGGCGGCGAATCCCCGGAGGGTGAAGGCGTTGGCGTTGTTGCCCTGCTTGTTCAAGCCGGTGATGTAGTTGAAGGCATCCTCCAGGCGGGTGGAGCGGATGTCGGCCAGGAAGGCGCTGTTCAGCACCTGCACGCTGGAGGCCAGATCCTTCACGTCGGTGGGCACCTTGGTCGCCGCCGAGGAGCTGGTCTCGTGGTAACGCTCGAGCGTGGTCGTAACCTCGAACTTCTCCATCTTCACGACCTCATCGTCGTTGGTCGTGGTGGCGGAGGGCTTGGGTGCGGTCTGGGCACAAAGCGCGGCCGGCAGGGCGACCGCGAGGGTGAGACGGGTGAGGTTCATGGGGTAATGTCGGGTTTGGGGCGGGGTGAGACTGGCAGTAACGGCTATATGATGTCTGAAGTCTGTCTGAATTTGATTTCAGCCGGGTCATTCCGGCAGGCCGGCGGCCCACCGCACGGCGGCGTCGAAAAGCGCCAGCCCCTGCTCGTTCAGGTTGGGAAAAGTTTCGTTGTTGAGAAAGAGCATGACGCGGCGCGCCGGAGCGAGGTTTTCGCCGTCCATCGTCGCTCCCTTCTCGTAGGCGAAGCTGAGGCCCTTGGCCAAGTCGCCGGGCATCGTGGCGATGATGATGGCGCCGGGCCCGGGCCGACCCCAGTTCATGGGACCACCGCGCTTCACGACGTTGAGGAGCCCGGCGGGCCGGCCGGCGGAGAGCGGATGCGGGGCGTTGACCATCCAGAGGTAGCGCTGCTTTTCCTCGTGCGTGCCGTAGTCGCCGCCCTCCTTTTTCCCGGTCAGCCCCATGTGCGGCAGCACATACGACTCCCACAGGACGACCGGGACGGTGGTGTGGCGGAACCGGCCCTCGACCACGTTGGCACTGACCCCGGAGGAGATCACGATCAGGCTGAACCCGTCGAGGGCGGGCACCGCTTCATGCTGGTCGAGGAAGGTAACCGCGAAGCCGAGACGGCCCAGATGCGCCTGCGTGGCGGCATCGGCGGCGGCGCTCTCGGCGGCGGCCTTGGCCTGACCGACATAGAGCAGGTTGCGGGCGGCCGCGGGGGCGGCGACGAGCGGAGCCGCGAGGGCGGCGAGCGCGAGGAGGTGGCGGATGATTTTCATGGGGAAAGTCCGGCCGGGGTGCGGGCCGGCGGAGGTGAGGTTGTCCGGCCGCGGCCGAGATAGCTCATGAGGCCGGTGTAGGCCAGCACGGGCACCGACAGGGCGCCCAGCAGGAGCAACAAGGCAAAAGCCGGCCCACCGGCCATCGCGGTATGGAGCGACAGCAGCCAATAGTGCAGCCGGTAGCCGAAGGGCGCCTCGGCATGGGGCCGGCGCCCGATCAGCTCAATCGTGACGGGATGGAACCATGCGTAGGAACGCGCGTTGGGATGCGGCGCATCGGCGGCGATGGCGTAGGTGTTGACGATGCCCCTGGCGGGAAACCCGATGAAATATTCCGCCGCCCCCGGCATCAGCCGGCGGACTTCCCGGGCCACCGGTTCGAAGCCGGCGAAATCGCGCCCGTCGGCCACCGGCGGGCGTGGCGGCGACACCGTGCCTTGGAACGGCTCGAAGGCGATGATTGCGCCCGTGACCGCGCTGAAGGACAGCACCACCATCGCGTAGGCTCCCGCGGCCTTGTGCAGACCGAGGTTCCAGGGCCGGCCGCCCAGCTTGCGGTTGACCGTCAGGCCGGCCCGCAGCGCCCGAAGCGTGGCCGGCCACCAGAGCACGGCGCCGGTCACGATGATGCCCGCAAAAACCAGGGCGAACACACCCGTGAGCTTCTCGCCCACCTTGTGCGGCAGGTGGAAATATTTGTGCAGGCCGGTGATCCACCCAAAGCCCTCGCCATAGCGCGAGCGCACTCCCAGCACCTCGCCGGTGCCCGGGTTCACATGCACGTATTCCTCGTTCACGAAGTAGACCATCACCGGCATCGTGGGATCGCCGAAGAACCGCACGCTCTCCACCTTCGAAGTCGGATGCGCCGCGCGGGCACGGGCGACCAGCTCATCGAGCGGCAGCCACGCCGGGGCGGGCTCGACCACAAAGCGGCGGGCGTCCACCCGGCGCTCCAGTGCAGGACGGAAGACCAGCATGGACCCGGTCAAAGCCGTCACGACCAGGAAGCTGCCCAGCACGAGCCCGGCCCACGTGTGGAGCCAGAGGAGCGGTTTGCGCAGGGCGGGTTTCATGCGTTCAGACCAGCTTGGCGCGCTCGCCGCCCGCAATTAGCAGATAAACGGCCCGCAGTAGACTGCGCGCCACAACCGGAAAGAGGGTGATCATCAGCGACCGGCCGGTTCAAACAGGGCAGCGAAACCGGCGATGCGCGGCTGCACGCTGTCGCGCAGGTCGCAGGCCATCCGGTAGAATTCGCGCTCGGAGCGGGTGTGCGCGGCGTCGTTCTTGTAGGCGAGGACGATCAGGCCGATGTTCTCACCGGTGGCATCGCGCAAGGGGGTGAGGACGACAACCTTGGGAACGGGATCCTTGCGGCGCCAACGGGGATCGACGATGGTGACGCCCTTGACAATGACCTCGATGTCGTCGGGGTCGGAGGCATTGCCGATGCGCTCCGGGAAGGAGCCCGCGAACATGGTGTAGACCTTGTCGAGGCCGGGCGGCGTGCCCTGCATCGTGACGCTGAGCAGCTCCGGATGGGAGGCCATGATCTCGTCGCAGAGCTGCTGGGCGAAGATCTTCACGGCGGGGGCGGTCCAGTTTTTCTTCTTGGCCGGCGGGGCGGCGGGTGTGTCGGCGGCGGACAGCGCGATGGCGCCGAGCATGAGGACGAGGATCAAGCGGGGTAGGTATTTCATGGGAGCGGGGCGAGGATGGGCACAACATGACGCGCCGGAATGAGCGGCGGCTTAACCTGACCTGAAAGCGCGTTCAGGCGCGCGACCACCCCACCCCACGGGAAACCGGCCACGGACAAAACACCGCGACATTATCCTTCACTCGATCCGCGCGCGTTCGCGCTCAGCGTCCGTCTGACTGAGCGGCAGGTAACCCAGGGTTCCCTGCGCGATGATGTCCTGGCCTTCATCCGAGAGCACGAATTCAAGCCAGTGGCGCACCCAGGGCTCCACCGGTCGCCGCACTGCCAGCAGCAGATGACGGCCGAGGGGATAACGCCCGGAGCGGAGACTGGCAGGCGACAGTTCCACCGCGGCCGCACCTTCGGCCGGGGCAAGGGCCAATGCCCGCACTTTGTCGTCCAATTTCACCCCGGCGGCGAATCCGATGGACCGGGGATGGGCGGCGACATGCCGGACGACATCGGCCGACTGCGCCATACCGGCGAACCGCGGCCCGAATGACGCGCCCGGCAGCACGCGCTGGATGAATTCGCGGCCGAGCGCCGTTCCGGCCGCCAGTCCGCAGGGGTCAAGTTCCGGATCGAGCAAGCGGCCCGAGAAGAGGGCCGCGAGTTGCGGCAGGGAGATTTCCCGCAGCGGATTGTCGCGATGCACGAACACCGCGATGGGTCCGCTGAGGGCGGCGGGTGACAACGAGGCGTTCGCGATGCGGACGACCAACGGATCCCCTCCGGTCAGCTGGCGGTAGCTGGCCAGCTGCTCCGCTGAGAAATCGGCCCCCATCGGGGCGAAGGCACTGGCGCCGCGCGCGAGCGCCGCGGGCGCGGCCTTGGTCCCGGGCAGGGACAGTTCGAAACGAAACGCCGGGTGCCGGGCGGAGAATCTGCGGGTCAGTTCCTGCAGCATCTCCCGCATGTCATTGTAGCCGACGACCCGCACCGCTCCATTAGCGGCCAGATAACCCGCACCGGCAGGCGGCTGTAATTCCGGCAGGGGTGCAAATCCGGTGCCGGCACCGTCCAGGACCGCCTGCCCGGCCCGGCTGAGCGCGTAGTGCACCCACCGCGAGGCTGCGGTCGAAGCGTTCGCGCGGAAACAAAGGTAGATCGTCCGGCAAAGCGGATACTCCCTCGCCGCAACCTCCGGCCCGGTGCCCTCAAAATATGGACCGGCCACGCCCCGCGCCAGTGCCAGGGTCTTGGTCCCCGGTCTCGCGTAATCAAAACCGCTGTAACCGATCGCCGTCTCATCGGCCGCCACGGCCTGCACGATGGCCTCGAGGGCGGTCAGGCCGCCCGGCCGGTCGGTATGCTCGACCACATCGGGGCGCCACGCGCGGCCGGCGAGCACCGCCTTTTCCATGTAATTCACGATGCCCGGGGGATCTCCCGTTTCGCGCCGGATCACCATGCCATGCACCCGGATCGCGCGCGCACCCAGCGGACCCGTGACGCCCACGTCGGCCCAAGTCCGGACCCGGCCATCACCGGAGAAGATTTCGGCCAGCTGCGGCAGCGATAACCGTGCGAGCGGGTTGCGTTCGTTCACGAAGATGGCGATGGCGTGGGTGCCGCCGCGTTCCGACCGGGCGCCGGTGGCCACCGGATACAACCGCAGCTCGCCGCCGGCTCCGCGGCGCGCCGCCTCCTGTTCCGAGGCAAACAATTCCCTCGCGACGACGGCCACATCCGCCTCGCCGGCGATCAGCGCGGCGATGGCACCGGTGGGATAGGCCGAGGTGGAGATGACCTCCGCCCGGTCGGCCGGTGAAACCACGTTGAATTCCCGCACCCAGGCCGCGGAGAGCGGGTCAACCGTGCGGGCGCTGCCGATGCGCACGACATCCGCGCCAACCACCCCGGCCAGCAGGGAAAGCACCGGCAGGGCGCAGTGGAGTTTCATCCGGGCCGCGCCGCGGTGTGCGGCCCCTTCATTGCAATTTCTCCAGCTGCGCCCGCGAGACCGTGGCGGTGAGCGGGAGGTATTTGCCGTCGCGCTGCACGCATTGCTGGCCCTCGCGGCTGACGATGAAGCGAAGATACTCGCGGACCTTCGGGTCGAGGCCGGCGGCGTCGGTCGAGTCGCCGTAGGCGTAGATCTCGTCGTAGAAGGGATATTTCCGCGACTGGATGTTCTCGATGGTGTAGGCGTAGAACGGGCCGGCGGCGGTCTCCCCCACTTCGAGCAGTTTCAGTTCGGGCGGCAGGTTGGGGCCGACGGGCGAGGCGACGTAGGCAATGCCGTAACGGTCCTGCGCGAGATCCTCGTTGAGACCGCGCTTCAGGCGGCCGAAGCCCATGTTCGATCCCTTGCCGCCCTCGGCGCCGACGAAATTGGCGTAGATGCGGAGCTTTTCGTTCCACTTGTCGCTGCCGCCGAGGATGCGGTCGGAAATGGTCGTGGCCTGGCTGTAACGCATGTTCAGCCCATAGGGCGTGATTTCGCGGTCGGCCCACTCGCCCGTGAGGCCGAGCTGGCCCCATTTGCGGATGTTCTTCTCGGGTCCACGGGCGACCTCGGGATGCCAGTCGGTGCCGACCCAGCCGCCGAGGCGCTCGGCCCCGAAGACGCCGTCGAGCTGGTCGAGCGTGATGCGCGTGAGCGGGTTGTCCTTGTGCACCACGATGCCGAAGGCGGGGTTCCAGCCGGTGACGTTGTAGGAACCGGTGGCGATTATGATCTCGAGCGGGTCGCGGCTCTTGTAGCGCTGGTAGAGCTGCAGCTCCTCGGTCTTGATCTTCCGGCCGATGCCGAGGTCGGCGACGCCGAAGACGAGCGAGGGCACGGCGGCGCGCGTCGTGAGCATGTGATACTCAAACTTCACGTCCGGATGGAATTTCCGGAACTCCTGCTCCCAATATCCGCCGACATGGCCGTCGACGATGTAGTTGCTGCCCCAGAGGCGGATGACGCCGGTGACCTTCTGCGTCGGCGCGTAGGCGGGCAGGCCGGAGAGGTCGAACTTGTCGGCGGGGTAGTAGGTTTTCCTGCCCTTGACCTTGAGACCCTCGGCGCGGGCCTCCTGCATGGCGAGGCCGGTGGAGACGCGCTCAGCCTGGGCGCAGAGGGCACCCGCGAGCGTGAGGAATAGGACGGTCTTTCTCATGGTGGGGTCTCAGTCGAGTTTCTTCAGCTGCTCCCGGAGGTAATCGGGAGTCAGCGGATAGTAATAGCCGACGCTGGCGATGATCTCCTGCCCCTCGCGGCTGAGCACGAAGCGCATGAACTCGCGGGCGCGAGGATCGAGCGGGCGGCCCGGTGGCCGGTTGACGTAGAAGAAGGCGTCGCGGATGAGCGGATAGGTGCGGTGGGCGACGTTGTCAGGCGTGAGCGCGACGGCGGGGGCACCCTTGCGGGGCGAGATGCGGAGCACCTTCACGTGCGGGTGATTCTTCGCGTGCATCAGGGCGGCGATGCCGATGAGGAACTTGTTCTTCGCCAGCTCGCGCAGCGGCACCTGGCTGTCCACGGCGGGGCCGTGGGCGTCGGGCGTGGTCTGCTTGGTCTCGACGAACTCGCGGAAGTTGGGGTTCCACTTCTTCGACCAGTGAAACCAGTTGCGCTCGAAATAGGTGGCGAAACCCGGCGCGCAGTAGCCGAAGGTCTCGATCTCGCGGCCGGCGAACTCGCCCTTGAGGCCGAGCTGGTCCCAAGTGCGGAGGTCGCGGTCGCGCGTGCGGGCGTATTTCGAGCTGTAGAGGTAATTGTTGTCGGCCAGCTCCCAGCCGCCGGTGCGCTCGGCGCCGAAGACGCGCTCAAGTTCCTCGACGGAGATCTCGTCGAGGGGGTTGTCCTTGCTGACGACGATGGCCCACGCGAAGAGCGAGCCGCGTTTCTCGTAGCCGCCGGTGGCGACGGATATCTCGACCGGCATGTAGCCAAAGGCGTTGTGGAAGGGCATGAGGTCGGTGATCTTCGCGTCGTCGCCCATCGGGGCCACGTCGGAGATGCCGCTGTAGAGCCCGGCGATGCCGCCCTCGCTGCTCGGGATGTGGCTGGTGGTGACGCGCGCCTCGGGGTGGAAACGCATGAAGCCCTCCGCGAGCCGCGCGACGGCGTTCTTGAGCTCGCTGCCAACGATGCGGACACCGCCGACGATCTTCATCTCGGGCTGGTAAGCGGGCAGCGCGGAGAGATCGGGCGGGGGCAGCTCAGTGTAGCTGGCGTAGGTGCCGCCGCCATCGATGCGCAGCGTGTCCTTGATGGGGTGGAATTTCGCGTAGCTCGGCACGGTCGCGGTGAGCCGCTCGCGAATGGCGGTTTTCATTTCGCCGGCCCGGGTGAACGCGACGGGGTCGCGGTATTCGAGCACGGCCAGCGAACCCACCTTCCCCACCTCCCCGCGTTCAAGATACATGGTGTAACGCACCAGATTCCTGGTGGCCCGCTGGGCCTCGTAGAGCGGCTGGAGATAACCTTGGGCGAATTCGCGGTAACGCTCGGCGGGCACGATGGGGGTGTAGGAGTTCACCACGAAGACGGAGCGGTTGGAGTCGCGCGGCGTGATCTCGCCATGGGTGAGCGCGTCGGCGCGGCGCACGACCAGGCCTGCGGGCAACGCCGGCGCGGCGTCGCGCTCCCACGCCGCCACGGCGGCCTCGTTGGGGAATTCCAGCACGGCGAAGGCCGCGAAGCCCGGCTGTTCGCCCGATTTCTCCGCGCGGCCCTGGGTGAGAAACAGGACGCCCGAGACCTGCCCGGATTGCCGCCACTTGGCGAGCAACGGCGGTAGTTCCGCCGGCACGGCCGCATCGGCGGGCACGCGGAGGAGGACGTTGGCCGGCGCGGCGGAAAGCGCGACGGCACACAGCGCCGCGCCGAGGGCGGCCAAGCGGCGGGGGAAGCGGGGACGGGTAGTCTTCATGAAAACGGGAAGTTGCGGGTGGATCAATCGATGCGGGCGAGCTTGGCCAACTCGGCCGCGACGGCGTCGGCGGGCAAGGGCAGGTATTTGCCGTCCTCCATCACGAGCTGCTGGCCCTCGCGGCTGAGGACGAAGCGGATGAACTCGGCCGCCTTGGGGTCGATCTTCGTGCCGGGCTTGACGCTGACCCAGAACGACTGGTCGCCCCACAGCGGATATTTGCGCTGCTGGAGGTTGTGGACGTTGAAATCGTGGTAGGGGCCGGCGGCGGTCTCGGCGAGGGCGAGCACCTTCACGTCCTTGGCGAATTCCTTCTGCCAGCGGATGTAGGCGATGCCGTGGCGGTCCTCGCGCATCTTCGTCATGATCTGCTCGGCCTGCAGCGTGCGCTTGCCCTCGGGCGAGATGTAGTTGCCGTAGGCGAGGATGTCCTCGTTCCACTTGTCGCTCGCACGAAGGATCCTGTTGGAGAATTCCAGCGCCGTCGCGTAACGGATGCTGTAGCCGTAGGGCTGGATGCGCTGGCCGGCCCACGCACCCGTCAGGCCGAGCTGGCCCCACGTCCGGATGTTTTTCTCTGGGCCGCGGGCGAAATCCGGCCGCCACTTCGTGCCTTCCCAGCCGCCGGCGCGGATCGCGCCGAACACGCCGTCAAGCTGCTCGAGGGTGATCCTGTCCAGCGGATTGTCCTTGTGGACGATGATGGCAAAGGAATTCTGCCAGCCGCTGACGTCGAGCGAGCCGCTGACGACGGAGAAGCCCGTCGGCTCGTAGCCGAGGATGCGCACGTGGCCGAGGTAATCGTAGAACGTCGGCTCGTGGTTCATGCCGAGGTCAGCCAGGCCGAAATAGAGCGCCGGCACGGCCACGGCGGCGGTCGGCAGCACCAGCTCGAACTCCACGCCAGGATGATGCCGCTTGAACTCTTCGCGCCAGCGCTGGGCCAGGCCGGAATCACCGATGTAGTTGTTGCCCCAGAGCCGGATCGTGCCGGTGATTTTCCGCTTGGGTTGGTAGGCGGGCAGGCCGGAGAGGTCGAACGTGTGCTCGTAGGCGCTCTTGGCACGGCCGGCGAGGCGGGCGCGACGCTCGGCGGCGCTACCGCTGTAGGCCTTGACCGGCTCGTCGGCGGGAGTGCCGCGCAGGACGAACTCCGCGGGCGAACCGGGCCCAGGTCGCGCCGCAGCGGTGAAGATGGCGACTGCACCCAGAAAGAGAACGGTGGCGGTGGATTTCAGTCGTGTGCTCATGGTATTGGAAGGGCGCAGTTCAGGATCCAGGCCGAACCCCGTTTCCCCGTGCAGCGAGCGCGCGCACGAGGAGCACGGCCACCGCAAGGGTGGCGAGGACAACGGCGCCGGAGGTCGGCATGGCAAACCACTTCAGCATGGCCTTGGCGCGTCCGGTGCCGCCGAGACCCGGGGCGAGGAAGCCCGCCCACAACCAGTAAATGGAGTAGCCCAGGCCGCCGGCACCGAGGGCCAGCGACACGATGCGCTGGGCCATGACCGACGGACGCAGGAGGGCCAGCACCAGGATCAGACCCACGGACGACGCACCGAGTCCGCCGGCATGCAGGTGCGCCCGCTGCATGTAGACCCAGGAGCGGTCGAGCGCGGTCTTGAGGGCCGCGTCGTCGCCCTGGTAGACCGTATCGCGCACCGCGGTGGCGGAGTCCCGCAACCGGCCCTTGATGGCGTCTTCGTTCAGGCCAAAGACTGTGCCGAGGCCGAAGCCGAAAAGCAGCGTGCAGACGGCCAGCAGCAGCCCGGGCAGGACGGGACGAAGCAGACCGGAATCAACGAAATCAGGCGTGGTGTTCATGGCGTGGTGGATTGGTGAAAACGGGCAGGGTCACCGGGCGTGCTGACCGTTCACTGAACCCCGCCTTAATCGCTTTTCAGCCGCGCCCGGCGATATCAGCGGGAGGGACGACGGCCGTTCGGGCCCTCGGGTTTTCCATTCTGCGCGGGTGCAGCATAATCGTCGGCCAGCTTGGCCAGCTCCTCCTGGATGAGAGCGGGTGGCAGCGGCAGAAAATGTCCGTCTTCGGCCACGATGCGCTGACCCTCACGGCTGAGCGCAAACCGGAGGAACTCACGGACGCGCGGGTCGAGAGGCCGGCCGGGAGCGCGGTTCACATAGATGTGCACGGTGCGGGCGAGCGGATACGAATGATTGCGGACGTTCTCAAAGGTGCCGGCCACGAACGGGCCGCCGGGCTCGGCGGCTACCGCGATGGCCCTCACCGAAGTCTGCCCGGGTTCAAACCGAGCATAGGCAATGCCGGCAGGGTCGGCAGCCACACTTTGCATCACAGCATCAAACGCCTCGATATAGCCATCGCCCATGCGTTCATTGATGTTGGGTCGAAACTCACCCCCGAGCATGACCCTCGACTGGAAGAAATTCACGATGCCGTTGGGCCGGCGCAGGCCGTAGGCGGTGATCGGCCGGTCCGCCCATTCACCCGTCAGCCCGAGCTGGCCCCACGTGGTGATGGCCTCGGGATGCCCACGCTTGCGGGTGGTGGAATAAATGGCATCGAGCTGCGCCAGGGAAATCTGCGCCAGCGGGTTGTCCTTGTGCACGATCACGGCGAGCGCGTGAGTGCGGCCCTGCGTCGCGTAGCTGCCGCCGGCCACCCGGATCACCATGGGTTTGTAGCCGAACTTCTGCTCAAAGGCCGCCGTCTCGCTCGGGAGCAGTTCGCGCGCGACCGGCGCCACATCGGCGATTCCCGAGGTAAGCGCCGGCGCAGCGGTAAGCGAGGCACGCGCCTCCATCGTCATGCCCAATCCTGGGTTGAGCCCGCGAAAGGAACGGATCCAGGCAAAGACGATCTCGTCCATTGTGTCGGCCCCGACGCTGTGCAACACGCCGCTGAGTCCGGGCACGGGCTGATACGGGATCAATTCCTGCTCCCAAGGCAGGCTGCCCGACGGATGCGCGGCCAGCACGCGGTTATCGGCCCACCCGGACGACGCCAGCATCGACCACACCCCGAGCATGAGCAGGCTGTCCACCAGGAACGCACCCGTCCTGCTCCGGGGCGCAGAGACGACGGGCAGGAGCGGGAATGGCCTGGTCCACATGATCATGAAGAAAACCGACCCAAGGTTGAGGACCGAAGATGAATGCAACCTGAAAACACCGAACTTATGTTCCTTGCCCCTGCTTCCTCCGGTGAGCTACCTGTGCCCCGCTACTGGCCCGGATTCCGGACCGCACCCCGCCCTATCTGTGTTGCTCAAGACCATCGGCGCCCGCCTTAGCTTCCTCTACGTGTTCGCCGTGGGCGGCACGATGGCGGGCATTTTCCTGCTCGGGCGCTACCTCGTCGAGGAACAGCTGACGGCTTCCCTGGACGCCTCCCTGGCGGCGAAATTCGTGGAGATCAGCGACCGTCTGAGCGTGGACAATGAGAACGGAAGACTGGAGGCAGTCTTGTTCAATGAGATGGGCTTCCGCACATCGCCCTACCACATCGAGGTGGAGGACCTGTGGAACGACCCGGTCTTCCGCGCCGCGCGGACCAAGGGCACGCCCGTGCCGCGGCCGCCTCCGCCACGCTTCTTCAGTTCCACCCGGCCGGACACCGGGCCGGTGCGGGTCTATGAGGCCCAGACCGAGTCGCTCCGCGTCCGGTTGTCGGGTCCGCTGGCCCCGGTCAGCGAGGCGGTGGCGGCCTATACCCGGCTCGGCCTGCTGGTGATGGTAACCGTCATTGCGCTCAGCGCCGGGGCGGGCGTCTGGCTCAGCCGCACCGCGCTGCGACCGGTGCGCCTGATCGAGGCCACGGCGCAGCGGATCAGTTCCGACAACCTCGCCGAGCGCATCCCCGTGCCCGCGGCCGATGACGAGATCTCGCGCCTGGCCCGGTTGCTCAACGAGACCTTTGACCGGCTGCAGTCCTCCTTCGAGCAGATCCAGCGTTTCGCCGGCGACGCGTCGCACGAGCTCAAGACCCCGCTGGCGCTCATCCGCCTCAACATCGAACGCGTTGTCCTCGACCCTCAGACCACCGGCGGTTCACGCGAGGCGCTGCAAGACGCGATTGAGCAGATCCACCATCTCGACCGGCTGATCGAACGGCTGCTCTTTCTCTCGCGCGTCCAGGCCGGAGAAGTCGCCCTCGATCGCGAGCAGTTCCGCGCGGACGAATTCATCGGGGAATTTGCACATGATGCAGAGATGCTCGCGCAGGCCGCGGGTCGGCGGTTCCAGGTGGCGCAGTGCGATCCAGGACAGGTGAGCGCCGACCGGGCCCGGCTCCGGCAGGTGTTGCTGAACCTGCTCTCCAACGCACTGCGCGCCACCCCAGGAAATGGGCTGGTTGAGTTGTATTCACGATTCAACCCGGAAGGTGGCTGGAGCCTGCGGTTGACCGACGAGGGTCCCGGGGTGGCGGTGGACAAACTGGAGGCCATCTTCGGGCGATTTGTCCGTCTGCAGCCCGCGATGGGTGATGGCACCGGAGGCACCGGACTCGGGCTGGCCATCACCCGTTCCATTGTGGAGTTGCACCGGGGACGCATCGAGGCGCGAAACCGCACCGACCGCAGCGGCCTGGAAATGCTTATTGAGCTGCCACCAGCCTGAGGTGTGGATCAGGCGGCGACGGGCTCCGCTCCCGCGCGGCGACGGCGGAGCCAGGCCAGAGTTCCCGTGACGGCGAGAAACGGGACCCCAAGGGTGACGACAAAGGCGAGAATCTGGCCGGGCAGACCCCAGGCCTGCCCGAGGTGCCAGGCGAGGCCCCAGTAGAAGAGCTTGTGCCCCGCACTCGCGCCGGCCCACGGCACGGAGCGGAGCATCTCACCCGAGACGGCATCCACATGGTAAAGACTGCGGGCGTGCGGATGCGGCCCGTCGGCACCGACGATCCAGATCTCGACCGCGTTGGACTTCGCCTTCGGGAAATACACGTTGGCCGAATGGTAGTCCGGCAAGGCCGCGCGCGCCTTCTGCCAGATGGACTCGACGGGCAGGCGCTGCTGGCCATCCGTCACCGGCGAGGCGGCGGGGGATTCCGGCGGCTCGGAGCCGACGATGCGATACATGCCGACCTCATACCAGTGGTAGGCGTGCGGCAGGCCGGTCAGTGCGCTCAGCACGGTGAACACCCCGACGAAAACGCCAACGGACTTGTGCCAGTTGAGCAGCCGGGTGCGGCCCATGAGCCTGCCGTTGATCGCGAGTGCCGCCTTGAGGCCGCGCCAGACAGGCGGCACCCACAACACGAGGCCGGAAAGCACGAGGAAGACGAGCGCGAAGGCGGAGATGCCGGTGATGTGCCGCCCGATGTCGGCATTGAGGCTGAAGTAGCGGTGGATGTCCTCCGCGCGACCGAAGAGCCCGCGGTAGCGGTTCTGCATCCCGAGCACGCGGCCCGTCCACGGGTCGAGGTAGATCTGGTCGGAATTCGAGCAGCGGATCATGGCCGCGCGATCGGGCTCGGACCAGAAGCGCACCTGGCTGAAGGTGCGACCCGGATAGGCGGCGGCGGCATTGGCGGCGAGCAGGTCGAGCGGCGCGCGGGTCTCGCCGGGGGTCACGCGCAGCAGGTCGGGATAGACCTGCCTTTCCAACTGGGGACGGAAGACCATCCAGGCGCCGCTGGCGGCCATGACCGTGACGACGAGGCCGACGGTGAGACCGACCGCGAGGTGAAGTTGGAGGAGGCGCTTGCGGAAGGCGGGGCTCATCAGCGCGGCAGCGGGATGGCGTCGGCGTGGAACATCGCGCGGTCCTCGCGGATGTTGGCCTTCGAGTCCGTGTAGGCCTTGAAGACGGGATCGCTGGCGTTGAGCTTGGCGCGGGCAGCCCACTTGATCTCATCGCGCCGGGCGAAGGCGGCAAGGTCGGCGTATTCCATGATCAGCATCGAGTCCCAGGGGGTGTTGAACGAGGTGGTGTTGTAGAACATGGCGTAGGCCGTCAAGGGGCCCATGGCCATCCATTCCTTCATCTGCGGCACGGTGTAGCCGGCCACATACTTGGCATACTCGGCCGCGGAGACGTGCGTGGCATAGGTGACAACGAGGTAGGCCGCACGGGCGGGATTGCGTTGCGGGGCGGCGGCACGCGCCAGCGGCTCGCCGTAGTTGGCCGACTCGACATGCGCGAGCGCCAGGGCCTCGGTCGGGAGGCCGCCGGGTGAGCGGCGCTCGATCTCGCGCCACCGCGCGGTGTCGGTGAACCGGGCGAAATCGAGCACGACGACGAGATCGGGATTGGCGACGGAGGCGAAGGTGCTGAAGAGCAACTGTGCGTCGGTGATGACGCCGTCTTTCTTCCACGCGGCAAAGCGGGCCGCGCCCTTGGTCTCCACCCATTCGCGGAAGGCGGCGCGGGCCTCCGGCCGGGCCTTGTAGGTCAGCACGATGCTGATCGGGTCGTTCGGGGCGGTATCGGCGGAGCGGAGCGCGGGAACCAGCGCAGCCGCGGCCAGCAACAGGAGCAGGAGTCGGTGTTTCATGGGGGGATTATTCACCAGCCGATGGCGTAGACGGAATTGGCCGGGCCCCACCAGCCCTCCTCGTTGCCCCAGCGGCGGGGATCGGCGCCGCCGTAGAGCAGGCCGGTCGCGGGGTCGCGGAGCACGCCATTCACACTGCCCTCGTCGTCGGGCATGCGTTTCACCGTGTAGCCGCGGGCGGCGAGCGCGGCGAGGGTCTCGGGGGCGATGCGGTCCTCGGCCTTCATGAGCGCGGGCGGGTTGAGGGCGAGGCGCGTGGGACCGCCGTGCAGCAGGCGCGGGGCGGCGACGGCGTGCTGGATGTCCATCTTGAAATCGATGACGTTGACGAGCACCTGCACGAGTCGCTGCCAGATGCCCTCCGTGCCGGGCGTGCCCAGGGCGAGGACGGGCTCACCCTCCTTGAGCACGATGACGGGAGACTGGTTGGAGCGCGGACGCCGGCCCGGGCCGAGCCGCGAGGGACTGTCCGGCACGGTGTGCAGGTGGCGCATCTGGTTGCTGAAGACGACGCCGGAGTCGGCCGCGACGACGCCGGAGCCGAACCACGCGCCGAGCGTCTGCGTGAGCGAAACCATGTTGCCCTCCGCGTCGGCCACGGAGAGGTGCGTGGTGTTGCTCCGGGCGGACTTCTCGCCCGCGAGCCCGGGGTCGGGCACGCCGGGCATGGCCGCACCGATCTTGATCAGCGCACGGCGTTCGGCGGCGTAGGGCTTGGAGAGCAGGCGCTCGACCGGCACGGCGATGGCCTCGGGGTCGGCGACATAGCGGTTGCGGTCGGAGATGCCGAGACGCTGCACCTCGGCGATGACGTTGAGGTAGTCGGGCGTATTGTGCCCCAGGGCCTGGAGGTCGAAGCCCTCGAGGATGTTCATCTGCAGCAGGAGGGCCACGCCGCTGCCGTTGGGCGGAACCGTGTAGATATCGTAACCGCGGTAATTGGTGCGCAGCGGCTCGACCCACTGGGGCTGGTAGTTGGCAAGATCCTCATAGCGCAAGAGGCCGCCGTTTTTCTCGAAAAAATCGCCGATGCGGCGCGCGATGTCGCCCTGGTAGAACTCGCGCGCGCCCTCCTCGGCCACGCGGCGCAGCGTGCGCGCGAGGTCGGTCTGGCGGAAGAGCTCCCCCACCCGCGGGGCCCGCCCGCCGGGAAAAAACACAGCCTGCGTCGTCGGAAAATCCATCTCCCCGCGCTGCAGCTCGAGCACGCCGGCGAAGTCCTCCGTGACCGCAAAGCCCTGTTCGGCCAGCTCGAGGGCGGGCTGCACCACTTCGCGCCAGCGCAGGCGGCCATGGGCCTGATGCAGGGCGGCGTAGCCCGCGAGGCAGGACGGCACGACCGGGGAGAGGTAGCCGTGCTCGTAGCTCCTGCCCCGCACGGCCTCGATGGTGGCCAGTTGCGGCGAGGGGCCGAAGAAATTGAGCGCCTTCACCCGCCGCTCGGCCGCGACATAAACGGTGGCGAAGCCCTGCCCGCCCATCGTGGAGTTTTTCGGGTCGACGACACCGATGGCGAGGGCCGTGGCGACGGCGGCGTCGAAGGCATTGCCGCCCTGCATGAGGATCTTCATGCCGGCCATCGAGGCGAGCGGGTGCAGGGAGGTGACGACGCCGTGCCGGCCGGTGACCATCGGACGCGCGAGCGTGCCCTCGTCGGACGGATGGTCGTCGGGCATGTTGCGCACGAGCGCGGCCGGTGCCGTCAAGGCGGCGGCGAGCAGGAGCGACGGACAGAGCAGCGTCCTCATGGGCCGGAGTCCCCGCGCCCGAACAGCGCCTGCTCCATCTCCTTCGCGGCGAACATCCGCCTGGCGTCATGGCCGATCCAGGAGGTCTCGACGTAGCGCCAGCGGAACGGCCAGCCGCGCTCCGCGGCCATCCGGCGGCAGGTCAGGAAAAAATTCTGCGCCCGGGCGAGCCGGACCGGCCCCTGCCGCATGGCGCCGGGGCTGGTGTCGAATCCGTCCTCGGCGGTGTTCTGCCACACGTCGCCCGTGCCCATGAAGAGCGTGAGCGGTTGCGCGAAATAATTCCTCAACGACTCGTCGCCCGCCACCTCATCCGGCAGGCCGCCGAGGCCGTAGGGAAAGGCCGCGTCGCGCCACGGGATCGGATGGGAGCCGGGATTGCAGGCGACGAAGCCCTGCGCCTCAAGGGGCATGAACAGCGCCATCTTAGACACGAACTGCCCGCCGCCCGAGTGGCCGATCATGTAATACGGCAACGCCGGCCGGCCTTCGCGGGCGCGGACCTCGGCCACGAGTCGCGCGATGGCGTTGGTCGTCCATTTATCGCGAGGTTGGAGCACGCCGCCGAGCGTGACGCCGAGCGTGCGCTTGTAGCGCTCGTCGTTGAAACGGCCCGCGTCGAACTCGGGGCAGACGACAAGCGCGCCGAAGCGCTCGGCCATGTGGATGGACCAGTCGCGGTGGTCGGCGGCGTTGCGGTCGGAGCCGTGGACCACGATGAACAGCGGGCCCCCGGTGTAGGTCGGCGGCTTGTAGGTGTAAACCTTGAGCGGCTCGCCCACATTCGGCAGGGTGAAGTCCGCCGAGCCGGCGGGCAACGGGGCGGCGCCGAGCGCGAGCGTCGCGCCCAGGGCCAGCACGGCGGCGACGGCGCGGAGGAGGTGCATCGGCTGCGGTCCGCTCAGGGCTTCAGGTATTTGGCGAACCACTCGAAGGTGCGCCGCCGGGAGTCGAGGGCCTCGGGGTTGTCGCCGAAGAGGAAGCTGTGCCCGTTGTAGGCGTTTTCGTAGAGATGGGACTCGTGGACCTTGCCGTAGGCTTTGAGCGCCTCGATGAAGCGCTTGTTGTGGAGCTGGTAGGGCACGGTCTTGTCGCCGGTGGTCGAGAGCACGAGGACGGGGGTCTCGATCTTCTCGACGAAGAACGCGGGCGAGACCTCGATGTAGGCGGCGAGGTTCTGGTTGGGGAGCTTGCCGCCGTATTGCTCGTCGTCGGCGATCTGCCGGCGGCGGGCGTCGGTCTTGTAGCTCATGAACGCGACCATGTCCTTGAGGCCGGCGACATCCACGGCGGCCTTGAAGCGCTTGGGTTCCTCCTGGAGGGTGCGCATGGCCAGCATGCCGCCGCGGCTGTGGCCCATGATACCGAGGCGGTCGGCGTCGACGTAATCCTGGGCAGCGAGAAAGGCGGCGCTGGCCCGCACGTCGGCGAGGTCCCAGACACCATAGTTGTTGCCGTAGATGCCCTCGCCATGCCCCGAGCTGCCGCGGTATTCGGGATACATCACGACGTAGCCGCGGCGCACGGCCTCCTCGATCCAGACAAACCACTCCCAGGACAACTGGTTGTAGTTACCGCCATGGACCATGACGAGGCCGGGGTATTTCTTGCCCGGCTGGAGGTTCTTCGGGGTGAAGAGGTAGCCGGGGATGACGAGCTTGTATTCCGGCAGCGAGGGAAACATGACGCGCCGCATCTGCATGCGGTCGGCGTATTCCTGCCGGAAGACGAGGACGTTGAGCTCGGTCTTGAGCTGGTAGACCTCCTGCTCCATGAGGGCGAGCTTGCCGCTCACGTCCTTGGACTCGCGGTCGATGTAGTTCGTGGGGCTGACCTCGACCGGGGTCTGGGCAAGCACCGCGGTCGCGAACAGGAGGGAGAGGACGGGGAGACGGATGGTTTTCATGGGGAGGAGGCGGGGCGGCAATTCCCCCGGACCAGTGTCCGGGGGAAGGATTAACCCCACCTAAATGTCGCGGAGCTCAGAAGCTCGCGGTGAGGCTGAACTTGAAGTTGCGCGGGTTGGTGACGCCGAGGAGGCTGGAGGTGCCGCTGGCCCCGACGGCGTCCCAGGCGTTCGTGTCGAAGACATTGTCGCCGTTGACGCGGAAGGTGTAGTCGCCCCGGCCGAGTTTGAAACGGTAGCTGGCGCCGAGTGACGCGGTGGTGAAGCCGGGCACCTGGATGTCGTTGCGGTCGTTCACCCAGCGCTTGCCGGTGTGGTAGGCGCCGAACGAGACGGCGAGGCCCTTGACGGGCGTGCGCCACTCGACGAACGCCGAGCCGGTGAACCGGGCCAGGCCGTTGGGGGTCTTCCGGTAGGTGGTGGCGTTGGCGGCGTTCTGGTTCTCGGCGTCGAGGATGCTGCCCGAGACGACGAGCGAGAGCTGCTTGGTGAGCTCGCCGGAGGCGAACAGCTCGACCCCGCGGTATTCCGTCAGGCCGTTGGCCGTGAGGATGTTCGCCGCGTTGACGAAGGCGCTGGGGCGCTCGATCTGGAAGAAACCGAGCTGCACCAGCACGCCCTCGAAGAGCTGGGCCTTGGCGCCGATCTCGTATTGCTCGGAGGTGAGCGGCGGGAGGACGAAGCCGGCGTTGGCCTGCGCGGCCCCGGCGGTCTGTCCGGCCTCGAGGCCCTTGAGGTAGCTCGCATAGACGCTCGACTTGGCGGTCGGTTTCCAGACGACGGCGAAGATCGGGTTGGTCTCGCCGTCGATCACGTAGTTGCTGGTCGTGGTCGTGCTGCGGTAATCGGTGTAACGCACGCCGCCGATGAACTGGAGGCGCTCGTCGAAGGCCGAGATCCGGTCGGAGACGTAGAATCCGGTGTCCTCGATCTCCGAAGGCACCTGGTTGATGGTGGCGGAGGAGGGATTGGCGCGGGGCAGCGGCACGGGGTTGTAGTAGTTCTGCGGCACGTTGACATTCGCGCCCTGGCTGCGGGAGTTCTGCTCGCGGGTGTTGGTGGTCCAGCCGACCGAGAGGTCGTGCCGGACGGGACCGGTGTGGAAACGGCCGAAGAGCTCCACCCGGTAGTTCTCATTCTGGTAATCCTGGTTGGGGAAGGTGCCGACCTGGACGTTGCCGGCGCCGGTCGTGAACGTGGTGGCTTGGGGCGCGGCGAAGATGAACTGCGAGAAGATGCGGTCGCGGCGGGTGTGGGCGCGGCCGGTCTCGGCGTAGATGGTCCAGTTCGGGTTGATGATGTAGTCGGCGCGGACCCACCAGTTCTCCATCCACGCGTCATAGCGCTGCCAGTCGCCGCCGAGGCTGGTCGTGTTGGACGGGCGCGGCGGGATGACGAGCACGCCGCCGACCGTGGGCAGGAGGATGGCGGGCGTCTCGACGACGTCCTTGACGAGAAATTCCCAGTCGGCGCGGACGGCGAACCGCGGGGAGAGCTTCACGTCCACGGCCGCGGAGATGAACTCCCGGTGGCCGTTGTAGCGGTCGAGGCCGTTTTCCTCCTTGCCGGAGGAGGCGTTGAGCCGGAGGCCGATGGAGCGGTCCTGGCCGAAAGCGTAGGTGCGCGAGAGGTCGAAGGCGCCGCTGTAGCCGCCGTGGATGTTGGCGGTGGTGGTGAACGTGGTCAGCGGCTGCGGGAGCGGGCGCTTGGTCACCATGTTGATGACGCCGCTGGGCGGGATGAAGCCGTAGTAGAGCGACGAGGTGCCCTTGAGCACCTCGACGCGCTCCTTGTTCTCCATCGTGGTGTCGGCGAGGTTGATGATCGGGAGCGAGCCGTTGAGGCGGTAGTTGCCGCGGTTCTCGACGAGGATGCCGCGGATGGCGAGGTTGTCGTAGGCCGCGGCGGAAATCTGCGAGCGGGTGACGCCGGCGGTGTTCTTGAGGGCGTCGTGCATGCCGCGGGCCGCCTGCGCATCGAGGACCTCGCGCGTGAGCACGTTGATGGTGAGCGGCACGTCGGTGGGGTTCACATCGCGGAAGGCGCCCATCTGCACGCTGTCCGCCTGGTAGCTTTGCACCTTGGTGGCGGAGACGTTGAATTTCTCGAGGGTGATCGGCGGAGGTTCCTTGTTGGTGCCGGAAGCGGCGGGCGCGGTCTGCGCCGGTGCCTGCGGGACGGCGAGGAGCGCCGCCAGCGTGAGACAAACGCGGCCGAGGCCGCGGCGTGCGGTATAGCTGGGGGATTGCATGGTAGGGGATGGGGTTGCGCGGGGGGTGGACCGCGCAGACCGAGATGAGCCGGGGCGGACGGGCGCCACAACCCCGGCGGTTAGACCTATAGGTCTATCGTCCGGGACGGGACGGTGGGCGTGAGCGTGCGGAATGGGCAACGGCAGCGGCATGCCGAGATTGCCAGAATCCGGGAGCAGCCTCCACCCGGGGCGGGCGCATTTCCACCCGCCGCCGGCCCGGGGCGGAATCAGACTCGCCCGCCGTCTCGTGCGCTTTGTAGCGTGCTGTCCTGATGATCCGATGGTGTGCAATCCTTGCCGGCATCCTGCTAGCCGGTGCGGCCGGGCTCCTACCCGCGGCCGCCCGCATGGGCGCGGGTTACCCGATCCTCGACGCGCCCGAGGCCGGGCGGGCCCACGTCAGCGGACTGGTGACGGCGATGGCGCGCAACGCCGAGGGACTGCTCTTCGTGGGCTCCTCCCGGCTGGCGGTCTACGACGGTCATCATTGGCAACGGATCGAGGTGCCGGGGGCGCAGCGCATCACGGCGTTGGCACCGGACGGCCCGGACCGGGTTTGGGTCGGCGCGGACGGTGCCCTGGGCTGCGCCGAGCGCGACGCGACCGGTTTCTGGAGTTTCCGCTCGCTGGCCCCGCAATTGCGGCAGGCGGGATTCGAGGACGAGATCAACACCATCTTCTATTCCGTATTTGTGCGTGGACCGGAGACGATCTTCGTCTCCCGCACCAAGATCGCCCGGTGGGACGGCACGCGGTTCACGGCCTTCGAGATGCCTTCACCGATCCGGCTCTACGCCTGTTCCGCGGGGCCGGACCTCCTCGTCTACCAGGGCGGGGCCGGCATCTTCCGCTGGGAGGCCGGTGAGCCCCGGCTGTGGATACCGCAGGCGGCCCTGCCCACGGCGCAGCCCCTCACCGGCTACGTGCGGCTCCCCGACGGTCACGGGATCGGACTCTTCTATGAGGAGATCTACGCGCACCGCGACGGCCGGTGGACCCGACTCGACCCCGTCTCCAACGAACTGCGCGGCCGCCGGGCCCTGCATGCCGTGCTTCTGCACAACCGCCTGCTCGCGATCGCCACCGCCTTCGGTGGCGTCGTGCTGGCCGACACCGACGGACGCCTGCTCGGACTGGTCAACACCCGGAACGGCCTGCCGGACGACCACATCGATTCGCTGGCGGCCGGCACCGACGGGTCGCTCTGGATCGGCATGATCAGCGGCGGGCTGACCCGTCTGACCGCCGCGGAAACCGCCGCGATCTTCGATCAGCGGTCACGCTTCACCGCCGGGGACATCTGCCGCATCTTCGAATGGGACGGCCGCGTGCGCGTGGTCTCGTCCCGCCGCGTCTATGCGATCCCGGAGGTGTCGGCCATGGAACCCAGGCAAGTCGACCGCATGGAACAGATCTGGACGCGCCTGCAGGACGCGACGCCGGCCGGCGACCGCCTGTGGCTCGGGGCCGGCGACGGGCTCTGGTCCGTGAATGCGTCGGGTCGGGTCGACCGGCAGACCCGACAAGGGCCGGTGGGCGGACTGATTCCGCTGCACGGCGGTCTGCTCTATTTCGAGGGCTTGCAGGCCTATTGGCTGCACCGCGCCGGCGAGGAGTTCGTGTCCCGGGACCTGGGCACAGTCCTCGACAGCCCGGCCCTCGACGCCCTGCAGGATGCCACCGGGCGCATCTGGGTCGTCTCGCAGTCCGGTCGTGTCCATCGGTTTGCGCTTCCGGTGGACAACCCGGCCGCACTCGGCGCGCTGCCGGAACCCGCCGCCGCACCGGACACGTCGTCGCTGACGATGGTGGGTGAACTGCTTTGCACGGTGGGCGCGGGACGTGTGCACGCGTGGGACGAATCCGCGGGCCGGTTTGTGCCGGTCGAGGCGGCCAAGGGCTGGCGTGTGCTCGCGGCGACCCCGCACGGTGACGGCGCCATCTGGTGCGTGCAGGACACCCGTTCGCCCGACCCACCCATGGCACTGGTGCGGGTGATCCGCGACCGCTCCTCCGCCACCGCGGTGTTTTGCATCCCGCTGCAGGCCCCCGGACTGGATCAAGCCGGCGATGTCAACCATCTCGCCGTGACCGCCACGCGCGAGGCCACCTGGTTGTGGGTCGGAGGCGACAGCGCCCTGCTGCGACTGGATGCGGCGGCCCTGCGTAATGCACCTCCCGCCCCGGAGCTGCAGGTGATGCAATTTTCCGTGGATGGAGTCCGCCAATCCCTCCCCGTCCTGGCGGCACCGCACCTGCCGGCCGGCAGCAGCCGGGTTCGGTTTGGTTTCGCCGCACCGGATGTGACCCTCAACGGGGACCGGCTGCGCTTTCAAACCCGGCTCGCGGGAATTGACCACGACTGGTCCCCGACACAATCGCAGCCCGAGTGGGAATTCTCCGCCCTTCCCCCGGGTCAATACACCCTGCTCGCCCGTGCCGTGGACCGGTTTGGGGCTGTCGGACCCGAATCGCGGATCACCTTCCACATCGCCGCGCCATGGTTTCGCACGCCGGGGGCGCTGACATTGTGGACGGGCCTGGCCTTGGTCCTCGCCTGGAGCAGCTATCGCTGGCGGACCGCGAGTCTTCGCCGCCAGTCCGCCCGGCTCGAACAACTCGTCCAGGAGCGCACGCGCGAGCTGTCCCTCTCCAATACCGCCAAGTCCGAGTTCCTCGACAACCTCGCCCACGAGATCCGCCGGCCCGCCAACGGCCTCGCCGCGGTCGTCCGGGACCTCGAGGCCAGCGGGCTGTCGTCCGTGCAGCGCGAGCAGGCCCGACTGCTGCGCCACGCCACGGGCAGCCTGGCGCGCCTGTGCGACGAGGTGCTGGCCTTCTCCCGGGTCGATGCGGGCGTGGAACCGGTGCAGCACCGGCGCTTCCTCATCCGCGAGCTCCTTGCCCGCGTGCTGGCCGAAGACGAGGTGCCAGTGGATGTCAGCGTGGACCTGACCCCCGACTTCGCCGACGGCTTCGTCGGCGATGATGCCAAGCTCGGCATCATCGTGGCCAATTTCATCGTCAATGCCCGCCGTCATGCCCCCGGGGCCCCGGTGGTCATCCACGTCGGCGCCACCCCGGACGGACCGGAGCGGGTCCAGTTGCTCATCGAGGTGGTGGACGGCGGGCCCGGGGTGCCCGCAGAGGAGCAGGAGATGATATTCCGGCGCTTCGCCCGGGGCAGCCGCGCGACCGGCGGGGGCGTGCCGGGCACGGGCATCGGCCTCGCCATGTGCCGGGCCCTCGCCCGTTTGCTGGGCGGCAGCGTCGGCGTCGAGAGCCCCGCGGAGATCGCGCGGGTCCGCGGCTGGCCGGGGCCCGGTGCGGCCTTCTTCGTGCGCGTGCCCCTGGCACGACCGGCGCCGTCCCTCACTCCCGCAGGCGGGTGAAGCCCTTCTCGATCGCGTAGCGGATGAGCTGCGGCGTGCTGTGCAGGTCCAGTTTCGCCATGATGTTCAGCCGGTGGTTCTTGGCCGTGCTCGGGCTGATCTTGAGCCGCGCCGCCACGGCCTCGTTGTCGAGGCCCTCGCCGACCAGGCGGAGCACCGCCTGCTCGCGTTCGGAAAGGATCTTGTCGAAGGCGGCCGGGTTGGCCCGCAGGTTGGCCCGCAGCCGTTCCACGGCGGACGAGAGATAACGCCGGCCGGCCATCACCGCGTCCATCGCCTCGCGGAGGATGCGGACCGGTTGCTCGTTCTTGTCGAGGATGCCGTGGATCTGCGAGGCCAGCGCGCGGTGCAGGGTGAACTCGTCCACATGGGAGGACAGCGCGATGAGCCGGGCGCGGGGGGCGAGCTCGAGGAGCGACTTGGCCAGGTCGATGCCGTCACCGTCGGGCAGCACCAGGTCGAGCAGCACCAGGGTGGGGGCCGTGCGGCGCGTCTCCTCAAGGGCGGCGCCGCAGGTGCCGACGCCGTGGACAGTAGCGCCGGGCCGGGCCTCGCGGCAGGCCAGCAGGAGCAGCTCGCGCACGAGCGTCTGGTCCTCGACCACGAGGATGTGCATCGCGGGGTCGCCCTTCACTTCAGTCCGGCCGCCTCCGGCTTGAGTCCGCGCTCGCGCAGGGCGGCCGTCACGGCCGCCAGGTCGAGCTGGGCGCCGGGGGCGACGCCGTTGCGCCGGAACCAGCCCTGGTTGACCTCGAGCGCGAACTGCACGTCGCGGGCGCGGGAGACCACCGACCGTTCGTCGAGCGGGTGCAGGGGGTAGATCTCGCGCAACACGCCCTTCGCGTCGAGGTAGCCGATGTCGAGGGGAATGGTCGTGTTGCGCATGTAGAACCCGAGCTGCTGCGGCCGCGTGAAGATGAACAGCATGCCGTCATCGGTCCCCAGCTCCTTGCGGAACATGAGGCCCTGCTGCGTCTCATTGGGCAGGGCCGCGACCTGCATCCGCACGGTGCGGTCGCCGATCTTGATCGGGAAATAGGTGTCGGCGGGCCTGGGTGCGGCCGCGGCGGCCTTTTTTTCTCCGCCCCCGCAGGCGGCAAGCAGCATGAGCGCGGCGGCGAGGGCGGGCAGGAGACGCGGGGGTGAAAACATGGTTGGCGTTTCCGGTGGATTCATGGCTAATGCCGCCGAAATTCAATCCTTCTCATGCGCCCCCCTCCCCCGCTCCTCTACACCGACACCCACGTGAGCGCCGACATGCTCTATTTCGGCCGGGTCGAGGTGCATGACCCGTTCATCGCCTTCGGCACGGCCCGCGGCCGGAAGGTCACGGTGCAGGGCGCGCTCGAATTCGGCCGGGTGAAGAAGACCGGCGCCTTCGACGTCGTGCTCTCCCGCGAGCAGTGGCTCGAGCGCGCCAAGGCCCGCTACGGCCCCAAGGCCGGCATCGCCGAGGTCATCGCCTGCCTCGCGCGCGCCCATGGCATCCGCCGCTTCCGGGTGGCCGATGACTTCTCCGCCACCCTCTGGGTCAGGCTGCACAAGCTCGGCCTGCGGCTCGAATTCGCCCGGGGCATGCTCTTCCCCGAGCGGGAGATCAAGACCCGGTGGGAGGCCGCGCAGATCCGGGAGGGCAACCGGCTTTGCTCCGTCGGCTATACGGTGGCCGAGCGCATCCTCCGGGCCGCGAAGATCCGCGGCCGCAGCCTCATCCATCGCGGCCGGCCGCTCACCTCGGAGAGCCTGCGCTTTGCCATCGAGTCGGCGATCCTCGAACAGGGCGGGCACGCCCGCCACACCATCGTCGCCGGCGGCGACCAGGCCTGCGACCCGCACAACACCGGTTCCGGCCCGCTCCGGCCGCACGAGCTCATCATCATCGACATCTTCCCACGCGTCGAAAAGACCGGCTACTTCGGCGACATGACGCGCACCTACCTCAAGGGCCGGCCCCGCGAGGTGCAGCGCCGGATGGTCGCCACCGTGCGCGAGGCCCAGCGCGCCGCCCTCCGCAAGATCCGCGCCGGGGGCGACGGCCAGGACGTGCACGCCGCCGTGCAGGCGGTCTTCGACGAGGCCGGCTACAAGACCACCCACGGCAAGAACGGCTCCACGGGATTCTTCCACGGCACGGGCCACGGCCTCGGACTGGCCGTGCACGACCCCGGCCGGATGGCACCGTCCTCGTATCCGCTCCGCAAGGGCGCCGTGCTGACGGTCGAGCCCGGCCTCTATTACCCCGGCCTCGGCGGCTGCCGCTGGGAAGACGTCGTGCAGGTGCAGGACGGTCCGGTGAAATTCCTCTCGCGCCACCCCTACAACTGGGAGATACGCTGATTCCCGCGATGAAATCGCTGCTCAAGAAGATCTCCAAACTGCGCGTCCTCGTCATCGGTGACGTGATGCTCGACCACTACATCTGGGGCGACACGGGCCGCATCTCGCCCGAGGCACCCGTCCCCATCATCGACATCGAGCGTGATTCCTACAGCGCCGGCGGCGCGGCCAACGTCGCCCTCAACCTCGCGTCACTCGGCGCCAAGGCCTGCATCGCCGGCTTCTTCGGCAAGGACGACGCCGGCAAGCGCCTCGAGGGCATCCTCGCGCAGCGCGGCATCGACACCATCGCCACGCCCGGCAGCGGCTCCACCATCGTGAAGACGCGCGTGGTGGTCCGCCGCCAGCAGATGTGCCGGCTCGACCGCGAGTCCCCGCAGCACGATTACCACATCGACGAGGGCCGGATGGCCCCGCTCTTTGAGAAGGCCGTCAAGGCCGCCGACGCCATCATCCTGTCCGACTACGCCAAGGGCCTGCTCAACGATACGCTCATCAACCGCATCACCGCCATCGCCCGCGAGCACAAGAAGCTCATCGCCATCGACCCCAAGCCGCGCCGCAAGCTCAGCTACTACCAGCCCGACCTCATGACGCCCAACCGCAAGGAGGCGCTCCAGCTCGCGGGCCTCGAGCCCGAGCCGCACCAGCCCTTCCCCGCCGCCGAGGTCTGCGCCCGCATCTACGAGCGCTACAAGCCGAGGCACCTCGTCATCACGCTCAGCGAGGACGGCATGCTGCTCTCGCACCAGGGCAAGGCCGGGAAGATCATCCCCACCATGGCCCGCGAGGTCTTCGACGTGTCCGGCGCGGGCGACACCGCCATCGCCGCCCTCACCCTCGCCCTCGCCGCCGGCGCGGTGATCGAGGAGGCCGCGCAGTTCGCCAACGTCGCCTCCGGCGTCGTCGTCGGCAAGCTTGGCACCGCCACCGTCACCCCGCAGGAAATCCTCGCGCACGTCAGCGACGAGAGTTGAGCGCATGGTCCCGGCGCTGTTCCTCGATCGCGACGGCACGCTGATCCTCGACAAGGATTACCTCGCCGACCCCGCCGGGGTGGAGCTGATCGCCGGCGTGCCCGCCGCGCTCCGCCGCGCCCGCGAGCTCGGCCACCTGCTTTTCCTCTTCACCAACCAGTCCGGCATCGGCCGCGGTTACCACACCCTCACGGATACGCACCGCTGCAACGCCCGCATGCTCGAGCTGATCGGGCTCGGGCCGGACTTGTTCGCGGGCGTCTGCATCGCCCCCGAGGCGCCCGACCAGCCCTCGGCCTACCGCAAGCCCTCGCCCCGCTTCATCCACGAGATGATCGCCGCGCACCACCTCGACCCGGCGCAATGCTGGATGGTCGGCGACCGGGAAAGCGACCTTGAGGCCGGCCGCAACGCCGGCATCCGCTCGGCCGCCGTCTGCACCGGCAAATACGACGCCGCGGCGTGGCAAAGCCGATTGCAGCCGGGGGTGCCGCTCTTTCCCGATTTCGCCGCCTTCGTCGGTCACCTGCGCTGACACCGCCATGCCCGAGCTGGCCGAGGTCGAATTCTACCGCAAGCGCTGGGCCGCCGGTCATGGCGCCCGCGTAGCCAAAGTGATGGTCCACCCGCACGCCCGGGTGTTCCGCGACTGTGATGTGCCCGCGCTGCGCCGGGTCCTCACCGGGGCGCGGCTGCTCGGCTCCGAGACCGCGGCCAAGCAGATGCTCTTCCGTTTTTCCGGCGATACCTGGCTCGGTATCCACCTCGGCATGAGCGGCGAGCTGTTCGTGCGTGCGCCGGATTATCCTCCCGGCCGGCATGACCACCTTGTCCTCCTCCAGGCGAGGCACACGCTCGTCTTCACCGATCCCCGGATGTTCGGCGGCGTGATCCTTCACCGCGGCAAGACCGCCCCGGAGTGGTGGACGCGGATCGCCCCGGCCATCCTCTCCCCTGCCTTCACCGTTCAGGCTGTGGCCGATTTTCTTCACCGTCGGGCCCGTGCGCCGCTCAAGGCTGTGTTGCTGATGCAGGAGCGCTTCCCCGGCATCGGCAACTGGATGGCTGACGAGATTCTCTGGCGGGCCGCCCTCCATCCCGCCCGACCCGCCGGCTCGCTCACGCCCGCCGAGATCCGGACCCTCCATCGCGAATGTCGCTTCGTCTGCCGCGGCGCCCTGAAATACAACGCCGGAGTCGGCGGCCGGATGCCGTCCACGTTGAACGAGTTCATGCCCGGCTCCTGGCTCTTCAACCACCGCTGGGAGGACGGCGGCCGCTGTCCGCGCACGGGCGTCTTGCTCCGCCGCGGGGAGATCGGCGGCCGCACCACGTGCTGGTCACCGGCCCGGCAAAAGCTCCGTTGATTCCGTTTCCTCAGCCGTGTTCCAAGCGGGCGCGGACGATATCGAGCAGCTGCCGCACCGCCTCCGGTCGTCGGTCCACATGGCCGCCTTCCATCCAGATGAGTTCCTTGGGTCCGGCCACGGCATCGTGGAGCCGCTCGATGAGCTCGGAAGGCAGTCGTTTGTCCTCGCGCGCCCCAATCACGATCACCGGGCGCGGTGCGATTCGCGGCGCCCAATAACCCGGCTCCAAGCTGGGTCCATGCGCCAGCAGGTAGGCGAGCCGTGCGGCCGGCCGGCGCAGGAATTCGGGCCGGATGCGTGGCCGGAGGTTGTGTCCGAGCCATTCGTGGAGGTCGGCACCGCCGTGGATCAGCCAGACGCGGCGCACCTGCGGGCTGAGCGTGCCGGCCACGGCGGCGAACGGCGAGCCCAGGCTCACGCCCAGCAGCTCGATCCGGGAGGCATCGACCCAAGGTTGTGCTTTCAGCCATTCGAGGGCCAGCAACACGGCTGCCGGCGTGTCCGCGAGCGCCCGGCGCGCGGCTGGGATGGCCGCCAGGGATTCGCGCAGTCCCCTCGGGCGTTCCGGCCCGTCATAAGGATAATCCAGCGCCGCGACGACAAACGGCCCGGGCGCACCCAGCAGGTCGACCGCATCGCGGCCGGTGCGGTGCCCGGCCACGAGCACGAGAAGCGGAAGCGGAGCGTGATTTCCCTCCGGTCGCAGCACCCGTAGGTCGACGCGCAGGCCGTTCTCCCCGTGCAACCGCACCGCCTGGCTGACAAAACCGTCCGCGGTGGCGCGCAGGGGCTCCGTCTCAACCGCGGCCACGGCGCTCACCCGCTCCACAAACTGCCCGGGCCGCGGGGTCGCCAGCCACGCCAGTAAGGTGCCGGACACCGCCAGCATCGCGAGCACACCCCAGGCGAACCAAAGCCACCAACGGCATCGTTTCCCCTGAACGGATTTCATATGGCAGCCACAGCTTTATCGCGTGGACGCAACCCGCCGCCACTCTATTCCTGCTCCCATGCCCGCCAAACAGCGACTCGACGAACTGCTGGTCGCGCGCGGCCTCGTGCCGACCCGGGCGCAGGCCAAGGCGCTCATCATGTCCGGTCGGGTGCGCCACGGCACCGAACGGCTCGACAAGCCGGGCAAGGAATATGCGGCTGATTTCGCCATCGAGATCGACCAACCGCCGCGCTTCGTCTCGCGGGGCGGCGAGAAACTCGCGGCGTATCTGCAGAAATTTCCGGTCAACCTGGGAGGTGCGCACGTGCTCGATGTCGGCGCGTCCACCGGCGGATTCACCGACTGCGCCCTGCAGGCCGGGGCGGCCTCGGCGACCTGCGTGGATGTCGGCCACGGGCAGTTGCACGAGAAGCTCCGGAGCGACCCGCGCGTGACCAATCTGGAGAAGATCAACGCCCGTTCGCTCGCGCCGGGCGATCTGCCACGACGAGATTACGACGCCGTGGTGATGGACCTCTCGTTCATCTCCCTGAAATCGGTGCTGCCAGCCGTGTGGCTGTTTCTGCGGCCCGGCGGCGTGATGATCGCGCTGGTGAAGCCGCAATTCGAGGCCGGCAAGGCCGAGGTGGACAAGGGCCGCGGTGTCATCGCCGACGACACGGTGCGCGCCCGTGTCCTGGCCGAGGTGCGCGATTTCGCCCTGCGCGAACTGCCCGGCGCCAGCGTGCACGGCGAGATGGAATGCCCGGTGCATGGCGCCGACGGCAACCGCGAGTATCTCGTCGGACTGCGGAAGAATTAACCACTGATGGCTCCGCTACCGCTGCGCCTTGGAAGTTTGTTCCGCCTAATCGGCTCCATGGGTGGCTTCCGCCTCCGCTAAAGCTACGGCGGACAAGTCGGGGGCCGACTTCGTCGGGCTGCGGAAGCGGTTCACAGATTGATGTTTCCTTATCCGCGGAATTCCGCGTAATCGCTCCGCCATGCCCCCGCTGCGCCGCCTCGCCTTCGTCGTCAACCCGGACAAGCCGGGCGCCGCCGAACTGGCCGAGGAACTGATGGACATCGCCGGGCGCGCGGGCGTGAAGCAGATCAAGCTGAACAAGGGCCGCAAGATGCCCCGCGGCTACCTCAAGGGCTGCGATGCCTGCTGCGTCGTCGGCGGCGACGGCACCCTGCTCGGCGCCGTGCGCGACGCCGCCCGCGAGGGCATCCCCGTCATCGGCGTCAACCGCGGCAGCCTCGGCTTCCTGACGACCTTTTCCGCCGAGGAGGCGCGCCAGCAGTTCGCCGACTTGTTGCGCGGCCACTACCGCGTCGCCCTGCGCACGCTGATGGACTGCAAGACCGGGCCGCGGCACCGCGACATCGCGCTCAACGACGTGCTGGTCAAAAACGAGGTCAACTCCCGCCTCATCCGCCTCGAGGTGCACGCCGACGGGGACCTGGTCACGGATTATCTCTGCGACGGCCTCATCTTTACGACCCCGACCGGCTCGACCGCCTACAACCTCGCGGCGGGCGGCCCCATCATCCACCCCGCGGCCGGCGTGATCGCGATGACACCCATCTGCCCGCACACGCTGAGCAACCGCACGATCATCTTCCGCGACACGGTCAAGCTGCGGATCTACAACCGCACCGAGGATGCCCGGCTCTTCGTGGCCATGGACGGCCAGCGCAACTCGGTCGTGACCGAGGGCCACCCGATCGAGATCTCGCTCTCCCCCCGCAAGCTCGCCCTCGCCCAGCGGCGCAGCTACTCGCACTTCGAGGTCATGCGCACCAAGCTCAAGTGGAGCGGCGGCCTGACGGACAAAAAATAAGCCCCGGCAGAGGGCCGGGGCGGATAGGTGCGAACTGGGGCGGGGTCAGTTCTTGCCGGACTTGGCCTTCTTGGCCTCCTTCTCGGCTTTCTTGGCTTCCTTCTCGGCCCTGGCCTTTTCCTTCATCGCGTCCTTGTCGGCCTTCATGGCCTCCTTCTCGGACTTGCTCAGCTTGCCGTCCTTGTCGGTGTCATATTTGGCCAGATCCTCGGCGCGGCGCTCCTTGTCACGGGCCTTCTCGGCGTCCTTCTTGGCGGCGCGCTCGGCCTCGCTCAACTGGCCGTCACCATCCGTGTCGTGCTTCGATTTCATCTGCTTGCCCTTGTCCTTGCCCTTTTCGTGGTGCTCGGCCCAGGCGGTCGTGGTGAACGCAAGCGTCAGGGCGCAGGCCACCGACGCGGTGAGGTAACGGAACAGTGGGGTTTTCATAACGCCGCCACGCTAGTCCGGGCGTTGGTCGAGGCAAGCGTTCGCGGCTACAGAATATTATGTAGAGGCCATCCGAAAAACCAATGGCCGGTGGGCGCGGGCCGGCGGCCGCGCTTGCACTTTTCCCCAACCGCCTACGGCCGCACGACCAGCTCGACCTCGCGCCGCGGGTCGAACCAGGTGCGGGCGAAGGCCTGGAGGTCGGCCAGGGTCACGGCGTCAATGCGCGCATCGTAGTTGCGCCAGTCGTTGGCGGGCAGGCCGTAGAGGACGTTGAGCGCGGCCTGGAGGGCGCGCGCGGCGTTGGTCTGCATTGCCATGCGCTTGGCGGCCTTGAGGCGCGTCTGGCAGCGGCGCAATTCCTCGGCGGTGACGCCGCCGGATTTCACGCGGTCGATCTCGAGGGTGAATTCCTCCAGCACCTGCCCGGCCGTGGCGGGGTTGGTGCCGGCGAAGAAATAGAACATGGCCGTGTCGAGCCCGGTGATGCGCGCCGAGCGCACGAAGTAGGCCAGGCTCTTCTGCTCGCGCACCCGCTCGAAGAGGTTCGACGACATGCCGCTGAACAGCTCGTCGGCCACCTCGCTGACATGGTAATCCCGCGCGCGCAGGCCGGGGCCGGGAAACGCGCGGAAGACCACGGCCTGGTGCCGGGGCTGGATCTCGACATGGCGGCCGGCCTCGGCGGGCGCGGGGAAGTTTTCCACCGGCGCCGCGCCCCGCGGGAGACGGGCGAGGAATTTTTCCAGCTGCGGCCGGAGCCGCTTCGGATCGAAGTCGCCGGCGACGGCGAGCACGGCGTTGCCGCTGACAATGAGGCGGCGGTGCAGGGCCGGCAGGTCAGCCGCCTGAACGGCGCGGAGTCCGGCCTCGTGGCCGATGCTCTCGAAGGCGAAGGGGTGCGCGCCGAAGAACTTCTCGCGGATCTTCTTCCGGCCGACGGTGACGACGTCGTCGAGGCTCTCGCGCAGGTGCGCCAACGCCGCGTCACGCTCGATCCCGAGGCGTTCCGGCCGGAAGGCCGGCTGCAGCACGGCATCGGCCAGCAGTTCGAGGCCGAGCGCGGCGTCACCCGGCAGCACCTCGACGGAAAGCCCGAAGCTGTTGTTGCCGGTGAAATCAGTGAACGAACCGCCCACCTGCTCGATGGCGGCGGCAACCTCGTCGGAACTGCGGCGCTTCGTGTCCTTCGTGAGGAGGTTGGACATCAGCGCCACGGCGCCGCGCTTGGCCGGTGTCTCGGAGAGCGGCCCGCCGAGGAAGGCAAGGCGCAGGTGAAGATTCGGCAGGTTCCTGTTTGGCTGGAGGAGCAGGCGCGCACCGTTCGGCAGAGTGACCTCCTCGAAATCGAGCGGGCTTGCCGACTCGCGCGTGGCCGGATCTCCGGAGGATGCGGGCGCGCCGGCCGGGTTGGAAGAGACGACCGTCAGGCGATGGTCCACCAGGTAGCGCTTCGCCACGGCGACGAGATCGGCGGGGCGCAACGCGAGCAGGCGGTCGAAGTAACGCCGGGTGTAGTTGAGGTCGCCGACGACGACCTCGGCGGCGCCAAGCTTGGCGGCCTGTCCGGCCATCGTCTTGCGGGAGTTGACCTCGGCGGAGACGGCCTGGCGGACGGCCTTGGCGAGCAGGCGCGGGGCGATGCCCTTGTTCGTGATACGGGCAATCTCCTTCAACACGGCGGCCTCGGCCGCGGTGCGCTTGTCGGGATCGGCGATGAACGAGACGAAGAACAGGCCGCTCGAGCCGGGATTCCACGTCATGGCGTCGATGGTGTGGACGAGCCGGGCCTTCTCGCGGATGGCCTGCCACAGGAGCGAGCTTTCACCGTGGCCGAGCACCATCGCGAGCATGTCGAGGGCGGGGGCGTCGTCATGCGCGAGGCCGGGGATGTGCCAGCCGAGCCCGCAGCGTGACACCTGCACGTCCTCGCTGCGGTGCAATTCGCGCCGGGAAAGGGAGGCGGGCTCCTCCTCCACCAGCACGGGGGCGAGGCGGCGGCGGGGCACGGCACCGAAGTGCTTCGTCACCCCGGCGAGCGTGGCGGCGGGGTCGATGTCGCCGACGATGACGACGACCAGGTTGCCCGGGGTGTAGCGCTCGCGGTAGTAGCCGACGAGGTCGTCGCGCGTGTTGGCGGCAAAGACGTCGCGGTGGCCGATGATGGGCTGGCGGTAGGGGTGCGCCCGGAAGGCGGTCTCGAACAGCGCCTGGCCGAGCCGCTGGTCGGGATCGTCGAGGCACATGTCGATCTCACGGAGGATGACGTCCTTTTCCTTGGCGACCTCCTCGGCAGGCAGGGTCGAATGCAGCACGGCGTCGGCAAGCAGGTCGATGGCGACGCCGGCGTGCTCGGCCGGCATGTCGATGTAGTAGACGGTGCGGTCGAAGGTGGTGTAGGCGTTGATGTAGCCGCCGTGGGACTGCACGGTGGCGGAGATCTCGCGGCCGGCGCGGCGCTCCGTGCCCTTGAAGAGCATGTGCTCGAGGTAGTGCGACAAGCCGGCGCCGAGGTGGGCGCCCTCGTGGATGCTGCCGGTCTTGACCCAGACCTGCACGGACGCGATGGCGGCGGAGCGGTCGGGCTTGAGCAGCACTGTCAGGCCGTTGGGCAGGACGTGACGCGTGACGGACTCGTTCCAGAGATTTTGCAACAGGGCGCGGTCGCGCGCCGCCGGGGAGGAAGGCGTTTTCGGCATGAGGGGTGGCCCGGGCTAGTTGGCGTTGCGCGCCGCGGAGGCGCCCCGGCGGGTGCGGGCGGGCTCGAAGGGCTTCACAAAGGCGTCGTCGAAATCGTAGAGATCGGCGAAATCCTCGCGGCGGTCGTTCTCCGTCTTGCTGAAGACATTGTATTCGATGAGATTGAAGACGATGTCGCCGAAGTCGGAGCAGCGGCGCACGCCCCAGTTGTTGAGGACGGTCTTGGTGAGCGGGCCGAACTGGTCGAGCGCATGCGTGCGGATGCCGTGCAGGAGCTCGGCCCCGGTGACATGGGCGGATTTCCTCGTGCGCTCGGGTTGCTTCGTTTTCAGCTCCTTGACGGTGTAATCAAGTGCTTGGCGCACAAAGGCGTAGGCCTTGCGGCTGAAGCGCGGGTCTTCCTTGTAAATCAGGTCGACGATCTCCGAAAACTCAAGGTCTTGCATGAATGTGTAATCGGTAGCACAGGCCGGCGGCGCGCGCAACATCACAGCGTGGGCCATCCGGCCCGGGCCAATCCGACCGCACCGGGGGATCTGTGGCGCCAGAACTTCGCCTCGCCATCCGGCAAATTTCATGCAACTTCCCCCCCAACATGATCGCCGCCACGCAGTCGAATCATCCCTTGGCCAACATCACTTCCCCGACCGATGGCCGCAACGTGCTCGAACTGGCCTGCAACAGTCTCCGCCAGGCCGGGATGAGGGTCACGAAGCCGCGCATCGCCCTCCTCACCGAACTGATCCGCCGCCAGCAACCGGCCAGCATTGAGGATATCCACGACTCCGTGAAGAAGACCGGCTGCGACCTCGTGACCGTCTACCGCTGCCTCGCGGCCTTTGAGCGCGTGGGACTGGTGCACCGCAGCTTCCGGCATAACGGCACGGCGCTTTTCCACATCGCGATGGGCACCACCCCGCGCTACCATGTGATCTGCAAGTGCTGCGGCAGCTTCGAGCCGGTCGAATATTTCCCCGCCGAGGGCATGGAGAAAATGCTCGCGTCGCGCGGTTATACCGAGGTCAGCCATGTGCTGGAGTTCTTCGGCGTGTGCCCGACCTGCAGCGCCCGCGCCGTCCACCGCGGCACCCTGCCCCCGCCCATCCGCCAGACGCAGACCGGCGCCACACCGGCGTCCTGAACAGAGCGCTCAGTTCGTCCGCCGCCACGGGATGTTGCCCGTGTTGCGTGAGCCGACCTGGAGCTGCTCGGCAAACTCCAGCAGGCGCACGGCTTCCTCCGGGAGCGGCAGGAAGCCGGTCTTGCGCCGCGCCTCGTTGATGCGCTCCGCCATGAGGGCGTCGAGCACGACCGGATCGGCGCTCAGCCACACGCGCGGCTCCGAGAGGGAGTAGAGGGAGTTGAAATAAGGCCCGCCGATGAACTGGTAGAGCTGCAGGCTGACGATGGTCAGGGCCCAGCTGTCGCGCAGCTCGGGAATGGCCGCCATCTCGGCCACGGCCGCGGGGGCGGTGGCGGGGCTGCGGAAGAACCGGAACGTATTGCTGGCATTCCAGAGGGTGGCATTGACCAGCGCCCCGTTCACGCCGAGCACCGGGTGGTCCGAGTAGACGGGCAGGTTGATCCAGAAGTCGGCGTCAAAGAACAGCGGGGTCGCAAGGAAGCTCTTGCGGTCCTCGTCGCGCGAGGTCTCGGCCCGGCCGCCGGCGGCGGCCTCGGCGGCGCGCTCGTTGAGGACCGGGTCGAAGCGGGCGGGCAACGGGCTGTCGTAGAACCAGGCCGGATCATAGAACTTGCCGGACTCGAGCACGAAAAGCGGGTGACCCGGAAAGGCGGTCTCCCCCGTGGAATAGGACGGCAGGTAGCCGGTCATGCGCAACCGGAGCGGGTTGAGGCCGACGAGAAAGATGTTCTCCTTGGCATAGCCGCGCTTCTCCAGGGCGGCGATGACCGCCCGCACCAACGGCACCGGGGTGGCCAGTCCCGGACCGGAATCGGTGTAGATCTTGAGCCCCACCTTGCCCTTCGCCCCCGGTCGGAGCTCGCGACCCGAGGCCTGTTCGTAGCCCTGCAGCATCTGTTCCACCGCATAGCGGTAGGCGGCGTCCGAGAAATCGGCCAACATGGCCTCCCAGACCGGCAGCCGCTCCGGGGCGGCGGTCTTGGCCGCCGTGGTCGCGGCTCCGGAATTGCCCGCCAAACCGCAAAGGACCGCCAGGTGGAGCAAGGAACGGAAAAGGGATGGACTCATGTATGGGTGAGACGCGGCCGGGCCACGGCAGGTGACAAAGGACGCGCACGTTGACAGACCCGCCGGAGCGACAAAAGTTTAATCTTCCCGCCGGGAAATTCCACGACGCCTGATGCCAAGCCAGTTTGTCATTGCGAGGAACGCAGCGACGAAGCAATCCAGCCTCCCTGGATCGCCACGGCCGGCTTCGCCAGCCTCGCGATGACAGTCCCCATGCCCGTCATCAAAGCCACCAGCCTGCGCGACCTGAAGAACCGGGTGAACATCCACGACGTGGTCGTGCGCACGGTGGCGCTGAAGAAGGCGGGCTCGGGACGGTTCAAGGGCCTCTGCCCTTTCCATTCGGAAAAAACCCCCTCCTTCCACGTCACCTCCGACAAGGGCTTCTACAAGTGTTTCGGCTGCGGCAAGGCCGGCGATGTCATCTCCTTCGTGATGGAGACCGAGGGCCTGCAGTTCACGGAGGCGGTCGAGGCCATCGCGCAGCGCTTCGGCGTGGCCCTCGAATACGAGGAGGGCAGCGGCGCCCCCTCCGCCCGCGACCGCTCCGTGCGCCAGGAGATCTTCGAGATCCATGACCTGGCAGGCGAGTTCTACCGGCAGGCCTTCCTCGCCGCGACCCCGCACGGCGACTACATCCGCCGCTACTGGGTGGAAACCCGCCGGTTCACCGCCGAGCTGGCCGAGGAGTTCAAGATCGGCTTCGCCCCGGTCGAGGACACCGCCCTCGCCGCGCAGCTGCTCAAGCGCAAGTTCTCGGAGGACGCGCTGCGTCAGTGCGGCCTGTTCTTCGCCCGCGACGGCGCCGTGCTGACGCTGGGCGCGTTGCGGCCGCGCTTCCGCGGCCGGCTGATGATCCCGATCCGCGACCACCAGGGCCGCGTGGTCGCCTTCACCGCGCGGCAGCTGGAGCTCACGCCGAAAGACGATGCCTCGCACGAGGCGAAATACGTCAACTCGCCCGAGACGCCGATTTTCACCAAGAGCAACCTGCTCTTCAACCTCGACCGCGCCCGCACCAGCGTCGGCGAAGGCCGGCCCTTCGTGCTGGTCGAGGGGCAGCTCGACGCGTTGCGGTGCTGGAGCGTGGGGTTGAAGACCGCCATCGCTCCGCAGGGCACGTCGATCACCGAAGGGCAGCTGGCGCTGTTGCGGCGCTACGATCCGCGCGTGGAGTGCTTCCTCGACGGAGACGCGGCCGGCCAGAAGGCCGCGATGCGTTTTCTGCCAATGGCGCTGAAGGCGGGTCTCGAGGTGAAGTTTCTAGTGCTGCCCAAGGGCGAGGATCCGGACTCGCTGTTCCGCGCCGAGGGCCTCGCCGCCTACGAACGGGTGCGCCGCGGCGCGCTCGGCGCGATGGAGTTCGCGTGTTGCTCATTGCTGCCTGACGTCAACACCGCCACGCCGGAACTGCGCGCCCGCGCGGCGCGCGAGCTCCTTGAAATCGTTGCGCAAGCGGAATCAGAGGTTTCTCGAATTGGACTGATGCGGGTTATCGCCGAGTATTTTGGCATCAGACCCAGCTCGCTTGAGCAGGAAATGAAAGAAGTTCTCCGCCGCGCACAGAGCATCACCCGCAATTTTCAAACCTCGTCAGAAAAACCGAAAACTGGTCCCGCTTTCGACACCGCCAAGCAAACTACGGTTGAGGAGCACTTGCTCTTCCTAGGACTGAGTCACTCTGACCATCTGTCAGAAATTGCAGCCAAGTTACCTGATGAATGGATTGATGAGACCGCGATAGCCGGTAAACTACTTGCACGCATTCTCAACGAGGTCCGACACAATGGTTGGGAAGGAGACACTACGCTAAATCAGATAATCCAAAATGATGAAGAAAGGACATTGATAGCTCGAATCCTATTCGACTCGCCTGACCCGGAAGATGTCTCGGAGAACGTTCAACAGGGTCTTTATTCTCTCAGGAAGAGGTTTCTCGAACGACGGCTTGTCGAAGTTGAGCGTCTCCTAGCTTCATCTTCAGCAAGGCCATATGAAGAGAATGTCACACTTTGGAAGGAGCAGTTTGCGATCAAGAAGGAGCTAAATCAAAGGTAACCAAGAAGAAGAAATAGAACTTGAAATAGCCTCGAAAGGCACGGACAGTGACGCTGACTTATTTTCACTCTTAAAACAGCGCAGCGAAATGACCCGACAGCTCCAAAATCCGCCCAAAATCGCCCTCCAAGGGTGAGCGGAGAGCGCCAGCGCACGGAGAGCTAAGCCGCACACGGACACCCGTTTCCATTTATGCCGAGCAAGAAAAAGCCCGCCGCCTCATCGGCCAAAACTCACAAGCAGCCGGCCAAGGCCAAGGCGGCCGCTCCCGCGCCAAAGCCCGCGCCGGGCCGACCCCACGCCCCGGC
>CAZMFB010000012.1:43370-73323 GCA_964565475.1 uncultured Opitutaceae bacterium | reverse complement strand
TCTGGGCCTCGAGCGAGGCGTTCTTGAGGATGCCGGCGCTCTCCTGCTGGACGGCGGCGAGCTTGGCCTGCATCTCGGCGGTGTATTTGAGGCCGTCGGCGATCTTTTTGTTGCGCTCCTCCATCGTGGCGACGGTGGGCTTGATGCCGAACCAGTAGAGGACACCGAAGAGGATCAGGAAGCTGATCACCTGCATGACGACATACTTCGGCTCGATGCCGAACTGTTCGATCATACTGGGCGCACCGGCAGGGGAGGCGGATTCGACGGTGGCAAGCAGGAGCGGGATCATGGCGTAAGGGGGCCGACGGACACCGGCGTGCGCCGGGCCGTCGGAGGAAGAGGTTGATTACTTTGCGAACAGAAGGGCGAGAATGCCGAGGCCTTCGGCGAGAGCCATACCGATAATGGCCTGAACGAGGATCTTGGTGGCTGCGCCCGGATTACGGCCGACAGCTTCAGCGGCCTTCTGGCCAATCATGCCGACGCCGATACCGGCGCCGAGCAGACCGAGACCGCTGGCGATGTTACCCCAAACCGCGGGGGCGGGGACTTGTGCGATGATATCAATCATGGGTGGGTTTTATTTGTGGTTGTGGTTGCCGCTGTGCGCACACGAAGCACGCTCCCAGCGGAAAATTCTAGTGGTGGGCCTCGGCGTGGCCTCCTTCGTGATCGTGATCATCGCCGTGGTTGCAGATGAGGCCAATGTATACCGAAGTGAGGAGAGTAAAGACGAGGGCTTGGATCAGGCCCACGAGCAGCTCCATGAAGTAGAAAACGAAGATGAAGCCGGTGCCGTGCAGGAGATTCTCACCTCCGTAGACGTTGCCGAAAAGGCGAACCGAGAGGGTCACGGGGCGAATGACAATGGACATGATCTCGATGAAGCCGACCACGAGGAACACAAGAGACAGGGCCGGATAGAGCCAACCAGGCGTCTCGGCTTTATCGGCCTTGTTTCCGAAAAGATCCTTCAGGATCAGCTTTGGACCGGCGAATCGCAGGATGGTGATTAACCAAGCGCCGAACGAGACGAGCGCGAGCGCGATCGTTCCATTAAAATCCGCGTTGTGCGGACGGATCCACGGATGCGTCAGATGGAAATGTCCATCCACCGTGTGGCCCCAGCCGATGGTGCCCACGCCGGGCAGCAGCCCCATCCAGTTATGAAAGAGAATGAAGATGAAAAAAGTGACCAGCAGCGGGAAGACGAATGGGAATGCTTTTTTGCCAACGATGGGCTCGAACAGGTCGTGCAGCGTCTCAAGAATGGACTCGAAAACCGCCTGACTCTTGGTCGGAAGAACCTGCGGTTTGCGCAGTATGAAGAGAATGACAGCGACCATCAACGCGGACACCGCCCACCCGGTGGCCATGCTGTTGGTGATGACCCAGCCGCCACCGAAATCGAACAGCGGGGCGGCCTTGGCGGAGACACCTTCCGCGAAAGCGGGCGTGGCGGCGGCGAGTGCGGCGAGGAGGCTGGCGGGTTTCGTGGTGTTCGGCATCTGTGCAGTCGTGGGACCGACGGGCGGAAAGGTCATCTAGGTAGGTTTTCACTCGGAAAGGCGTCAACCACTGAAATCCGAATTCTGCGGCGGAGGGCCGATTCATTAGTCCCGGAGCGTAAATTTCCGGCCGCGACTAATGATTGGCCCGGATGCGCGCTTGCGCTGGCAGCCGGCGCGCGCAAGGTGGAGCCGTGGCCAAACGTTCCCCCGACATCCTCGCCCGCACCGCGCAACCCCGCTACCCGAACGGCGAGCGGAAGCTGGCACGCGACGCGTTCACGCAGGCGACGTGGGTGTTGCTAGGGGGGGCAGCCCTGGCGCAACTGCTGCTGCTGGTTTGGCTGGATGTTTGGTCCTGAGCGCGACGAACGAGTGATAGGCAGGGGCGCGGGCTTGAAACACCGTCTCAAGCTCCATCGGCCAGGGTGCTGCGGAATCGATGTGCCAAGTGGACGACGCGCGGACGCAGGCTTCGGCCTCGCGGAAATACTCGGTGTAGTCGGTGCGGAAAAACAGCGGAGTCCCTTCCCCCGCCCTCGCGGCCAGATCTTCGAGAAATTCAGGCCTCAGCAGACGGTTCTTGTTGTGCCGGGCCTTGGGCCAGGGATCGGGAAAGAGCACCCACACCTCGGCGAACGCGACGCCGGCGGGCAGCGCATGCAGGAATTCTCGCGCCTCGGCGCGCACGAAGTGGCAGTTGGTTAGCCGGGCATGATCGCGTTTCTTGTTCGCCCGCCCTATGCGTTCGATCTGGATGTCGACCCCGAGGCAGAATTTGCCCGGATGCTCCGTGGCGTAACGCACAAGGAAGTGGCCGTGCCCGCTGCCGATTTCCCAGACGACCGGGCGCGGCACCGGCATCAGCGCGGCAAGGTCGCGCCGGAGCTGATCGCGGCGGTCCGCGATACGGACAAGGAAGTCGGGCTTCATTGGCACGGCTGTGATTGCGAAGACGGCGCCGGCTCGCGCAACCGTGAAAGCCGCGGCAGCGACTAGCTCTCGCGGTTTTCGCGCGATTTCGCGGCCAACCGCACCAAGAGAATGCTCAAGTCGGCCGGGTTGACCCCACTGATGCGTCCGGCCTGCCCCAAAGTCCTCGGCCGGAGCTCATGGAGCTTTTGTGCGCTCTCCCGGCGTAGGCCGGGAATGGCCAGATAGTCCAAATCGGCGGGCAGACGGATTTTTTCGCCCTCCTGTAGCTTGTCGATCTGCCGCTGCTCGCGATCCAGGTAGCCGCGATGCGAAATTCGATAGAGCACCTCGTCCTGCACGGTAATGGATTCTTTCCGGAACGCCTCGGGCAACTCGCTCCGGTTAGAGCCCCGACGAATCGCGTCGGCCCAAGTTCCCCCCTTGGTCTTGTCCTGCTCAAGTGTGGCCACCCATTTATCCACGGCAGATTTTTTGGCCAATATTTTTTCTATTCTATTATTATTCAATAATTTATGAATTTCTGCGTGCCGCAGTAGTCGCAACTCAGCGCTGCCGTGATTAAAGAGCAGCCTGTGTTCGGCGCGGCTGGTGAACATGCGATAGGGCTCGGTCGTGCCCTTGGTGACCAAATCGTCGATCAACACTCCGATGTAAGCCTCGTGTCGTTGGATAATCAGCGGCTCGCCTCCCCTTGCCTTTTCGACGGCATTGACGCCAGCGACAAGGCCCTGCGCAGCGGCTTCTTCGTAACCGGACGTGCCGTTGATCTGACCGGCAAAAAAGAGATTCTCGACCTTCTTGGATTCCAGGGATGGCCAGAGTTGCTGCGGCGGCGCAAAATCGTATTCGACGGCGTAGGCAGGTCGCAGTAGTTCGGCTCGCTCCAAGCCGGGTATGCTACGCACCAGGTGGACCTGCACATCCAGTGGCAGGCTGGTAGACAGGCCGTTGATGTAATACTCATTCGTATTCAGCCCCTCCGGCTCCAAGTAGAGCATGTGCCTGGGTTTGTCGGCGAAGCGCACAAACTTGTCCTCGATACTAGGGCAATACCTCGGCCCAACGCCTTCAATATCACCTGAATACATGGCCGACTTGTGAAGATTCGTCCGCACGATTTCCGCCGATTCCGCTGTGGTGTAGGTTATCCAGCACGAAACCTGCCTCGATCCGGGCTTCCATCCGATGCGCGTTTCTCCCGTCCGTTCCACGTGGAACAGGTCCTCCGTTCCGCGGGTGTCATGGAAGGCAAACAACGTCGGCTCAGCGTCCCCCTTTTGCTCTTGGAGGCTGGAGAAATCGATGCTTCGGCCCAATATCCTAGGCGGTGTTCCCGTCTTCAACCGTGACAGCTCGATACCCGCCTCGCTCAGGCTGTCGGAGAGCGTTTTGGCGGAGAAGTCCCCCAGCCTACCCCCCTCGTTCTTGTTTTGCCCGACGTGCATTATCCCACGCAGGAAGGTGCCCGTGGTAACCACCACCGTCGTGCCCCGGAAATCAATATCCAGGTTTGTGCGGCATCCAACGACGCGCCCCTCCTTGAAGATCAATCCAGTCACGGTGGCCTGAAAAATCTGCAGGCTCGGTTGAATTTCCAAGGTGTGCTTGAGCCGGAACTGATATGCCTTCTTGTCGCATTGCGCCCGGGGTGATTGCACGGCCGGACCCTTGGACTCGTTTAACAGGCGAAACTGAATTCCCGTCACATCCGTGTTGATCGCCATCTCACCACCCAAGGCATCGATTTCGCGAACCATCTGCCCCTTGGCCTGTCCGCCAATAGCCGGATTGCAGCTCATCTGGGCAATCGTATCGATGTTGCCGGTCAGGAGTAGGGTAGAGGCCCCCATGCGCGCCGCCGCCAAGCAAGCCTCCACTCCCGCATGGCCGGCACCGCAAACAATCACGTCGTATTCTTTTCCAGTCATTCGTGTAAGAAGTATATATTTCGATGTGCTTTTATTTTCCAATACAGAAGCTAGAAAATAGCCGATCCAGCACCTGTTCGTTATCAATACGACCAGAAATTTCACCGAGCGCGCTGAGTGCCGCTCTTAGATCGCTGGCCAACAACACATTGCAATCGCCAGCAGCAACCTTGGCGTGCGCCTCTTCCAAGGCACGGCGTGCTGCGTCCAACGAGAGCGCGTGTCTCGCGTTCACTGTCACGGCTTCTTCTCCGGCTTCCACGGCCAACGCGTCGGCCAGCTTGCTGACCGCCTGTTTTAACTGCTCGATGCCGCTTCCGTTCAGGGCGGACACTGCGACTACGGCGATTTCTCCGGCATCCCGGGTCGTCGCAGCAAGGGAGTGGGGTAGGTCCGACTTGTTTGCAACGATCAAGGTGCTGTCCCGGCGTAGATGCGGGCGGATCAAATCGCGCAGGGAGGGCAGGGGAGCGCCCGCCTCCACCACCCAAAGATACAAGTCTGCCTCCGCGACCTGCTGCATGGATTTTTCTATGCCACGGCGCTCCAACCCCGCCGAGTCCTCGTTGAATCCTGCCGTGTCCACCAAGCGCAACCAGTGCGCGCCGATCCGCAGATCAGACTCGATGTAATCGCGCGTCGTGCCCGGTTCGGCACTCACGAGCGCGCGCTCCTCGCCAAGCAGCCGGTTCAGCAGGCTGCTCTTGCCGACGTTCGTCTCACCGAAAATCACCGTGCGGATGCCCTCGCGCAGCATCTTTCCGTAGCCATGGGTCGCGAGCAGTCGCCCCGTCTCCGCGCGCAGCCATTCGATTTGCTCCTGCAACTTCCGCGCATCCTCCGGAGGCAAATCCTCCTCTGGGAAATCGATGTAGGCCTCGACGGTTGCCACCACGTCAAGCAGCCGTGACACGAGTTTATCCATGTGTCGCCCGAGCGAGCCGCGCAATTGCCGGTTGGCCGCCGCCAGCGCCCGCTCGCTCCGCGCGTGGATCAGATCCATCACCGCCTCCGCTTGGCCGAGATCCATCCGTCCGTTGAGAAATGCCCGCTTGGTGAACTCGCCCGCTTCCGCCACGCGGCAACCCCGCGCGACCAGGTCCGCCATGATCTTCTGCACAATCAGGGGGTTCCCGTGACAGCAGATCTCCAGCGTGTCCTCGCCGGTGTAGCTGTTGGGCGCGGCGAAAAATGTGCCCACCACGTCATCCACCAATTGGCCGCTCTTGTCCCGATAGTCGCCGTGCGTGGCCACGCGGGGTGGGGGAGCAACGCCGAAAATTCCCCGCGCAATTTCACCCACGCCCGGACCGCTCGCGCGCACCATCGCGATCGCCGCCGTGCCGAGCGGCGTGGCGGGCGCGGCAATGATGTCGGTCGGTGCGGGCATCCGGCCACGCAAGCCAGCCTAGGCCCACGAAGCAAAAGGAAATCGCCCGCCTGATGCATTGCGCTGAACCAGGCCGCCGCTTGAGCATATGGAATAACTCCGCGACCTCGGCCGCAGATTCAACGAGACTGCTGAACCCCAATCCTGATTCCACCATGGGCCTCGAAGCCAACTGCTCCCTCCGCCTCGGCCGCGAGACCTTCACCGGCAAGGCTCACCTCGACGCCGACAAGCTGATCTTTCGCGGCGGGGTGCGGCTCGACCTTGCGCTGAAGGCCATAAAATCTGCCGAGGTGGGGAAGGGCGGGGCGCTCGTCATCACGCACGACGGCCCCGCCGCTACGCTTCTCCTCGGCGACCGAACCACCGCCGAGAAATGGGCGCTCAAGTTCCGCTGCCCACGTAGCCTTGTCGACAAGCTCGGCCTCAAGCCCGGGGCGTGCGCGGTTGTGCTCGGCATCGACGACGATGCGTTTCTGCGCGATGTCACGGAGCGCCTTGGCGCCCCGCCGGACACGAAGCCCGGGGCCAACCTCGACATCCTCTTCTACGCCGCCGATAGCGCCGCCGAACTCGCCAAATTGAGGTCGCTCAAGCGTCTCCTTCGGCCCGCCGGCGCCATCTGGGTCATCTCGCGCAAGGGCAAGGCCGCGACGCTCAGGGATGTCGATGTCATGCGGGCCGCCCGCGCCGCCGGACTTGTGGACAACAAGGTCTGCAGCTTCTCCGCCACGCACACGGCGCTGCGGCTCGTGATACCTCTCTCGTCGCGCTGACCTAATTGTCGTCCGGTCTTGGGAGTGTAACGTCGGGCTTGGGGGTTGGCACCTCCGCCTTGACGTCGAGTTTCACCTTGTGCGGCGCAACCTTGGGATTCCCGATGGCGGCAGGCTTGGAATCGGTCGGAGGAATTTTCTCCTTCACCGCAGCGGTGGACTTCAATTCCTCGAGGATCAAGACGGCCCGCTGCTCGGCGGCCGCGATTACGGCCGGTCTTTGGGCCAGGTGCTCTCGTGTGCGCCGTTCCGAATCCGGAGGGGCGCCGGACTTTGTCGCCACCATCAACCACGCCAATCCCTCAACGTAATCGCGCTTCAGGCCGCGTCCGCTGACCAGGGCCGCACCCACGTTGTGCATGGCCTCCGGCAGGCCGCGCCGGGCCGCCTCCAGATAGCAGTCAAAGCCCCGCTTCGCGTCCGCCGGCACCCCCAGGCCGTCCGTGTGCATCTTGCCGAGCCGGAACCAGGCATCAGCCACCCCGCCTTGGGCGGCCTTTTCGAGCCAACCCCTGGCCGCCGGTGGATCTGCCGGCACCCCATTGCCGAGCAGGAGCCGTTCCCCCAGTTCGAAGCACGCGCGCGCCTCACCCCTCTCCGCGTGGGCGCGCAACTCGGTCATGTTTTTCCATGTCGGTCCGTCCCCCTCGGTTGAAACCAGCACCGGCGCCCGATCCCCCGGCGTGGTCTTCGGCTTTTCCTGCTTGGGTGCGGCCACGAGCAAGCCTGGCCCCAATGAGAGCAGGAGGCTGATGCCGGCGAATCTTCGCATGCACGCCGAAGGAAACCCGGGCTCGGCGGTTGGCAAGCCAAGCCCTAGCGTCGCCGGCGTGATCCGGGTCACTCCTGCGCGTCGCCGGTCACGGGATCGCCGGGTTTCACGTTCACCTTGGCCAGGATGGCGGTCTTGATCTTTTCCGCCATCGGCGGGTTCTGTTTCAAAGCCTCCTTCGCGGCCTCGCGGCCCTGGCCGACAAGTTCGCCGTTGAAGGCGATCCACGCGCCCTTCTTCTCCAGCACCTTGTGGTCGAGGCCGAGATCGAGCAGCGAGCCCATGGCGGAGATGCCCTCGTCATACATGATGTCGAACTCGCACTCGGTGAACGGCGGCGCGACCTTGTTCTTCACGGCCTTGATCTTGGTGCGGTTGCCGATGACCCGCCCCTCGGGGGTCTTGAGCTGGTCCTTGCGGCGGATGTCGAGCCGGATGGAGGAGAAGAACTTCAACGCGCGGCCGCCCGAGGTGGTCTCCGGGTTGCCGAACATCACGCCGATCTTCTCGCGGATCTGGTTGGTGAAGATGCAGACGCAGTTCGTCTTGCTGACCACGGCGGTGAGCCGGCGCATGGCCTGCGACATCAGCCGGGCCTGCGCGCCGACGGTGGCGTCGCCCATCTGGCCGTCGAGCTCGGCCTTGGTCGTGAGGGCGGCGACGGAATCGAGGATGATGACGTCGATGGCGTTGGACCGGATGAGGGTCTCCATGATGTTGAGCGCATCCTCGCCGCTGTCGGGTTGCGAGACGAGCAGGTCGTCGAGGTTCACCCCGACGACCTTGGCGTATTTCGGGTCGAGGGCGTGCTCGACGTCGATGAAGGCCGCGAGGCCGCCGCGGCGCTGGGCCTCGGCGATGACGCTCAGGCAGAAGGTGGTCTTGCCCGAGGATTCGGGGCCGTAGATCTCGATGATGCGGCCGCGGGGCAGGCCGCCGACGCCGAGCATGAGGTCGATGGCGAGCGAGCCGGTCGAAAGGGTCTCCACCTTCATCTTGGTGTTGCTCCCGAGGCGCATGATGGAGCCCTCGCCGAACTGCTTGGTGATCGAGGAGACGGCGAGGTTGATGTTCTTTTCGCGGGCGGTATCGGCGGCGGGCGCCTTGGCTTCGGTTTTGGGGGCTTTGTCGGCTGATTTGGACATGGTGAGATCGTGTCTGAGGTTGGGCGCTAGCTTAGCACACGGGGTGACAGCATTATGTCAGCAGCTTTTCCGGCCCGGCGCGCTGGGCAAGCGCGGAGTGGGGTCAGGCCCCCGGCGCCGCCGGCTTGTTCACGCCAAAGGCGAAAAACACCGCGAGGAAGATGAACGCGAGGCTCACGGCGTAGTTCCAGCGCAGCTTTTCGCCGAGCACCATCCAGGCAAAGCCGACGAAGACCACCAGGGTGATGACCTCCTGGATGATCTTCAGCTCGTAGCCGGTGAACCTGCCGTAGCCGAGGCGGTTCGCCGGCACCATCAGGCAATATTCCACGAACGCGATGCCCCAGGAGATCAGGATGACCGCCCAGAGCGGCTTGTCGTGAAACCACTTCAGGTGTCCATACCAGGCAAAGGTCATGAACACGTTGGAGAAAAACAACAGCGTGAGGGTGGCCATGGGCCGGCATGTTGCGGGCGCCGGCACGGCCGGCCACAAAAAATCCGGCCGCCGGTCTACTCCGTCAACGAGTAGACCGCGAATGATGACAGCCAGTGCGCGCGGTTGAAGTCCTCCTCACCCAGGAGCGGCAACGCGGCGTTGTAGTGGGCAAGGGCGGCGTTGTGCGCGAGGCGGCTGCGGGGGTCCTCCGCGGGCAGCACCCCGGCAAGCCGGCGCCAGACCCAGGCCTTGTTCAGGTTGAGCCCGATGAGGTGGGCGATCTTGGGGTCCGTGGGGTCGCTGACCGGCGCCGGGTGCAGGATACCGGCCGGCTGTCCCTCGGCGAGACGGGGAAGAAATCTGGTAAACCAGGCGAGAAACTGCTCCCGCGGCAGGATGCGCGCCATCAGCCCGGCCTCGGTCAGGCACGGCGAAAAGAAATCCTCGCCCGAGGGCTCGTAGTGCCCGGGATAGTCGGTATCGTGGCCATACCAATAGGCGGAACGGGCGGTGCAGAGCAGCTTCATCTCCTGGTCGTCGTGCGCCCGGGCGTGACCGAGCGCCAGCGCGACCGCCACGGCGGTGTTGCCATGCACGCCGTTGCGGACCGGGTGCGAAAGGGTCCGCAGGTAGCGGAGGAACCCGGCGCGGATGACGTCCACCAGGGGATCGAGATGGCGCTCCAGTTCACGGTCATAGCTACCCATCTCCTGCGCCAGCTTGAGGAACCAGGCCCAGCCGTAGGGTCGCTCGAAGAACTGCCGTCCCGGGACCCGCATATAGTCGGCCTCGGCCTGGATGTTCTCGCGCGTGAGGTGGGCGCGCAGCACGCGGTCGATCTCCGGCTTTTCCGGCAGGTCGGGAAAAAGGAGGGCGAGGCGTGCCAGCATCCAGTGTTGGTGGACGCACGAGTGCCAGTCGTAGCTCCCGTAGAACGCCGGATGCAGGGTCCGCACGCTGCGCACGTCCTCGGGTCCGTTCAGCGTGTGCTGGAGGAGGTGCGGGTATTCCCGGCGGACATTGTGCAACCCCAACCGGGCGAAGGAAGAGGCTTGGGCCGGGGTGAGGGTGGGGTAGGGGGCGAGCACTGGGGCGAGGCTAGGCGCCGAAAGTTTCAGTTGAAGAAGAAAAGTGCGCGCCTATGTTTCCGGCCCCGCACCCAACATGAAGATCAAGGCCTACCTGAAACCGCATTGTGGCTGGAGCAACGGCGTCCGCGCCATCATGCGCAAGCACAACCTCGCGTTCGAAGACATCGACATCATCAACAACCGCGCCAACTACGAGGAGATGGTGCGCAAGTCCGGCCAGCCCCTTTCGCCCTGTGTCGAGATCGACGGCGTCATGCTGGCCGACGTGTCGGGCGAGGAGGTCGAGAACTACATGCTCGCGAACGAACTCGTCAAACCCACCGGCGCCGACGCCGGCGTGCCCACCAACGCGGGCTGCACGCACGAGGAGCACGAGCGCATGCAGGCCAAGCCGGTGCGGTTCTTCTGAGCGGCGCCATCCGGGGCGGGACTGCAGGTTCGAGGGGCGGGATCGCGGATCCCGCCTTCTTGTTTTGCGTTTTCGGCGCCTTTGTTGACCACTTGTCGCGCCATGCCCTCCAAGCCCATTCCCGGGTCTTCTGGCGACGTGCTGACCTGCCTGCCCTCGGCCTACCTGCCGCACGCCGCCACCGGTCTGCTCCACCTGCCGCGCTTTCTCGCCAAGTGCAAATACGTGAAGCAGCACGGCGCGCTCCCCCCGAGCTACGCGAAAAACTACAAGCGCGGCATGGACCGCTTCCTCTGCCTGCACCTCGGCATCGACCCGAATGCCGTCGAGAAGATCGTCCACGAATGCATGGACGCCGGGCTCGGCGACGCGGAGATCGATGCGCGACTGAAAACCCTGTTCCCGGCCGACGTGCGCGCCGCCAAATGGAACCGCGAATACGTGCAAAAAGGCATGACGCCCTCCGGCCGCGACTTTCTGAAGGAAGCCCTCACCAACATGGGCTGCCCGGATCGCACCGTTGACATCATCAGCGTGACAGACCTCATCGAACTCGACGAGGGCCGGATCGATTAGTGGGGACGGCCGTCGAATGGCGCAACCGTGACGAGGGGTGGCCGCGGCTTGCGCGGCACCCAACGCGGGACGCGGTTCAGGTAGTCGCTGTATAGCGCGCCGTAGCGAAGGCGCAGGTTGTCCTCCTCGTAGAGGACGACGAAGAGATGGAACGCGCACGCGAGCACGACGGCGTAGAGCGCGAGCACCAGCTGTTGCCAGAACACCGCCTCGCCCGCCGCAATCGTGAGCACCCCGAGATACATCGGATTGCGCACCCAGGCATAGAGACCGCGATGGACGAGCTTCTTCGGCTCGTCGAGTGGCGCCGGTGTGCCCTGGTTGCGGGCGAAGTGCCACACGCAGTGCAGGTAAATGCCGGTGCCGACGGTGAAGGCCGCGAGTCCGCTCCAGTGCCAGGGCCCGAGCACTTCCGGCCAGACCGGGTGGCGCATCAGGAAATAATGCGGCACCCAGCCGACGACAAATCCCGGCACGATGATCGTGAACAGCAGGTTCTTGAGGAGGAGAACCACGGCTCGTTCATCGATGCCGTCCAACCGCGATCCTGGCGATGCCGAATTCGCCCGCGGGCTACGGCCCGGGGGCCACGGGCAGCTCGAACCAGAAGACCGCGCCCCCGGTGGCGGGAAAATCCGCGCCGACGCCACGCCCGCGGCCATCGGGCGCGCCCTGGGCCTGACCGCGCGCGAGGCCGAGATCCTCTCCTGGGTCGTGCAGGGCAAGATCAACCCCGAGATCGGCACCATCCTCGGCATCCAGCTCACGACGGTGAAGAAACACCTGGAGAGCATCTTCATGAAGCTCGGGGTGGAGAACCGCACCGCCGCCGTCACGCCCGCCCTCGAGAAAGTCACCCCGCAGGGCTGAGGCTTACAGCGGCTGGTCGACGGCGTGGAGGGGGCCGAGCGTGCGGGCGAGGTTGCGGCGCACGGCGGCGAGGTTCTCGCGCACCAGCGCGCCCATCGTCAGGCAGCCGAGGAAGGCGCGATCCTGGTGGTGCTCGGCGAGGCCCTCGGCCAGCGAGCGGACGTTCTCCGCCGGGGCAAGGTCGTCGGTGGCCATCGCCTCGAGCAGGGCGCCGAGGCGGATGGCGGCGAGCTCGGCGCGTTGGAGCATGAGGGTCTGCTCCTCGCGCTGGTATTGGTAGGCGGTGTGCTGGTTGAGGTGCTTGATGCAGAACTGCACGACGGGGATGTTCTCCTTGAAATACTGGGGCAGGTAGTAGTTCTTGCGGCCGTGGTAGGTCTGCTGGTCGAAGTCCATCGCGCGGATGCGGACCTGCGTGCCCTCGAAGTCGGGCGTGAGCACGTAGACGTAGTTGTAGCTGCGCATGTCGCCGAGCAGGCGGATGAAGCAGCGCTCGTTGAACTTCACCAGTTCCTTCGCGATGCGCACGGGGCTGATGCTGGTGTTGGCCAGCCAGCGGTCGATGTAGACGTCGCCCGGGATGCCGGCGATGTGCTCCTCGACGAGGCTGGCGCCGCAGGTGAGGTAGTTGAGGCGGTTGGGCGAGAGGAGGTGCTCGAGCTCGAGGCCGTAGACGCGCGAGGCGTCGGCCTGCTTGAGGTAGTAGTAGTCCTGGTTGTCGTTGTAGGCGTTGACCACGCGGATGCGGAACGGCATCGAGTTGCCGAAGGCGCAGAAGTCGACGCGGTCGATGTAGAGGTGCTTCACGACGCTGGCGTCGCCGTCGACCTTGAGGAGGGCGTAGATGTGCTTCAGGGCCTCGTTGAGCGCGGGCATGTCCTCCGAGCGGTAACAGACGGTCTCCCAGAGGGTGTTGCGGCCCTCGGCGTCGAGGAGCGGGATGGTCTCGTGAAAATCGCGCAGACGCCCGTAGGTCACGGGCAGGGGGCTCTCGCGGCGGTAGCGGTGCAGGTAGCCGCGCAGCTCGGGGCTGATGGGATAGCTCGGTTTCTTGAGCGTGCGGGTGGGGGGCTGCTGGCCGGCGGCCGGGGGCATGGCGCGACTGTGAACCCCGCCGCACCCGCCGGCAAGCCGGGGCGCGGGGTCAGGAGTTTTTCCGTGTGCGCCAGAAGGCGGCAACAAGCGTGGCGAGCCCGGCGGGCAACTGCAGGGCGGTGAGGGCAAGCGCCGTGAGGGCAATGCGCTCCGGCACGAGGGGCGTGGCGGCGACTTCCTCGATGCCGATGAGCCCGAACAGCAGGCCGGCGGGCGTGGCGGCGCCGAGCCACTGCCAGCCCGCCACGGCCAGCAGCGTGCCGAGGCGACCGCGGGCCCCGGCGGCAAAGGCCGGGAGCGTGCGCCGCCAGACGCGCCAGTGCGCGGCGCCGATCAGCCCGGCGCTGAGCGCAAGATAGAGAAGGGTGATGATCTGATCGCCCACGCGCGGGGAGTGAAACCCGGCCTGCGGCCGTTGGCAAAGCGCAAGCGCAGCCTCAGCCCGCCAACAGCCGATCGCAGAGCGCGATCAACCGCGTGCGCAACGGATCGCCGCGCTCCGCGAAGTCGCGCTGGTGCGCCTCGTATTCGGCGCGGCCCTCCGGCGTCTCGATGCGGATCGGCTCGTAGCCGAGGGCCCGCAGGTCGTAGGGGCTGGCGCGCATGTCGACCTCGCGGATGGCCCGGGCGAGTTCGAAGCAGTCGGCGATCAATTCCGCCGGCGTGAACGGCGCCAGCTTGAAGGCCCATTTGTAGAGGTCCATGTTCGCGTGCAGGCAGCCGCGTTGCTCGAACTGGTCGGTGGTGGCGCGGACGGGCTGGAGGCGGTTGAGCGGCGCCGCGGCCGCGGTGAAGTGCCGGAAGGCGTCGAAGTGCGAGCAGCGCACCGGCTGGTCCTCGACGATGCGGGCAATCTCGTCCGGCGGGAAACGCAGGGGCCAGGCGCTGTGCCGCACCTCCGCCGGTTGCTGCCGGTAGACCATGGCCCACTCGTGCAGACCATGGCAGGCGAACAGGGGCGTGCGCTCCGCCGTGGCGCGCAACAGGCCGAGCACCCACGCCAGTGAATCGCGGCGCGCGGCGGGAAACGCCGCGACGTGGAGCACAACCCCTCCATCGGCTTCGCGATATTCCGGCCAGCGGAGGAATTCACGCGCACCGTCGCCCAACAACACGACATCGGGACCGGGATGCCAGCGCCGCAGCCACGAGGGACGGAAGCGGTAGTATTCGAAGAGGAAATCCTCGACGGGGTGTTTCTCCCCGCGCGACTGCCGGGCCTGGTGCGGGTCCGTCCAGCGGCGGACGCGGCGCTCGTGGGCCTGTTGCCGCGCGCGCCATTCCGCCTCGGCCAGACGCGTGATTTCCACCGCCGCCGGCATCTCAGCCTTTCAGCAGCAACCGGCGCACGCCCTCGATCGGGGGCGCGGTGATCGGGATGAGCGTGACGCCCCAGCCGTGCGTGGCGACCAAGGCGCGCAGGATGGCGAGCGCCGGCTCGCTGTTGAGCAGCGCCCCGCTGACGCCGCACGGGACGGACTTTCCGGCGAACAATTTGTCAGTGACGAGCCGGGCCTGCTCCACGAGGTCGGTCAGCGAGCAGACCAGCGCGGTCTGGGCGGGCGGGCAACCCGCGCGGGCCAATTCGACGACCTGCGGGGCGAAGCCGCCGAGGCGCGCGTTGGGATCCTCGGCCGTGTAGAGCCAGCGCGACACGTCGGGGGCCTCGCCGTGGCCGGAATAGGTGCGGACGGCGTCGCCGAGCGCGGTGTGAGGCCGCCACCCCTGCAGCTCGAGCATCGCGTGCGCGAAGGCGCGCCGGGCCACGTCCTGCGCGCTACCGGGGTCACCCAGCCGCCAGCCGAGTCCGCCGGCGAAATGCAATTCCCCGTCGAGGCCGCGCGCCGCAACGAACGAGCCGGTGCCGGCGTGCAGCACGAGGCCGGGTGCGCCGCCGGTGGCGAGCTCAAGCACCGGCGCGGAATCGCGCGCGGTCTCGACCGTCCCGCAGTCCTTCAGCACCGCCGCCGTCTCGCGCCAGAAGGCCTGCGCCCCGGCCATGCACAGCAGGGTGCGGCGAACGGTCGTGTCCCGGTGTCCGGCCCGCAGTTTCTGCACGGCCTCCTGCAGGGTTGCGCGCGCTTTCTCCGGACCGATGAGGCTGGGATTGCAGCCCGGGGCCGTGTGCCCGGCCACGGTGCGGCCCGCGGCATCGACCAGGATCAGGCTGGTCTTGGTGCCGCCGCCATCGACGCCGATCTGCAGGGAGGTTGGGTCCACGCGCGGAGATTGGACGGGCCGCGGCCTCAATACAACAAGCCAAGCGACACGGAGCCGAAGACGTTGCGCTTGGCCTGGCCGTAGAACTCCTTGGTGCGGTAGTTCTGGGCGTAGGTGAGCAGCCAGCCGCGCGCGCCGGTCCAGCGCGTGAAGAAGCCGGCGGGGCCGCGCACCGAGAACCCGGCGTTGAGGTCGGCGACGACGGGGCGCTTGCGGACGGAGTGGCTGTGCTTCCATGAGTTGCCGTCGAGGAAGATGTCGCGGGCCACGGCGCGGGTCTCGCCGCTGATGAAGAAATAGGCGCCGTGGGCCACCGGGGCGGTCTCGGCCGCGGTGCCGGCGGGCCGGATCAGGTCGGGGCCGAAATCATCCGGCAGGCGCAGGCCGATGCGCACGGCGGCGCCGACGGCGAGGTGGGTGCGGACGTTGCCGAGCGCGAGGCTGACATGCGGGATGAGGTCGGCGTGCTCGCGGCGGAACCGGAACCGCCAGTCCACGGCGGCGTTGAGCCCGATCTCGTGGCCAAGCTGGTTGGCCCAGCCCTGCGAATGGGGCACGTTGATGACGTCATGCCAGCCGTTCTGCGCCTCCCGGCCGAGGGCATGCGGGCCGACGATGCCGTAGGTGAGCTCGGCGGCGAGGCTGCGCCGTCCGTCGATGATGGCGTGGTAGCCGGTCGCGAGGTAGAGCCAGCCGGCATAGGGCCGGTCGCTGCTCACGACGGCGGTGGTGTCGGTGTCCTCGGGCGTGAAGATGTCCTGGCCGAGGGAGAAGGTGGCGCGCGCGTCGGTGAGGTCGGGCTGCCAGGGCACGCGCTTGAGGAGCGCGGCGACACGCCGCTCGAACTGGCCGTCGGGCCCGCGCCGGGCGCTGAACTGCACGCGCAGGCCCTGCGTGTAATGGCGGTCGGAGCCCGCGAAGAACTTGTCGTTCTCGATGGTGACGAGTGCGGCGGAGATGTCGGCCGGGTCCGCGCGCAGCCAGTCGGTGGCGGCGCGGGCGACGGGCGCGATCGCGCTCACGAGGAGCGCGAGCAGGAGACGGGTCATTTCGCCAGGGCGATGACCTCGATCTCGACGCGGCAGTCGAGGGGGAGCTTGGCGGCCTGGATGGTGGTGCGCGCGGGCTTGTGCGGCGCGAAGGCAGCCTCGTAGAGGGCGTTCATCTTCTGGAAGTCGCCCATGTCCTTGAGGTAGACGGTGGACTTGGCGACGTCCTGCAGCGTGAGCCCGGCGGCGGCGAGCACGGCCCGGACGTTCTCAAACACCTGGCGCGTCTGCGGCTCGATGTCGCCCTCGACGAGCTTGCCCGTCTTGGGGTCGAGGGGCGTCTGGCCCGAGCAGAAGACGAAGGGGCCGGCGTGGATGGCGTGGGAATAGGGGCCGATGGCGGCCGGGGCGGTGGGAGCGGTGATGACTTTCATGGGAAGGGGCGCGAATACAGGCCACACGGAGACAAAAACCTCAAGTCGCTTCCCAGCGGCCGTAGATGCCACAGGGCAGGACGCGACCGTCGGCGCGGATGGGCAGGCCGATCTCGCCGCCGTGGATGCGGCCGCCGGCGTCGTGCAGCAGGCCGGCGAGGAGGTTGAGGACGACGGTGGGGGAGAGGCGGGCGGTGTAGGCGTTGATGAGGAAGAAGAGCGGCCGGTCACTGAGGATTTTCCGGGTCTCGGCCAGCAGCTCCCAGAGGTGGTCCTCGAGTTTCCACATCTCGCCGGTGCTGCCGCGGCCGTAGGTCGGCGGGTCCATGATGATGCCGTCGTAGCGGCGCCCGCGCTTGATCTCGCGGCGGACGAACTTGAGGCAGTCGTCGGCGATGTAGCGCACGGGGGCCTCGGCGAGGCCGGAGAGGGCGGCGTTCTCGCGGCACCATTTCACCATGCCCTCGGAGGCGTCGACGTGGCAGACGCTGGCGCCGGCGTGCGCCGCGGCCACGGTGGCGGCGCCGGTGTAGCCGAAGAGGTTGAGCACGCTCAGCTCGCGGCCGGTGGCGCGGGTGGCCTTGATCTTGCCGGCAAACCACTCCCAGTTCACCGCCTGCTCGGGGAAGAGCCCGGTGTGTTTGAAACTGGTGGGGTGGATCTTGAAGGTGAGCGCGCCGTAGCGGACGGTCCAGTGGTCGGGCAGCTGGGTGCGGAACTCCCATTTGCCGCCGCCGGTGGGGCTGCGGTGGTAGAAGCCGTCCCAGCCCTCCCATTTTTTCCCGCCGCCGCGGCGCGGCCAGATGACCTGCGGGTCGGGGCGGACGAGCGTGTGCGGGCCCCAGCGCTCCATCTTCAGGCCGTCGCCGCAGTCAAGCAGCTGGTAGTCCTGCCAGCGGTCGGCGACAATGAGGCCGGGGCGCGAAATCTGCATGGGCCCTGTTTCTGCCGGCGAATCCCGGCGATGGACACGAAAAAATGGAAATTTCCGGGCCGTGGGCCGCTCCCACCCGCATGCGCGCGATTCTTCCGATGATGTTGCTGGCGGGAATGGCCACCGGGGCTGAAGCCAAGGTGTTTACCAGCGGGCCGGCGCAGACGCGGCTGATCGAGCTGTTCACCTCGGAGGGTTGCAGTAGTTGCCCGCCGGCGGAACGCTGGCTCAACCAACTCAAGGATCACCCGGGGCTGTGGCGCGATTTCGTGCCGGTCGCTTGGCACGTGGACTACTGGGACCGGCTCGGCTGGCCGGACCGGTTCGCCACCCGGGAGTTCACCGACCGGCAATATCTCTACCGCGCGGTGTGGGCGGCCTCGAATATCTACACGCCGTGCTTCGCGCTCGACGGCGAGGAGTGGCGCGCGCGCTTCCGCCGTCAGCCGCCGGATCCGGGCCCTGAGCAGGGTGTGCTCCGGGTCGAGGTTGCGGAGGGGAAATGTCGCGTGAGTTTCACGCCCCGGCAGGACACGAACCTGAAATACGAGGCGCACGCCGCGCTGCTCGGCGCGGGCATCAGCACGCGGGTCAAGGCGGGGGAGAACCGCGGCGAGACGCTGCGGCACGACTTCGTCGCGCTCGCCACCGCGCGCACCGGCCTGCGGGACGGCGTGGGGGAGTTCGGCTTGCCCAAGAGCGCTCAACCCGGCGTGCCGCGCCGCGCGCTGGCGGTGTGGATCACGCGCAAGGGCAGCACCGAGGTCTTGCAGGCGACCGGCGGGTGGCTGGAATGACGGATGAAGCCATGCCGCTCGCCCGTGTCGCCCGCGGGCGGGGGTCGCCGGCTGTGCATCATGTGCCGTAGAGCCGGTCGCCGAAGTCGCCGAGGCCGGGCAGGATGTATTTGCGGTCGTTGAGGGCGCGGTCCAGCGCCCCGGCGATGATGGGCACGTCCGGATGCGCCTTTTCGACGGTGGCAACGCCCTCGGGCGCGGCGACGATGCAGACGAAGACGACCTCGCGTCCGCCCTTTTCCTTCACGAGGCAGATGGCCTGGGCCGCGGAACCGCCGGTGGCCAGCATCGGGTCCACGACGACGACCCGGGTGTTTTCCAGCGGAGGCAGCTTGCAATAATAGCTGCGCGCCACGGCGGTGGCGTGGTCGCGCTCGAGCCCGACGTAGCCCACGGAGACGTCGGGAAAGACATCGTGGAAGGGCTGGAGCATGCCGAGGCCGGCGCGGAGGATGGGCACGACGGCCAGCGGCTTGGCCAGCACACACCCGTCGAACGGCTCGAGCGGCGTTTCGATTTTCTTGGGCACGACGGCGAGGTCCCGGGTCGCCTCGAGCGCGAGCAGGAGGGAGATCTGGTAGCTGAGCGTGCGGAAGAGCGCGGGCTTGGTGGTCTTGTCGCGCAGGTGCGTGAGGACGTGGTGGGCGAGGGGGTGGGCGAGCGTGCGGATCATGGCGGCGTGAGGGTGAGGGTGTGTTGGGCCGGGCCGGGCCGCAGCGGGGTCGGCTCGCCCTTCACCCAGGCGGAATGGCCCGCGCGGTAGAAGGCCGACAGCGGGTGTCCGCTCTGCCCGCCGGGCAGGTGCAGGATGCCCTCGTCCTCGTGCCCGGGAGAGACCACGAGGCGCTGGCTGGCGCCGAACCCGCGGGTCTGCACGCGCGGCATGTTCGAATCCCCCGGGAGCGGATCGGGGGGCATGTCGAGGAACCGTGCGATGGGGCCGGGCAGGAAGCGGCCGAAGGGATGCTGCATGCGCAGGGTGTTGCGCCGGCCCCAGGTGAATTTTTCCGGGCCGCCGCCGGCCTGCCTCACGTCCTCCAGCACGTCGTCGGCCGCGGCGAGAAGCAGGGCATCCCACGAGGTGTGCGCGGCATTGAGCAACTGGACGGGCTTTTCCTGCAGCAGTTGCCAGACGGCATCCTCGCCCAGGAGGCGGTTGCCCGCGAATTTATCGTAGCGGGCCGACGGTTGCTCGAAAAAGGGCTCGAGTGTGCGCGCGGTCACGCGCAGGCGGAAGGCGCGGACCAGCCGGTAGGCCGCGGAATCGGTGCCGGCGCGCCCGTTCCACCGGCGCACGGCCTCGCGGAGCGGGCCCCGGGCTTTTTTCTGTCCCACGGCCTCGTCGGTCAGGACGGAAAGCAGGAGGTCCTTCCACCGGGCGAGAAAGACGGCGCGGTCGTCAAGCTGGATGGCGAGCAGGTCCGTGGGCACGGCCTTCCTGCCGGAGGCGACCAGGGCCTTGAGGTCGTCGCGGATCTGCCCGGCACGCGCCCCTTCGTCGTAGCCGCCATCGCCCAGTTTTTCCAGGGCCCCGCCGCCCACGAGGCGGTTGTTGGCGGTCCAGAGGTAGCCTTCCGCGGGATTGGAAATGACCGGAACCTCGCCGGTCGGGAGCCAGCCCTCCCAGCTGCGGTCGCCGTAGGCCCAGGAGACCGGCAGACGCCCGTCGAGCCCGCGCCGCCGGGGCACGAGGCCGGTGACCGTCCAGGCGATGGAGCCGGCCGCATCGGCGACCACGAGATTCTGGTTGGGCATGCCGGCGCGATGTCCGATGGCGAGGGCCGCGGCCGCATCGGACGCGGTTTCCAAGTCCAGCAGGTCGAGGTCCGTGGCCGCGGGATCATGGGCGTTCCAGCGCAGGGCGAGCAGGCGGCCCTTCTCGGGTGCCGGCGAGGGGCCGATGACCGGCCCCCATTCCGTCCATTTCGCCGCAAAGTCCACGGGGGGCCCGTTCTTCACCCGGATCTGTTCGGGCCGGTGCTCGAAGTAAACCCAGCCGGCGGGCGCCCGGTATTGCAGGCCGGTGCTGTCGTGTTCGACCACGACGACGTCGGAGGTGTCGATGTAGGAGTTGGTGAAACCCCAGGCGATGCGGCCGTTGCTGCCGACGACCATGAGGGGCAGGCCGGGCAGCGTGACCCCGTCCATCCGGTGTGCGCCGGCGGCATCGGTCCACGCGAACGCGGCGCGATACCAGGTGTTGGGCACGCCGAGCATGAGGTGCATGTCGTTGGCCAACATCGCGGCCCCGGTCGCCGTGTGGTGGCCGGCGAGCGCGAAATTGTTCGAGCCGGGCAGCACGCGGTCCTCCCACACGGGCCGCGCGGAGGTGCGCACGGGCGCGGTGGCGCGCTTGATCCGCAGCGGGGGCAGCGGGGCGGGCGCAAAGGTGGAGCCATCGAGGGCGGCGTCCCAGGAATTGCCGCGCGGGGAGAAGAAATCCAAGGCCGCGGCGCCGTGGGAAAGCTGGAAGGCCTGCAGCGTGCGCTCGTAGCCGCCGGTGGCGTCCTGCAGGTCGAACCACATCGCGTAGGCGCAGAGCACCGAGTCCTCCGCCCGCCAGGCCTCCGGCGGGATGCGCAGCACCAGATACTCCCAGGGGATGCGCGGCAGCGCGGTGCGGCCGGCGTTCACCCCCGCCGTGTAGGCCTCCAGCAGCGCGCGGTGTTCGGGGGGCAGGGCGGCGACGACCTTTTCCGCGAGACGGCGGAACCCGTGCAGCCGGCGGCCCTGGTCGAAATTGACCGCGGCGCGGCCGAAGATCTCCGCCAACTCGCCGGCGGCGGCGCGGCGCAGCAGGTCCATCTGGAAAAAGCGGTCCTGCGCATGCAGGAAACCGAGGGCGCGGGCCACGTCCGCCCGGTGGGCGGCGGTGATGAGGGGCACGCCGAGGGCGTCGCGCTCGATCTTCACGGGCGCGGCGAGGCCGGGCACGGCACGGGTCCCGTCGAGCTGGGGCAGGCTGCCGCGCAACTGGGCCCAACCGTAGCCGAGCGCCGCCAGCACGATGAGCAACAGCCCGACCGACAACCAGGCGGCGTATTTCAGGCTTCGGCGGATCACGGACATGGGCGCGCCGCCGAGGATTGCCAAGGGGCCAAGGGTGGCCAGCCGAAAGCGGGTGGTTCAGTCGCGCCAGTAATAGGCGAGGGTGGCGGCGACCCCGGCGGCCCAGGTGGGGGCGTTCACCCACAACTGGTGGAAAGGCACATGGTAGTGGTGCACGGCCCAGATCACGAGCACGTGCTTCAAGGCGATCAGGGCCCAGCAGATCAGGATGAGCCGTTCCAGGCGCGGGTCCCGCGGGACGCGCCGGGTGACGTTCACCTCCTCGACAAAGGCGTGCTCATAGTCCGCGGGGTTGCGGGGGGCGCGGAACTGGAACAGGTCGGCGAACATTTCCGGAGGGGCGCACCATACGCCCCCGGGGCGAAAAGAAAAGGGGCGAAACGGCGCCGCGCCCGAACCCGGCATTGAAAACCACGCCGCGGTCGCGCAGTCTTCCGCGCCAGCCCCGCCCCGCCCATGAATACCCCGCAGCCCGGCAACCATCTCGACCAGCTCATCCGCCAGACCCGCGCCCACCACGTGCAGCTCAGCTCGATGGCCGACCTCAAGGCAAACATGCTCCTCACCATGGCCTCGATCGTGGTCACGCTCGCCGCACCGCAGGCGATGAAGGCCGGCTCCCAATGGCCCCTCCTGGTGCTCATCACCTTCAGCCTCATCACCATCCTGCTCGCCGCCTACGCCGTCATGCCGAAACTCTCGCTGCCCCTGGTCGCCCGGGCGGACGGACGGCCCGATGTCCGCAGCCCCGGCTTCAACATCCTGTTCTTCGGCGACTTCACCCGGATGAGCTACGAGGATTTCGAGCGCGAGCTTATGGAGGCGTTCAACGACACCCACCGCACCTACGAACTGCAGCTGCGCGAGATCTACACGATGGGCCAGTTCCTCGCCCAGAAGAAATACCGCTACCTGCGCCTCGCCTACAGCGCGTTCATCACCGGCCTGCTGCTGAGCTTTCTCACGCTGCTTTTCACCACCCAGCGCTGACCGGCGGGCCGGGGCCGGCGGCGGTTCCGCGGCCCACCCCTAAGCTGTCACGATGCGATCCCAAACCGCCCTTCTCCTCACGCTCGTCGCCCTCCTCGCGACGGCCGGCGCCCAATCCAGGCAGCCGATCTACGACATCGGCCCCCTCCACCGCACCATCACGACCGGGTCCGCCGAGGCCCAGCGCTACTTCGACCAGGGCCTGGCCCTGATGTATGCCTTCAATCACGACGAGGCGATCCGCGCCTTCGAGGAGGCCGCCCGGCTCGATCCCACCGCCGCCATGCCGTGGTGGGGCATCGCCGCCGCCGCCGGCCCGCACATCAACTACCCGGCCGTCCCGCCGGAAAAGCACAAACTCGCGCGCGAGGCCCTCGGCCACGCCCAGCGCCTCGCCCTCACCGGCCGCACGACGCCGGTCGAGCGCGCGCTCATCAACGCCCAGATCGCCCGCTACAACGAGGATCCCGCCGCCGACCGCGCCCCGCTCGACGGCGCCTACGCGCAGGCCATGCGCGAGGTCTGGCGACAGTTTCCGCAGGATGCCGATGTCGGCGCGCTCTTTGCCGAGTCGATGATGAACCTCCGCCCGTGGGACCTGTGGAAATCCGACGGCACGCCGCAGCCCGGCACCGACGAGATCCTCGCCACCCTCGACGCCGTGCTCGCCCTCGCCCCGAACCATCCGCAGGCCCTGCACCTCACCATCCACGCCCGCGAGGCCTCGCCCACGCCCGAGGCCGCCGTGCCCGCGGCCGACCGCCTGCGCCTCCTCCAGCCCGGCCTCGGCCACATGGTCCACATGCCCTCGCACATCGACGTGCGCACCGGCCGCTGGCAGGACTGCATCGACGCCAACACGCGCGCCATCGAGGCCGACCTGCATTACCGCCGCGTCAGCCTCCGGCCCGACGGCTTCGTCGGCCTCTACATGGCCCACAACCGCCACATGCTTGCCTACGGGGCGATGATGACCGGCCAGGGCGCGCTCGCGCGGAAGCACATCCGCGCGATGGTCGCGGAACTCGGTCCGGAATTCGTGCAGCTGTTCGGCCCCTTCGCCGACGTGTTCGGCGCCGTGCCGCTCGAGGTGCTGGTGCGCTTCGGCCGCTGGGACGAGATCCTCGCCGAGCCGGTGCCGGGCGCGGATCGTCCGCTGTCCAAGGCCCTGTGGCATTGCGCCCGCGGCATCGCGCACGCCGCCAAGGGAGAAGTCGCCGCCGCGAAGGCCGAGCAGGAGAAATTCCTCGCAGCGCGGCGCGCCGTGCCGGCCGATTACCCGGGCGGCATCAACCTCGCCTCGGCGGTGCTCGACGTCGCCGAGCCCATGCTCGCGGGTGAAATCCTTTTCCGAGCCGGCGAGGTGGACGCCGGGTTGGAGCAGCTGCGCGCGGCCGTCCGCCGGGAGGACGCGCTCCGTTACAACGAGCCGCCCGACTGGAGCATTCCCGTCCGCCATGCGCTCGGTGCCAGCCTCATGCAGGTCGGCCGTTACGCGGAGGCCGAGGAGGTTTACCGCGCCGACCTGAAGAAGCTGCCCGGGAACGGCTGGTCCCTCTTCGGTCTCAGCGAGGCATTGCGCCAACAGGGGAAGCTCGCCGAGGCCAAAGTCGTCCGCGCCCAGTTCGACAGGGTCTGGGCCAAGGCCGACACCGACATCAGTTCGTCCTGCCTCTGCCTGCCGGGAAAGCCTTAGCGCTGGAAACGTTCAGGCCGGGCTGGCCTCGCCCATGCGCCGCAACCAGCGGTAGTGCGACACAAGGCCGTCCCAGAGCGTCCGGTGCGCGGTGTAGCGGACGCCGAACTCTCGGCAGGTCTGCTCGACGATCTTCGAAAGCGCCGGGTAGTGGATGTGGCAGACGCGCGGGAAAAGATGGTGCTCGACCTGGAAGTTGAGCCCGCCGAGCAGCCAGCAGAGCACCTTGCTGTCGCGCGCGAAATCCACCGTGGTCTCGATCTCGTGCACCGCCCAGGACTTCTCGATGCGGTTCGACTCCGGCTGCGGCAGGGGGAACTCGGCCTCCTCGACGCAATGCGCCAGCTGGAAGACCACGCTGAGGAAGACCCCCAGCACCAGCACGGCCACGCTGTAGAACAACAGCACCACCCACCACTTGTGGAAGATCAGCGGCAGGACGAACATCAGGAAGAAGAACAGCAACCGGCCGCCGAGGAAGACGGCGAGATCCCAGCCCTTCGGGCGCGGGAACCGGTGGCCGCCCATCCGGCCGGTGATGACGTCGCGGAAATCATCGTAGAGATGCCACTTGCTGGTGATGAGCCCGTAGAGGCCCCAGAGGTAGAAGTGCTGCCAGCGGTGAAAGCCGAGCCGCGGCTGGTGCGGGGACAGCCGGCCGAAGATGCTCAGGTCGATGTCCGTGTCGTGCCCCGTGATGTTGGTGTAGGTGTGATGGATGACCGCATGTTTCCAGTGCCAGCAGTAGGAGCTGCCGCCCACGAGGTCCATGGTCGTGGCCATGATCCGGTTCACCCACGGACGGTCGGAATAGGCCTGGTGGCCGCCGTCGTGCTGGATGTTAAAACCGATGGCCCCCATGCCGAGGCCGAGCAGGACGGCCACCGGCAGGGCCTGCCACCACGTCTGCACGAAGAAGACCAGCGAGATGTAGGCGCCGCCCGTGACCGCGAGGATGATCGCGCTCTTCAGATACATCTGCCAGCAGTCGCGCGGCCGCCGGCCGGTGCGCTGGAAGAACTCCTCCACGCGCTGGCGGAGGGTGAGGTGAAACTCGTCGCTTTCCCCGAACTTGGGGCGGGTCGGGGTGGGGGCGGGAAGTAGGCTCGTGCTCATGTAAAAAATCCGTCCCTGTGGACGGGTGTGGGTGGGGGCAATGAAGCGGTCTTGGCCCGGGCAAGCCAGTGCTTTTTTAGCTTTCTTTTTGAACACCATCCCGGGCCATCTGCCACTGGGTCAGCTCGGTGCGCGCCAGTCCGGCGGACAGGAACACCGGCTCCATCTCCTCCGGAAAGACCGCGCCGGCGCGCCAGGCCGCGTCCGGATGTGCCGCCATCGCGGCGCGCAGGAGGGTCTTGGCCGCGCCCTGCCCGCGGGAGGATTTTTCCACCACGAGCGCACGCACAGACACCGGGCCGTTCGGAACCGGGGTGACCGCGAGCCACGCCGGACCGAGCCGGTAGCCGCGGCTGGGCGGGTTGAGGTGGGCGATGCTTTCGGCCGCGATTTGCCACGGCAGGTCGGCCAGACCGTGCTGCGCCACGGCGGACGCCACCTCGCGCAAATCCACCTCGCGCAGGTTGGCCTCGGCGGCGGGATTCGCCGGCCCCTGCCACCCGCACAGTCGCCGCACCCGCCGGAAGCCGGACTTTTCATACAGCGCCACGGCGGGGATGTTCTGCTCGATGACCTCGAGCACCATCGCCCGCTCGCTGCGCGCCGTGGACTCGGTCAGCAACTGATTGAGCAACACGCGCCCGGCGCCGGTGCGCCTCGCCTCCGGCACCACGGCCATGCCCGCCAGCCGGCAGGTCCAGCCCCGCCGCGCGATGAGACCCCCGGCGACCGGCTGCCCCGCGCGCACCAGGATGCGGCTGACGGTCAGGTCCACGCCATCCCCGCGCGCCATGCCCAGCAGCATGGCCGGCGTCGCGGGGATCTTCACGAAATAGTCGGAGTAGCCGCGCGCGAAGACCTCGGCGCTGCGCTCCAGCCCGAAGTCGGCGACGGAAACAAACTCGTTGCTCATGGGGGCAGCCCAGCAGGGTCCGCCCCCGGCCTCAAGGCGCCTTAGATGAAACGCCACCGGGGTGCGACTGCTCGCGTCTGGACGCAGATGGGGATGCCTGTTTCATTCCCGGGATGCCGTTACTCCGCTCCGTCCTCCTCTTCATGATCCTCCTTGCGCCCGGTCTGGGCGCCCTCACCGGGACCGAGCAGCGCATCGTGGCCGCGGTGGACGCTGGCATCGGCACCTTTGCGGCCGAGTTGGAAGCGCACGTGCGGATCAGCTCCCCCACCGAGGACCACGCCGGCGTGCGCCGGCTGGGCGCGTGGTTTGAAACGGAATTCGCCAAGCTGGGCCTGGCTGCGCGCTGGTCGCCCATCCCGGAGGCGAACCGCTCCGGCCATGTCATTGCCGAGCGCCGCGGCACCCGGGGCCGCCGCCTCCTGCTCATCGGCCATCTCGACACCGTGCTGCCCGCCGGCGATTTCCGGATCGAGAACGGCCGGGCCTATGGCTCCGGCACCAACGACATGAAGGGCGGCAATCTCGTCATCCTGCACGCCCTGCGGGCGCTGCACGCTGCCGGCGCCCTTGAGGACACCAGCATCGCCGTCATCCTCACCGGCGACGAGGAGGACACCGGCGAGCCGATGTCCGTCAGCCGCCGCGATCTCCATGAGCTGGCCGCGCGCAGCGATGCCGCGCTCGGCTTCGAGACCGCCATCGGCGACACCGGCACGGTCGCCCGCCGCGGCTTCGCCAGCTGGACGCTCGAGGTGCAGGGCGCCACCGGGCACTCTTCCGCCATCTGGGGCGGCGCCATGGGCAGCGGCGCCATCTACGAGACGGCGCGCATCCTCGCCCGCTGGCACGAGGACCTGCGCAGGCTCGACGGCATCACCTGCAACCCCGCGCTCCTCGCCGGCGGGACCGAGGCCGAGGCGACGGGTCTCGAGGCGAAGGCCCGCGGCAAGACCAACATCGTCCCCCAGCGCACCATCGTGAAGGGCGACCTCCGCTTTCTCAGCGCGGAGCAGCTGGCCGAGGCCAAGCTCATCATGCAGGCCGCCGTCGCCGCGCACCTGCCGCGCACGTCGGCCAAACTGGTCTTCGACGAGGGCACGTTTCCGGCCATGGCCCCGGCCGACGGCAACTACTCGCTGCTAAAGGTGCTCGACGGGGCCAGCCGCGACCTTGGCTACGCCGCCATCACGGCCTACGACCCGAAGGCCCGCGGCGCGGGCGACATCTCCATCATCTCACCCCCTCTGCCCGGCCTCGATGGCCTCGGCCTGCGCGGCGGCGGCGCCCATGCCCCCGGCGAGTGGGCCGATCTGACGACGGCGCCCGAGCTGGTGAAGCGCGCCGCCCTGCTCATCCACCGCCTCACGCGCTGAATCTCGCACATGCCGCGTGACGCGGGCAGGACACGAGGTGGTCGTTGACCAGGCCCGTGGCCTGCATGAAGGCGTAGCAGATGGTCGAGCCGACGAACCGGAAGCCGCGCTGGAGCAGGTCGCGGCTCATGGTGTCGGACTCCGGCGTCTTCGCCGGAATCTGCGCGGAGCGCGTGAAACGGTGGTCGATCGGCCGGCCGTTCACGAACCGCCAGATATAGCGGTCGAAGGAACCGAACTCCTCCTGCACGGCGAGGAAGGCCCGGGCGTTGGTCACCGAGGCCCCGACCTTGCGGCGGTTGCGCACGATGCCGGGGTTGCGCAGCAGCGCGGCGCGCTTCCGCGCATCGTAGCGGGCCACCTTGGCCGGATCAAACCGGTCGTAGGCCGCGCGGTAGCCGTCCCGCTTCTTGAGGATGGTCGACCAGCTGAGGCCGGCCTGCGCGCCTTCGAGGATGAGCATCTCGAAGAGATGGCGGTCGTCATGCGACGGCACCCCCCACTCGGTGTCGTGGTAGACGTGGTTGATCCCGGCTTCGGCCCAAGGACAGCGGTTGTTCATGCGCGCAGCATAACCGGCGGGGTTGACAACGTGCTGTCAGGAGCCGGCGGCTTTCCTGCGGAAAGCGAAACGGTGGTAGACCAGCTCGCGCTTGGTGAAGCCGGCGTGGATCTGGCCGCCCTTGAGTCCCGCGAACTCCTCAAACAGGTGCCGCATACCCTCGGGCACCAACCCGGCGATGAGGCGGCGCTTGCGGGCATCGTCCTCCTCCAGCGCGGCCAGCACCTGCGCGGTGATGTCCGCCTGCGCGACCTGTTCCCACCCCGGCACGGCGAGCAATGTGGCCGTGAGCGCCGCCATGTCGGCCGCCGGGCGGAAGTCGGTGTAGAGAAAATGCCCGCCGGGCCGGAGCACCCGCGCGGCCTCGCGGAAGAACCGCCCCACGTCACCGTAGCAGTGGCTGCTCTCGACGTTCACCACGGCGTCGCAGCTCGCGTCGGGCAGGGGTAGGTTCTCGGCGTCGCCCGTGCGGAATTCGAGATTCGCCACGCCGGCGTGGCGCTGGCGGCACAGCGCCACCGCCTGGGCCGAAAAATCGATGCCCGTGGTGCGGCGCGGCTGGTGCCGGCGGGCCAGCCAGCTCGCCCCACCACCACGGCCCGAGCCCACCTCGACCACCTCCAGCCCGCGCAAGGCGACCGGCGACACCACCTCCTCGTAGAGCTGGATGCAGAGGCGGTCGGGTTCGTCGGCCGCCTCCAGCGCCAGCACGGGCACGCCCGTGGACCGGGCAAAGCCGTAGTTCATGAACGTCCAGTCGCGCTGCGTGAACCGGCCCGCCAGGCGGCCATACCACCAGCGCCAGATCCACCGGCGCAACCGCGGGGAGTTTTCCAACAGCCAGACGGCGACGCGCAGGAGCATGCCCGGACGCTGGCGCCGGCCGGGGCCGGGGCGATGCGAAAATGGCTCCGGCCTTGCCCGGCGCGCAACGGTTGCGGTAGTGTGCGCGCCTTATGGGACGCCAATGGCTGCATGCAAAACGCGCGATCGTTAACCAGAAGAAGGGCCAGGTCGTCGGCAAGCTGGTGAAGGAAATCACCGTGGCCGCGAAGCTGGGCGGCGGCGACCCCGCGGCCAACGCCCGGCTCTTCGCCGCGCTGGAGAAGGCCCGCAAGGCGAGCGTGACGCGCGACGTCATCGAGCGCGCCATCGCCAAGGGCGCCGGCACCGGCGGCGACAAGTCCAGCCTCGAGCATGTCGCCTTCGAGGGCTACGCGCCGCACAAGGTGCCCGTGATCGTCGAGTGCATGACCGACAACATGCAGCGCACCGTCCCGGAGATCCGCGTGCTCTTCAAGAAGGGCGTGCTCGGCGGGGCCGGCAGCAACAAGTTCCTCTTCGACCACACCGGCATCGTCGAGGCGCACACGGCGGCCGGCGCCGACCTAGAGGCCGCCGCGATCGAGGCGGGCGCCAATGACTTTGCGCCCCTCTCGCACGCCGAGAACGACGATATCCCCGAGGGGGCGGCCGGGGCGCGCTTCCTCTGCGACCGCGCCGCCGTGCACGCCGTCTCCACCTGGCTGAAGGAGCACGGCTGGCAGGTCGTCACGGCTGAGCTCGGACATGTCGCCAAACAGTTCCCCGAGCTTTCCGAGGCCCATCGGGCCGAGGTCGGCGAATTCCTGCAGGCCCTCGAGGACCATGACGACGTCCAGCGCGTCTGGGCCGCGGTGAAGTGAGCGCGTCCATCCGCTTCGTCGACGGGCTGCACCTTGGCCGGCCGAAGGTCATCGGCACGGCGGTGGTGGGCAACGGGCCGCTGGCGCTGGTGGACTGCGGACCGGAGTCGGTCTTTGCCAACACCGTGGCGGGCCTGCGCGCCGCCGGGTTGCGCCCGGAGCAGGTAACCCATGTGTTCGTCACGCACATCCACTTCGACCATGCCGGCGCGGCGTGGCGCTGGGCCGAGGAAT
>CAZMFB010000012.1:0-43270 GCA_964565475.1 uncultured Opitutaceae bacterium | reverse complement strand
GTCACGCACATCCACTTCGACCATGCCGGCGCGGCGTGGCGCTGGGCCGAGGAATATGGCGCCACGGTCTGCGTGCACCCCAAGGGTGCGCCGCATCTCGCCGACCCGGCGAAACTCGTGGCGAGCGCCACGAAGATCTTCGGCGACCAGATGGGCCGGCTGTGGGGCGAACTGCGCGCCGTGCCGGCGGACAAGCTGCGCGTGGTGCAGGACCAAGAGGCCGTGGCGGCGGGCGGCGGGGTGTTCCGGGCCTTGGACACACCCGGACACGCGCAGCATCATCACGCGTGGCTTTTGGAAAAGGAAAACACCCTGTTCGCCGGCGACGTGCTGGGGGTGTGCATCGACGGCGGCCCCTGCCTGCCGCCGTGCCCGCCGCCCGACATCAATCTCGAGCAGTGGGCCGACTCGTTGCACCGGATCGGGCGGTTGCGCCCGGCCCGCGTGTTCGTGACGCACTTTGGCGAGCTGGATGATGCGGCGCGGCGGATGGAGGAGCTGCGGACGCGGCTCCAGGACTGGGCCGGATGGATGCGGGCGCAGTTGAATCTTGGTTTGTCCGAACAACAGCTCGTGCCGCTCTTCGAGCAGCGCGTGTGGGCCGAGCTGAGGCAAGCCGGCCTGGGCGACGAGATGGTCGCCACCTACGAGCAGGCTGATCCCGCGGCGATGAGCGTCGGCGGCCTCGCCCGCTACTGGCGGAAGCACCGGCCCGCGGAATTGAAATGAACCACCGCTGTCATCGCGAGGTCTGCAAGGCAGGCCGGGGCGATCCAATGGTGTGGATTGCTTCGTCGCTGCGCTCCTCGCAATGACGGCATCTCACCGTCCGTAGAGCCCGGCGAGGTGGCGGAGGTAGCCGGCGGCGTTCTGCTCGAGGCGCGCCAGCTGGTCCGCCGTGTAGCGCCACTGCCAGTTACCCTCGGCCTTGCTCGGTAGGTTGAAACGGGCCTCGGACCCGAGTGAGAGCAGGTCCTGCAACGGGATGACGGCCAGCCGGGCGGGCGAGGCGTAAGCCGCGCGCAGGAAATCCCACGCGATCTCGTGGCCGTCCACCCGCAGGTAGTGGCAGACGTGGTCGCGCGTGGGCTGGTCGGCGGATTTGAACCACCCGATGGTGGTGTCGTTGTCGTGCGTGCCGGGATAGACGACGGTGTTGGCCGTGTGGTGGTGGGGGAGAAAGGCGTTCGTGGCGTCGCCGCCGAAGGCAAACTGGAGCACGGCCATGCCGGGCAGCCCGGTGGCGGCGAGCAGTTCACGCACGGCGGGAGTGATCTCGCCCAAGTCCTCGGCGATGAGCTTGGCTGCGGGCAACGCATGCCGGATGGCGCGGAAGAGGGCGACGCCGGGGCCGGGCGTCCATCGGCCCTTGCGGGCGGTCTTGGCCGAGGCGGACACACGCCAGTAGGACTCGAAACCGCGGAAGTGGTCGAAGCGGACGCTGTCGTAGAGTGCTAAGGCGCTGCGCATGCGCGCGAGCCACCACGAGTAGTCCTGGGCCGCATGCACCGGCCAGTGGTAGAGCGGGTTGCCCCACAACTGCCCGTCGGCCGAAAAATAGTCCGGCGGCACGCCGGCCACGGCGAGGGGCCGGCCGGTCTTCGGGTTCAGCTCGAACAACTCCGGGTTGGCCCAGGTGTCGGCCGAGTCGGCGGCGACGAAGATCGGCACGTCGCCGATGATGGAGATGCCGCGTTGCTGGGCCGCGGCACGCACTTCGGCCCACTGGCCGAAAAAGAGGTATTGGGTGAAGGCGTGGGCGTCGGCCTCGCGGGTGAGCCGGGTCAACAACGTGGATCGCTGCGCGGCGGAAAAACTGCGGACCTCCGCGGGCCAGTGCGTCCAGGCCTTGCCGCCGAAGTGGTCCTTCAGCGCGCGGAAGGCGGCGTAGGCGGGCAACCAGGAGGCGTGGGCGGCCTTGAATTCCGCGAAGTCGCCGTAAGGCAGGGCGGGGGACTCCGCCAGAAACCCCGCGTGGGCCTTGAACAGCAGCGGCCACTTGAGCCGGTAAAGCGCCCCGTAGTCGGTGCGCCCGGCGGGCAATTCCCGGAGCGGCGCGAGGTCGTCCGCCTTGAGCAGCCCGGCCCTGACCAAAGGTGCGAGGTCGATGAGGTAAGGACTGCCGGCGAAGGCGGAGAAACACTGGTAGGGTGAGTCGCCGTAGCCGGTGGGGCCGAGCGGACAGAGCTGCCAGTGGCGGAAGCCGGCGTTATTAAGGAAGTCGAGAAACCGGATCAGTTGCCCGTCCATCACGCCACAGCCCTGGTCGCCGGGCAGGGAGGTGGGGTGGAGGAGCACACCCGCGCCGCGTTCCTTCAGCCAGTCGAAGAGCGGGCCGGGGTGATCGACCGATTCGTCGGGTTCGGCTTGGGGCGCGGCGACGGCGGCCAGGCCGTCGAGGTTGCTGGTGGTGGTTGATTTGCGGGCCACGGCGTCATCACAGCCCGCCTGCGCCCGGAGAACGAGCTGTTTTTCGTGCGTTGACCGGAGAGACGACGGGGGTAGTCAGGCAGGTCCCCTCAGGATGAACCGTGTCTACATAAAAACCTACGGCTGCCAGATGAACGAGCGCGACAGCGAGGCTGTCGCGGCGCTGTTGCGCGGCCGGGGCTACCGCATCGTGCAGGATGAGGACACCTGCGACGTCCTGCTGCTCAACACCTGCAGCGTGCGCGACATGGCCGAGCAAAAGGCCATCGGCAAGGCCGGCGCGGTGGCGCAGCGCAAGAAACGCAACCCGCGCCTCATCCTCGGCATCCTCGGCTGCATGGCGCAGAACCGCGGGGCCGCCCTGCTCGACGCGCTCCCGGACGTGGATCTGATCGTCGGCACGCAGAAATTCCACCAGGTGCCGGATTACCTCGACAACCTGCGCGCCGCGCAGGCGGCCGGCGCGGTGCTGCCGGCGCGCATCGTCGACATTGCGGAGGAGACCGGGTCGCAGAACACCATCCGGGACCACGTGCTCGAAGAGCGGCAGGTGACGGCCTTCGTTTCGATCCAGCAGGGCTGCAACATGGACTGTGCCTTCTGCATCGTGCCCAAGACGCGCGGCGACGAGCGCTCGCGCCCGATGGACGAGATCGTGCGCGAATGCGAGGAGCTGGCCGACCGCGGCGTGCGCGAGGTCACCCTGCTCGGCCAGATCGTCACCAGCTACGGCCGCCGCGACTACCAGCACACGGACGGTGTCAGCCCGTTCGTGCAGCTGCTCGAGCGCATCAACGCCATCCCGGGCATCGCGCGCATCCGGTTCACCTCGCCCCATCCGCGCGGATTCAAGGACGACCTCATCGCCGCCTACGGCCGCTTGGAGAAACTCTGTGAATACGTGCACCTGCCGCTGCAGTCGGGCAGCGACCGCATCCTGAAGCTGATGAACCGGCCCTACACGGGCGCCCGCTACCGACAGATCATCGAGACTCTGCGCCACGTGCGGCCCGACATGTATTTCTCGACCGACATCATCGTGGGTTTCCCGGGCGAGACCGGGGAGGACTTCGCCCGGACACGCGAGCTGTTCGAATGGGCCAACTACGACATGGCCTACATCTTCAAGTATTCCCTCCGCAGCGGCACGCCCGCCGCCACCCTGCCGGACCCGGTGCCCGAGGCGGTGATGGAGGCGCGCAACGCCGAGCTGCTCCGCCTGCTGGCCGCCAATTCCGACCGCCGCAACGCCACGCTCCTCGGCACGACGCAGGAGGTGCTGGTCGAGGGCCCGGACAAGAAGGGCGTGCAGTTCATGGGCCGCACGCGCGGCAACCGCATCGTGCACTTCGCGGCCGGCGAGCGCCTCATCGGGGAACTCGTGCCGGTGCGGATAAACCGGGCCTCCACCGCCGTGCTCTACGGCGACCTGGCGCTGGCGGGAGTAAGTGTTTGAACCGCGCGCCCGCCCCGTTCACAGAGTTGCCCCTCCGATGACCCTTTTTCTCGCCACCCTGCTGCCCGGGCTTTTCCTCGCCGCCGGCGGCGCCCTGCTGCTCTGGAACGACCCCCGTGTCGCCTCCACCGCCAAGGCCCTGCCGCGCTCGCAGCGGGCCACGTGGCTTTTCTTCACCCCCGGCGCGGCGTGGTTCGTGTGGCGGGTGTCGCAACTCAACGAGTCGGACCTGATCGTGGCCACCACCCCGATGCCGCTCATGCTCGGGTTTGCCGTGCTGGCCGTGCTCGCCGTCATCTACACGCCGGACTTCCTCGCCGTGCGCGGGCTGTGCATCCTCATGCTCCTCGTCGCCGAGCCGCTGCTTTACGCCGGCTACATGGTCTACCAGTGGCAGGTCTATCCCTACAAGGTCGCGGTCTACCTCGGCATCGCGGCGGCGCTCTACCTCGGGGCCTCGCCGTTCCGGTTGCGCGACTTCTTCGAGTGGCTGTTCAAGCGCCCGGGGCGCGCCAAATGGCTCGGTGGCGCGCTGTTTGTCTACGGGGCGGCCACGGCGACGGCGGCCTTCACCTATTGACCATGGCCGCCGGCGCGCAGAAGCAGACCGTGCTGCTCATCCTCGCCGGCCCGGCGGGCGTCGGCAAAAGCACGCTGTGCGACCGGCTCGTGCGCGAGGTGGCCGGCTTCGAGCGGGTCATCACCGCCACCACGCGGCGCCCCCGGCCCAACGAGGTCGACGGCGTGGACTACCATTTCATCTCGGAGGAGGAGTTTGACCGTCGGCTGGCCGCGGGGGACTTCCTGGAGTGGGCCCGCATCCACCAGAAGCAGCGCTCCGGCGTGCTGAAATCCACCGTGCTCGACCGGCTGGCGCATTCCAACCTGGTCCTCAACGTCGACGTGCAGGGCGTGCGCAATGTCCGGGCGGCCGCGGCGAAGGAACCGCGCCTACGGGGGCGCCTGCTCACCGTCTTCGTCGCCCCGGACTCGATGGAGGTGCTGCGCGAGCGCATGCTGGCGCGCGGCCCCATCAGCGAGGACGAGCTGCAACGCCGCCTGCAGAGCGCGGAGCTGGAGATGCCGGAGCGCTTCAGCTTCGACTACGTCATCCACAGCGGCACGAAGGAGCAGGATTTCCTCGCGCTGCTCTCCTATTGGGAGCAGGCCCGGACCCGGCTGGCCTGACATCCCATGGCCGGCCGTTATCCCGTCAGCGACCATTGCGACGGAGAGAGGTTCTTCAACCCGTCCGGCTGGCGACAGGCTCCTGCCTTCACCGCGCTACCCAAGTGGTGGTGGCAGCGCCTTGTGCTGCAACAGGGCGAATGGTGGCCGGCCACCGTGCCCCTTGATCGGAAGCCGGCGCTGCCGGCCGCCGTCGGACCCGGGGAAATGGCGGCGACCTTCATCGGCCACGCCACCTTCCTGCTGCAATTCCCGGGGCTCACCGTGCTGACCGATCCCTTTTTCTCCCGGCGCACGAGCCCCTGGCAATGGAGCGGACCGAAACGCGTGCGCCCGCCCGCGCTGCCGCTGGCGGAGCTGCCATCCATCGACCTCGTGCTGGTGAGCCACAACCACTACGATCATCTCGATCTGCCCGCGCTGCGCTGGCTGGCCCGGGAGCGCCGGCCGTTGATCGTGACCACGCTCGGCAACCGGCCCTGGCTCGAGGCCCGCGGGGTGGACCGGGTGGTCGAGCTCGACTGGTGGCAGCAGCACGAATCCCCGGGGGCGAAAATCACCCTCACGCCGGCGCAGCATTTCGCGGCGCGCTGGCCGTGGGACCGCAACCGCACGCTATGGGGCGGGCTCTGGCTCGAGGTGGCGGGACGAAAGATCTACTTCGCGGGCGACACGGGCCAGGCCCCGCATTTCGGCGAGATCCGCCGCCGCCTCGGGGCGCCCGACCTCGCCCTGTTGCCCATCGGCGCCTACGAACCGCGCTGGTTCATGCGCGCGGTGCACCTGAATCCGGAGGAGGCCGTGCGGGCGCACCTCGATCTCGGCGCCCGGGCCAGCCTCGGCATGCATTTCGGCACCGTGCAGCTCACGAACGAGGGGATCGACGCCCCGTTGCGGGACCTCGCAGCCGCCCGTCACGCACTCGGTGTGTCGGAGGCTGCCTTCTCCACGCTCGCTTTCGGCGAGACGCGTCAATTCACCGGCTGACCGCCCTTCAGGCCCCGCCGTCCTTGCCGCGGCGCTTCTTCTGCATCTCCTCGCGGGTCTTTTCCATCTCCGCCTTCTCGGCGTCGTTCAGCTTGCCGTCCCCGTCCTTGTCAAAGCGTTTGAGGATCTCGGCCTGCCGTTTGTCACGGTTGGCCTCCATCTGCCCGCGCGCCTTCTCGGCCTCGGCGCGCTCGGCGTCGTTGAGCTTGCCGTCGCCATCCTTGTCGAAGCGCTTGAGGGCCTGCTTGCGGCGCTCGGTGCCGCCGCCCTGTTCGCGCATGTAATTTTTGGCCGCGGCTTTCTCCTCGTCGCTCAGCTTGCCGTTGCCGTCCTTGTCGTATTGCCGGATGCGCTCCCTGGCCGCGCGCTGTTTCTCCCCGCCGGTGGCGGGCGTGGCGTCCTGGGCGGCAACCGGGAGGGTGGCGAGCAGGCTGAACAGGACGGCCAGGGCGGGCTTTTTCATGGGCGGAAGGGGGTTGAATTACCTAGACGCGGGGTGGGGCGGGCGGTTACATCGGGGCGACCATGTATCAAGTCACGTTTTCCGAGCAGAGCATGAGCGAGCTCAACCGGCTCGACAAGCTCGCGCAGATGGAGGCGATCGACCCCATCAGCCGGGTGAAGCCCTCTGATCTGGCGCAGCCGCGCGAGCCGCTCGGGAAATTCCACCGCAACGGCAAGGACTTCTACCGGCTGCGCGCGGGCGATTTCCGTTTCTACTTCGAGGTGAAGGACGACACGCTCCACACCCACTACATCCTGCACAAGGATTCGCTCGAGGACTGGCTCTTCCGCATGAAGCTGCCGGTGTCCGAGCAGCAGTTGTTCGAGCAGCACTCCAAGTTCTGGAAATACCTCGAGAGCCTGACCAAGTGATCCCCGCCATGCCCGACCTGGAGCAGCGCGACAACCCCTACAACGTCACGCAGGCGAGCCGGATCTATTTCCTGCCGAACCTGATGACGGCGGGCAACCTGTTCTGCGGTTTCGTCGCGGTCATCAAGTGCATCCAGGCGCGGCTCATTACGGACGCGGGCGAATATGCCGCGGCGCACGCCGGGTTCACGGCGCTCGAGCTCTACACCGAGGCGGTCTGGTTCATCCTGCTGGCGGTCGTGTTCGACTCGCTCGACGGGCGCCTGGCGCGCCTCGGCGGGCGCACCTCCCTCTTCGGGGCGGAGTTCGACTCGCTGGCCGACGTGGTGTCGTTCGGCGTGGCCCCGGCCCTGATGGTGTTCTTCCTCATCCTCGCCCCGCGCGGGGAATACCAGTGGTTCCGCGAGCTGGGCTGGTTCATCGCCTTCATCTACCTGTTGTGCGGCGCCGTGCGGCTGGCGCGCTTCAACGTCATCACCAACCCGCTGCTCCACCGGGCCGAGGCGGAATCGAACAAGGATTTCGTGGGCCTGCCCATCCCGGCCGCGGCGGGCACGGTCGCCTCCCTCGTGCTGCTGCTCATCGCCCTCGCCGAGCGGGAGCGCGACCTGCGCCAATGGTCGCTCGGCCTGCCCTTCCTGCTCATGCTTGTGTCCTTCCTCATGGTGAGCACGATCCGCTACCCGAGCTTCAAGGAGTTGAACTGGGAGACCAAGGCGCGGTTGCGCAACTTCGTGCTCGCGCTCGTCGGCATCTGCCTGGTCATCGCGCTGCAAAAGATCGCGTTCTTCTTCCTGTTCCTCGCCTACATCGCCTACGGGCTCTTTGCCCACTACCAGCGCGGCGTGCGCCACGCGCAGATGCGGGCCCTGCGCCGCAAGGTTGTGAAGATGCGGCAGGAAAATTCCGAATAACTTCCTGCTGTGAACAACCCCGGCCTTATTCGCACCTTTTCCGATCCGGTTCACAACCGGAACCGGTGCCGTTTTCGCTCGGAAACGGAAAGTTATCCGCATGTCGGCACCCCATAATAATACGGATATCTTTTCTCTATTGAACCCCTCTTCAATCAGACTTTGTTAGTTTCCCGCGTCCCCTCCCGATGAAATTCAAAATCAACCGCGATCATTTCAGCAACGGTCTCTCCCAAGTCCTCAATGTCGTCGGGTCCAGGGCCGCCATGCCCATCCTCAGCAACGTGCTGATCGAGGCGGAGAAGGATCATCTCTCGCTCACCACGACCAACCTCGACCTCGGCATCCGTTGCCGCATCAAGGCCGAGGTGAAGGAGGGAGGCTCCATCACCCTGCCGGTCAAACGCCTCTCCACCATCGTCCGCGAGCTGCCCAACGTCGACGTCGCGTTCGACACCACCGCCAACCACCAGGCCAAGATCGCGTCCGGCGGCTCCAACTTCCGCATCATGGGCCTCGGGGCCGAGGAATTCCCCAAGTTGCCCGACTCGGCCGACGACAAGAGCTTCATGCTCCCGCAGGGTGAGCTCTCCGGGATGCTCAGCAACGTCTCCTACGCGCAGTCGACCGACGAGACCCGCTACATCCTCAACGGCGTCTATTTCAGCTTCAAGGACGGCAAGTTCACGCTCGTCGCCACCGACGGCCGCCGCCTCGCCCTTGTGGGCAAGGAGATGGCCGTGCCCGCCAACAGCGCCGGCGCCATCATCCTCCCCGCCAAGACCGTGGCCGAGCTGCTCCGCCTCCTCGGCAAGGGTGAGAAGGCCAAGATCGCCTTCAACGAGCGCCGCGCCACCTTCCAGATCGAGACCGGCAAGGATGCCGGCGGCCTTGTCGACTCCATCTACCTCTTTTCGAAAGTCGTCGAGGGCAACTACCCGAACTACCAGCAGGTCATCCCGAAGGAGACCCACCAGCGCATCAAGCTCGAGCGCGAGCTTTTCCTCCACTGCGTGCACCGCGCCGCCCTCGTCACCTCGGAGAAGTCGAACTCGGTCAAGATGAAGCTCTCCGCCAATCTCCTCGAGGTCACGGCCTCCTCGCCGGACTTCGGCGAGTCACACGAGTCCGTCGCCGTGCAATACAACGGCCCCGACCTGCAGGTGGCCTTCAACCCGCAGTTCATCATGGACCCGCTCCGCGCCCTGACGAAGGACGAGGTCTTCTTCGAGCTGAAGGACGAGGTCAGCCCCGGCGTGTTCAAGACCCTGGACAACTTCATCTGTGTCATTATGCCGGTGCGCCTGAGCTGAGGCCGCGCGCGGCGCCGCGCCTGCCATGCAACCGCCGCTCCACCTGATCGCCACCGCGGTTCCGCTGCTGGTGCTGCTGTATCTCAACCTGCGCCTCGCCTCGCCCATCCTCGCGATCCCGATCCGCTGGTTGCGCTGGCTGCTGTTCGCGCTCGTCGTGGCCTGGGCCAACGAAAGGCTGGGGCTGATCGACCGCCCCCCCTGGGTCGTGGGCGCCTCGGCCTTCCTCCTCTGGTTCCTGGCCGAGTCGGTCTTCAACTGGATGCGCGTCAGCGCCATCAGCCTCAGCCCGCTGCCGCTCTTTCCCAAGTTCACCGCCAACACCACCGGCGAGGAGTGGCCCACCCAGCGCCGCCTCCTGAAGGTCCGCGACTGGCTCCGGGACAACCGGTTCACCCCCGTGCAGGCGCTCAAGGCCGAGGTCGGCGGCGGCATCTGGCTGCGCGTCTCGGTCTATCAGGGCCACGACCACACGCTGCGCCTGCAGGTCGCCTTCCTCCCGCAGGACACCGGCGCCATCACCGTCTGCTACAGCCTCTCGACCAACACCGCCTCCGGCCGCCGTTACGTCTCGGACAACTTCTTCCTGCCCTTCGGCGGCTTCTACCCCGAGCACTGGTTCGTCGAGCGCAACCCCTGGCGCCGCGACCTCGCCGGCCTCGTCGCCTGGCACCGGATGCGCATGGCCCGGGCCGGCGAAACCCCCGTGGCGTGGGAGACCGACCCGCTGGCCGACATCAACCAGCAGCAGCAGCTCATGGAGCAGGTGAACACCGAGCTCGGCTTCCTCCTCCCGCACGCCGACCGCGAGGAATACGGCAAGATCACCCCCGAGGGACGCTACCGGATCTGGAAGGAAGCCTGGCTCCTCGACTACCTCGGCGTGGCCGGCCGTTACAGCTAGGCGGGACGACAATTTTCCGTCAAAGCCCCCGGCGCCCGAAAATCGACTGGTCTCCCGGCGTTTTCCGCATAACAGGTGTCGCCATGCTCCCCGTGCTTGCCGCCTCCGCCCTCGACGCGCTCAAGTCCGTCCCGCCGCAGACCTGGCTGAAGATCGCCCTCGCCCTTGGTGCCGTGGTGGCGCTCGTCGTCATCGGCCGCAAGGTGGCCAAGGCCAACAAGTTCATCCTCGGCCTCGTGCTCGTGATCGGCGGCAGCATGTTTTTCTTCTCCTGGATCTACAACCGCAACGAGCCGGCGTTCATGACCCCGATCATCGACAAGATCGCCCCCTTCTTCCCGAGCGCCAGCAGCACCTACCAGCAGAAGCAGCAGCAGGCCCCCAAGGGGGCGCCGTGAGGTGGCGCGGGCGCGCCCCCCGCGAATACACGAAAAATCGCTTCGTCTTGGCCGTCCGCACTCGCATAGTGCGGGCATGGCCAAATCCCACTCCGACATCGGACTCATCGGGCTCGCCGTGATGGGTCAGAACCTCGCGCTCAACATCGCCGACCACGGCTTCCGGATTTCCGTCTACAACCGCACCACCGAGAAGACCGACCAGTTTGTCACCGGCCACCCGCGCACCCCGGGCGGCCTCGTCGCGACCAGGACCCTCCAGGAATTCGCCGCCACCCTCGCCCGGCCCCGCAAGGCCATCATCCTCGTCCAAGCCGGCAAAGCCACCGACGCGGTCATCGACGGCCTTGTTTCCGTCTTCGAACCCGGCGACATCATCATCGACGGCGGCAACGCGCTCTGGACCGACACCATCCGCCGCGAGAAGGCCCTCCGCGAAAAAGGCCTGCGCTTCATCGGCTCAGGCGTCTCCGGCGGCGAGGAAGGCGCACGCTTCGGCCCCTCGCTCATGCCCGGCGGCGACCCGGCGGCCTTTGCCGAGTTAAAGCCCGTCTGGGAGGCCATCGCCGCGAAGGTCGATGCCAAGACCGGCAAGCCCATCCCCGGCGCCGCCCCCGGCCGCCCTGTGGTCGGCGGCGTGCCCTGCACCGCCTACATCGGCGCGAACGGCGCCGGCCACTACGTGAAGATGGTCCACAACGGCATCGAATACGGCGACATGCAGATGATCTGCGAGGCCTACGCGCTGATGGCCGGTCTCCTCGGCCTCAAGCCCGCCGAGCAATCCGCCATCTTCGCCGAATGGAACCGCGGTGCCCTCGACTCCTTCCTCATCGAGATCACGGCCGACATCCTCCGACAGCAGGACCCCGTCACGAAAAGGAAGGCCTTCGTCGATGTCGTGCTCGACACCGCCGGCCAAAAGGGCACCGGCAAGTGGACCTCGGTCAACGCCCTCGACATGGGCGTCGCCGCGCCGACCATCGCCGAGTCCGTCTTCGCCCGCTGCATCTCCGCCATCAAGGAGGAGCGCGTCGCCGCCTCAAGGATCCTCAAGGGCCCCGCGAAGAAGCAATACCGCGGCCCGAAGCGCGCCCTCGTCCAAGCCATCCACGACGCCCTCTACTGCTCCAAGATCTGCTCCTACGCGCAGGGTTTCCAGCTCATGCGCGCCGCGCAGCAGGAATACAGCTGGACGCTCAACTTCGGCGAGATCGCCCGCATCTGGCGGGGCGGCTGCATCATCCGCGCCGCCTTCCTCCAGAAAATCACCGAGGCCTACGCGCGGAAGCCGGACCTCGCCAACCTGCTCCTCGACCCGTATTTCAACCGCACCGTGAAGGCCGCGCAGGCCAACTGGCGCAAGGTCGTCTCGCTCGCCGCCGAGCACGGCGTGCCCGCGCCCACCTTCAGCTCCGCGCTCGCCTACTACGACAGCTACCGCGCCGCCCGCCTGCCGGCAAACCTGCTCCAGGCCCAGCGCGACTACTTCGGCGCGCACACCTACGAGCGCGTCGACGCTCCCCGGGGCAGGTTCTTCCACGTCGACTGGCCCGACCCTGCCCGTCCCCAGCAGGAAGCCTGACCCAAGAGAGGCCGTCAGAAATCATCGAGATCGCCCAAGGAACGACGCACCTAGTCGGTGCGCATCTGCTCGAGGGTGAGTCCCTTGGTCTCGCGGACGTATTTCCAGGCGTAGAAGGCCGAGAAGAGCGCGAAGGCGGCGTAGATGCCGTAGGCGCCGCCGAGGCCGATGGAGCGCAGAAGCATCGGGAACGTGATCGTGACAAGGAAGTTCACACCCCATTGGCAGAGACCGGCCAGCGACAGCGCCGCGCCGCGGATCTGGTTGGGAAACATCTCGCCGAGCAGCACCCACATGACCGGACCCCAGGAGATGCCGAAGGCCACGATATAGAGGTTGGCCGAGATGAGGGCGGCCGTGCCCGCACCGGAACCGAGCACGAGGTTTCCGTCGGCCCCGACCGAGGCGCGCGCGAAGATGAAGGCGAGCGCGCCCAGGAACACCGCCATGCCGACCGACCCGATGAGCAGCAGGGGCCGGCGGCCAAGGCGGTCCACCAGGGCGATGGCGATGAAGGTGGAGACGACGTTGATGGTGCCGCCGATGAGGTTGATCTTGAGCGCGTCGCTCTCGGAGAAACCGGCCGCGCGCCACAGCACCTCGCCGTAGTAGAACACGACGTTGATGCCGACGAGCTGCTGCAGGGCGGCGATGGCGAGGCCGACCCAGACAATGGGGTGCAGGCGGCCGGCGGAGCGGTCCCACACGTCGCGCAGCGACGGGCGGTGGTCGGCGGCGAGCGTGCGCTTGATCTCGGCGACGGCCGCACGGGCCTCGTCGGCCCCGGAGAAACGGGCGAGCACGCGCGCGGCCTCGTCCTCGCGGCCGGCGGCCACGAGGTAGCGGGGCGACTCAGGGATGAGGAAGAGCCCGAAGAAGAAGACGACGGAGGGGATCAATTCGCCCCAATACATCCATTGCCAGGCCTGGTAGCCGAAGAACCACTCCGCGGCGGCGCCGCCGGCAAACTTGGCGACGAGGTAGTTGTTGAGAAAGGCCGCGAAGAGCCCGAGCACGATGGCGAGCTGCTGCAACGTCGCCAGCCAGCCGCGGTGGGCCACGGGCGATATTTCAGCGATGTAGGCGGGGCAGATGATGCTGGCCGCGCCGACCGCGAAGCCGCCGAGCAGGCGGTAGAGCACGAACTCGAGCGAGCCGGCCGCGATGCCCGAGCCCCATGCGCTCACCGCGAAGACGACCGCGGTGACAATGAGGGTCTTGCGGCGGCCGAAGCGGTCGGCCGTCCGCCCGGCGATGAACGCGCCCACGGCGCACCCGAGGAGCATCGAGGCGACGTTGAAGCCGGTGACGGCGGCGCTGGAGCCGAAGGCGGCGGTGAGGGCGGCGACCGTGCCGTTGATGACGCCGCTGTCGAAGCCGAAGAGGAAACCGCCGATGGCGGCCACCGAGCTGATCAGCACTACCGGGACGAGGCGGGGGTGGTTTTGCATGGGGTTCAGGAATTCAGGAGGAAGGCGAGGACCTCGTGGACGCGGGCGCTCCAGGCGGCCTCGTTGTGCGCGGTGCCGGCATACTTGCGGGTCTGCCAGAGCGGGCCGGGGGTGTAGCCGGCGGCGCGCAGCACGGCGTCCGCGCGTTGCTGGTAGGGCTCGTAGAGCGCATCGACCGTCTCGGTGCCGTGGTCGAACCAGAGCTTGTGCACCCCGGGCGCGGGCAGTTTGCGCGCAAGGTAGTCGATCATCGAACCCTCGCCGGCGACCCAGTGGGTGGAAACGCAACCGGCGCCGCCGAAGACCTGCGGGTATTCGCACAATGCGTAGGCGGAGATGAGGCCGCCCATGCTCGAACCCATCACATGGGTGTGCGCACGTTCCGGACGCGTGCGATAGGTGTGGTCGATGAAGGGCTTCAGTTCCTCGACGAGAAATTTCAGGTAGGCGTCGGCGCGCAGCGTGTCGGCGGGCACGTCCGGCATCGCGGGATACATGGTGGTGAGCGGCGTGGTGACGGCCTTCTGGGGCATGTATTCGGCGAAGCGGGTCGCGCCCGAGTTCCAGACGCCGACAACGATCGCCCCGCGCGAGCGGCCCTCGGCCATGAGGCGCTCGACGGCCTTGTCCACCGCCCAGGGTTCGCCGCCGTAACTGGTGGCGGGAGCGAAGAGATTCTGGCCGTCATGCATGTAGACGACCGGGTAGCGGACGGATGGGTCGGTGTCATAGCCGGGCGGGAGCCAGACGTCCACGTGCCGCGCGGCGACATGGGTGGAGGCGAAATCCGCATGGCGCACGGTGCGGGCAGCGGCCATGGTGGCGGCCTTGACCAAGGTGACCGGGCTGACCGCGGTGCCGGCGAGGTTGTGGACCTGCACGCGGTATTCGCCGGCATCGGCGGCGGTCGGCTTTTCGACGGTGTAGGCGGAGCCCGTCGCACCAGCGATGGGGGCGCCGTCGCGATACCATTGGTATTCGAACGGCGCCGTGCCCTCGGCCTCGACGGAGAGCACAAGCGGCACGCCCTCCTTGAGCGCGATTCCGGCGGGTGGTGTGCGTTTCAGCGCGGGTGTGCGTGAACCGGCGATGCCCATCTGGGACTTGGTCGCTGCGATCTTGAGGCCGCCGATGCGGGACGCGGACCGGTGGCCGCGCAGATCATCGAAGGTGGCAAGGATCTCGAATTCTTCGCCCGCGGAGAGATCGGCGGGCGGGGACCAGAAGACGCGATAAGGGGCGTTGTCATCCACGCCGAGCAGGTCGAATTGGCCGGAGCGCGAGGCGCGCTTGAGCACGAAGGTCATCTCGCCGACGCCGTCGCCGCCGAGGACGTCGGCGCGCAGCTCACGGCGGAGCGGGAAGGTCAGGCCGTCCATCTCGCGCGTGCCGAGCGGGATGGTGGCGCCTTCACCCGGGTTGGAGAACACGACCTTGGCGCGCTCGATGGGCGCGGCGAGCGGCAGGTCCGCGCGCCAGACGGCGAATTGCAGCGGCGCGAGCGTGACCACGACATCGCCGCGTTGGTCGGCTGTGAGAGCTTCACCAGTGGGGGCATCGGGCGAGCGCGAGTCGAAGAGCGGGCTCAACCGCGTTCCGGCCGGCTGGCTGGTGGGCACGGGCGCGCGCACCGCGCGGGTGCGGGAGTTGTTGAAAACGGCGACGTATTCAATGCGTTCACGGCGTTCGACGCGCGAGAACGCGGCGAGCGCCGGGTCGGCGGTGAGCCGGGGGAGCATCGCCCCGGTGCGCAGGGCGGGGTGTGCGGCCCGCAGGGCGGCGAGGCGGGAGAAGAACCGGTAGAAGGGATGTTGCGCGTCGAATTTGTCATCGGCCCCGGTGCGGGTGGTGCCGAGCAGGTCGGCGTTCTTGAAGTCGGGCGCGAGGGCGCCGAACATGGTCTCGCGGGCCTGCATGTCGTTGCCGCCGGCGCCGATCATGCCCTGCTCGTCGCCGTAGTAGAGGATGGGCTGGCCGCGGGCGAGGAACATGAGGCCGTGGCCGAGCCGCACGAGGTCCTCCATCTGCGCGTCGCCCGCGCCGGGGTTGTCTTGCTGGAGGAAATGGCCGAAGCGGCCGGCGTCATGGTTGCCGAGGAAGGTGGTGGTCGTGTGGACGTTGCTGTCGTGGTCGGTGTAGTAGTCGTCGCGGACAAAGAAGTCGTGCAGCGCGGCGGCGGTGCCGCCCTGCGACACAAAGCGGCGGGCGGCGGCGAAGAAGCCGAAGTCGATCGTGGTGTCGGCGGGCAGGATGTTGGTGGAGAACTCGGCGAGCACGGCCGGGTCGCCGGCATCGTTGTAGACCTCGCCGAACTGGACGAAGTCGGGGCGGCCGAGCGCCCGGGCCCGGGCGCGGATGGCGGGGTTGAAGGCCTGCCAGAATTCGTTGTTCACGTGCCGCATGGTGTCGATGCGGAAGCCGTCGGCGCCGAAGTCGACCCAGTGGGCGAAGATCTCGATCATGCCCTGCACGACGCGCGGGTGCTCGGTGAAGAGGTCGTCGAGGCCGACGAAGTCGCCAAGCGTGGAGTTTTCGCCCATGAAGAGGGTGTTGCCGCGGTTGTGGTAGTAGAGGGGGTCGTTGAGCCAGGCGGGGTGCTTGGTGTTTTTCTCGGCTGAGGGGACGACCGGGGTGAAAGGGAAGCTCTTGGGGCCGAGGGCGGGGAAGGCCTTGGGGTCGCCGAGTCCGTTGAAGGCGACCTTGCGTTCGTCGAACACGGCGCCGCTGGCGTCGCGGTAGGGGGCGAGGGCGCGCGAGCGGTATTCGTAGGGTTTCTCGGTGAACTCGATGACGTCGGCGGTGTGGTTGACGATGATGTCCATGTAGACGCGCAGGCCGCGGGCGTGGGCCTGTTTGATGAACTCCCGGTATTCGTCGTTGGTGCCGAGGTGCGGGTCGACGGAAAGGAAGTCGGTGATCCAGTAGCCGTGGTAACCGGCCGTGCCCTGCTGCATGGGCTTGTTCTTGAAGGGCGGGGTGACCCACACCGAGGTGACGCCGAGATTCTTGAGGTAATCGAGGTGTTTGGTCAGGCCAACGAAGTCGCCGCCATGGAAATGGCTGATCTTGGTGGGGTTGAAGCCGTGATCGTCGGGACCGCCGGGAAGGCCGCCGGTGTCGTTGTCGGTCCGGCCGTTGGCGAAACGGTCCGTCATGACGAAGTAGAAGGTCTGGCCGGCGCCCGGATGGGTGAAGCGCGGCACGGCGACCGGGTCGGCACGCAGAATTCCAAGGAGGGGAAGCAGGCCGAGGCACTGCCGGAGGGGGCGGAGCAGGGGGCGCAACATAGGGGCAGGGCGGACGTTGCCGGCGGAGCGCACCAAGTCAAAAGAGCCCGGCAGGAAAAATCTTAGGCCCGCTGGACAAAACTCGGGCCGGTTCCGCGCGGCCAAGTTTTTTCCCAGCCATCTCGGTTTTTTCCAAAACTTGGGGTTCGCGGCCCGGCTCGGCGGGATAAGTTATGGGACGACACACCGGGGCCCCGGCCCCACCCCCACCCCCGAGCGACGACCCCCTCCGCTGCCCACGCACATGCCCCGGCGCCGCCGCACGGATTTCCCCACCGTTAACATGCACACACCTCAAACCCTGCAGAACCGCCGGTTCCTTCGTGGACTGGCAACGGGCGCCTTGTTCACCCAGGCCGCCCTTCTGGCCGTCGCCCAACAGGCGCCCGCCACGGAAAAGAAGGACGACGTCGTCGTAATGGACACGTTCCAGGTCACCGCCGGCTACGCGGCCAGCCTTGCCGCCGCCGCCGAGAAGAAACAGAAAGCCCAGGTCATCACCGAGGTCATCTCGGCCGAGGACATCGGCAAACTGCCCGACATCTCGATCGCCGACTCCCTGACGCGCCTCACCGGCCTGACGACCCAGCGCACCAACGGCCGGAGCCAGGCCATCAGCATCCGCGGCCTGACCGGCGACTTCAGCACCGGCCTCCTCAACGGTCGCGAGCAGGTCTCCACCGGCCTCAACCGCGCCGTCGAGTTCGACCAATATCCCGCCGAGCTCCTCGACGGCGTGGTCGTCTCCAAGACCGCCGCCGCCAACGTCCTCAACCAGGGCCTCGCCGGCACCATCGATCTCCAGACCGTCCGCCCGCTCAACCGCGACGGCCGCGTCGTCGCCGTCAGCGGCTACTACTCCTGGACCGAGATGGGCGAACTGACCCCCGGCGTGGATGACAAGGGCCACCGCTTCAACTTCTCCTACATCGACCAGCTCGCCGGCGGCAAAGTCGGCATCGCCCTCGGTTTCTCCACCTCGGTCAAGCCCGACCAGGGCGAGCAGTTCCAGGCCTGGGGATATCCGCAGGACAACGGCGTCTACGTGGTCGGCGGCGTCAAGCCCTACGTCCGCAGCTCCAACCTCGACCGCACCGGCCTGATGGGCGTGATCGAGCTCCGCCCCAACGAGAACATCAGCGCCGTCATCGACGTCTTCACCTCCGACTTCGAGGAGAAGCAATACATCCGCGGCATGGAGATCCCGCTCTACTGGAGCGGCGCCCAGCTGCAGCCGGGCTACACCGTGACGAACGGCTACGCCGCCAGCGCCATCTTCAACAACGTCCAGCCCGTCATCCGCAACGACGTGTTCGTGCGCGATGCCGACCCGCTCGCCTTCGGCGTGAACATCGAGATGGGCAAGAAATCCAACTGGCCGATCACCTTCGATTTCGGCTACTCCCGCATCAACCGCACCGACCGCAATCTCGAGACTTGGTCCGGCATCGGCCACCGCGGCACCCCCTTCGCCTCGGCAGACAGCATGACGGTGCGCATCAACCCCGGCAATGTCCCGACCATCACGCCCACGCTCAACTACGCCACCGGCACCGGCGTGCGCCTCTCCGACCCGCAGGGCTGGGGCCCGTCCTCGCTCCCGGGTGGCGGCATGTATGGCTACGAGAAGTATTTCCGCTCCAAGGACGAGCTCGGCCAGCTCCGCCTCTTCACGAAGCACAACTTCGACCGCTTCATCTTCAAGAACGTGGAAATGGGCGTCGGTTACACCGAGCGCTACAAGCGCGACGGCGAGGGCCCGACCGGCTTCATCCACTCGCCCAACACCACGGTCACCCTGCCGCTGCCCGCCAGCGTCGGCACGACCGACTTCAGCTACCTCGGCATCGGCCGCATCTACGCCTACGATCCCCTCGCGGCCCGCAGCGCGGGAGTCTTCGGCTTCACGGCCAACACCGACGCCAACATCGCCGCGAACCGCTTCGATGTGAACGAGAAGGTCACGCAGGCCTATGTCCAGTTCGACATCGACACCAAGTGGGGCAACACGCCGGTCACCGGCAACCTCGGCTTCCGCGCCCTCCATACCGACCAGGCGTCGAAGGGTTTCTCGGCCAACGGCGGCAACCTCAACGCCGTCTCCGCGGGCAACACCTACACGCAGTTCTCGCCCAGCCTGAATCTCAACTTCCAGACCGGCGAGAGCACCTACGTGCGTTTCAGCGTCGCCCGGCAGATCGCCCGCCCCCGCATGTATGACATGCGCGCCTCCCGCTCGTGGGGCTACGATCCCACCCGCGCCTCCTCCACCAGCCTCGGCCAGAGCCCCTGGAGCGGCGGTGGCGGCAACGGCGACCTCCGTCCCTGGACCTCGAACTCGATCGACCTGTCCTTCGAGCGCTACTTCAAGAACAGCAACGGCTATTACGCCCTCGCCGCGTTCTACAAGGACCTGACCAACTTCATCTACGAAGCCAGCTCCGTCGCCGACTTCACCGGCTATCCCGTCATCACCGGCGTCAACCCGGCCATCCGCCAGGGTGTCGTCTCCCAGCCGGTCAACGGCGAGGGCGGCTCCATCCGCGGCTTCGAGGCCACGCTCTCGATCCCGTCCGAGATGATCAACAAGGACATCCGCGGCTTCGGCCTCGTGCTCGGCGGCGCCTACACCGACAGCTCCATCAAGCCTTGGGGCCCGACCAACGCCTCCGCCCCCATCGCGGGCCTCTCGCGCAAGGTCGCCAGCGCCACCGCCTACTATGAGCGGCACGGCTTCTCCGCCCGCATCAGCCAGCGCTACCGCTCGGAAAACCGCCAATACATCACCACCTTCGGCGTGCCGAACCCGGGCGGTGACGTGAACCCGAACGGCGGCTTCTCCATCGCGCAGCCCGAGACCGTCATGGATGCGCAGGTCAGCTACACCTTCGCCGACGGCTTCGCCAAGGGTCTCACGGTTTATCTCCAGGCCTACAACCTGAACGACGAACCGCTGATCACCTACGACAACGACGATCCGCGCCGCGTGATCAACTACCAGCGCTACGGCGTCAGCTACTCGTTCGGCGCCTCGTATAAGTTCTGACCGTCCGCACATACCCGACGGTAACGACTAACCCGCGGCCACCAGCACCACACTGGTGGCCGCGTTTTCTCCGCCCTTCCGGGCACCCATCCTGTGCGTCTCCCCGTGTGCTTGCTTGCCAGCGCGCTCCTCGCCGCGCCCGAAATCCCCGCCGCCGAAACCACCGCCCTGCGCCCCCTCGGCGCCGTGGCCGGGGTGGAGCGCCTTGAGCGCGGCGTCCGCCTCGCCTGCGCCGACGGCGCCTCGCTCACCGTCACCCTCCTCGCGCCCGACCTCGTGCGCGTGCGCGCCCTCTTCCCCGGCCAGGCACCGGTGAAGGATCATTCCTGGGCCGTCGCCAAGACCGACTGGCCGGCGGTGGACTGGCAGCTTGAGGAGACCGCCCACCACCTCACCCTCCGCACCGCCGAGTTGCACGTCGTCATCCGGCGCGACCCCGTGCTCGTCGAGTTCCGCGACGCCGCCACCGGCCGCGTCATCAACGCCGACCACCGCCCCGCGGCGCGCGATCCGGAAACGGGCCGGATCACCGCCGCCAAGAAACTCGGCTTCGACGAGCATTTCTACGGCCTCGGAGAAAAGGCCGCCCGGCTCGACAAGCGCCGCGGCAAGTTCGTGATGTGGAACTCCGACACACCCGGCTATGAGGAAGGGAAGGATCCCATCTACCAGAGCATCCCGTTCTACCTCGGCCTCGAGCACGGCGCCGCCTACGGGCTGTTCTACGACAACGCCCACCGCAGCACCTTTGAGTTCGGCCACCTCTCGCAGGAGACCGCCGGTTGGTCGGCCGACGGTGGCGAGCTCAATTACTACTTCATCCACGGCCCGTCCCTGAAGAAGGTCGTGTCGCGTTACACCGAACTCACCGGCCGCATGCCGATGCAGCCCCTCTGGGCGCTCGGACACCAGCAGAGCCGATACAGCTACTATCCTGACAAGCTGGTCGAACATATCGCCACGGAATACCGCCGCCGCCAGCTGCCGCTCGACGTCCTCTACCTCGACATCCACTACATGGACGCCTACCGCGTCTTCACCTGGGACCGCACCCGCTTCCCGGATCCCGACGGCCTCATGCACCGCCTCGGCCAGCAGGGACTCAAGGTCGTCACCATCGTCGATCCCGGCGTGAAGCACCAGCCCCCCCCCGCGGGCTTCAAGGACCCGGAGACGAACCGCGACCTCGCCCCCTCCGACCAGTCCTACTACGTCTACAATGAGGGCCTCGCCGGCGACTACTTCCTGCGCCAGCGCGACGGCAGCCTCTACATCGGCGAGGTCTGGCCCGGCCCGTCCGTCTTCGTGGACTACACCCGCGAGGACGCCCGCCGCTGGTGGGGGGACCTCCACCGCTCGCTTACCGACCGCGGCGTGGACGGTATCTGGACCGACATGAACGAGCCGGCCGACTTCCTGGACCAGACCGGCAAGCGCCACGCGAACATCGTCTTCGACGACCTCGGCCAGAAATCCGCCTATGCCGGCCACCGGAACCTCTTCGCCCTGAACATGGCCCGCGCCACCTACGAGGGCCTGCAGCGCCTCCAACCCGACCGCCGCCCCTTCGTTATCACCCGCGCCGGCTACGCGGGTGTCCAGCGCTACGCCGTCAAATGGACCGGCGATAACAACGCCACCTTCGCCGCCGTCGGGCTCAACATCCCCATGTTCGCCTCGCTCGGGCTGAGCGGGCAGGCCTTCGTCGGCGCCGATGTGCCCGGCTTCATCGGCCGCGGGGATGGCGAGCTGCTCGCCCGCGCCTACCAGGTCGCCGCCTTCGCACCCTTCCTCCGCAATCACACGGCCATCGACCAATACGACAAGGAACCCTGGCGCTTCGGCCCGTATTACGAGGGCATCGTCCGCAAGTTCCTCGAGCTGCGCTACCGCCTGTTGCCCTTCCTCTACACCACCCTCGAGGAGGCCCATCGCACCGGCGTGCCGCTCTTCCGCCCGCTGGTCCTCAATTTCCAGGACGACGAGGCCGTGGCCAACCTCGACGACCAGTTCATGGTCGGCGACGCCCTCCTCGCCGCGCCCGTCACCCGCGCCGCGCAGCGCGAACGCGAGGTCTATTTCCCCGCCGGGCTTTGGTATGACCAATGGACCGGCGCCCTCGCCAGCCGCGGCGGCGAGACCCAGACCGTCCGTGCGCCCGTGGACCACCTCCCGCTCTATGTGCGCGGCGGCAGCATCGTGCCCTCGACCGTGGTCATGCAGCACACTGGTGAAAAACCTTGGAATCCCCTCCGCTTCGACGTGTTCCCTGATGCGCAGGGTGCCGCCGCCGGTTCGCTCTACGAGGACGACGGCGCCAGCCCGGCCCATCAGCAGGGCCAGTTCCGCCGCACGAGGCTGGGTTTGGAGCGTGCCGCCGGGGGCGCGCGACTCCGCGTCTCCGCCCCGGAAGGCCGCTGGGCTGCACCCGCGCGCAACTTCGAGTTCATCTTCCACGGACTGTCCGCGCCCGCCGCCATCACGGTGGACGGGGCTGAGCTCGCGGCGATCCGGGAAAACGATGTCGCCACCGGCTGGTTCCGCCGCGCCGACGGGGCCACGGTCGTGCGCCTGGCTGACAACGGCCGCGCCCGCGAGATCCTCCTGCGCTGAAACCATGGAAGCCTCACCCAAAGTGTGGTTGGACACCCGCGCCGCCGGTGTGCTCGCCCACGTCTCGTCGCTCCCGGGTGATTTTGGCATCGGCAACCTCGGCCCCTCCGCGCGCCGCTTCGTAGATTTCCTCGCCGATGCCGGCTTCCGCTACTGGCAGATCTGCCCCATCGGCCCGACGGGCTACGGTGACTCCCCCTACCAGTTGTTCTCCGGCAGCGCGGGCAATCCCTACTTCATCGACCTGCAGGAACTGGAAGCCGCCGGACTCATCGACTCCGCCGCGCTCGCGCCGCTGCGCAGCCTGCCGGCCGATCGCGTGGACTACGGCAGCCTCTACGCCCTGTATTGGAAAGTGCTCGCGGGGGCGCACGACCGCTTTGCCGCCTCCGGGGCCGCCGGCCTGCCCGGCTTGGGATCATTCGCCGATTTCCGCGCGCAACATGCGGGTTGGCTCGAGCCCTTTGCCGACTTTATGGCGCTCAAGGCCCGCTTCGGCGGCCAGGCTTGGACCACGTGGCCCGGGGAATTTCGCCGCTGGGCACCCGGTCTGCGCGCGACGCTTCCGCCCGAGGTCCGGCGTGAGGCCGAGCGCCACGCGTTCTACCAATACGTCTTCTTCGGCCAGTGGCAGCGCCTGCGCGAATATGCCGCGTGCCACCATGTCGGCATCATCGGCGACGTGCCCATCTTCGTTGCGCTCGACAGCGCCGACACCTGGAGCAACCGCGAGGTCTTCCTCCTCGACGACCAGGGCCAGCCGCGCTGCGTTGCGGGCGTGCCGCCGGATTATTTCTCCGAAATCGGTCAGCTCTGGGGCAACCCGCTCTACGACTGGGAACACCTGCGTCTCACGGGCTACGCGTGGTGGATCCATCGCCTCAAGTCTGCCTTCGGGCTCTACGATATCATCCGCCTGGACCACTTCCGGGGCTTCGACACCTACTGGGAGATTCCGGCCGGCGCGCCCGACGCCCGCACCGGCATCTGGCGCAAGGGCCCCGGCGCCGACTTCTTCCGTGCCGTGCGGGCCGCCCTTCCGGACGCGAAGATCATCGCCGAGGATCTCGGCTACATCGGCCCCGGCGTCGTCAGCCTCCGCGACCGCTTCGGTCTGCCCGGCATGCGCATCCTGCAGTTCGCCTACGGCCACGACGCCAACAACGTCAACCTGCCGCACTACTACCCGACCAACAGCGTCGCCTATACCGGCACCCACGACAACGTCACCGTCCGCGGCTGGCTGGAGAGCCTCGGCCCCGCCGAGATCACCCCCATCCAGCGCTATTTCCAGGTCAACGGCACGCGCTCGGCCTGGCCGATGATCCGCCACCTCCTCGCCACGGTCTCGCGCCTCGCCATCGTGCCGATGCAGGACCTGCTCGACCTGCCCGCCGCCGCCACGCTCAACCGGCCCGGCACCAGCCAGGGCAACTGGCAGTGGCGGTTCACCACCGGCCAGCTCGACCACCTCGTGCGGGAAAAGCTCGGCACCCTCCGTGATTGGATCCAAATGTATGACCGCACCGGCCGTCACGCCATCCGCGATTACAGCGAGCCCGTGAGCCACTGACCCGCGTCGCCCCAACCTACTCCCGCGCCATGCACCCCCTCCGCCCGATGTCGCTTCCCGCGATCTGGAACATGAGCTTCGGTTTCTTCGGCATCCAGTTCGGTTGGGGGCTGCAGATGGCCAACATGAGCGCGATCTACGAATTTCTCGGCGCCTCGGAAAGCTCCATCCCCATCCTCTGGCTCGCCGCCCCGCTCACCGGCCTCATCGTCCAGCCCATCATCGGTTATTACAGCGACCGCACCTGGCACCGCTGGCTCGGCCGCCGCCGCCCGTATTTCCTCGTCGGCGCCATCTGCGCCAGCCTCGCGCTCATCGCGATGCCCAACTCCTCCGTGCTATGGATGGCCGCGGGCCTGCTCTGGATCCTCGACGCCTCCGTCAACGTCAGCATGGAGCCCTTCCGCGCCTTCGTGGCCGACCTGCTCCCGCCCGCCCAGCGCCAGATCGGCTTTGCCATGCAAAGCCTGCTCATCGGCCTCGGCGCCGTGCTCTCCTCGGCTCTCCCGTGGATCCTCACCAACCTCGGCCTCACCGGCGGCCACGAAGCCGAGACCGGCATCCCCTGGTCGGTGAAGCTGTCGTTCTACATCGGCGCCGCGGTCTACCTCGCGGCCGTGCTCTACACCATCGTAACCACGCCGGAGTTCCCGCCCGAGCCGCGCACCGCCCCGGCGGGCACCCCCGCGCACGGGTTCTTCGGGGAGATTGTCGCAGGCATCTCGCACATGCCCTTCGTCATGCGCCGCCTCGCCGTCGTGCAGTTCTTCACCTGGCTCGGCCTCTTCTGCATGTGGATCTACTTTTCCCCCGCCGTGGCCAAGAGCGTGTTCGGCGGCGCGCCCGGCTCCCCCGAATACCAGCAGGGCATCGAATGGGCCGGCGTCTGCTTCGCCACCTACAACGGCGTGGCCTTCGCCGTGGCATTCCTGCTCGTCGCGCTCGCCAAGCAGGGCGTGTCCGCGCGTCTCATGCACCGCGTCGGCCTCGCCTGCGCCGGGGCCGGGCTCATCTCCGTCGGCCTGGTGGCCTCGCCCAAGCTCCTCCTTCTTTCCATGGCCGCGGTCGGCGTGGGTTGGGCCACCATCCTTTCGATGCCCTATGCCCTGCTCGCCAACTCCATCCCGCCGCACCAGATGGGCTTCTACATGGGGGTCTTCAACTTCTTCATCGTCCTCCCGCAGATCCTCGCCGCCACCCTCCTCGGCCCCGCGGTCGAGCACCTGCTTGGCGGGCGCTCCATCGCCGCTGTGATGCTCGGCGGCGCCAGCATCCTCGCGGCGGCCGTCGCCCTTTCGTGGGTGCCCGAGGAAAAGGCGGGCGGGGCGAAAGCCTGACCAACCGATTGCGCTCCCGCCCGTCTGCCTCGACCGCGGTTCTCCCAGACAAGGACGGATCCATTTCGACTCCATCCGCCAAATCCGCGGTTAAAAGAACTTCCGCCCCCCGCCACCATCACGCACCCGCCCTCCCATGAGTCTCCTCCGTGTTTCCCGCCCCGTCCTCGGCCTCCTGTCCTCCATCCTTTGCGCTTCGGTCGTCCTTGCCGCCCCGGCGCCCGAGCGCGAGAAGGCCTGGCCCAGCGCGCACCTCGCCGCTATCGGCCTACCCGCCTGGGCCCGCGGCAGCACCATCTACGAGATCAACGTCCGCCAGTTCTCCCCGTCGGGCAAGTTCAGTGCCGTCACCGCCGACCTCCCGCGCCTCCAGGCCCTCGGCGTGGACATCCTCTGGCTCATGCCCATCCACCCGATCGGCGAGCTGCACCGCAAGGGCACGCTCGGCTCCTACTACGCCGCGAGGGACTACCTCGCCGTGAACCCGGAGTTCGGCACCGAGCAGGACCTGCGCGACCTGGTGAAGCGCGCGCACGAACTCGGAATGCGGGTCATCCTCGACTGGGTGCCCAACCATGTCTCCCCCGACAACCCGCTGACCAAGACCCACCCGCACTTCTTCTGGCGTGATGACAAGGGCAACCTCGTGCCCCCGCACGGCACCGACTGGACGGACGTCGTCCAGTTCGACTTCGATGCGCCCGGCCTGCTCGATTACCAGGCGGAGGTCCTGCTCCATTGGGTGAAGAACTTCGGCATCGACGGCTTCCGCGGCGACGTCGCCTGGGGGCTCCCCACGAAGTTCTGGGACGAAAAGGTGAAGCGCGTCCGCGCCCTGAAGCCCGACGTGCTCTTCCTTGCCGAGGCCGAGCTGCCGCAGCACCAGGTCTCCGCCTTCAACGTCTCCTACGGCTTCGACCTGCACCACGCGATGAACAGCATCGCGCAGGGCAAGAAGTCCGCCAGCGGCCTCGACGAGGCCTACGCCAGGATCCGCGCCCACTTTCCCCGCGGCAGCGCGCTCATGGTCTTCACCAGCAGCCACGACGAGAACTCGTGGGCCGGCACCGAATTCGAGCGCATGGGCATGGGCTGGGCGCCGTTCGCCGTGCTCACCTTCCTGCTCGACGGCGTGCCCATGATCTACAACGGCCAGGAGGTCGGCCTTGACCGCCGTCTCGAATTCTTCGAGCGCGACCCCATCGTCTGGCCCAAGCAGACGCACCCGGCCACGAAGCTCTACCAGGTGCTGACCAAGCTGCGCCGGGAAAACCCCGCGTTGCACACCGGCGCCGCCATGCGCCGTCTCGACACGACCGACAACGCCACGTTCTACGCCGTCGAGCGTTCCGCTGCCGGCAGGAGGGTCGTCGGGTTCTTCAACCTCACCGCCAAGGACGCCAAGGGCGACCTCTTCGATCCCGCGCTTGCGGGCAGGTGGCGCGACGCCTTCACCGGTGAAACCGCCACCCTTGACGCCCTTGTCCCCCTCGACATGAAGGCCTGGCGTTTCCGTGTGCTCGTCTCGGAGTGATGCCGGGCCCTAGCGCGCGACGATGGCCCGGGCGGCGACCTTCTTCCTCGGCGTCCCGTGGGTGTAGTCCACGCGGTCGTGATAGACCGTCTTCGGCTGCGTCTCTTGCTCACGGCGGGCGGCCTCGATCTGGGCGCGGAATTCCTGCGGTGTCACGCCCTTGTGCTGCTTGAACACCCGCGCAAAATAGGCCGGGTCCGAGAAGCCGCTGGCGTAGGCGATTTCCGCCACTGTCAGCGTCGTCGTGTTCAGCGCCAGCACCGCGCCATCGACGCGGATGCGCTGGATGTAGTGCGTCAGGCGCTCACGGGTCTCCGTGTGGAAGAGGTGGGAGAGGTAGTCGGCCGAGCAACCCAGGACCTCGGCGACGTGCTGCACGCTCAGGTCGGGATTGGCGAACTGCTCGCGCACGAGGCATTTCGCCTGGAAAACCTTGCCGATGTCGCTGTTCAGCGTGCCGGTGCCGGTCTCGACGATGTTGCGGAAGAGTCCGAGCAGTCCGAGCGTCAGGCCCTTGAGCACGGCGCCGCGCGCCGGCCCCTGGCTGGCGTGGGTGTGCGCGATGGTGTTGGTCAGCGTGAGGAAGACCTCGAGGTTCGGCGCGTCGAAGAACTCGATCACCTCGATGTCGGGCTTGCCGGGCCGGGCCTCGTGCGCGAGGTGCAGGCTGAGGGTGTTGTTGTAGAAGCCGGCCACGAGGTTGCGGAACGGCTGGCCATCCGGGCCGGGTTGCACGACCTCGCCGTGCGGGACGCCGGCAGGGATGACACACAACTCGCCCGGCCCGAGCCGGAAGCTCTCCTTGGGGAAGCTGAAGTCCGTCCACCCGCGCACGCCGAGAAAGACCTCCGGCCGGTAGTGGTAGTGCATCCCCCGGCGGTTCTGCACGGGCTTTGATTCGTGCGGCACGCGCAGCGTGAGCTGGTCGTGCTCGGTGAGCCGGATCGCGTGTTCGAAAATCGTCCGCATCTCCGCGCGATTCTGGTGGGTCATCGAGCGGGCGGCAAACAGGGCATGGGGCGCGCCGGCGGCGGTCATGGGGTTCGGCCGAGAGGGGCCGGGTGCAGGGTGGATGAACCAATGCCCCGATTGCCCCGAAATTCAATGGCAATCCCCGGCCCGCCCCCTTGAATAACCAGGCCGGTTTCCACGTCTTACCCTGCATGAACCGCCAGACTCCGCTCCTTGCCGCGCTGTTGCTCGTTGCCCTGCCGATCCTTGTGCCGGCCCAGCGCCCGGGTCGCGAGCCGCGGGTCACCTTCTTTGAGAAGGCCGACTTCAGGGGCGAGTCGATGACGCTCTACCCGGGCATGAACATCGACAATCTCGACGGCAGCACCTTCGGCGGTGGCCGCCGCGCCAATGACCGCATCTCCTCCATCGCCATCGAGGGTCACGTCGAGGTGTTGGTCTACGAACATGCGCATCGCGGCGGCCGGGTGCTGAGGCTCACGGACAGCGTGCGCAACCTCGACCAACGCCCATTGCCCGACACCGCCGGCACCTGGAACGACCGCATCTCCTCCATCGAGGTGCGCGAGCTTCGCGGCCCGGGGCGCGGCCGGGACCGGCCAAGCGGGGAGGATCCCGACATCATCATCAACCGCGTCTATCAGGACCTTCTGGGACGCGCCCCCGACCCGGAGGGCCGCCGCCACTACCGCGGCCTCATCATCGACCAGGGTTGGACCGAGCGCATGGTGCGCGACCACATCCGCAAGGGCGACGAATACCGCGGCCCGGCCGTGGACCGCATCATTCAGCGGGCCTACAGCGACCTGCTCGCCCGCGACCCCGATCCGAGCGGACTGCAGACCTACCGCCGCCTGATCATCGAGAAAAACTGGACGGAGGCCCAGGTCCGCGACGCCATCCGCGCCGGCGACGAATACAAGAACCGGGGCAAGGCCACCCCGCCCGCCAATCCCCCGCCGGCCACGCGGCCGCCCCGCGAGGAGCGCCGCGACCCCGAGCACGGCGACAACCGGCCCGACCGGTGACCCGCATCTTTGTTGCGTGACCGGGGTGGGGCGCTAGAACCGCGCGACTCCCATGCCCGTCACGCTCGCCGACATCCGCGCCGCCCGCCGCCGTATCGCCGGCGGGGTCGTGCACACGCCCTGCCAGCGCTCCATTCCCCTGTCGGAAATCACCGGCGCGCAGATCTGGTGCAAACTCGACAACCTGCAGCGCACCGGGTCGTTCAAGGAGCGCGGGGCCCGCAATGCGCTCCTGCGGCTCCCGCCGGAGCAGCGCAAGCGCGGGGTCATCGCCGCGTCCGCCGGCAATCATGCCGCCGCACTCGCCTACCACGGCCGACTCCTGCGCATTCCCGTCACGGTGGTGATGCCGGACTACGCGCCGCTCATCAAGATCAGCACCTCGCGCAGCCTCGGCGCCCGCGTGGTCGTGTGCGGGCGTGATTTTGCGGAGGCCCGCGCCGAGGCCGACCGCCTTGCCGCCGAGGAGGGCCTCGCCTACATCCACGGTTTCGACGCGCCCGACATCATCGCCGGGCAGGGCACCATCGGGCTGGAGATCCTTGAGCAGGTGAAGAACGCCGACGCCATCGTCTGCCCGGTCGGGGGCGGCGGGTTGCTCGCCGGCCTCGCGGTCGCCGTGAAATCGCTGCGGAAAAAGGTGAAGATCATCGGCGTGGAGAGCACCGCCACCGGCAATCTCACCGCCGCGCTCAAGGCCCGGCGTCCGGTCCTGCGCCCGCGCCGGCCCACCCTGGCCGACGGCCTCGCCACGCTCACCGTCGGGGCGAACTCCCTCGCGCTCATCCGCGGCCGCGTCGACCGCGTCGTGCAGGTGGGCGAGGACTGGATCGCGCACGCCATCCTCCGCTTCGTCGAGCGGGAGAAGATCGTCGTCGAGGGCGCCGCCGCCACGCCGCTGGCGGCCCTGATGGCCGGCCTGCTCCCCGAGCTGAAGGGGAAGCGCGTCGTGCTCGTGGCCTGCGGCGGCAACATCGACCCCGCCATCCTCAGCCGCATCATCGAGAAGGGACTGGTGCACGACGGCCGCATCACCCGCTTCACCGCCGTCATCAGCGACCGCCCCGGCGGCCTCGCCCAGCTGACGCGCGTCATCGCCGACAGCGGCGCCAGCATCAAGGACATCGAGCACGACCGCGCCTTCAGCGGGCCCGACGTGTCGGCGGTCAACGCCGTCTGCACCGTCGAGACGCGCGACCGCGCGCACATCCGCGATCTGCACCGCGCGCTGCGCCGGGCCGGTTTTCCTGTCACCTTCGCCCGCTGAGCGTTCAGATCCGCCCGGGGCGGGCGACCGTGCGTTCCCCGCCGGCGCTGCCGGTGTTCACCGTCGAGGCGGGCTCGAAGAGCATGAGGTGGCACTCCTCGTCGGCCACCGGCCGGTGCTCCACTCCGCGCGGCACCACGAGCATGTCGCCTGCGCGCAGCTCGACGGTCCTGTCCCGAAATTCCATGCGGAACGACCCGCGCACGACGTAGAACAGCTCATCCTCGTGCTCGTGGTGATGCCACACGAACTCCCCTTTGATCTTGGCCAGCTTCACGTGCTGACCGTTCAGCTCGGCGACGATCTTCGGGCTCCAGTGCCCGGAGAACGTGGCGAGCTTTTCGTCGAGGTTGATGCGGCCGCTCACGCTCAGTTCGCGAAGGCCTGGATGCCGGTCTGGGCGCGGCCGAGGATAAGGGCGTGGATGTCGTGCGTGCCCTCGTAGGTGTTGACCGACTCGAGGTTCATGACGTGGCGGATGACATGGTATTCGTCCACGATGCCGTTGCCACCGTGCATGTCGCGGGCGACGCGGGCGATGTCGAGGGCCTTGCCGCAGGAGTTGCGCTTGAGCAGGGAGATCATCTCGGGCGCGGCCTGCCCGGCATCCATCAGGTGCGCGAGGCGGAGCACGGCCTGCAGGCCGAGGGTGATCTCGGTCTGCATGTTGGCGAGCTTGAGCTGGATGAGCTGGTTGGCGGCGAGGGGGCGGCCGAACTGGATGCGGTCGAGGGTGTATTGGCGGGCGGCGTGCCAGCAGAACTCGGCGGCGCCGAGCGCGCCCCAGGCGATGCCATAGCGGGCCTTGGTCAGGCAGCCGAGCGGGCCCTTCAGGCCCTTGACGTTGGGCAGGAGGTTGCCGTCAGGCACGGGCACCTCGTCCATCATGATCATGCCGGTGGGCGAGGCGCGCAGGGAGAACTTGCCCTCGATCTTCGGCGCGGTGAGGCCCTTCATGCCCTTCTCGAGGATGAAGCCGCGGATCTCGCCCTCGTCGTCCTTGGCCCAGACGATGAACACGTCCGCGATGGGCGAGTTGGTGATCCAGGTCTTGGAGCCCTTCAGCGACCAGCCGCCGGGCACCTTCTTCGCCCGCGTGGCCATGCCGCCGGGATCGGAACCGTGGTTGGGCTCGGTCAGGCCGAAGCAGCCGACGAGTTCGCCGGTCGCGAGACGCGGCAGGAATTTCTTCCGCTGCTCCTCGCTGCCGTAGGCATGGATGGGATACATCACAAGCGACGACTGCACGCTCATGACCGAGCGGTAGCCGGAATCGACCCGCTCCACCTCGCGCGCGATGAGGCCGTAGCAGACGTGGTTCACGCCGGCGCAACCGTAGCCCTGGATGGTCGAGCCGAGCAGGCCGAGCGCACCCATCTCGTTGAGAATCTCGCGGTGGAAGACCTCGTGGCGGTTGCCCTCAAGCACGCGGGGCATCAGCTTGCCCTGGCAGTATTGGCGGGCCGAGTCGCGCACCATGCGCTCCTCCTCGGTCAGCTGCTGCTCGAGGAGCAGCGCGTCTTCCCAGCGGAACTTGGCGGATTCTTTCTTGGTCATGAAGGTCGTGGTCAGCGGGCGGCGACGAGGGCGGGGTAGGAGCCGACCTCGCCGAGGCGCTTCGCGATGCGGCGGCGCTTGGCGATGGTGTCGAGCGGCGTCCAGCGGAGCATCTTGCGGGCGAGACCGAGCTGGAGCTTGAGCTCATCGCCCCGGGCCATGGCGGCGAGGGCGTCGCGCGCGCGGTTCTCCATCCGGGCGACGCTGTCGTTGACGAAGGTGAGCGCGAGGTCGGCGTGGATGGCGTCGTGCGGGCCCTGGCCGCGGGCCTTGAGGGCGCGGAGCAGCGCGCTCTCGCCGAGGTAGAGGTCGATCACGAGGTCGCTCAGCACGGCGAGCACCTCCTGCTCCTCGATGATCTTGTCGCCGAACTTCTGGTGCGCTGCGCCGAAGAGCAGCAACCCGGACTTCTTGGCGCGCGCCAGCACGCTCTTGGCGGCGGCGAGCTCGTCACCCGCCTGGTCCGCGTCCTTGGCGGACTGGGCCTCGGCGAGCGCGGCCATGGCGGCGGCCATCAGGCCGAGGCGCCCGCGCTGGGCGCGGCGGAGGATGTTGGTGGGGATGAAGAGGCGGTTGATCTCGTTCGTGCCCTCGAAGATCCGGTTGATGCGGGCGTCGCGGGTCGCCCGGGCGGGGTGGAATTCCTCCGTGAAACCGTAGCCGCCGTGGATCTGCAGGGCCTCGTCGGCCACGAAGGTCAGGATCTCGCTGCAGGCCACCTTCACGATCGAGCACTCGAGCGCGAACTCGTCGAGCGAGCGCGGGAAGGGCGGCTTGATGATGTCCATCATCTCGCCGGTGGCCTTGACCCGGTCGATCTTGTCGGCCGTGCGGTAGACGGCGCTCTCGGCCGCGTAGATGCGCGCGGCCATCTCGCCCAGCTTGTGCTGGATGAGGCCGAAGGAGGCGATGGGCCGGCCGAACTGCTGGCGCTCGCCGGCATATTTGACCGCGAGGCGCAGCTGGTCCTTGGCGGCACCGGTGCAGCCCGCGCCGAGCGTGAAGCGGCCGAAATTCAGGATGTTGAACGCGATGTAGGCGCCCTTGCCGACCTCGCCGAGCACGTTGGCGACCGGCACGGGCGTGTTGTCGAGGATGACGCGGCGCGTGGACGAGGTCTTGAGGCCGAGCTTGTGCTCCTCCTTGCCGGTCGAGACGCCCGGGAAGGTCTTCTCGACGATGAACGCCGTCACATGCTGGCCGTCGACCTTGGCGAAGACCACGAACACGTCCGCCCATGCGGCGTTGGTGATCCACATCTTCGTGCCGTTGAGGAGGTAGCTCTTCCCGTCGGGCGAGAGCACGGCCTTGCACTTCATGCCGAGCGCGTCGGAGCCCGAGCCGGTCTCGCTCAGGCAGTAGGCGGCCATCCACTCGGCGTTGGCGAGCTTGGGCAGGTAGCGGCGTTTCTGCTCCTCGTTGCCGAAATGCGCGATCGGGCCCGTGCCGATGCCGCTGTGCGCGCCGCAGGTGATGCCGAAGCCCGCCAGCCGGCTCAGCTGCTCGGCGATGCCCACGCCCGCGACCTTGCCGAGCCCGAGCCCGCCGAATTCCTCCGGCACCTCGATGCCGAGCAGGCCCAGCTCCGCGCCGGCCTTCTTGAACAAGGCCACGGCCAGGCCCTCCTCGCGGTGCTCGAGCGCGTCAAGCTTCGGGAAGACGTCCTTGTCCATGAACTTCTCCGCCGTGGCGGCCATCTCGCGCTCGTCGGCGGAGAGTTCCTCGGGCGTGAAGGTGACCGCGGGATCGCCGTCGGTGAACAGGAAGTTGCCGCCGATCAGGTGGGGAGGGAGGGATTTTGCGTCGGCCATGACGGGGAGTGGTGTGGTGCTCAGTGTGGGCCGAATTGGCCGCGGTGCAAGCGGCTCAGAGCCCCAGTTTCTCGCAGAGCAGCTCGGCGAGGTCGGCGACGCGGGTCTCGCCGCCGTGGGCGGCGGTGCCGTCGGTCATCATCGTGAGGCAGAAGGGGCAGCCGGTGGCCACGGTCTGCGCGCCGGTGGCGAGGGCCTCCTTGGCCCGCTCGGTCGAGACGCGCTGCTTCGGGTCCTCCTCGAACCACATGCGGCCGCCGCCCGCGCCGCAGCAGAAGGTCTTGCCCCGGCAGCGGCCCATCTCGCGCACCTCGCCCTGCGGGCCCAGCGCGGCCTGCAGCACCGCGCGCGGCTGCTCGTGCACGCCGTTGACGCGGGCGAGGTAACACGGGTCGTGGTAGGTCACCGGGCCGTTCACGCCGCCGCCGGCGGCCCCGGCGGGCAGGCGGCCCTCCCGGATGAGCTGTGCCAGCAATTGCGTGTGGTGCAGCACCTCGTAGTGCCCGCCGAACTGCGAGTAGTCGCGCAGCAGGGCGTTCACGCAGTGCGGGCAGTGCGCAACGATGCGCTTCACGTTGTATTTCGCGAGCGTCCCGATGTTGGCCGTGGCCAGCTCCTGGAACAGGAACTCGTCGCCCAGCCGGCGCGCGGAGTCGCCGGTGCACTTCTCCTCGGTGCCGAGGATGGCGAAGTTCACCTTGGCGTGCTGGAGCAGCTTCACCACGGCGCGGGCGACGCGCTGGGCGCGGCGGTCATAGGCGGCGGCGCAGCCGACCCAGTAGAGGAGTTCGAAGGACGGGTTCTCCTTCACGGTCGGGGCGGTGGGCGCGGTGCTCATGGGTTCAATTCCTTGCGGTCTCGCGCCAGGCCGCGCGCTCGGCCACGGGCAGGCCCCAGGGGTTGGCGTTGCTCTGCATGCGGCGCAGCGCGGTGGCGGCGGTGCCGCTCAGGCCGCCCTCGGCCACGAGGTGCCGGCGCATGCTGAGGATGAGGGAGACCTGGTCGATGCGCACGGGGCACACGTTCACGCAGGCGCTGCAGGCCGTGCAGCTCCAGAGCGTCTCGGCGTGGATGGCCTCACTGTGCAGCGCCGGCAGATCCTTCGCGCCCGCTTGGAGCGCCACCGCGGTGCGCTCCATGAGCGACTTCAGGTCCTGCACCACGGCCTTGGGCGAAAGGGGCTTGGTGGTGGCGAAGGCCGGGCAGGCCTCCTCGCAGCGGCCGCATTCCATGCAGGCATCGAGGCTGAGCAGCTGCTGGGTGGTGAAGTGGCGGATGTCGCTCACGCCGATGCGCTCGAGCTTCTCGACCTCCTCCATCGTCACCGGCTGCATCACGCCGAGCGCGGGTTTGGCGAGGAGGATGTTGAGCGGCCCGGCCACGAAGTGGAACAGCCGCGTGAAGGGGATGGATGCAATGAAGCCGAACACGAGGAACGCGTGGATCCACCACACACCGAAGTGCGCGCTGCGCGCCTCGGCCTCGCTCCAGGTGTCGAACCAGCCCGCCAGCCACAGCCCGACCGGCGAGCACTGCGCGCCGATGCCCGTCGGCTGCTGCCAGACGATGCGCAGCGCCTCCACGAGGTAACCCGTCACGCCCATCGCGAGGAACGACCACAGCACATACCAGTCGGTCGCGCGGTGGCCGACGCTGGCGGGCTTCTGCAGGCGGCGGATGAAGAACAGGATCGTGCCGAGGATGAAGAACAGGCCGAGCACATCCAATGTGAACTCGTAGACGACGTAGTAGGTGCCTTGATGGAACTTCCACGACTTCGAAATGGCGGAGGCGATGTTGTCGATCTCGAGTAGCGTGGTGCCGATGAGCAGCGCGATGAAGCCGAGGTAAAGCGACAGGTGCGCCCAGGTGGCGAGACCGCGGCCGAGCACGCGTTGCTGGGCGCCGGCCTCCACCGCCACGCGCTTCACCCCGGGCCGGAACCGCCGCCAGACCTCGCCGAGCCCGCCCTGCAGCTGCGCGCGGAAATCGATCGGCTGGCCCATCTGCCAGAGCCGCCACCGCCGCCAGCATCCCCAGCAAAACACCGCCATCGAGGCCGCCGCCAGCGCGTAGAAGGCGAGTTGCGATGAGAGCGGGATGTTGCCGAAAGTTTCTCGGGTCGGGGTCACTGCTTGAGCTTCTGCATGAGTTCGGGCACCGCCGTGTAAACATCGGCGACCAGCCCGTAGTCCGCGACCTCAAAAATCGGCGCCTCGGGGTCCTTGTTGATGGCGACGATGACCTTCGTGTCCTTCATGCCGGCCATGTGCTGGATGGCGCCGGAGATGCCGACCGCGATGTAGAGATCGGGCGCGACGATCTTGCCCGTCTGGCCGATCTGCAGGGAGTTCGGCGTGATGCCGGCGTCCACCAGCGCACGCGACGAGCCTACGGCGGCGCCGAGCACGTCGGCCAGGCCGCCCACCAGCTTCTCAAAGTCCTCGGAATTCTTCAGCGCCCGGCCGCCGGACACGATGATGCGCGCCTCGGTGGCGTCGGGCCGGCCGGAGGCCTTGGTCTCGCGCGAGACGAACTCGATGCCGTTGGGCAGCGCCGCGGCGTCCACCGCGACGTTTTCCACGGGCGAGGCCGCGGCGGAAGGCTCCGGCGCGGCGAAGGCCGCGCTGCGCACCGTCAGGCAGCGCACGGCGCCGCCGAGCTGCACGGTGGCGATGACGTTGCCGGCGAACTGCACGCGGCGGAACACGTAGTCACCGCCCTCGGCGCGCACGTCGATCACGTCGCTGAGCATGCCGGCGTCGAGCAAGGCGGCCGCGCGCGGCAGCACGTCCTTCGTGAAGGTCGAGGCCACGCCGACCACGAGCGCGGCGCCGCGGGCCTTCGCCACGTCGGCGACGACCCTGGCGTAGCGGTCGGCCACCGGCTGGGCGAGGGCGGGGGAATCGGCCGTGAGCACGGCGGCGGCGCCGCACCGCGTGAGCGCCTGCGCGGCCGCGCCGACGTTCGCGCCCAGCACGAGCACCTCGAAGGGTGCGCCGGCCTTCCGGGCGAAGCCGGCGGCGGAGAGCGTGGCCTGCTTGAGGGCCCCGTTGTCGAGTTCGGCGAGGAGGAGGATCTTGCCCATGGTGATGCCCTCAGAGGACCTTGGCCTCGGTGCGCAGCTTTTCGAGCAGCTCGTCCACGGTCTTCACGCGGACGCCCGCCTTGCGCTTGGCGGGCGGCTCGAGCTTCAGCACCTTCGTGCGCGACCCAGCCTGCACGCCGAGCGCGTCGAGGGTCAGCTCCTCGAGAGGCTTTTTCTTGGCCTTCATGATGCCGGGCAGCGAGACGTAGCGCGGCTCGTTGAGGCGGAGGTCGGCCGTGAGGACGGCGGGCAGGCCAACCTTCACGGTCTCGATGCCAGCGTCGGTCTCGCGGCTGCATTGCGCGCGCCGGCCGCCCTCGATCAGCTCCAGCTTGGACACGAAGGTGGCCTGCGGCTGCCCGAGCAGCGCGGCGAGCATCTGGCCGGCCTGGTTGGAATCATCGTCGATGGCCTGCTTGCCCATGAGCACGAGGCCGGGGGCCTCCTTCTTCACGACCGCCGCGAGCACCTTGGCCACGGCGAGCGAGTCGAGCTCGCCCGCGCCCTTCACGAGGAGGGCCCGGTCGGCGCCCATGGCGAGGCCGGTGCGGAGCTGCTCGGCGCATTCGTCGCCGCCGATGGTGACGACGGCGATCTCGGTGGCGGCGCCCTTTTCCTTCAGGCGCAGGGCCTCCTCGAGCGCGATGGAATCGAAGGGGTTGACGGAAAACTTCACCCCGTCGGTCTCGATGCCCGAGCCGTCGGCCTTCACGCGGATCTTCGTGTCGGAGTCGGGGACGCGCTTGAGCGGGACCAAAATCTTCATGGCAAATTGCGGTCGGCCAGTGGACCCGGCCGCCCCGCCCAAGGCAACCGCGAACGGTCCGCCCGCGGTCCGCCAGTAGCAAATTTTGCCCGCGGCATGGGGCGATTAATAGAACTGCCGGGCATAACTGTGCCGCAGGCCCACGCGGTTTTGTAACCTATTAGGTTACAAAATCGCCTTGCGTTTCGTTCTCCCTACGGGCGCTTCTCCTGCGCCCGGCCGGTCATCGGCACGAAGCGCACGTGCTCGGCGAACTCGCGCCGCACGCGGCCGGCCTCATCCTTGCGGTAGACGACGAGTTCCTGGTCGTGCTTGCCCTCGGGCACGACCAGCCGCCCGCCGGGCTTGAGCTGGTCGAGCAGCGGCTGGGGCACCTTGGGCGGCGCAGCCGTGATGATGACGGCGTCGAACGGCGCGGCCTCGGGCCAGCCGGCGTAGCCGTCGCCGATGCGGCACTGCACCTTGTCGTAGCCGGTGCGCTTGAGGTCGACCGCCGCGCGCCGGCCGAGCGGCTCGATGATCTCAATGGTCCAGACTTCCGCGCCCAGCTCGGCCAGCACGGCGGCCTGATAGCCCGAGCCGGTGCCGATCTCGAGCACGCGCGAGCCGCGCTTCACCCCGGCGAGCTCGGTCATGAGCGCGACGATGTAGGGCTGCGAGATGGTCTGGTCCTCGCCGATGGGCAACGGGTGGTCACCGTAGGCCCGCCGCCGGAATTCTGCCGGCACGAACTCGTGTCGCGGCACGGTGCGCAAGGCCCGGAGCACCGCGGCGTCCTTCACCCCGCGCGCCTCGATCTGCCCGCTGACCATGGCCTCGCGCATGGGCGCAAACTTATCCCCAACGGCTGGTTTTGGCGAATCCGCATTCGCCGCCAGCGGGAGCAGACCGGACAGGACCAAGACGGCCGTTCTCATGCCCGCAGGATAGCACAGGGGAAGCCCCGCCGCCAAGCGGACGGGGCCCCTGTGAGCGGTTCAGCGGCGGAAGAGCGAGTCCACCGAGAACTTGCCGCCACCCATGATGAGCAGCGCCACGGCGATGCCGACGGCCAGCAGGTGGAACTCGATGCCCTCGCCCTTCTGGACGCCGGACCAGTTCATGAAGAAGCCGTTGGACCAGTGGGTCATCGCGGCCACCACCATGACGGACCCCACCCCGAGGGCGGCGAGGCGCGTGCCCACCCCGGTGATGAGCATGAGCCCGCCCACGGATTCGGCGAGGATGGCCAGCAGGGCGAAGATCCACGGGGCGCCCACGGTGTTCGTCAGGTAGCCCATGGTGCCGTTGAAACCGTAGCCGCCGAACCAGCCGAAGGTCTTCTGCAGGCCGTGGGGCAGGATCATGAAGCCGAGGGAAAGCCGCAGGAAGAGCGGCGCCAGCGAGTCGCCGGTGGCGACGAGGGAGGAGAAGAGGTTGGATAGTTGCATAGACAACCAAATCTTCAGATATAAGTTGCATATGCAACAAAAAAAGTGAAATTGTTTGCATGAAGCCGAACCTGCCCGCCGCCCACCTCGAGGCCTGGCGCCGCCACTACGTGTCGTTCTGGCGCGTCTGCAACGCCGTCGAGGCCGATCTCCAGGCCGCCCGGCTGCCCTCGCTCGGGTGGTATGACGCCCTCTATGAGCTGTATCTGGCCCCCGGCCGCCGCCTGCGCATGAGCGAGCTGGCCCGCCACGCCCTGCTCAGCAAGAGCGGCCTGACCCGGCTCGTGGACAAGCTGGCCCGGGAAAAACTCATCGTCCGCCGCGCCTGTCCCGAGGACGGCCGCGTGCAGCACATCGAACTGACCGAGCGCGGCGTCGAGACCCTGCGCAAGATCTGGCAGGTCTACGGCGCGGGCATCGCCCGCCATTACGCGGCGCACCTCGACGAATCCGAGGCGCGCGCCGTCGCCCGCGCGCTCACCAAGGTCACCGATGCGCTCAACCCCGGGACCCGGCGCGACCGCCCGGAAACGTGAGCGGGTCTATTTTTGTCCCGGCGCGCGGATGACGATGCCGCGGCGGAACACCACCTCGTCGTCCACCAAGGCGCCCGCCGGCGCCGGGGTGCCGACCGGCACGGAGGGCGTGCTCCGCGAGCCGCCGATGTAGACCCCGCCGCCGGATGACATGCCGACGGTGGTGCCGCGCAGAAGGCCGCCGCCGGAACCCGAGTCGGCCTCCTCGCCGCGCTTGTAGACCCAGACCTCGTCCTGCCCGCGCGCCAGCACCTCGAGCGGCTCACCCAGCGCCATGCGCACCTGCTCGGCGTTCATGCCCTTGATGGCCTTGCCGTCGAAGATGGCGTTCTGCACTTGGATGGGCCACGAGTCGAACGCCGTGCGGTTGGCGTCGATGCGCTTCATGATCGAGCCGGCGGAGGTGTCGGGGCCGGACGACGTGGTGACGCAACCGGCCAGGAGCACGCAGAGCAGGCCGGGGACGAGCAGGCGCGGGGGGTTCATGGCGGGGACCATAGGCGGGTGGGGTGCAAAAGCCAGACCGCGAACACCCCCGGCGAGTTCCGGTCCACGGGCAATCCGTTGCGGCCGGCTTAGGGAGACTTGGGGGCCGGCAACCGCTTGAGGCGGTCCTTGATCGCGGGGTGGGTCGAGAACATGGTCCCGCGGTCCTCGCCGCGCGCCTGCAGGGCGGTGAGCACCGCCCGCAGTCCCGTGGGTGCGTAGCCGCAGAGCACGGCCAGGCGGTGGCCCTCCTGGTCGGCGTTGTATTCGGTCTGCGGGTCGAAGCCCTTCTCCAGGAGCGTCTCGACAATCTTTGTCACGCCGAGGTCGAACTGCTGGAGCTGCGCCTCCAACTCGCGCGCGTCGCCGCTGCGCTGCACGACCTGCGCGCCGACCGCGCCGAGGAACTCGCCGCGTTCGATGATGCGCAGGGCGTGCCGCCCGGTGACGTGCGCGATCTCGTGGCCCAGCACGGCGGCGAGCCGGTCGTCATCCCCGCAGAGATCGTAGAGGCCGCGCGTGATGAAGACGTAGCCGTCGGGCGCGGAGAAGGCGTTGACGTGGGGCGAGGCCAGCACGCCAAAGCGCCAATCGCGCTCGGGCCGGGCCGAGAACGAGGCGAGGGCGCGCCCGACGAGGTTCATGCGGCGGGTCGCGTCCTCGTCCCGGTCGAGGCCGCCGTGGCGGGAGATGATCTCGAGGGCGACGGAGTCGCCGATCACGGCCTCCTCCTTGGGGCCGATGCCGGCGACACCCTTGGCGACCTTGCCGGCGTCGCCGGCGAGCGACTTGGCCTTGTCGAGGGCCTTGGTCATCTTGCCGAGGTCGAATTGTGCGTGCAGGCCCGGGACAACCATCACGGCCATGAGCAAAAGCAGGGCGCGGTTCATTGGTGGGGCCCCTTCTTGTTTTCCTGCAGGTAGTGCTCGATCTGCTCGGGGGTGACGCCCTTTTCGAATTCGAGCAGCCACTTGAGGTCCTCGGAGGCGGACCCGAGGTCGCGCCGCGCGGCGTATTCCTCGGCGGCGGGGGTGAGGGGACGGGCCGCCGCCGCCGCGGTCGTCTCGCTGGCGGCGAGGCCGAGGCTGTCGGCGCCCTTGCCCTCCTCGATTTTGGTCTCGGACAGGTTGCCCGCGAAGACCCAGCCGGCGGCGGCGCCCTCGCTCACGCGCAACCAGGCGCCGCGCACCTCCTCGACCTTGACCTTGCGGCCGTAGCCGAGCTTGCCGGCGGCCGCGGCGAGGGCGCGCGGCTCGCTAAGGAGTTTGGTCTCGACGCGCTTCGTGTAGGCGGAGCCGCCGGCGGTGAAGGCGGCCTCGGCGGCGACCGCGAGGATGAGCGCGGCCAGCCAGGGAAGCAGGCGGGCGGACACGGGGGAAAGGTTCATTTGGTTTTGAGGGTGAGGATCGGCTCCCAATCCGCACCCGGCGGACGGAGTTGATACGATGCGGCCTGGGATTGCAGCTCCAGAGTGGGGGCGTCGTCGGGCCGGAGGGCGGCTGCGCGCCGGAAGCACGCCTCCGCCTCGGCAAAGCGCCGCGCGGCGAAGTGCGCGTGGCCCTCGCGGTAGGCCGCGAGGAAATCGCGCTGCGCGGGGGTCAGCGTGCCCGGTTCGCCCACCAGCTCATGCACCTCCACGGCGACCTGCTTGCCCTTGACGCGCAGGCGGGTGAGCGGACGGGTGGCCAGGTGGTCCGCGACGAGCCGGGCCGTGGCTTCGCCCAGCAGGATCGAGGTGCCGAACTCCTTGTTCGCACCCTCCAGGCGCGAGGCGAGGTTCACGGCGTCGCCCATGACGGTGTAGTTCTTCTTCCGGGCGGAGCCGAGGTTGCCGACGATCATCTCGCCGGTGTTGAGGCCGATCCGCATGGCGAGGTGCACGCCGGCCGCGGCGGAGTAACGGGTGTTGATCGAGACCAGTTCGCGCTGCGCCTCGAGCGCCGCGCGGCAGGCCGCCAGGGCGTGGTCGGGCAGCGCCTGCGGCACGCCGAAGACCGCCATCACGGCGTCACCGATGTATTTGTCCACATAGGCGCCGTGGCGGTGGAGGCATTCGCTGGTGGCGTCGAGGTAGGCGTTGACGATCTCGACCATGCGCTCGGGTTCGTCACGCAGGTTTTCCGACATGTCGGTGAAGCCGACGAGGTCCGAGAAGAACACCGTGGCCTCGCGGCGCTCGCCGCCGAGCCGCAGCGCGGCGGGGTCGCGGACGAGCCCGGCCACGACGGCGGGGTCCACATAGGCGCCGAACATCGCCTGGATCTCGCGCTTGCGTCGCTGCTCAGCCCAGTAGCTTTCCGCCACCACGCCGAGCAGTGCCAGCCCGACGGCCGCGACCGGCGTGGCCGGCGGCAGGAACCAACCGAGCGACAGCCCGCCGTAGGACACGGCCAGGATCAGCCCGGCGATTCCCGCCGCGCTCCACGCCGGGACGGCCAGCCCGGTGCGGCGCCGGGACAGACCGAGCAACGCGACAGCCACGATCCCGGCGAGCACCAGCGCGCTCCAGCGCGGTAGGGGCGCGATGAACCCCGCGCCCGAGAGGTTGGCCCACGCGGTCCAGTGCAGGAGCACGCCCGGCTCGAGTTTCCCGACCGGCAGCGGTTTCACGTCGAAGGTGCCGCTGGCGTTCACGCCCACGAATACCGTGCGCCCGCGCACGAGGTCGAAGGCGCCGCCGGTGAGGCGCGGCTCGGCCGCGAGCGCGGCGGCGAACCCCTCCGGCGAAAAATCCGGCGCCGCCTGGCTGAGGCGGTCCACGAGGGGCAGGCCCGCGATGATGAAATGGCCCGCCGGCAGGACCGGCACCCCGCCGGCTTCGATCTGCCTCAGGCCGCCATGCCAGCGCAAGAGGCCGCCCGGGGTGGTTGCCGGCCGGCCGGTGGCGGCCTCGGCGAGCGAGCCCGGCACCGCATAGCGCCGGGCCACGCCGTCCGTGTCGGGGAGAAAGTCGACCCCGCCGGTGCGGGATTCGGTGAAGAAGTCCGGATGGGCGCGCCGATAACCCTCATCCCAGAAGACCGGCCCCTGTTTTTCGGTGCGCCCGAGCACGGCGGGACGAACCGCCGCCGCCGTGGCGGCGAGCAGCAGGTCCTGTTCGGCGGATTCCGCCTGCTCGAAAAACGTGAAATCCATCACGATGCGCGCCGCGCCGGCGCGCTCGAGTGCGGCGATCAGGGCGGCGAAGGCCGCGCGCGGGAACGGCCAGCGCATCGCGTAGGGCTCGCGTCCGAGCACGGCGAGGGTCTGCTCGTCCACCAGCACCAGCGCCGAGGGTGGCGGGGGCGCCGGGGCGCGCAGCGGGTGCCGGCTGGCGGCGTCGAGGAAGGAGCGGTCGAGAGTCAGCGCCGGCGGCGAATAATGAAACAGCGCCAGCAGGGCCGCGGCGGGCAGCAGCCAGTTCCAGCGCAGGGGGAGGGAGGGGCGCACGGCGGAGG